>JAHJHG010000001.1 GCA_018823885.1 Patescibacteria group bacterium
GACAAACTCGCTTGATATAAAAGGAAAAGTCAAAGAGGCGGACGAGCTGTCGAGGTTTCTTTTTTGGGAAAGAAGATTTTCTCCTCTCGGAAGGACCGATTGAAGGGCTTCAAGCTGCTGAAAACTGGCCGTTTTGGTGTAGAAAAGCTTTGTAGCCAGAGTTGTTTCTAAAAGAGTGGTAATTTTTTCAAGCTCAATGAGAGTATCGGCAATTGCGGCTATGTAAATTGACACCTGGAAAAGCTTCTCTTGACCTCTTAAAATAGCTTCCTTAAGCTCCACGGCCGACCTTAAAGGGTCTGTCAGCTCAGAACCGATGATTTTCCCCTGTTGCTGCATGCTGCGCCTGGTTGACTCAAGTTCGGTTATCTTCCGGTTCAGCTTGGGAAGGGCCAAGAGAGCGTCAATCTGTTCTATATGGTAAGAGATATCGATGTTGTGATTAAAATTGATAAGCATGTTAAGCCAGCCGGTTGAGGCAACGTAAGGGTAGCCGGAGATAAAAAGCGTTCTTATATACTTACTACCCATCCTGATGTAATTGGGGTATTCTTTTATTCCGGAATAGGAGATAAGGTCAATCAAATCCTGCTCTCCAAATTCAAACTCTCTAACCTTGCTGAAAGGCCCGTTTTTACGACCGTTTATCTTGCTAAAGAGTACTTTTTTAATCTTTCTAAAATTTTGTTTTCCGTTAAGCATTTGTTAAAAACTCCATGGTTTTTTCCTTAAGCTGCTGGGTTTTATTTTGGGCAGGGTTGTAAAAACTGTAGAAAAGCTCGAGAACCTCAATTGAGTCAAGATATTTTGTCTTCATACCCAGTCTTTCAAGTCCCTTAACGACGATATCTTGGTTAAGTTTTATCTGCTCCCTTACCAAACTGAATTCTCCTTTCCCGTTTTCGGGGTCGTAGGGAATAACAACGTAAAAGCGCCGGGAGAGAATCTTATTTCCCGAAACCAGCTTTTTTACAAACCTGGAGTAGTTTTTGATTTGCTTGATATAAACTTTTTCTTTTTCGCTTTTGCTTTTTTCCGACAACCTACCCAGATAATCGTCGATGTCGATCTCCCTTATTCTTATCAAAATCTGGATGGGATAAGGAAGGGAGTTCAGGAAATTCTGGAAGTTATCAATCAAAACGTCCTGCTCTTCGTCGCTTTTAAGTTCAAAGTTGACCGAAGAGGCTTCAAGTACGGTTCTGTATTTTCCTCCAGGCAAAACAAGAACTCCGTCTCTTACCTCTTTAATATCGATTTGCTTTCTTGACGAATGTTTCCTAATCATAGACGGCTAAATTCAATTTTCCTTTCTTGCCTAATTTAAAACCAAACTTTTTTTGTTTTTCCGAAAGGGGCGCAAGTATTTCCGAAGGCGCTTCTTTGCTTTCTTTTTTGTCTTTTGGTTTTTGTTTGGCCAAGCTAAGCGCGCTTTTATCTGATTTTTTGTTTCGTCTTTCAACATTTCTTAAGTACAATTCGTTTTTGTTGAAAACATAAATTCTGGGTCGCATCCAGTATCTGATAAAGACAATCAGCCACTGAAGGACAATTCTCTCCTTTATTCTTATTGAAAGGCCTGCAAACAAGGCAAACTCAAAAATGATAAGAGGGATTTTGTAGGCGGTGAACTCCATTTTGTTCGGCAGAACCGTGTAGACGAAAGTCCCTATAAAAAGAGAGGCAAGCAAAAGAACTATTTGGGTGAGATTCAAATTCCCCGCGATTTTATCCTCGACGGTCGTAATTTGAGCCGGTATAACGGTTGTCTTCATGCTTTAATCACCTTTCTGGCTTTTTTAACGGCCGATTTTTTGGCGGTTTCGGCGGTTGTGCTTTCCGTTTGTTTCGCGGTTAAGACATTTATTACTTGGCCGCCGAGTTTTGTAACAGCCGCCCTCCCCGAGTTGTAAAAGGTGAACTGGACCATCAGGCTTTGGGCTTTCAAAAGGGTAACAAAAAGACCGATCCCGACAAGGATGGGAATTATCGTCGTTGAACCGGTTCCGACGTCTGTGGACAAAAAGGCCGAGGCAAGCTGGATAATAACAACGTGGACAAAGACGGAAAAGACGACGGCTAGATAGGTTTTGCTGGCAATTTCTGAAAAGTCTGAAAACTTAGGAATCGCCCACAAAAGGAAAATCAGAGGGGAAATTGCCGCGCCAAAGGCGATAATAATAAGCCTCGAGATATAAAAAAGCAAAAGGACGGTAGCAAGGATGATAAACAAAACCATAAAAATAAGGGTGATTGTGGTTGTGCCTCCGATTGATAAATTAGCCGGGTCAAAGGCATTTAAAATCCAGGCGTCGTTTATCCCACCCGTTGATGACAAAACGGCGCTTACCAGAACGTTGCTTGTCCTGATTATCCAGTCAATAAAATAAATGGATACGTTGGCTCCAAGAAAGGCCAAGCCCAGTCTTGGCAGAATGTGTTTCAAATCAAGTTCTTCAAAACCGAAGGCCGAAGCGCTCATAAACTGAAGGCCCAAAAGAGCGACAACAACAACAAACAGGGCGTCGGCTATTCCTAAGATGACAAGCCAGAAGTTGAAAATGACCGAATTGGTAGAAACCAGGGGCGTTGTCGTCAGAAAACCAATGATTGCGTCGGTTATCGGCTTGGTTGCGCTTTGGATTATGCTTTGCAAAAATCCGGAAACCGCTTCCAAAAGAACCTGGGTCAGACCGCCGCTGGGGACTTCGGGTTCAATAGCCTGAAGCTGAATTTGGCTTTCAACCGCAGGGATATTCGGCGTGGTAAAGGCGTGGGATAAAAGAGAGGCAAATACGCTTGCCGAAAGAACAAGGGTAAGACCTATAAGTGCGTGTTTGATCGTTCTTTTGGCGTTTTCAAGGGCATCAGGCTTGCCGGTTGAGGTTATATAAAGATAGCCGCCTTTAATAAGAACAAAGACGGAAAAAACTGAGGCGATTATTGTTAGAACGGTTAAGAGTTCGGAAGAAAAGGCTTGTACCTGGGGGTTTGGGGTTTGAGCAAAGGATGGTGAAGGCAAGGCAAAGAATAGCAAAATACTTCCCAATATCGATAAAATAATTTTTATCATCTGCCGAATGCACCTTGGGCAAGCTGTGCTACTACATTGCTTAAGACGTACGCTCCTATACTTATTGCCAAACCTAGAGCGGAATAAAATATGGTCTTTTTTGATTTTTCAAGGTTTTCCGGATTTCCCGAGCTTGTGATATAGCCAACCCCGCCCCAGACAAAGAAAAGTGCGGCCAAAATTCCTGCAAGCGTAACCAAAGTTTGAATTATGTTTTGCATGAAGTTTTCGACCTTGGCAACGTCGTCGGACTGGGCATATACGCTGGAAGCGGTAACTAAGGCAGTGATTAGAAGCGATTTAAATATTAAAAGTTTTCTCATATCCTCACCTCCTTAAAAAATAGGGCAGAGGTTATGAGCAGGAAACTTGACTTACAAAAAAACTGCCAACTAAGGCAGTTTTTAAATAACCAGCCGAATTTAACCAGAAAATAGGCATAATGTCAACTTAAAGTATAATTAATGTTGAAATGGGACCCGTTTTAATCTTTGACAAGTCTTTTTTAGAAAGTTTGACCGTCAATGAATCGGTGTGGCTGGATCACTTTTTTCTGTGCAATATCACGCCCCTCTTTTATGTAGAAACACTTGCAGATCTGGAAAAAGACTACAAAAGTGGAAAAGTGCCAAGAGTTTCCCAAGAGATTGTTAAAGAAATTGCCAAGAAAACACCTATCATAAATCCATGTCCAAGCATTCATCATCACAGGATCGTAGTGGGCGAATTGTTAGGCCAAGAAGTGGATGTTGTCCACAGGAGGATACAAAGAAGTGGCGGTAAATATGTTAAATATGCAGATGGCAGTATCGGAATAGATTTTAAACAGTTCCCAGAGGAAGCGGCATTGCATCGATGGAAAGCAGGCCAGTTTGAAGAAATAGAAAGGGATATTGCCAAAGAATGGAGAGAGGCTTTGTCAGCTGTCAACTTTGATGAAACAGTAAGCCTAATTGACTCAAAAGTTCCCCAAAATGCGAAAATCCCTAATCTACAAGCTTTAAAAGACTTTGTAGATAATTTTGTAAAGGCAAGGTATAAACAGTTTATTTATTTTGCTCTTGAAATACTTGAGGTGTCAGAAAAGGCGCGCAAGCCGATAATTAAAAGGTGGCGAGAAAATAATTGGCAAACTTTTGAGGAATTTTCCCCATACGCCGCTCATGTTTTAAAAACAAACCTTTTCTTTTATATAGGAATAAGTAGAGGCTTAATAGGAAAGGAAAGGGCTTCTTCTAATATGGTAGATATTTCCTATCTTTACTATTTACCCTTTTGTCATGTTTTTGTTTCAAACGACAGGCTACATAAAAGGATAACTCCTTTATTTGTGGAATCAGACCAAAGCTTCATAAAGGGTGAAGAATTAAAAGCCGCCCTCCGAAAAATTAACGGTTATTATGCCGGATTACCCCAAGAAGTTAAAAAATTGGGCCCGTTTGGCTTTGCTCACTATCCTCCCATAGAAATTGATAATTTAGTTGCAGACCTACACGATAAACACCTAAAACCTTGGAGAGAAAGAGCAAAGGAATCTACCCCAGGCCTTCCTAAGCAAGATCGTAGGCTTCTCAATAAACTTAAAAAAAGGAAAAGAACACAAACTGCATATACTGGACCGCCAATAAGCTCCGATGAAGTCGACAGTATGATAGTTAGCAGACGCGTCCCAGTTGTGCGAGGAGATTGGAATATGGTACCCCCAGAAGTTCTTGAAAAGAAAAGAGGGTGACAAAGTTGTAACTTTCATATGTCTCCGACTATAGTAAATGCTAAAATGGGGCAAAGTGGATAACGAAGTGAAATTCATTATCACGAATGTACTTGGCAGACGGTTTTGAAAGACGAAATTTATAAAACGTACAGGAACACTATTAAAAAAGTTGAAAGTCCCACTTAAGACAGGTTTTAAGAATAGCTTCGACTGAGCCTTAATAGCATGGTAAACTAGAGTTATAGTGATAAAGTAAATTCTATGCGGTTTATTGGTTGTAAAGAAAATTTAGTTGATTTTATAGAAACCTTTGTAAAAGAAAGGGATATCAATGGGCCTATTTTTTGTGATCTTTTTGCAGGTACGGGAAGTGTAGCAAAACATTTTAAAAAATTAGGTTACAAAATTATTTCTAATGATTTATTATACTTTTCTTATGTTTTACAAAAAGTTTATATTGAGCAAAACGAATACCCTAAATTTACAAAGCTCCTAAGACACTTGAAGATTAACCCCGTAGAAGAAACTCTCTTTACAAGCGAAAGTTTGAACGCAAAGGAAATTGTTAAGTATCTAAACAATCTTGAGGGCTTAGAAGGATTTATCTTTAAGAATTATTCTCCGGAGGGAACTGACGGCCAAACCCACGTACGTAAATATTTTACTGGGGTAAATGCAAAAAAAATAGACGCTATTAGAGAGAAAATTGAGGAGTGGAAGAAAGAAAGCTTAATAAATGAGCGGGAGTATTTTTTTCTTTTGGGTTCACTTATAGAAGCTGTTCCATTCGTTGCTAACATAAGTGGTACTTACGCCGCGTTTCTGAAAGATTGGGATCCAAGGGTTTTCAAAACCTTAACGCTTGAGGTCCCAGAAATAATACCCAGTAGTGAAACTCACAAAGTTTTCAATATCGATGGTGTAAAACTTTTAGACAAGATCAAAAAAATAGATATTTTATATCTTGATCCGCCGTACAACGAACGACAATATGCACCGAACTATCATATTTTAGAAACGATCGCTAGATGGGACAACCCACCTATTAAAGGTGTTACAGGTATGAGGTCATATGAGGAACAGAAGTCGGAGTTTTGTAATCTACGGAAGGGGCTCAAAGCTCTTGAAAATATTCTTAAAAAGAAGAATTTTAAACATTTAATTTTGAGTTATAACGATGAAGGGATTATGCCCGAAAAGGAGATATTAAAGTTATTTAACGAATATGGCAAAACTATGGTATCGGAACAGACTTACCAGCGTTTCAAGAGTAATAGCAATGGTAAACAAAAGAATGGAGTTAAAGAGAAGCTGTATTATGTCAAAAAAGTGAATAATAAAAATAAATTAAATGATTTAAGCGGCTCGGAATGGATTTATTTTTTAAACTCTGTTGATGTAACTCACTATTCTACTAAGGGAGCCGATGGATTCGCTCACCATTTACGGAAAAAACACCCTTCCCCTAAACCACCACAGCTAATGAAAAAATTTGTAGATTTTTTCACTAAAGAAAATCAGGTTGTTCTTGATCCTTTTATGGGGGTAGGTGGCGCTTTAATTGCTTGCTCTTTATCGAACAGAAAAGGAATAGGGATAGATTTATCAAAAAAATATATTGATCTGTATAAAAAGGTTTGCAAGGAACTGGGCGTTGCTGAGCAGACTGCAATTGTCGGTAACTCGTTACAACTGGAAAAATTACTTAAAAAGAACACAGTTGTAGATTTTATCCTTACCGATCCTCCTTATGGCGAAATGTTGAGTAATAAGAGAACCGGACAGAGAAGAAAGAAAACTGGTGTTGCCGAAGCAACTCCTTTTACCAGCCACGAGACAGATTTAGGCAATATGGATAGAGAAAATTTTCTGGAATCATTGAAAAACATTATTCAAAAATCTACGGAGTATCTTAAGCCAAAAGGTTGTATAGCGATTTTTGTTAAGGATTTACAACCAAAAAACGGAGAGCATAATATGTTGCACAGTTTTATAGCAGATAAGTTATTAGAGATACCTGATTTATCGTTCAGGGGCTATAAAATTTGGTACGATGCAACTCAAAAACTTTACCCCTTTGGATACCCACATGCTTTTGTGGCTAATCAATTTCATCAATTTATTATGATATTTCGAAAGGAAAAATAAGTATGGAAAATAAGAATCTGTGGATCTTAACGGAAGAAAGACCAAAGAGGGAAGTTATCTCTGATATTTTATTAAAGTTTGCAAAAGACAATAAATTAGCTTGTTTTATTGACACTATAAGGATATTGCCAATTTTGGAAAATGGTAAGTTCTCATTTTTATATGAAGTTGTTGGTTTTCGCTGTAATAAAATTAAGAGAGTATTTATAAGGTCTGTTAGTGGCTTTTCTAGTTTTGTTGATTTTTTAGTTTTTCATCAGGAGAAACAACCAACTCAAAATGACATTCCCCTCTATGCAATAGAAGAAACAAAAACCGACGACAGAGAAAGTCGGAATACGGGTGTTTATCAGCGCGCCTCAAAGTTTGTTTTTATTGACTACTATTACTCAAGTATTAAGAAAATAATGCTCTACAACTTGAAGATAGAGCAAAAGGTGGAGCCAACATCAACTTATATCTTTGGTACGAGATTGTTATTGACGCTTGGTGTAGAAATTTTGGGCAAGAAACTTGACGATAAAATTTTTAGACCGTTCACTTCAGTTGATGAAATTATTAAATTTAAAAGAGCAATGCGCAAGGCCCCAACGGGAAACGTCCCAATTCTGATTGAAAAATCGAATGGGAAAATCACAATTTCTGGCAGATTGTATAAATCAGGTCGTTTATCCCACGATCCAAACATTGGGGCTCTTAGCTTAATCAGTGCGGCCATTAGAAAATTAGGGTGGAAAGATGACATAGTGATAACTGAACATGGACTAAACCAAAGCCATGTTACTGCTGGTAACAAATTCATTAAAATTGCCAACAGATTAAGCTTAAAAATCAACGGTCTTACAGTTCCCTCAATTAAAGAAAAAGATAATTATTGGAAATACGAAACAGAGGGTGAAAAACTTGGAACAATTTTTATTCACCTTGTTGTTGAAAATTTCACGGAGGGTTACTCAATATTTGAAAATCATGCCGGTTGTGAGAAAGGCTATTTCATAACCAAGGAGGGCAAGCCCATCCCATTGGAAAAATATTCCGATAGAGAAGCCTACAAAAAGGGTGATAAGAATAAAATAATCAGTATTCCTGACTTAATTTTAATAGATTTTGGAAGAACAGAGATTATCAACATTGAAGGTAAAAAATATCAATTTAGACGAAATGGAATTGAGGAGTTGAAGAATTTTGGCGATATAGAAGAAAATTACATTAAAAAATATTACCCAAAATTCAAAATCACCCGGACTGTTGTTTTGTATGGTAGTAAAGAAAACAAAATTGTCGAAATTGAAGTTGGCTTCCTTCTTAACGAAAATGGCGATCTTATATTGGGAATAAAAGCCCCGGATTTATTCAAAGAGGCAATCAAAAATTTAATAGATTTTTGGTCATAAGTTATCAGCCTGTTCTGTACTCTCTGGCCTCACGCCAGAGGAAATTGAGATTGTTGAGAAAAATACAATATGAATAAGCCATGAAATATTTCGCATATGGATCGAATATGAACTTAAAAGATTTGGCCTCTTGGTGTGAAAGTAAAGGTTACGAACCAATAAAACCAAAGTCTTCCATTATCGGAGCCTTAAAAAGGTATAAACTATCCTTTAATTATTATTCAGAAGGAAGGAAAAGCAGCGCACTGAATGTTATGGATGATCCTTCAGATTTTGTTTGTGGAGCAATTCTTGAGTTATCCAAAGATGATTACGATAAGATAAAGGAGAAAGAAGGCAGTACTCTTAAGCCCCCTAAGTATATTGAGATAGACGTACAAGTAAAAGTACCCGGAAGAATCATTAAGGCGAAAACTTTTAAAGCAAATAAACAGTTTGAACGTGATTTTGTACGCCCAACCAAAGAATATTTAGATATTGTTTTAAACGGAGCCTCTAAGCAAGGTTTGGATAGTGAATGCATTGAAAAAATTATTAATGCTTCGCGTGGGCTGTAAATATTTCTTATCAATTTGTAGTTTATCCCTGATTTACGTTATAATTCCAGCACAATCGTGAGTAAACTTTTTAAACCTGAAAAGCTAAAATTAAAAAATAACCCGGAATACAATGAGGTGTGGATTCAGAAGTGTATTGCGGATGACCCATCCATTTTGAATCTTGGCGATTTAGTGTTAAGAGATAAAGAAAGGCCTCAGCCGAATGCCGGCAGACTGGATTTACTTCTCCAAGATCCTGATACCAACCGAAGGTATGAGGTAGAAATTCAACTTGGCAAAACTGATGAAAGCCACATTATTAGAACAATAGAATATTGGGATATAGAGCGAAAAAGATACCCTCAATACGACCATTGTGCAGTTATAGTTGCGGAGGATATAACAAGTAGATTTTTAAACGTAATCAATCTTTTTAATGGGAACGTTCCCATAATAGCAATACAAATGAATGCATATAAATTTGACAAAAAGGTTGCTTTAATGTTCACAACAGTTTTGGATGAATTACCCTTAGGCTTGGTCGATGAGGACGAGGAAGTTCGTGAAGTAACCGACAGGAAATATTGGATAAATAGAGGGACTGAAGATACGGTGAAAATGGCCGACAAGATGTTGGAGTTGATCAATGAATTCACCGAAGGTTTTGAGCTTAAATATAATAAGTTTTATATAGGATTAGCAAAGGATGGACAGCCAAATAACTTCGCCGTTTTCAGACCAAGAAAGAGTGGTTTAAATGTCGAAATAAAAATACCATTTTCCGACGAAATTCAAACGAAAATTGAAGAGGCAGGGCTAGATGACATGGGATATTTGAAAAAATGGAATGCTTACAGACTAAGGTTCTCAAAAGGGGGTGTTGAAAGCAATAAGAAGCTTTTATCTCATCTATTAAAGCAAGCATACGAGAATTCAAAGTAATTCACCCCCATAATTCTTCTATTTACCTACGTTGACTAATTTTGTGTGATAAAATTTAAACACTGCCCGCAAGGGCTTTTTTATTATGACACAGCGAGTAAGCGAGTATCTTGGAGTTAATCCAGCAAAGTTTGAGAAGCGTGGAGTTTTTGACGCAGTTATTGGAGTTGATACGCGTCTTTTTCTTGATCCCCACCTCTTACGAAGAACATCTGTACCGGAGTTTGAGGGTTCTCGTCGCCAAATCGAAAGTTACTTCGGGAATATTATGACTTTATTGAGAGCCTCTAGAGAGGAAGGAGATAGGCCATGGAAAGAGGCCCACAGGCGTTTAATTTTTCGAGAAACTAAGGGAGTATCTATAGGTTACGGTCTACACAGCAGTGATGGTTTGGGAATAGGTCCTAGATTGGCATATAGACTTCTTAATTCCGCTCAAGAAATCATCTCTCTCGGGATTAACGACCCTGAAATATTTGAGTTACTAGGTTTATTTGAAGAGGACTTTGGTGCCGATAGGTTAAGTGATATGACTATCTTTATTATTAGAGACAAAATATATTCTTATACAGAAAGAGTGGCTGGAGAGGTTGGGACAGGTCGTTTGGTAGATTTTGAAAAGAGAAATGTTAGCTATAAGTTACCACTACACCCCAACAGGCGAGGCCCTCTTCTTCTGCTACCAATGGAGCTTCTGCGTGATTTGCCCGTAGCTCTGACTTGGGAAGCTATAGATCACGTGGTTTCTACTAATCGAGAGTTGCGCGACAGAATCAACCAAATGATAGGTTCTGCTTGGAGGAATAAAATTACAAAGCAGCAGATTCGCAATCTTATATTCAGTAGTAAGGATAACATCGAGTCCATAATTAATGCTTACAAAGAGAGCAAAGCTCGTGAATATGATTTTGATACCGATCCTCAAGGAGAAGTGCTATGGTACTACCTTGGCCAGAAATTTGGTGCCCTTCACCCTCTAACCATAAAAGAAACATCCCCTTCTGATATTGACGAATTAGAGTCCATAGTTATTCAAATTATTAAACAGTTTAAGAAAAATATTGAAGACAATGGGCTAAACGAGCATTTGTATGCAGGAAGAAAACGAAGACACGAGAGATTTAGTCACCTTCTTTTCTTCAGTACAGCAGATACTTATTGCTTTGCAAATAATATAGATATAAATAGAGAGCCCAATGCTGGAAGTGGACCAGTAGATTTTAAACTAAGCCGAGGATATCGTTCCCGAATATTAGTTGAGGTAAAGTTATCTACAAATACACATATAACAAGTGGTTTCGAAAAGCAATTGCCAGCTTACGCAAAAAGTGAAAGCACCGGAAGAACCATCTATCTCATTATTCGGGTTACAGATTCAGATAAACAAATTAAGAACATTTATAAACTTCAAAGAGAGCAACGTAAGAAGGGAAAACCTGCTCCGGCCATATGGGTTGTAGATGGCAGGTTGAAGCCGACGGCCAGTAAACGAAAATAAATGTTATTTAAAGATAATCCGAACATAGAATTGCCGCCTTTCTTGGGCGGATTTTTTTCCGGAATGGATCGCTTGTACATTCCCCACAACCTTTTGATTCTTAAAAAGATAGAAAGATTGGATAACGGCGATCTTGAGTTAACGGCTCAGGCAAAAGACGGCCATGAATTACGCGAAGGCGTCTTAAAGTTTAAAACAGAAGACCCAGGTAAAAAGGAAATACTTTATAAATGGCTTAACAAAAGACTTGGAGAAACAATCGACTTTATTTATAGAAGCCATTTTGATTTTGAGGTCAGGGAAATGGAAATCCGATAATGGTTGATATATCGAAAAACAGTTAAAAGAGTTTCAGTAAATTATAAAGACCAAAAGGGTTTCGACCCGCAGACTCAGCAAACCATAGCATATGAAGAAAGTCCTACAAATTTTTGGCCTGAATTCTCTGAAAAAATCGGGGAAGTTTTGCCGGATATCTTTCATTTAGCCTTGTTGCTTATTGTAAAGGCTCTTTTGTCTTTTTTGCGGAGGATAATTAGGAATAGTGTTGTAAGTGCTAAAGCTCCAATTATCCCTACTACTCTTACATCCCTGAATGGACTGGTGGGTTTGATTTGGATGGTGAACTTGAACTCCTGGATAGTGTTCCCGGTGAGATTGACATTTTGTTCACCTTCCTGGCCATTATAGGCAATCAATATCTTGTGTTCTCCGGGCCCCACGTTACTGAAGGTTGCGATCCCCTCTTTATTGGTGGTTGCAGATTTTACCTCTGAATGAATCTCCACCTTGGCTCCTTCCACGGGATTGCTTTCATTGTCTATTACCTTGACCGTGACATCATACCCCTGTTTTTCTCCCTCCTCCTCTTTTTGACCAGGTAGGGTTAATTCCCAGCCTACAACTAAGTACCCAGGATTGGTAACCAGAGAGGGGTATTCGTCTTTATTCAGTTCTATGAGTTCCAAATATCTTGCACCATTTCCAAGAACCTCCTCTGCAATGGAAAAAAGAGTATCCCCAGCTTGGACTGTGTAAACCCCAGTTTTCCTTTCCACGGTTTCCACATCCACAATTTCAGTGTCCAAGTCAGTATTAAACAAAGAAGGAGCCCCAAAATATTCTCTTCCATATGTCTTGGCCGAAATTTCACTACTCCAAGTTCCTGTTGCACATCCATTTCCCGCTCTAACTCTAAAGTAATACCTTGTGTTTGGCAAAAGGGAACCAACTGTGTATGAATTTGTATCTTTATTTCCAAAACTGCTTACTCCAAAAGTGTATTTATTACTTTCTGTTCCGTATTCCAAAGCAAAATGATCAACAGGAGTCTGCCAGTTTGTAAATCTTAAGATTATTGAACTTTTTCCTTGTGCACTGGCCTGATATAACCAGGGTGCTAGCCCGCTTGGAGTCGTGTCATTACAACTTGGCGCTCCGGCCGTAGAAGTTGTTGGTGTGTCTCCTCCGCCATAATTTCCATCTCCGTAGTTTCCTTCTCCGTAATTTGAAGCGGCAAGTACACTGCTGCTAAAGATTGAGAAAAAGAAAAATAGAGCGACTAGAAGAATACTAAAAAAACTTTTTACTTTAAAATGCATAGCTTAATACTACCAAATATTAATACTACTTGCGTTAGTTAGGTTGTAGATTTATATTATATCTAATATGTTTGGAATTGGCGTACAAGAGTTAGTAGTTGTTTTGGTTATTGTGCTAGTTCTTTTTGGAGGTAAAAAGCTTCCCGAACTTTCCAAAGGATTGGGAGAGGCTATTAAGAATATACGCATGGGGTTTGGCGATGATGAAAACAAAAAACAAGAAACTTCAAAAGAAAAGTCAAAAAAATAATCCCCAAAAGAAGTTATTAATTAAAGATCATTTTAAAGAGTTGGTCAAAGGGTTTTATTGGTGGGTAGCTTTTTTTGTTTTAGGAAGTATTTTGGGGTATTTAAATTATGAAGTAATACTAGGTTGGTTAATACAGCCACTTAAAAAACCTTTATTTTACACTTCCCCAATTGGAGGCTTTGAAGCAGTTTTTGGAGTTTCTATACTACTTGGTTTTGTTGTTTCACTTCCAATCTTAGTTTTTCAAATAGTAAAGTTTATTGAGCCTGTGAGCAATAATCTTAAGGGCAAAAAGATTTTTGTTTACCTGTTTACTTCTTTTGTCCTTGCAGTTGTTGGAATTTCAGTCTCATACTACTTAGTTTTTCCTGCATCTTTAAATTTTTTAAGTAAATTTGGGTCAGACCAGCTTGAACCTTTAATTTCAACCAAGGATTATTTTTCTTTTGTTACAAAATATTTACTTGGATTTGCTGTTCTTTTCCAGCTTCCTCTTGTTATTTACCTTGTTAGCTTATTTACCCCCATTACTCCTAAATTGCTTTTAAGTAAGTTTAAATATGTGTTTGCAGTTAGTTTTCTAGTTGCTGCAGTTTTAACCCCAACACCGGATTTTATTAACCAAACAATCATGGCCACTCCAATAATCCTTCTTTATCTAGTAACCATATTGATTTTGTATGTCAAAAAAAATATAGTTAAATAGCCATGAATGGTTTCTTAAGAAAGTTTTCTTCAATTAAATTAACCAGAAAAGAGTTTTTGTTGTATATGGGAACATTATTTTTAGGAATTTTGGGTATTTCATCAATATTAAAATTAATATCAGAAGTTAATCCCAGTTTAAAGAATCAGAAATCAAACAAACAAACTAGTTTTGGAACAGGGGGGTATGGTGTATAGGTTTAATTAACAAAAGTTATGTCAAACAGATTACCAACAGTAGGTGGAGATTCAGGAAATTGGGGAACGATTTTAAATTCGTTTCTTGAAGTTGCCCATAACAGCGACGGTACTTTGAAAGATATCGCTCGTGGCGCAGCTTTTGTCGTTACTGCGAGTGATGCCTCTACTTTGGCTAAGCAACAAGCTGATTACGTTTGCGATGGTACTGCCGATGAGGTGGAAATCCAGGCAGCCATCGATGCGTTACCTGCCGGTGGGGGCACTATTTGCTTATTGGGGGGTAATTTCTATACATCTGACATTATAACCTTGCGTTCTAACCTATGCATCGACGGACTGGGATCGTCTTGTATATCTGGAACCATTACTTCATCGGCCACGAATTGGGGAATATTTTATACAACCGCCGATCTGTCCTATTCCAAGATTAAAAACTTACGCCTGATCCGCCTAAGTGGAGGAATGGGTGGCTGTGTTGCCTTCAATGGATCGTCTGCTTACGAGTACCGTGGTTGCGGTTTGTATTATTGCGACCTTTATTCAGAAAATGCGGGCTGTTTTCCGTATAGCTGCGGGGATGGTTTGGAAGTGCGTGGTTGCACATTTCGAGGCTCAGAACTAGTAGACGGGAATGCGGTAGAGATTGGATATGCCGGACTGCCCAAATTCTATAACTGCTCAATCATCGGTGGTTCAGCTCCAACGACAGCATACGGTTTGCTGTTTACAGATAATGGTGGCGGTCTGTTTTCTAACTGTTACATTGAAGGCAAAAACTACGGGGCGATGGTGACAGCCAGTGGCAACCCGCGTTTTGTCGGTGGCGAGATTGTTGGAACCAACGGACCTGCCCTTACTATTTCAGCTGCATCAGCCCCAATATTCGAGGGTGTTTTTCTCCATCCCAAATTCTATGCGTCCAAATATACTTATGAAGCGACCGGGCAGATGACGCCTCCTGTTTCGGGGAAGGATTACCGTATTATGTCCATGCATGTCCGGAAAGATGTCTCCCAGGCTGGGATTACGCTGAAAATAGGCACGACACCGGGGGGTAGTGAGATAGCCAGTGCTATTCCACTTTTCCCCACAGGTTACGAGGCTATTACCCCAAACTGGGCCACCAAAATAACTGCCGATTCACCTATCTACCTCACCCCGTCCGGAGCGGCCGCGGTAGCAAGCTTCCGGGTGATGTTCTCGGTCATACCGGACTTCGCTAACGCCACTGTTTATACCACCACCGTTGGTCACGCACGCATCGTAAACTCCTATATTCTAGGCAGTCCAACCGGGACGTATCAGATAGGCAACTCGGTTCATATTTATAACACAGTTATTGAATGTCCGGACCCGACCCAATATTCTATCGATTTCAGTGCGCCTCAAGAACTTGTCGATGAGAACTGCACCCTTATCGGCGCGTGCCGGAATGTTACACCGGGGATGTTTACGGCGAATGATGCAACGCCTTCGGTCACCGGTAAGAGCTTATGGAAAACTGCCAACTCTTCAGGGACAACAATCACCACGTTCCATGGAGGGCATGTCGGCCAAAAGATCATCGTTCTTATCGGCGATGGTAACACGACAATCGATTTTACCGATACCACTCTTAAGGGCAATGCGGGTGTTGATTGGACGCCGGCCAGTGGTGATTATTTGGAAGCGGTATTTGATGGGACAAATTGGTATTGTGATGTGCACGATTGTACGGCATAAGAAGGCAGATAAATATTTTCCAGTCGTTGACAAGTTTGGCTGGAAAAATTAAGATTAAAACAGTTAGAACAATGAGAAAAATACTTCTTTATGTGACGTGTTTATTCTTAGCTTTATTTGGTCTTTATCAAATAGGAATGACTGTTTTTGCCGAACAATCGGGTTCTTCCCCCGAATCCGGCAGCGACTCGCGAATCAAAACCGCCTATGATTGGCTAGTGGCTAAGGGTACCAATTACGGTTCAACCGACGCGGCAGATTGGGATAGTGCAACAACATACGTCTGGGGTACAGATTGGAATAGAATCATGGAAGCCGCTGCCTGGGAGCCGGACGGCTCCGCTACAGCCGGAGATGTGCCCAGTGGTTTTACTTTTTATGCCGGTAATGGTAATCGCACCCAAAAAACCGGCACTCTTTTTCAGAATCAGGCTCTAATGGACTATGACGATACTAACTGTGCCGGTAATAACGCCGAAAGCGCCACGCCTTGCGTGGCCGGCGACAGTGAATATACAGGTGAAGAAGGAACTTGGACATTAACGGCCAGCGGGGGTACTGCTGTGAGTGTAACTGATAATGCAGTTACGGTAACCTTGACTTCCAACAAAGTTTATAAAGACAATTGGACCAAACTTTATTGGACCGACGGCAACGCGGGAGGAGCGATTGTTGACAATGAATTTGCCTATGTTGACGGGGATGACCGGACAAATCCCACCGGCAACTCCTGTAATTTTAACTCCACCGGCACGGCTAATGCTTTTTGTGACAATCAGGATCCTTTATCTGCGTACGTTGAAGATAACGATGTCTCAGCTGCTGATTTTTGCTTAAACCTTCAGCTGGATGCCGACAATGCCGATCTGGATGATAACGGGGCTACCGGCGTCGAAACGGACTGGCGTTTACCCACTCAAAAAGAACTTATGCAAGCATACATTAACGGCGCTGCCAATAACCTGCCAACCCCTGTCGGGAATTATTTATCATCTACCGAGAGTAATAGTACCAAATCCTACGCATACTACATGGTCATGAGCACCGGCACAACAACCGTCCTTCTTAAGAATACTTCCGGCAATGTTCGCTGTGTCCGCAGAAATTAATCCCATCTCCGTGTCCTTACCGGATTGTACTTTCGCATTATTAATTAAATTATCCATTATTGGCGTTTACTTTCGCTTTACGCCTTGTCAGGAATGTGCAAATTGACTATTATTTATTAAAGCAAAGTCATAGGGTTCAGATATGAGATTAAGAAAGATTGTTCCTGCTTTTTTTCTGGGCATTTTTTTGTTAGCCCTATCGTCTGGGTTGGCGCAAGCTGCCGCAGTTTTCGTTACCGGCAAGGCAAAAGTCTTAAACACGGACAATAGTTATCTCGACTTCACCAACTATAACAGCAACGTCACTGTTGATAACGCCACTGGTAATTTCTCCGGTTACGCCTTTTTGGAAGACTTGGGCTGGATCGCTTTTGGGACAACAGATAACTCGCTTGGGCCGGTGAATGTCAACTTAACCAACGGGGCGGTTACGGGCAAGGCAAAATCGCTCAATACCAGCGCCTATGTTGACTTTACCAATTACAGTAGTAATGTTACTGCCAACATTACTACTGGCGTTTTTACCGGCTACGTATTTTCTGAAGATATGGGCTGGCTTAACTTTTCCTATACCGGTGTTTCTGCTTCATCTACCCTTGATGCGGTAGCACCTTTGTCTTTTGACTTAGACAGCCCGGGAGACAACAATTACACTAATTCTGAAAGGCCGACTTTTAAGTGGAAATCAACCACCGATGCCACTTCGGGACTCTCTAGCTACAGTATTGAGGTGGACAATGGCGACACTGGCGATTTTTCTCTTGACAGCATTCCTGTTTCGCGAACAACAGACTATGAAACAACAAAGTATCTTGCCCATTACGAGAATTTTTCGGATTCCGACTCATCCAATAACTACATTTCTGCCTATTCTAAGTCAACCACCGAATGGGGGGACAATAATAACGACGGCAAGCTCAAAGAGGGAAAGCGAACATGGAAGGTAAAAGCTAAAGATGGTGTCGGTAACGAGCGGATTGAGTCCCGAACCCTTTTTGTCGACAGAACCGGACCTAGTGCGGCATTTATTCAAGTTAATAGTTCTCCCCTTGCTGATAACTTGGCGACGCTGGACACTACCCCCACAATTTTTGGGAGAGTGACCGATCCTTTAGCCGGAGATAAGGCTGAAAATAAAGTGGCTTCGGGACCAAGAAGTGTTGAGATAAAACTCGAGAAAAAGAACTTTTCTGGTCTGTATGATTTACACAGTTTAGTAACGGTTAACTTTACCGAAAGCTACTGGAGTAATACCGGAGCCAAGATTACCGATAATAATAAAAACACAGCTGATAAATATTCCACTTTCTCTTTTACCCCAAGCGAAAGCCTAGGTCTAGGAACTTACAGAGTAACTATTACCGGTAAAGACAACGCTGGTAACACCGGGGCTTCAACCTCGTTTAGCTTAAGAATAACTACTTTGGCAAAGATTGTGCCTCCGGAAGAAAAAGAAGTCATCGAAGAAGTGAAGGAAAAGCCGGAGACAGTAGTTGAAGTACCGGCCGAGGAAGCTCAAGCTGTTCAAAATTTTATTTCTCAGGTCTTTGACAACCTTAGAAATATCTATTGGAATGTGGTTGACGCCACAAAAACAGACATTAGCTATATTGCCAGTTTATGGCAAGGTTATGCCGACTTTATGCACATTACAAATCAAAAAGCCCTGGCTTTTATCGGCAGACAGCTGATTGGTGCGGGACAGTTTATTGCTAACTCCTATAACGCTCTTGCCCAAAAAGCGCCTGGGGCAATGGGTAAAACCATGCTTGCATTCAGAAATGCTGTGCAAACTTCGGCAGACGCCATAGCTTACGCTTTTAGATCCAACGCCGGCACCATAACTGACGCTACAAAAGGCGGTCGAGAGACGATTGTCTATTACTTGAGTCCAGCAGTTAGATCAGTCGGCCAATTTGCCTATAGTCAGCAAGTAAAACTTTTATCTATTGCCGAGATCCTCTTTGATAAGAATCCGACGGTAATCTCTAACGTAAAGGTAGCTGAAGTTGGCAAAGATTATGCAGTTATCACCTGGGAAACCAATCACTATACTACAAACAATAAGATAAATTATGGAGAAACCTTATCATACGGGCAGGACGTCCTCTCTCAAGAAAGAGCTCGTCATCATGAGTTCAAAATTATTGGTCTTGAGGGGAATAAAAAATACTTTTTTGAGGTCATGAGCCAAAACAAGAATTATGTTTACGATGCTCACCACGAGTTTACAACACTGCCAGAATAAAGTTTATGTTTAATCCAGCTAAAAATATGATATATGCAAAACAAATGTTTTTAAAGGCTCCTACTTTTTTTATTGATTTGGTGGTAAATTAATTGTTTATAATACTTATAGGTGAGTTAATTATCGCTTCACCTGGAAGATAATTCTTCTTGATTGACGGAATTAAACATAAACTCTAAAATAATTTCTTAACTTCTAATTGCACATCTGCCTTTGCTCGTCAAGGGTTTCCGTTTCACTCCAATAAACTTCGCTTCGCTTCGCCCTTGACTTCACTTCGGCATCTGTGCGGTGACTCCAGTAAGGAGGCATGGCCTCCAAAAATAAATTTATGAAGAAACTGATTCAGACGGCGACATTCGGAGTTGAAGAGTTTGAGATGAAACCCGAGGCGAATTACAAACCCAGAATTTCCGCCGAGCACCTCTGTCTTTTGTGGGCGCTTAAAAGAAAAACCAAAAAACCTATTACCAAATTGGTTGCTGAAGCACTGGACTCTTATTTAGAAAATGCGGATTGGAATTTTGGGAAAGGGGGTGAAAAAAGATAAACTTACTGACAAAGAAAATCCGCCGTAAATTGCCGGAGGTATACTCCACCCAATACGGAAAAGATCCGAAAGTCTTTTGTAAATTTTTCCTGCCGATGACCGACTGGACCTGGTATGTTACCGAGTTTGACGGCAAAGATTTATTTTTCGGTTACGTTGTCGGAGATTACCGCGAGCTTGGCTATTTCAGACTTTCAGAGCTTGCCGGTATTGAGGGTCCTTACGGGTTAGGAGTAGAAAGAGATTTGTATTTTGACCCCCAACCTCTTTCCGAAATTAAAAAACTTCATGAATGACAAACGGCCTGCTGCCGAAATTGGCAGCAGGCTAATCTTCAATTTCTTCGACTTTTTGCCAGACTTCCTTTTTCATTCCTGATTTATTTATTTTCTTGGTTGTAGTTAAAAAGAATTGGATGCTGTCATCAAATTGCTCTTCCGCTGTTTCTTTTATGAACTTATTTAAAAATCCTAGCATTTGCTTGTTGGGGCAAACCAAAAGTATTGTGGGAAAAGGGTGTTTGGTAGTTTTCTCCCAGACATTGCTTTCATAATGATTAAAATATCTAAAAATACGATGCCGCAAGGCATAACGGGGAGTACCTTTTTGAAAAGCCTCCAAGAAATATCTTCTGGTTAGGCCTTTGTCTTCTTCGACGGCAAAATATAAGTCGGGCATGGGTTCGGGAAGATAATTATGTTCTGCCAGATCTGTTTTGGTAAAAAAGTGAAGTTTTGATTTATTTTCAGAAGCCAAGGAGTTTAAATGAAAATAGATATCGGCCAGGAAGAGATTGTGTTTAATAAAGGATTTTGAACGAAGTTTTTCTCTGTAAATACGGTTTAATAATGATTTGCTTATATCTTTTTGCTCTTTCAATACTTGTATAGCTTTGGTGTTAAGAAAATATACAGCTGGTTTTGTGTTTTCCCCGAATTTCCGGGAGTAAATTCTGCCTATGAATCTCTTTTCAACCAAGTCTTTAAGCCAGGAATTAATTCTACTGTAGTCTTTGTGATTCAGGAAGTTTTGAATATGGTATCTATTTAGAAATCGAAATCTATATAGAAGAATGAGTATCTCAATTTGTTTAGAGGTTAGTGAAGGGAGTTTCATATTAATGTAGACAGAGGACAGGGGTATTTATCTTAAGGTCCTGCTATTCTACCATCCCTTCTCCTTCTTTAGAAGGGAAAAGAAGTAAAGGAATTTAGAAAGTTAGCCTTGAATTTAATCAATTTTTGCCCCAGAGCGCTAGGACAATTTTACGGAAGAATATCGCCAGGTTGAGACTCGGTTACAAGTTTGGGAATAAGTCTTTTATCGGACCTTACAGATGTGTTTTTCCGCTTAGTATAAGGGACCGTATAAAGCTTCCGAGAAAGCTCCTTTATCCTGCCTACCCTCTTTTCATCAATATTAATTTCCACAGGAGTCGTTATTCCGGAAAAAGGCTCTTCCGGGTCAAGGGCATTTATCTTTGCATAAAAATTAAATGACGGTAAATTGGCTATCTCGCCCTGCTGGACGTAAGGAATAAACTGAGGAAGAATCAGTTTCTCATCCTCCGGGTTTGCGGTACGAAAACAAATAATAGTACCTACGTTTGCCAGGGTTACATTTATCAAGGATTTGTCTTGCAGCTGGGAGGTCGTCTGGTGGGCAAGGATTGCATTAAGCTTATACTTCCTTGCCTCCGAAAGAATCTGGGCAAAGGCCGGTGTAGCAAAACTTTGAAACTCATCTACATAAAGATAAAAGTCTTTTCTTTTCTCGTCGGCAATCCTTGCTCTTTTAAGCGCCGCGAGCTGGATTTTTGTCATTATTAAAACTCCAAATACTTCTGAAGAATCTTCGCCTATTTTTCCTTTGGATATATCGCAAAGCAATATCTTTCCTGAAGAAAGAATTTCATCAAAATTAATGCTTGATTTTTCCTGATCCAAAATTCTTTTGGCAGTAGGGGAGAAAAGAAACCTTCCGATTTTATTGGTAATAGGAGAAATCATTTTTACCTTTTGAAAATCGCCGGCTTTGGCAAATTCGTATCTCCAAAAGTCCCTCAAGTTTTCGTCTTCAAGAGTGCTGACCACTTTCTTGCGGTATGGAGCGTTTATTAAAAGTTTATAAACTGTAAAGAGAGTGGGATTTTCCGTTGTAAAAGCGGTGTGAATTGTATTTCTTAAGATATATTCCATTCTGGGACCGGAATACCTTTCGGAATAGATTTTGTGAAAAAGTGAAATAATACTTTCCGTTAAATACTCTTTTTCTCTTAAGGCGTCGTCTTCTTCTAAGTTGGGGGTAAGTTCAAGCAAATTCAACCCGACAGGGTGACTGACGTCATCGGGATTAAAGTAAATAACATCTTTTACTCTGTTATCAGGAATACAGGGAAGAATTTTATCTATTAACTCTCCATGCGGGTCAAGAACACAAAGACCTTTCCCGTTTTTAATATCCTGGCTAATCATTGATAAAAGAAGCGTTGACTTGCCGGTGCCTGTTGCCCCCAGAATGTACATATGTCTTCTTCTTTCTTCCAGGCTTAAGCCTATCTTTGTTGTGCTGCCTCCGTAAGTATTTTTGGCAAAGATAACATCCAAATTATTGGCTTTCTTTAAAGAAATGGGGGCCGGTAGTTGCTTGCTGTGCAATTTAATCAGGTCTTCCGTTTTGGTTGTGCTCGTAAAGGGAAGGTGGTAAATATCGGAAACTTCCGAAGTCGACAGGACCGAGTTTCCGAAAAATCCCAAAAGCCTGTTTTCAAACATAAAAGCCTTCAGGCGCTTTACCAGACTTGACTTGGCATTCAGATACGGAACCAGAGACTGGTAGCCTAAATTATTGAAGGTGGAAAGAGCCGAGATAAAACCTCTTGCTCTTTTTTGCATTTTTTCCTTATTGCTGCCGACAACCAAAAGCCTGAGTGAGGCGGTAAAAAGCGGCTGATCCAGCTTCTCTTTAACCATTTCCTCCAGCTCTTCTTGATAGGCGTTGCTGGTTTTCTTGGCTTTGGCAAAAGGCAGTTTCAAAAAAGGACCTTCTTTACCTTCTGTTACTATAAATACCAGAAAACCAACGGGAAGAAGCACCAAATAGGCAAACAAGTTAAAAATAAATTTTAGGGAGGAGAAAAGGGTTTTTCTGGACTTAAGTTCCCTCAAGCTGGTTACCAAATCGCTGTTTGTGAATATAAGGTTGGTAATTTCCTTAATATCGTTTACTACACTTTTCCCTGCCGGAGAGGCGACAATTTGGAATGACACAAGCTCATTTTTTGAGACTTTTGTCATACTTCCCGTTATATAAGCAATGGGGTCGTGTTCTTCAAGAAGCCTTTGGTTTTTAAGGGGGTAGGCAAAGTGGTTTGAGAGCTTAAAATCAACTATCTTGGCCGTTTGCTTTGTCTTAAGATTTGCGGGGGCATAATCGCTGACCTTTCTGACGCTTAGACCCGACAGGTAAGAAAGAAGGGTTCTTTTTACAAGTTCCGAATCCTCTTCCGGTATGCGGATTAAATACCTTATGCCTTCTTTTTTGGTAGATACTATCTCAAAAGAATAGCTTTTGTGACTGTCAAAAAGCTTTTCAAGAAAAGTCTGATGTTTTACCAAGCCGTGAATTAAGTTGAAAAGCTGCTGGGTGGAAAAAGAGCTTTGCAGGGTTTCCTGCAAGGGTTTAACCTCAAAAAGGACATATTTATGCCCAACCCTTCTCCTAAGCAGTAAAAGCTTGCCTAGAGCGTACAGGAGAACCAGCAGAAGTAAACCTACAATAAGGCTGTAGGCTAAAACGGAGAATTTTTCTGGATGAAGAAGCAGAATGGATGGAAGTTTGATTTTGAAGATATCCGTTGTCAGTAAGCTAAAACTACTCATAATTGCCTTTTAAGGCAGTGTTCTGAGACAGGATTTAAATGGAGTATACCAGCAATAGCTATTTTACGATAATTCTAACAATATTCATGCTCAGTAAGACTTGACAACTATCCCTAAAAGGTTATATACTATCACTATACGGATAGTAAGGATTGGATAATAGCCTATGACAAGAATAAGACGAGAATTAAGACAATCCGTTAACTCAGTTTCTAAAATAGATATTTCAGATAAAGACCTTCTGAGAGCGAAAAGGACCCTCGGGCAGTTGGCCTCCCACTTCACGGACGGAGAAATAAAAGACATAGTTACGGAGACGCACTTCTTGGTTGAAACCTGGTTGGACGATTTCGAAAGGGAAGCCTTTGACGGTAAAACGTTAAAAGAACTTCTTTACGAAAGAAACAGAACATGATCAAAGAATCCGATAACACGACAAAGACAGATAAGAAAGCCATCCTTTATTTGAGAGTGTCAACCGAAGAGCAGGTCGACAATTTCTCCTTAAACACCCAAGAAGACATTTGCCGAAAAGAGGCGCAGCGCAAAGGCTACGAGGTGGTCGAGGTCTTCAAAGAAGAAGGCAAATCTGCCAAAAACATCTACGGAAGACCTGTGTTGACCGAAATGCTCGTTTATTGCAAGAAAAACAAAAAGGCAATTGACGCTCTCTTTATCTACCGGCTTGACCGCTTATCGAGACAGACCTCCGACTATTTAGCCATCAGAAAAAGTCTTATTGAGTCTGAGATAAAACTAATTTCGGCCACCGAACCGACTGGAATTTCGCCGACTGAGACACTACTTGAAACAATACTTGCGAGTTTTGCCCAACACGACAACGACGTTAGAAGCGAGAGAACCAAAAACGGCTTAAGAGCCAGGTTTTTGTCCGGTCTTGTTAATGGTAAGCCACCTCTGGGCTATATCATGCAAGAAAGCCGAGCGGTAAAAGATCCAAAAACATGGGATAAAGTCAAAGAAGCCTGGGATCTCATGGCGACGGGCACCAAAAGCCTGCGTGAAATGGCAAAAATTATGAATAAGTGGGGCTTGAGTGCTAACCACGGAAAAAGTACATATAAGTTAAGGCCCCAGACCGTCCAGAGAATATTCAGACTCAAGTTCTATGCGGGCGTATTAACCTCAAACGTCTATCCGGAAGAGGTGAAAGGTCAACACGGCCCGATGATCACAGAAGAGCAGTTTTACAAAGTCCAAAGTATTCTTGACGGCCGATGCGTGAATAAAGTGCCGACGCCGAAAAGAGCCCACCTAAATACGGACTTTCCCTTAAGAAGGGTAGTCAAATGCGCTAAATGCGGCGTCGGTCTAACCGCCGGCTGGAGCAAGGGTAGAAGCGCCCGATACCCTTATTATCGCTGTGCCGGCAAGTGCAACAACACCTCAATCAGGGCAGGGGAGTTAGATAGCGCCATGATCCAACTGCTTAAAGAAATAACTCCCAAAGAAGAATGTCTCGAGCTTTTTACGCAATACATTAAAGAGGAATACAACGAGCGCCTGGCCGATCTAAGAAAGAGGAAAAACGAAGCCGATGAAGAAATCCAAAAGCTTTTGGATATAAGAAAAGTGTTGGTTGAAAAGAACTTGCTCGGTATTTATACGGACGAGATCTTCAAAGAGCAAAACGCGACGCTGGAAAAAAAGATCGCCAAAGCCCAGGTGGCCAAGGCCGATTCGACGCTGGAAAAATACGACATTAACAAACTTACGGCTTTTATGAAAGGATTGCTTACGGATTTGGGGAAAACGTATAAAAGATCAACCACTACCCAGGCTAAAGCGCTAATTGGTTCAATCTTCCCTTCCGGGCTGGCCTGGAACTACAATGGTGGATTGAACCACCAGATTAACCCGATATATCGGACAATTCTTGACTTTGACGGGAGGGGAGTCCCTTCTGGGGTGACTGACGGGGATCGAACCCGCAACCTTCTGTTCCACAAACAGACGCTCTGCCATTGAGCTACAGCCACCATATATTACTTTGAGCGGGAGAAGGGTCTCGAACCCTCGACCTTCAGTTTGGAAAACTGATGCTCTAACCAACTGAGCTACTCCCGCTTGTGTCGGAGTGCCCGGACTCGAACCGGGGGCCTCCTCGTCCCAAACGAGGCGCGCTACCAACTGCGCCACACTCCGCCGTGTGCCGAGAGAGGGACTCGAACCCTCACGGCCCTATTGGGCCACAGGATTTTAAGTCCTGCGCGTATACCATTCCGCCACCTCGGCATATTTACCCCCATTCTACTCTCCTGGGAATAGGTATATTTTACTATTTTGAGTCATACCTAGCAAATTTGATATTAGAAATTGACAACCTAGAGAGTATCTCGTAACCTTTAAACTAGAGGGGGTGATTATTTTGGAAAACCGCTTACTATACATTTTCTTCTGGCCGTTGCTTCTTTTTTTAGCCGCAAGTATTTTTACTGCCGATGTCGTTCTTGGCACTTATAGGTTTTCAACCTTTGAGGCCGCAGTTTACGCAGGTTTTTGGATTACTTTCTTGGCTTGGGTTGTATGGGATTTTATCCAAACAAGAGGTGTAAGCTTAAGTAATAGGGTATTTGGTGTAACCATTCTCTGGCTTGCAAATTCAGCCGCTGTATGGATGGTTGCTAGATTTGCGCACTTAACCGGTTTGGGCATTTCCAGTTACCGATGGGCATTGCTTTTAGGCCTTATTGTTGCTCTTGCTCAGGGAACTGTTTGGGCCAATGCCAAAAAGACAAAGAAGAGAAAGAGGTAGCCAGATCGCCAATCTTAAAGGATGGATACTGCCACTGAAACACAAGAAAAACGTGTCGATACATCTTTCACATCGAAAACCAAAGCCCCTGAAATAAAAAGTGTTGAAGATATTGACAATGTTTGTCGAGATATTGTTGAAAACTTACCCCGAAGGGATTATGGACAAATTTCGGAAGAATATCTTAATCTCATAGAGGAAAAAAGGAGTCAATACAAAACACTACGTTCTTTCTATGCCAACGAAAGAGCTGGAAAACGAATCTCTAAAAAGAAAGAGGACGATCTACGAGAAGTTGGTCTTACTACCGAAAATATTCCTGAAGAAAACGCCATTGTATCTTCTATTTTACTTGATTCGCTGTCTTTAACCTATCAACTCATTCATCAGACTGATCCCCAGCAAGGAATTGATAATACCAAACCTCGAGAGCTTGAATATGTTACTCTCTGCGCAAAAGCAAATATTGTCTTTACAAATTTCTTTATCGATCTGCATAAAAGGTTTGGGGCCAGTAATAAACAAGTAGAAAACATATTTGGAATAATTTTTGATCAATCACCGCTTGGAACTGATTTAAAAGAACGTGGACTGAAAGGCTTTAGAGAAGGTATGCTTGCCGCTATCAAGGGTTATCTTTATTTAGCCAAACTCAAACCCGGTTGGAAAATAGAAACCCCGGAAGTAGTACTAGACAGGGATCACGGTATTGATTTGGTGGCTACTTCCAGTAACTCTAAAGAAATACACTACTATCAAATAAAGGGAGCAAGAGGACAAGAAGTGCAAGTTGAAGATGTTACCAGTAGTCAGAAAATGGAAAAGGTAAGAAATAGGCTGGTTCTTTCTTCCAAAAGAAGCAGTCGCAATGATCTTCGTTCTCTGGGAAACATATTTGATTATGCCAGGAATTTGAGAACGCAAGGTAAAGAAGTTAATGCCTTTTGGATGCAGGTGCCGATATAGAAGGTTTTTGAATTTTTCAGTGCGCCTGGGAGGAATCGAACCTCCACATCTCGTTCCGAAGACGAGTGCCCTATCCGTTAGACTACAGGCGCAAATACTTTAGACTTCGTTCGCCTAAACTAGTAGAATTATACCGTAATTAGGTTATATTTTCAGCTTTTCACAATGACAGACATAACAGAACAAATATCTAATATAGAAAAGGAAATTAGAGAAACCCCATATCACAAAGGGACAGAGCATTATATTGGCAAGCTAAGAGCCAAGCTGGCAAGACTGCGGGAAAAACAGCTGGAAGAGACTTTTAAAAGCAAAGGAAGTGGTGGGGGAGGCTATGCAGTTAGAAAACAAGGTGATGCTACGGTTGTTCTTGTTGGCCCTCCTTCGGCTGGAAAATCAACCTTGTTAAATAAGGTGACCAATGCTCAATCAAAAATAGCCGCATACGAATTTACAACCCTCACTGTTATTCCCGGAATGCTTGATTATAAAGATGCCAAAATTCAAATCCTGGATGTTCCAGGGCTTATTGAAGGAGCTGAAATAGGTAAGGGTAGGGGTAGGGAAGTTCTTTCAGTTGTTAGAGGGGCTGATTTACTCATTTTGATAAGTGATATTCAAAGGCCCGGAGTTTTTAAAAATATAGAAACAGCTTTGTATGATTCTGGAATAAGGATTAACACCTCGCCTCCTGAAGTTAATATAGAAAAAAAGCTAAAGGGGGGAATAATTATTCACTCAAATATCAAACAAAACATTAGCAAAGAAACTATAAAAGAAATGGCAAGTTCCTTTAGAATTTCGAATGGGGAAATTGTAGTTAAAGAAAAACTCACTATGGAGAGGTTAATCGATGCCTTTTCTAGAAACAGAACATATATTCCAGCTATTTATGTCATTAACAAATCTGATATGGACAAGAATATAGGGAAAAAGAAATTAGAGAATGTTGATATTGTTATCAGTTCCAAGGAAGGAATTAACATAGATAAATTTAAAGAGTTGATGTGGGAAAAACTAGAATTAGTAAAAATATACCTGATTAGAGAAAAGGAAGAGCCAAGTACAAATAATCCACTCATCATGAAAAAAGGACAAACATTGGGTGAAGTTGCCAAAAAAATAGGAGAAGAGTTTGCGGAGGACAAAGAAAGAGCCATTATTTGGGGAAGTGGCTCTAAGTTTCCAGGCCAGGAGATTTCCCTTTCAACCGAGATCAAAGAGGGAATGATGGTCAGATTCATTTGAAGTGTAGATTATTTCAATAAATTTGAGTATTTTGATATAATTGGTAGCTTCTACCTTTTTACGCCAGAGTGCTGGAATTGGTAGACAGGCACGGTTCAGAACCGTGTGCTCTTTAAGGGCGTGGGAGTTCAAATCTCCCCTCTGGCACTCGACGATATATGCCGGGATGCTGAAATTGGTATACAGGCTACGTTGAGGACGTAGTGTCCGTAAGGATGTGGGAGTTCGAGTCTCCCTCCCGGCACACAATCACCAGGTCGCTTAGCTCAGTTGGTTAGAGCGTTCGGTTTACATCCGAAAGGCCAGGGGTTCGAGTCCCTTAGCGACCACATCTTGCAGAAATGTATATAATAGTGTTGAGCCGAGGTAGCCAAGTTGGTCACGGCGGGCGTCTGAAGAACGTCAGATACAAGTTCGATTCTTGTCCTCGGCACAATACGCGGGAGTAGCTCAGTTGGTAGAGCGTTTCGTTGCCAACGAAAAGGTCGCGGGTTCGAATCCCGTCTCCCGCTCAAAATAGATTGACATAACGGTCAGGTAAAAGAATGGAAAATACAGAAAAACCAAGTTCAGAACCTTTAAATGAGCGTGAAAAGAAAGAACTGGAGACAATTTCCGAAGTGATTGAAAAAGCTGTATATGAAAATGATAGCAAAATTGCTTCATATTTGAGAAATCAACTTATTGATGCTGCAATATAGGCGTTATCTCTAAAGAAGTTGCTATTAAAGGCTCTCTTCCAACACCAACAATGGAAGTAAAGAGAGATAGGATAAAAATAGATAAATAAATATTAGCCCTCGTAGCTCATTTGGATAGAGCGACTCCCTTCTAAGGAGTAGGTAGGAGGTTCGAATCCTCCCGGGGGCACCCTTTTTACTCAATGGCCCCGTAGCTCAGCGGTAGAGCAGTCGCCTCTTAAGCGATTGGCCGAAGGTTCGAATCCTTCCGGGGTCACTAAGAATCTTGACTTCTTCTTCTGATTTATGTCATTCTGAGCATAGGTAGAATAATGTATCTACCCACTATGGAACCGTCAATAATCCAAGAAGAATCTTCATTTTCATTCTGGAAAGGATTGATTTTTGCAAGCCTTTTCTTCTTTGTTACTCCAATCGCCTTGGCTACAAGTTTATTTTCGCTTGCATCTTTATCTAAGGCAGAAAAACCTGAAAATCTCATACTGGAAACGGATTTTAATTTAATTTCTGCTCCTAAGTCAGGTGCCAAAGTCTTTGCTTCACTTCCTTCTTCTTTTCCCGCTGTGTCTGGTGTTGTCTCTGCATCAGATGCCAGACCGGAGCTAATTAGACAATACCTAGCAAGCTATAATTCTCCGCTAGAACCCTACGCCGAATATCTTGTTGAGACCGCTGACCTTTACGATCTTGATTACAGGTTATTAACTGGTATCGCTCAGCAAGAATCAAATTTATGTAAAAAAATTCCACCTTTAAGTTATAACTGTTGGGGATGGGGAATTCACAGTACAGGATCGCTTGGATTTGACTCTTTCGAAGAGGGTATTGCCGTGGTTTCTCAGGGAATAAAAGAAAATTATATAGATAAAGGCTATACGACCATTGAAGATATTATGTCCAAATATACACCTCTCTCAAAAGGTTCGTGGGCCTTCGGGGTCAACAAGTTTATAGGGGACATTTACTAGCTTTTGACTACCTAACGAATTCACATTATCCTTACAACTGAATAAAACTATGCCAGCCGCATACGACACATACGATTATCCTTCCTACTGGGAAGGACGTGACTATGAACATGGTTCCGAAGTAATTGCGATAAAGGGTTTTCTCGAAAAAATACCAAAAATCAGCAAGATTTTGGAAATTGGATCTGGGTATGGAAGATTAGCTCCTTCATATCTTTTTCGCGCCAAAAAAACAATTCTTACGGATCCTTCTTCTGTATTACTTAAATTAGCCAAGGAAAACCTACAGGGCGAGAACATTAAATTTATACATACGGGAATTGAAAATTTACCTAATAAAATAAGAGGTAAATCTGTGGATGTGGCCATTCTAGTTCGCGTCCTTCATCATTTAGATGATACCGACAAGGCTTTTGCAATCATTCATAAACTCCTGAAAGATAAAGGATATTTAATCTTAGAATTTGCCAATAAATGCCATTTTAAAGCTACATTCTTAGAGTTTCTCCATGGTAATTTCACTTTTAGCCTTGAAATATTTCCTAAAGATCACAGAACAAAAAAGTCAAAAAGAAAAGGCACTATCCCATTTTTGAATTTTCATCCAGACATAATCAAAAGAAAACTGGAAGAAGCCGGATTTAACATAATCGAAACAAGGTCCGTATCGAACTTTAGAACCTCTTTCCTTAAAAATATTTTGCCAACGGGCCTCCTTCTTTCCATTGAGAAATTTCTCCAACCACTCCTTGCCAAGATTAATTTCGGGCCCTCCATTTTTATTTTAGTACAAAAGCAAACAGACTAAATCCCCCATAATTGCTGTTAATCGAACAGTTTTCTCCCCAAACGATATCGTTCTCTAAAACTTGACATAACCTGTAGTAATTTGTTATAGTATTTCTACGTTTCGAGGCAAAGCTCTTCCATGAGTCTGAGCGTTGAAATTTTTTGGGGGTACCAGACGGTACCCCCTTTTCGTGTAGAAATACCATGAACAAAATACAAAAAATCATATTAATCGTATTTGTGTTTGCCTTTATATCTACAGCTGAAGTTTCGGCTGATGTTGTTGTAGCTGGAAGCTCAGCACAGCTTGTAGGAAGAACAATGGTTGAGTCTGATTTTAGAGAAGAAATTCTTCGTAATTACTTAGAGGGGCACAATTCGCCCTTGAGTGATTATTCTGACGTTTTTATTAACTTAGCCGACAAGTATAGGCTTGATTGGAGATTAGTGCCTGCAATTACAGGTGTTGAATCAACATTCGGTAAACGAATCCCTGTAGATTCTTACAATGCCTATGGCTGGGCTAATGGAGCCTATTCTTTTGAATCGTGGGATGAATCTATTGAAACTGTTTCAAAAGCTCTTAGGAATAACTATATTGACAGGGGAGCCGTATCTATTAATGATATTGCAAGAATTTATGCACCCCCAAGTGTGACTTGGGCTAGAAATGTTAAATTCTTTATGAATAAAATTGACCCATTGCCGGTTTCCTTCTCGCTAGGAGGCTAAGGTTGTGGGTGATATAATAGTAATCCACAACTATATAGGCCGGGGTGGCGGAACTGGCAGACGCGCAGGATTTAGGATCCTGTGAGGGTTACACCTCGTGGAGGTTCGAGTCCTCTCCCCGGCACAACCCATATATTAGCTTTACTTCTTTAAAGAGTTCGATTCCTTCCGCCCCTGCATTTTTCTCAGCCTCAAGGAACTGTATCAAACTATTCCTAGCCCTGAAGAGAATTGAACTTTGAAGCTATTTTTCAGCTATCACAGCCACACGTGATGGACAACAAGCATATTTAAGATAATTTTCCAAGTCTGCCTTTTTCGCCCTCATAGGAACCGTTGGTTCTTCAAGAGATTTAATTGTAAAACCAGCCTTTATGGTGTCATTAACAATATCCGTAACTGGCCTAAGGTAAAGTGGTGAAGTTGTGCCCCAAGGTGTATGGGAAACAATCCAATCTCTTTTGAAATATTCAGCGAGATTGTGTCTCGCTTGACGAACTGGGTGAGAAATAACAAAAAACAAAATCCCTTTCTTTTTCAATAACTTATAAAAGTTTTTTAGTGTTTTCTTAAAATCCTCCTCACCTAAATAGTGAAGTACGTGAGTGCATACAATTACATCAAATTTGTCTTTTACTTTAAGTGATGTCAAATCAGACCTGATTGTTTTGACCTGGGGAACATTCTTACTTGCAATAGCTAACATTTCACTGCTTATATCTACACCAAGAATGTTTTCCTTAGGGACTTTTTTATCAAGCAGATATTTAAGTGTTCGCCCCATTCCGCACCCAGCGTCAAGAACTTTGGGATTTTTTACCGAAACCATAGCCATAACATTATCCATTAGAGGTTTTTCCAAATAGAGCCAGCTGAAAGAACTGTTGGCAAAATCAGAATATTCCACAGCTTGGTCTTTGTATAATTTTTCAATATCCGAAGGCTTGAATTTCAGTTTCTGACTCATATTACCAGTATTATATTTCCTTAGACTTTTTTAAGCAAAAGCTATTTGAGGGTTAAAAAACTGCTGAAGTCTATCCAAGTCAAATGAGTTTAACTGACTCCAAATAGTTCGTAGTTTGACCACTAAGGCCTGCAATTTAGCCTCAATGTTATTGAAATTTCCTCGCTGAATTGATACATTACATTGCGTCATGACAGAAAGAAAAGAACATGTTCCCACAGGCGTAATCGTCAGAGCAATCATTGCAAATAAACAAGGAGATATATTGCTTGTTAAAAGGGCGCCAAATACATTGGATGGAGATAAGTGGTGTATCCCAGGTGGAAAGCCTAACCCAATGGAAGAATCTGTTCCAGCAATTGAAAGAGAAATTAGAGAGGAGCTGGGTGTAGATTTTTCTCTTGTATATTATTATCGAAAAGTTCACACCCCAGAAATTATCAAAGGAAAAAGATGGACTTCCCTCTATTTTGTGGGGGAGTTAAACGAGCTTCCAAAACATATTGATGAAGCGGAAAATTCCGAAGTTGCTTTCTTTGCTAAATCCGAACTTCAAGAAATAAACATTGCCTTTGACCATAGAGAAATCCTTGAACAATTTTTTGTGGATTTCGTGCGAAGATAGAAGTTCCTGACAAAGTTTACTAGCCCCTGCAAAATGCCGAAGAATTGGGATATTATTTTTCCAGTCTATTTACAATTTCTCTAATAGCCAATATGGTGTTTTCATCTGTAATAAGCTCATTGGCATCTGCTATGGATTTCCAATCCGTCTGATAAAATTCTTTACTGAGCAATTCCTCGTCGGGTTCAAACTCAACCTTATTAACAGGAACAAAATACCATATGTCATAATGAAGTGTGCATTGCTGCCTACCTGGATTTTCAACATCAGTTATTGTTAGAAGCGAGGAACCACCGACTTCATCAGCCGTCATTTCTATGCCCCATTCTTCTCCCATTTCCCTTTCAAGAGCTTCTTGGGGTGATTCACCTTCATCTATGTGACCACCATTAAATAGCCAAAGCCCTGATTTTTTGTGGTGACCTATAAAAACCTCCTTTAATTTAGGATCATATGCTGCAAAATAAACACAAAAATGGTTGTAGGGGTTTTCAGCCTGTGTAAAATTACCTTGCTCAAGTCTTCTGATGAATCTAATCGCATTCTCTTCCTGGCCATCAAAGTCGACCTTACCAACGGGTCTTCTTTCGTAAAATTCTGCAACTGAATCACGAATACCCTGTATAAGTTTTTCAGACATGAACATATTCTACAATATTTTGAGAATAATCATATCTGAAGTAGTTCCTGACAAAGTTTACTGGCCCCTGCAATTTAGCCTCAACTACTCTATTGGGCTTATTATGAAGTTGTGAACAAAAACTAATTCTCCTTTGTAATAGATATGCTCTTTTCCTACCGTTACTGGAATACTTTCCTCTCTGTCAATTACATTATATTTATACTGCCAATCTCCTTCTGCTTCTGGCTGGAAATTTCCCTGTAATCTTATTTTATCCCCATTTTCTAATATATTCTTTTTAAGAAAACTGATTACATCTTTCTTTGTTAATCCGAAATCTTTAAGTGCTTCTTCAGATATTGTTCCTCCCGCATACACTCGCGTAAATCTTTTTCCATCAACCTCAACCAGTTCTTGTCCTCCTCCAACTCTATCGGCCATCCACTCATCATGATATGTATTTCCATCTTTTGTTTCGTAATGGCTTGATTCAAGTGTAAATCCTCCTCTAGCAACGCTTTTTCTAGTTGTTTCTCCTCCAAACCCTTCTTGTAAGCCTCTTGTTAACATTTCTTTTTTATCCATGCCTATATTATACACAAGCTCTCAGTAATTCGTGTTGAAAGAAGTTCCTGACAAAGTTTACTAGCCCCTGCAAAATACCGAAAGATTAAGGAAAAATCCTAACCGCCAATCGCTGTTTTCAATTCCGAGTAAAACTCTATCAACAGTTGATTTGCTTTATCCCAATGATTCTCCACTTCGTCTTCAGGAGTTCCTGATTTTTCAGCTAGGTCATGTTCTCTTGTAGCTTCTGCTTTCAGCTTGCCTGCTTTTGTCATCTTTTCCACTCCTATTCCAAACTGTGTTGCATATAATTTTGCGAATGTTTCAGCAAGCCGTGTTTTATCGGGATTTTCTTCTAACTCATCGTGTAATTTCCACCATCCAACTTCAAGCTTGGCCACTTCTTTTGGGTCAAAACCTAAGCCTGTTTTATCCTTAATTTTTTGATAATAAGAAGTTGTTACTTCAACCGCTTTGTCCCATTCTCTCGTGTCGTGATAATTAACGCCTTGAACAAGACTTTTTAAAGCCTCTTGTGCTTCTTCAGGAGCAAAACCGTATAAAGCAACATTGTGCTCAATAAGAAGTTGTGCCATCCTTGGCTTATCTTTATCGTTGTGTGCTTTCCACCATCCAACCTCCAAATCGCCTAGTTTAACTGGATTTAATTCAATATTTCCCATAAGCTAGCTCATTCTATCATCATTTTAAGCAAAACTATGTCCAGGGTCATATTTTTTGTAAATAAAGAAGTTCCTGACAAAGTTTACTAGCCCCTGCAATTCAGCTTCAGATGATATACTTCGTTATGGACGTTTTTGAAAAGGTAAAAAAACTCAATCTTCCAAAGGATAAATACACAGTTTTTGGAGGTGGTGTGTTGGAAGCTTTAGGAATCAGAAAAAGTGGCGATGTTGATTTGGTTGTTACCAAAGACATTTACGACAAACTAAAAGAAAACAGGTGGAAGGAAATGATACGACCTGATGGGACTAAAAGTTTAAAAGAAAACAACTTTGACATCGCAACAAACCTAAACTGCGAAGGCTATAAAGCTTCCACAAAATATTTACTAGAAAAATCCTCTCTCATTAAGGGGGTTCCTTTTGTGAACCTAGAAGAAATAATCAAATTTAAGAAATGCCGAAATAGTAAAAAAGATAAAAACGATATTAAATTGATAAAACAACACCTTCAATCTCAAACCCATAGAGGTTCCTGACAAAGTTTACTAGCCCCTGCAATTTAGCCTCAAGTGGTATAATACTCTCGTATGGAAAAGCCCGTACAGAACACCGCAATTGTTGAACTACATATTCCCGATTTTAAGAAAGCTAAAAGTTTTTACAGGAAGTTGGGATTTAAAGTAGCCTGGGAAAGAAAGCCTGAAGGTAAAAAGGGATATTTAGTTCTAAAAAAAGAAAACAATATACTTTGCTTCTGGCCTGGTAATAAGGAAGTTTATGAACATGGCTATTTTAAAAAGTTTCCAAAAAATTCAAAACGTGGTTATGCAGTAGAAATTGTAATTATGGTAGAAAAACCGGAAAAATATTATAAAAAAATAAAGAAATTTGCAAAAGTTGTTGACAAATTAGAAAAACGCCCTTGGGGCCTAAAGGACTTCAGAATTGAAGACCCTTTTGGTTACTACATTAGAATCACAACCCCGCATAACACGCTTGACTCAAAATACGCTGTTCCCTAAAGTAGTTCCTGACAAAGTTTACTAGCCCCTGCAAAATAGGCTTAAAATGATCTATACTTCAAATATGTCGCTTTCAGAGCATCAAAAAATCTCAGATGATTGGATTAAAAAATTCACAGGTGGCTATTTTAAACCGCATGAAATACTTGCACGCTTAATGGAAGAAGTGGGAAAACTGGCAAGAGAAATTAACCACAAATTTGGCCCTAAAAAGAAAAAGTCTTCTGAGAAGAAAAACGAAATTGGTGATGAAATTGCTGATATTATTTTTACGCTTTTGTGTCTCGCCAACTCCCTTAATATTGACCTGGATAAATCATTTACCAAAATGATAAAAAAAATTAACACAAGAGACAAAAATCGTTATAAGCAAAGTAGTTCCTGACAAAGTTTACTAGCCCCTGCAATTTAGCTTCAAATAATCTATTTGTCAGAAGACCAAACAAGGAAGAGCCTCTTCTTGAAACCACCACGCTCCTTTCTCTTTTTTATTTGGTATTTTTCAATTTTTTTAAAGCTAATTTTGTAATACGAAGCGATAGATTTAAGCACTTCTAAAACATCAGATAGCTCATTTACCAAATCTTTTCGTGGAGCCTTTAATAACTCTTTTGATTCCTCTAATAGTTTTTTTCTTAATTCCTTTTCAAACTCCCCTTTCAAAAGAATTCTTGTTTTAAACTCTCCACCTTTTGAATTAATAATTTCGGGAATTTTATCTCTAATAAGTTTCCTGTAGTAAATCTTTTTCATTCACCTGTATTCTACCAAAACTTAAAAAGAAGTTCCTGACAAAGTTTACTAGCTTTCGTCAAACCCTCTAAGTTAGCACGGAACTAGGTCGTCAAACTCATCGTAATTGAGTTTCTGTAATGGACTTTTTACATCGTTTAATAAATATACTTTTTCTCAAAACTATCTTGAATCACTCATCTTTTTGATATAATCTTAGAATTCATATGAAGGTTATTAAGATAGGCGCAGAATGGTGTTCAGGATGCGTTGTCATGAAACCTCGATGGGCTGAAATCGAAAAGGCTCAACCATGGCTTAAAACAGAGTATTTGGATTTTGACCAAGACAAACAAAAACTTAAAAAATACAACGCTGAAAATGAGAAAAAATTACCCGTCTTTATATTCTTAGACAAAAAAGGCACGGAGTTTTTAAGGCTTCATGGGGAGCCCTCAGTTAAAAAGCTTCTGGAAATAATCCTTGAGAACAAAAATAATTAATGGAATCCCTTACTTTACCCATCCTCGGTACAATACAAACAGCAAATCTTTCCCTTCCTGTTCTTTCTGTAGTAATCGGTCTTGTTGACGGATTCAATCCATGCGCGATGTGGACGCTCCTTTTCCTTATAAGTCTACTGTTGGGCATGAAGGATAGAAGAAGAATGTGGATTTTAGGAACAACCTTTATTATCACTTCCGCTTTCGTATATTTCCTTTTTCTAACAGCCTGGCTTAACTTCTTCCTTATCCTAGGCTTTGTATTCTGGGTAAGAATTGCTATTGGTTTAGTTGCTCTCGGGGCAGGTATCTATAATCTACGTGATTACTATATAAATAGAGATGGTGCCTGCAAAGTAACTGGTGATGAAAAAAGAAAAAAGACGTTTGATAAGCTAAAAAACATTACTCACGAAAAAAAGTTTATCCTCGCCTTCGGTGGAATAATTCTTCTTGCCTTCGCTGTCAATCTCGTTGAACTAGTATGTTCAGCCGGCCTTCCGGCTGTTTATACTCAAATATTAAGTATTAATGATTTGCCCAGTGGGCAATATTATCTCTATATCCTGATCTATATTTTCTTTTTCATGATCGATGACCTCTTTGTCTTTGCTATCGCCATGATCACTCTTCATGCCGTTGGAGTCCAAAGCAAGTATGCCAGACTCTCTCGTTTAATCGGAGGAATATTAATGTTAATAATCGGGGGGCTTCTTCTGTTTAAGCCGGAAATTTTGATGTTTGGCTAAACCTTTTTCACTTGCTAAACTAATTATATAAACTGCCATGAAATTAAAAGATAAAGTAGCAATAATCACGGGCTCAACAAAAGGCATGGGTAAGGCTATCGCCCTTTTGTTTGCCAAGGAAGGCGCTAAAGTTGTCGTTAACTCCAGGTCGGCGGAAGAAGAAAATTCAACAAGAAAATTAATCGAGAAAGATGGGGGTAGTGCCATCTTCATTCAGGCTGATATATCTAACCCTAAAGATGTCAAAGACATGTTTCAGGAAACAGTAGAAACTTTTGGAACGGTTGACATTCTGGCAAACAATGCTGGTGTTCACAAGCCTAAAGAGTTTTTCGACTTGACTAAGGAAGATTGGGAAAAAGTATTCAGTGTTAATCTGATTGGCATGTTTCTTTGCAGTCAGCAGGCAGCGAAAATTATGGTTGATCACAAGTGCGGACGCATCATCAACACAGCCTCAGTTCGAGGGCTCCCGCATTGCGGAAGAGATGGAAACATGGACTATTCGGCTTCAAAGGCAGGGGTTATTAGTTTTACCAAGAGCTTAGCTAAAAAACTTGCTCCAAATATTCAAGTCAATGCTATCGCCCCTGGTCCTACCGATACGGACATGAACAATTGGACCAAAGAGGATCTCAAGCTTACCTATGCAGGCAGACTTCTTGAGCCCGAGGAAATTGCAAAGGTAACCCTCTTTCTTGCCTCAGAAGCACCTCCCAGCCTAACCGGTGAAGTTATTGTTGTCGATGGAGGATATAGCCTGAAACAGTAAATATACCGTATTAGCACTACAGCTTAAGCAATGACTAATAAGCCTATCCATATTCACAAAAATATTGTTGACAGAAATCTAAATATATTTCTTTTATTTCTTCCAGCCTTTATTTTCGTTTTATTCTTGACTATTATGTTCTCTTTCTACAAAATAGGTCAGCACCCAAGGGAGGATAACGAAACTATCTTGGGAGAAAAGGAAAATATTGACGACATGATTAAGTTAAATAACCCCTCAAAATGAAACAAATTATTCTTCCAATAATTGGTGTTGTTTTCTTTATCGTTCTGGTCGGACTTTTAACTCAAAAGGTTCAAGATGGCAAATTTACATTTCCAGTTAAAAATAGTGCCGAAGTTTCGCAAAGAAGTGAAATAAAAATTAACGATATAACCATACCGGTAGAGATTGCCAATACTGATATTCTGAGACGAAAGGGTTTGTCTAATCAAGATAGCTTACCCGAGGGACAGGGAATGTTTTTTGTGTTTACCCAAAAAGATGTTAAGCCACCCTTTTGGATGAAAGACATGAAATTTGCCATTGATATTATTTGGATCAATGACGATGAAATAGTGCAAATTGATAAGAATGTTCAACCACCCGCACCTGGAACAACCGATGATAAACTTCTCCTCTACATGCCTGCTCAACCAATTGATTATGTACTAGAAGTAGCGGCAGGTTTTTCAGACAATAATAATATTTTAGTGGGAAATGTGATAGATATATCTTCGATTCAATAAATCTTCAATGATTATTGATAAACTCCTCTAACTCTTTTACTCCACCAAAGGCAATTCTATCTGGAACTGCTCCTTTGGCATTGACCATTCTCGCTGGAATAATAATAAAATCGCCCCAATATTCATTGACCCTGTCAATTGCCTTCACCAAGCTTTCCTTTTTAATAACATCTTCAAAAAGCTCGAGCTGGCTAAAATCAGACTTTAATAGATTAAAGCAGGAAACAGCCAGTTCTCTTACTGGTTTTTTGTAAGGAGCAGAGCACATTATTTTAAACGCTTTTTTATAAATATCTCTTGAATCAAAGAGTACTTTTGGAAAAGAGATTCCCTTATGCCAAAAAGACCAATCACGATAAACAATCGAAACATGAATACCACGGGCCTTGTAATCAGCCCGTCTTAATCTTGATCCCATTTTTTCGACCAGTTTGGAAAGAATAGGGGAAAGCTCTTCGGGAGTAATTAAAGGTTTTGGAAGGGCATAGGAATTACCGTAACTTTTTCTACCAAACTCAAAATCATCAATCTCCCACCCACGGAGTCTTAAATACCAATAATATCCATTAATGGAACTAAAGGCTGCCTTTAATGTTCTTATGTCAGCCTTATAGAAATCAGTAACACTATATATACCTGCATAGGCAAGCCTTGCCGCATTTCTTGCCTTTATCCCAGATAAATCCGTAAGGGTTATCTTTGAATATATTTCTAAAAAATTGCTTTTATTTATTTCATCTAAACCATCCGGCTTTCTCAAGTTGCTTGCCAACTTAGCCAAGAAACGATTCGGGGCAATACCAACTGAAACCGTCAACCATTCTCCGATTTCATCTTTTATCCTTTGTTTTATCTGTTCCGCAATTTGACGCATGCTATTTTTCGCCAATATTGGATAGCCATCAAAACTCAGAACAAATTCATCAATACTTTTAGGAGTGAAGTCATTTGTGTAATCTCGAAGTATTTTTCTTAAAGAGACATGAACATTTCTGTACTTTTCCGGATCGGTTGGCAAAACTATTAAACCAGGATAAAGAAGCTTCCCATCTCTGACTCTCATTCCTGTTTTTATTCCATGCTCTTTTGCTTCCACCGAAGGAGCAAGAATACAGCCAGAAGGTGTTGTGTAGGCCGCAATAGCAATCGGTTTTCCTCTCAGTAAAGGATTTGCTTGCTGTTCAACGGTAGCAAAACAAGAATTCAAATCAATATGCATCATTGTTGAAGATTTGGGATTAAAGTCTAAATTAGTCGGGTAAACCATCACTTATTTCCTCCAATTTCCAATGCAGACTCTCCGTATTTAACACAAGACGAAAAAAAAGGTTTTTGCTGGTAACCGAAAAAACATGATAAAGGATGCGGCCCTGTCGATAAGTATGGTGTAGGCCAATTTTAACAACAGGATAAAGCCTCCCGCTCCAAACAATCCACTTAGGAAAGATTTTTCTTTTCTTGCTGTCAAAAGTAAAACTTACTGAAACCGGCGCAGATATTTTTTGAATCATTATTGCCATTCCCAAAGATTACCCGAAGATACTCTATCTAATTTATAGACCGAATAAAACCCGAGGTCAATAGGTATTCTTGCTAAAAACATTCTAAAAATCTAAACTAAATTAGAGCTTAAATGAAAACCGCTGATAGAAAGAAAGTCCTCGCCCATCTATTTGAATTCTTCGTCCTTGGTGTTTGCATGGGAGTAGTCGAAGATATAATTGCTATTCATTTTGCCACTGATACCATTATCACCTTACAGACATTTAAAGTTGCTGTTCTTGTTGCTGTTCCTTTTGCCATCATCGCTGAAATTTTAGTTGACCTTAAAGTTTTTAGAAAAGTTTTCTTTAAAAATGAGCAAACTCGCTAAACTGGCTAAGAAAGATTTGCCAAAACCTCTTCCTTTAAAAAAACTCCTTGGTCCTAGTTTTATTCTTCTTGGATTAGGATTGGGGAGTGGTGAATTAATTCTTTGGCCTTACCTCGCCTCAAATTATGGCCTCGGAATTATGTGGGGGGCGCTTCTCGGAATTACTTTTCAATTTTTCATCAACATGGAAATTGAACGATATGCTTTAATTACTGGTGAAAGCATATTTGTAGGACTGGCTAGAAAGCTCAAAAAAATCTCTCCACTCTGGTTTATCTTATCAACACTAATTCCTTGGATGTGGCCCGGAATTATTGCTTCCGCGGCAACCTTGCTTGCTCATGTTTTTGGAATTAATTATTCTCCCATACTGCCAATCGGGCTTCTTGTTTTAATCGGAGTCGTTTTAACCTTAGGTCCAGTGATTTATAAAACTCAGGAAGTTTTCCAAAGAACGCTTATTATGATCGGGGTGCCTTTTATCCTTGCCCTTGTATTTTTGTTTGCCAAAACTCCTGATTGGCAAAACTTGGCTGTTGGTTTAATCGGTAAAGGTAACGGATTTTGGTTCCTACCGGCCGGAATATCCTTAGCGACCTTCTTAGGTGCCTTTGCTTATGCTGGAGCGGGAGGGAATCTTAATTTAGCCCAAAGTTATTATATAAAAGAAAAAGGGTATGGGATGGGGAAGTTTTCAGGAAGAATTACAAGCATCTTCACTGGAAAGAAAGAAAAAATTACCTTGGAAGGAACAACTTTTGATTGCACACCCGAAAACCTAAAACGTTTTAAGCTTTGGTGGAAAAGAATAAACATCGAACACGGTTTGGTTTTTTGGGCAACGGGAGCCATAACCATGATCATTTTAAGCCTTCTTGCTTATACAACCGTGTTTGGTACATCGATGTTGCAGGGTGTAGGTTTTGTAATCAATGAAGCACAGGTAATTGCGGGAGAGACATTTGCCGCTTTGGGTACGGCATTTCTTCTAATTGCTTCTGCGATGCTTTTTTCGACCCAATTCTCGGTAATCGATGCTACCTCCAGGATTATGAGTGAAAATTTAGTTATTCTTTCACCGAAGCGTTTTAAAATTGAAAAACTACCAACCTTCTTTTATCTCTTTTTATGGCTTCAAATAATTGCCGGTGTGATTATTTTTTCTCTCGGTTTCACTCAACCTCTTATGCTTGTCATTATTGGAGCCACCCTAAACGCTATCGCCATGTTTGTTTATACCGGTCTCGTTCTGTGGCTCAATCTTACCAACTTGGACAAAAGGTTAAGACCAACACTGATAAGAATATTTTTTGTAAGTGCGGCCTTTATTTTCTATGGAGTTTTCAGTTTCTTTACAATTCTTCAGACTATATAAATAATGCTAAAATAGGCCATGAAGAAGTTTGTAATATATTTTCTGGCAACAGCTGTTCTTATTTCACTCGGTTGGCTGGCAAATTCTTTTTACCAAAATTATGCTCCTGACCCCGTTGTTATTAATCCTGTTATTCCCAGACCGCTCGAGAAATACACGATAGAGAATCTAGCAATAAGTAAGCCCGAGGAAGGAAACATTCAGATAGAAGAAGTGATTAGCGAAGAAAATGACTTCACTTCCTACCTTTTTTCGCTTGAATTTAAACCCTCCTTGCAGGACAGAGAAATCAAAAAGATGACTGGTCAACTAAATATTCCAACAGGAAAAGGGAAATATCCTGTTATTGTTATGTTCCGCGGCTATGTGGACCAGGAAATATATGAAACCGGAATTGGAACCAGAAAATCAGCTGAAGTATATGCTCAAAACGGATTTATCACTATTGCCCCAGATTTCTTAGGTTATGCTGGCTCAGATTTACAAGCCGAAAACATTTTTGAAGCAAGATTTCAAACATATACAGCCGCTCTTTCTGTTTTGAATTCACTCGATTCTATCTCCAGTTGGGACGGCACGAATATCTTTCTTTGGGGCCACTCAAACGGGGGACAAGTTGCTTTGACAATCCTTGAAATCACTGGCGACGATTATCCTACTGTTTTGTGGGCACCAGTGACCAAGCCGTTTCCTTATTCAATCCTTTACTACACCGATGAAGCAGAAGATAGAGGAAAGTATATAAGACGGGAATTGGCCAAATTTGAAAACCTTTACAACGTTGAACAATACTCGATTAGTAACTATCTAGAAAGAATAGACGCTCCAATTCAATTTCATCAAGGCACAGCCGATGACTCTGTGCCACTTGAGTGGACTAATGAATTTGTAAATGTTCTCGACGAACTTGAGAAAGAAGTGACCTACTATATGTATTCCGGAGCCGATCATAACATGACTCCTGCCTGGAACACAGTTGTAGAAAGAAACTTGGTATTTTTTAATAAATATCTTAAGTAGTTTGTAATAAATGCGCATGTCTGCTTGTAGTATGTATAGGGCAGAACATGCGCTTTAGAATATTATGCCGATTTCAGACGAAAAACTGGTCAAACTTGTCCAGAAGGGAAATACAGACGAGTACGAAAAACTGGTTACAAGATATCAGGAGAAACTATATAGATATCTTGTCTATTTAACCAGAGAGCCTGACGAGTCAGAAGATCTTTTGCAGGACACTTTTATTGCTGTTTATAAGAATATCCATAAATTCAATACCAAGTTAAAGTTTTCGAGTTGGATTTACAGAATCGCACACAACAATGCCATAAATTATTTGAAAAAGAGTTCAAAAACTCTATCTTTTGATTTTCTAAACCTAGGTAACATTCTGGCAAAGGAAGACAAAACACTGGAAAAGATGGAAAACGAAGAAACTAAGGAGATGGTGAGGAAATGTCTGGATAAATTGCCCAATAAATACAAATCACCTCTTGTTCTTTTTTACTTTGAAGACAAAACATATCAGGAAATAAGCGATATTCTAAGAATATCTACAAACAATGTTGGTGTTCTGATAAATAGGGGCAAAAAATCTATGAAAGAATTATGCAAAATATAATGAAAAAAGTTGATATAACAAAAAATATAATGAGTAAGATTAAAACCGGCAAGGTTAAAATCAAGCCGGCCTTTATGGTCCTTGGCGAAAGATATGGTGTTGTCGGGGCAATTGCTTTATTGCTAACAACAGCCGTTTTAACATTCAATATTTTCCTTTTTCTTCTTAAACAAACAGGCAATCTTGAGTTCTTGTCATTCGGTTCTGCTGGTATTTTGGCATTTCTTCAAGCTTTTCCATATTTCCCGGTAACAATCATGCTTTTTGTTCTCTTTTTGGCTATTAGACTACTTAAATATTTTGACATTTCCTACAAAAAATCATTTTCCTTCCTTGCCTTATTTATTTTCGCTAGCGTATTGGGTCTTGGTATTGCTCTCGCAAATACGAAGATAAACGCCCGACTTGAAAATATCCCTGCCTTGAGAGGTTTTTACCATCAGGGTTTCGGCCGAAATGGATTTATGGGCAATATCCTTGAATTAAAAGAGAATTCTATAATTGTTGAAAGGGATGATACAGATGAAGTGATGGAAGTATTCCTAACTGACGATACCAATCTCCCCTATGGAAAAAGTTTCAGTGAAAAGGGAACAGTAAGAATCATCGGCTCAGAAAAGGACGGTCGTTTTGAAGCGGCTGGACTACGCCCCTTTGACGGCAGTATTCCTGCCAACGGCAACGTAAAAGGCTCCCGCAAGCAGCTCCAGCGTTCCCAATAATTTGTGTAATATTTTATATCTTCAGTTGTATTAATACGTAGAAGGGGGGTGAAATACATGAAGATGACATACAAATTGGGTCTTATCGCCGCTGGAATCTTAACCACTGGTCTTATCGCCGCTGGAACAGCTTCCGCAGCCTCAGGCAACGGTTTTGGTTTTGATAGAATGTTTTCAAATAAAGCCGAAGTCCTAGGCATGAGCGTTGAAGATCTCAAAAGTCAGTTGGGTGAAAAGACTTTCCTAGAAATCGCTGAAGAGCAAGGCATAAGCCATGAAGCACTTCAGGAAAATATGAAAGTAAGAGCCCAAGAAAGAATGGAAGAAATGGGGTTAAGCGATGAAGATATCGCAAGACGCCTACAGTTCAGAGCGGAAAGACAAGTTAATTGTGACGAATCTGGACCTCTAATGAACGGTGAAGGTAATGGGGGATTCGGCAGAAACGGATCCGAAAAAGGTTTTGGCCAAAGATTGGCAGAATAACCGTAATATATGGATTATCGCAGTCACGTACGGACTGCGATTTTCCCTTTGGTAATTGACAATAAATACTTCTTTCCGTCATTATTAATTAATGAAACTTATTGTCAGACTTGGAATAAACGTTATCGCTCTTCTGGTTGTTGAATATCTTGTGCCTGGTTTTGTTCTAACTGGCTATGTAGCCGCCATCGTTGCTGCCATTGTCATTGGTGTTGTTAACACCTTTATCCGACCAATATTGCAACTAATAGCCCTTCCTGTCTCAATATTATCGTTTGGAATATCGGCCTTTTTGATCAATGTCGCTTTGCTATGGCTAACAGCCAGATTCGTACCAGGATTTGAAATATCTGGTTTTCAAACCGCCGTAATAGCTTCGATTGTCCTCTCTCTTGTTTCTTGGTTTCTTCATAGACTAGCTTCAGACTAAGTTTGACTAAGAATTAAAAATTTATCATAATTAATACTATGAAGAAATTTTTTAGTGCCTTATTGACGGGCTTTGCTCTCTTTTTTTCTATTCCTTCAGTATTAATACTGGCAAGCTGGAATGCTTTGCCGGGTACCGGTCTCTATTCAGTTAAATCAAGTTTCGAAGATGTCGCCCTTGCTTTAACCGCCAACACGCCAATCGCAACCGCCTTTTCGGTTAACTTCACAGACAGACGTTATTCTGAAGCCGTTAGGCTTTTAGACAAAGAAGGTTCAACCGTTGGTTATCAATTGCTTGTTGCTGAGGCTCAGCAAACGCAAAGTATGGTTCTCAACAGAAAAGATGTAAAAAATGGTGCCCAGCTTATACGTAAAATAGGGGAGTACCAGGCAGAAATTGAGGAGAAGCAGGCAGAGGTACAGAGCCTTGCATCTACGCCCACCACGGTGGACCAGGTACCTTCTCCGACGCCTTATGTGGACCCATACCCCACAACCTCTGATAGTGACAAAACGGTAACTGTAACCGTGCCTGTAGAAATTGTTATCGAAGAAGAAGATACTGAGGAAGTTCTTGAAAATTTAGAGGACGCCCTGGAAGAACTTGAAGAGATTAAAGACGATATTGAGGAAGAATTGCCAGACGTAATTTTTGAGGGAATATCAGAAGATACAGAAGACATCTTAGAAGATGAAGAAGCTGCAGAGGAAGAAGAAAGTGACAAAGACAAAAAGGACAAAGAAAGGCCGCTTAAATATTAAATAAGGAATTAAATATATAAATGAAATCATATCAAAAGAAAAAAGCAAAACCCAATTCGCCAGGTCCTGGATTTAGAACGGCAAGTAGCTTTTTGGGTAAGCAGTTTGGAAAGAAAAAACCGAAAACAACTTTCAAGCGCACTTCGTTTAAAACCCAGCACAAGGGTTAATATTATTTCAGGCTTGTTTGTGTTACAATAACAACGTTCCACGCTTAGAAAGCGTGTTTTTTTGACCAAATGACAACCAAAACAGCCAAAGCAAAGAAGGTAAAAAAGAAAGTAAACAAGATTAGCTACACCGTTGCCAAAAGCAAAGACGGAACTATCCAAATTACTTTTAACATACCCTTTGAAGATATTAAGAAAACCAGAGAAGTGGTTGCTAAAGATATTGGCAAAGATTTGGAATTACCAGGTTTTCGAAAAGGAATGGCTCCATTAGATAAAGTGCTTGATCACATTCCGCAAAACACTCTGATTGAAAATATTCTTCGTGCCATTTTGCCAGAGCCTCTAGGCAAGGCTATTACAGAACACAAAATAAGACCGGCTATATATCCTAAGTTAGAACTTGTCTCAGCCAATGAGGACGAAAATTGGCAGGTGAGAGGAACAACCTGTGAATTGCCGGAGGTTAAATTGGGTAATTACAAGAAGATTATTTCTGATGCGGCAAAGACTAGCACCATTTGGACTCCAGACCAAAAGGGGAGTGAAAAGAAAGATGCTAAAAAGAAAGTATTAAGTAGAGAAGAAAAAGAGCAAAAAGTAATCAAAATACTTGGAGAAAGTATTAAAATTGACATCCCAAAACCCCTAGTTGATGAGGAAGTTAACAGAAGACTTTCTGATCTTTTGCAAAGAATTGAAAAGCTCGGTTTAACCTTAGAATCATATCTGTCTTCGATCGGAAAAACAGCCGATTTGATAAGAAAAGACTATGAAGAACAAGCCAAGGAAGCAATCAGATTTGACCTTATTTTAGGCAAAATCGTCGTTGAAGAAAAGATAAAAGTATCAGAGGAAGATGTAGAGCAAACCTTAAAAGCATATTCTCAGGGAGATAAGCCAGATGCCCATCCATCCACAGATCAAAAATCAATGATCGAAGCGGTTTTGAAAAAGCGCGCCGCGCTTGATACTCTTTGCGCCCTATTGTAATATACAAGCGCAAAGCAACGTTCTTGTGTAATGCAAATTAAACATATATGAACGACAAACAAAGCCAAAAATCTCAGAAAACAATAAAGCGTTCCAGTGTTCTTGAAAACCTGAAAGATGTTGGCGGCAACACAAGCAAGGTCCTCAAGAAAGACCTCGCCCAAGGGGTTTCCCAAGAATTTATTAATCAACTATTAGGCAGAAAGCCAGAAAAGAAATATTCAGGCGACATAACTCCTGGTGAGTCCCTTGAATTCGAAGATGTTTACTCTGGTAGGCGAGAGCAAACGATGATCTTGGAAAAGCAGCTCACCCTTGAAAGAAACCTTCGGCAAGAAGAAAAAACAAGATCTGAAAGAAAAAGCAATGAATTGAAAATGCAACTTCAAGCTGTTATTGAAGAGGTAGCCGCATTAGCCCAGAATACCCAGGAATTGGCAGAAGAAGTACAAATAGCCACCATGCAGGCCCCCATCGAACCAGGTGTCTATCATTTAATCTTTTTTGAGAAACTTCTTGAATTTATTAAATCCTTTAGACAAAACATTGGTCAGGCAAAAACATGGCTTCAAAGTTCAAACAAAAGAGCCCAAAAGAAGAATTATTGGGCTAACTACAAAAAGCATGGCGGTAAATTCCTCCTGGCTGCAGATCATTATGTATCAAGATCTGCTGGTTAATTTCTTCTTAAAATCTAAATGAGAAACAGAGAATCCGCCCTTAACACAGCAGAAGCAATGAAATTTACGTCTCGAAGTTATTTGAGATGGCTGCAAACTTCGTCTTCTGGGATAGGTAACGAAAGCTCTATTTTTGAAATACAATCAACTGCTCCTCTAAATGATTACACTCGTTGTGACTATTGTGATAAAAAGGGGAAGTTCCTGGTTCATCAGAAAGATCATGAACACATGCATTCAATCTTCATCACTTGCGAAGACGACTCTCCTGAAAACTGCTTAAAAGCTTTGGCGATGAAATCAGCTTAATAATGATATAATTGAACCCTAGGACGGTTAGCTCAGCTGGTTAGAGCGCAGCATTGACATTGCTGAGGTCACAGGTTCGAATCCTGTACCGTCCACACTTGCATCTTCTAAACAATAGACAATAAAATAGGCAAACGATCTTGTCATATCTTCTATACAACAAAATCGCAGCCTTCAAGCTTTAAAAAAGCCTGCTTCCTGTCTAAGCATTTTACCAATTTCCTAATCCCGCTCGTACAGGACTCAAATACTGTATACCATTCAATCCAGCACATTATAAGTGGTGCTCTATTCAACACTTTCGTGCAAATTTGATATAATTTAGAAAATATGGGCCCGTGGCGCAGTTGGCTAGCGCGCTTCCATGGCATGGAAGAGGTCAGGGGTTCGAATCCCCTCGGGTCCACAATACCTCATAATTTTGTTTGTTTCCCCTTATTCTGCTATTATTGTCTTCCTGCACACATAAATATCATCCGTCGTAAGATTAATTAGCTCTTTAAAGGAGGAAGGAATGTCCCAGCAGAAGAAGGAAACGTGGTACAGCAATGAACGCATGAATAGGGCCTTACAACACATGCGTGTCAAGGCAGTCGAAATGGGATTACGTCAAGGTGTCGCCTTTATATGTGCTCATCCCTTTTTTGTTGATATGCCAAGGGTAGCCTTTGTAGTTGTCAGCACGTTAGAAAGGGACCCCGATCCCAATAGGTGTGGAGATGACAAGGGAGAAAACTATTTCGGGATAGCCATGTCAAAGTTGGCCTTTATGCTGTCTACGAAGACAAACAGCGGAAGCCAATCTCGTCTGACCAAAGACGGTGAAGTAAATTATCACGGTGGCCTAGCGTTCTTTTTTCAAAACATAGCCGATGAGGGCGGAATATACGTAGGCTACAGTGGGGGGACGGAACACCAAGACATGCAAATTGCGCGCAAAGGATTGAGTATTATGGTTGAGTAATTGCCCTCAACTCAACTTCTAACAAGCCTTCATGTAATGAACAAGCATGGAGGCTTTTTTTTTGGAATAATATTTACACAATTTCGAAATTTATCCAACCCTCTCCCATTCTTGTAATTTTTTAGTAATTTGGTTACGATTAATTTACCTGTAATCCATCAATGTCTAATAAATCGAATCTCTTTAAGGAAGGTTTAATTCGCGGTATTGGCTGGGCTTTTGGTGTCACCATTGGCTTTGTCATAATATCTACCATTCTAGTTATTATCCTTAGAAGTTTAGGCGGACTGCCAGTGATAGGGGACTGGATCGCCTCAGTTGTGGAAGCAACTCTTTCCCAATTAGCTAAAAGAACTCCCGTTTTCCCTCAATGACCTCTTGAGGTACAATAAAAACATGTCAGAGGTACAAGACAAAAAACTAAATAGTTTATCTAAAAAAGAACAACAACTTTGGGCAATGCGCCACAGTGCCGAGCATGTCTTGACCCAAACAATGTTGAAACTGTATCCAGGTCTAAAAATGGCCATGGGCCCAGCCACTGAAGATGGCTTCTATTTCGACTTCGACTATGAGGGTAAAATCTCCGAAGATAGTTTCGCAAAGATAGAGGCGGAGATGAAAAATATTATCAAAAAGGACCTTCCCTTCAAAAAGAAAATTATTTCTGTTTCAGAAGCGAAAAAACTTTTTGAGGGAAACGAATACAAGCAAGAATGGCTTGATGAAATTGAAGAACGCAAAGAAAAGGCAACTGTATATTGGACGGCAGATGAGTTCGTAGATTTGTGTGCTGGCCCCCATGTATCATCGACAGGAGATATAGGCCCTTTTAAACTCTTGTCTGTTGCTGGTGCTTATTGGCGGGGAGACGAAAAAAACAAAATGCTTACCAGGATTTATGGAACCGTATTTCCCACCCAAAAGGAATTGGACAAGTATCTTTCAATGCTTGAGGAAGCCAGAAGAAGAGACCACAGAAAAATAGGCAAAGAGTTAGATCTTTTTACATTTTCTGATTTAGTTGGCCCAGGCCTTCCTTTATATACACCCAAAGGAGGAATGTTAAGACTTTTAGTTAATGAGCATGTAGAAAGCATTCAATCAAAGCAGGGGTATCATCAGGTTTGGACTCCTCAATTTGCCAAAGCAGAACTATTCAAAACATCTGGCCATTACGACAAATACAAAGAAGGTATGTTTAAGGTTGTTTCTAATCATACAGATGAAGAGTTTTTCCTAAAACCAATGAATTGTCCACAACATACCCAGATATATGCAAGCAAGCCAAGAAGCTATCGAGAACTTCCACTTAGAATAACTGATTTTGCCATGCTGTATAGAGATGAAAAGCCAGGAGAGTTGTCAGGACTAGCTAGAACAAGAGCCTTTTCCCAGGATGATTGCCATGTCTTCTGCAGGGAAGACCAAGTAGATGATGAGATTGACACAATGCTTCAAATGATCAAGGAGGTTATGTCTGTGTATGGATTTAAATATCGCTACAGGCTTTCAACAAGAGACCCAAAAAAACCAAAAGATTACATCGGCGATCCAAAGACTTGGAAGAAAGTAGAAGAATGGGCAGAGAAAATTATGGAGAGAAATAAAATTGAACACTTTGATGCTCCGGGAGAAGCTGCGTTCTATGCACCCAAAATGGATCTATTAGCAACCGATTCTCTAGGTCGCGAGTGGCAATTATCCACTATCCAGATTGATTATTTCATGCCTGAAAGATTCAAGTTGAAATATGTAGACAAAGACGGCAAAGAAAAAAGGCCAGTCATGCTTCACAGGGCAATTATTGGTTCGCCTGAAAGGTTTTTAATGGTTTTGATTGAGCATTATGCTGGTGCCTTCCCTGTCTGGCTTTCTCCCGTTCAAGCTAAAATATTACCGATTACTGATCGTAATCTTAAATACGCAAAGACAATCGCCGAAGAATTAATGGCTGAGGATATTAGGGTTGAAATCGATGAAAGAAATGAGACTTTACCGGCCAAGATAAGAAATGCTCAACTTGAAAAAGTTCCCTACATGCTTGTCCTTGGCGACAAAGAAGAAAAAAACAAAAAAGTTTCTTTGCGATTGCGTACAGAAAAAGATCTTGGTGCAATATCCTTAAAAACATTTATTGAAAGAGTGAAAAAAACTATTGAAGAGAAATCACTAAAGCTGTAATTTTGTAATTGTGGTACAGCTTTAATAGTGTTACAATTTGTGCGTATAAGTTGAGAAGAAAAAATATATACTGGCGAACCAATGAGCAGATACGCGCCCCGGAGGTGAGAGTAATCGGGAGCGGTGGTAAACAACTTGGAGTAATTGATATCAATAAAGCCCTAGCTTTAGCTAAAAAAGAAGGGCTTGATTTAGTAGAAATAGCTCCATATGCCAAACCACCTGTTGCAAGGATCGTTGATATAGGCAAATTTAAATACGAAGAATTGAAAAAGCAAAAAGCTCAGAAGAAAAAGACTAAAGCTTCAGAGCAAAAGGAAATAAGGTTCTCACCTTTTATTGGAGAGGCAGATTACAACACTCGTTTGATACGAATTAAAGAGTTTTTAGACGATAAAAGCAAGATTAAAGTTGTTGTCAAATTTAAGGGTAGGCAAATGGGAAGCAAACAATTTGGGTATAAGTTGTTTGAAAGATTACTAGATGATCTAAAAGGCCGTGTCGGTATAGATATGAGTCCCAAATTTCTAGGAAGACACTTAATTATGATAATATCACCGATTGCAGGGGGAACGAAGAAAAAGGAAAAAGCTTCTCCTAAGCCTAAAGCCAAGGGGAATAAGAAAGAAACCAAGAAGGTAACTAAAGAAACTAAAAAAGATGCCAAAACAAAAAACTAGAAAATCAATCACAAAAAGGTTCAGAGTTACAAAAACAGGCAAAGTCATGAGAAGGCGGTCATTTGCCCGTCATTTAAATGAAAAAAAGTCTAGTAGCCGAAAAAGGGCCTTAAGAAGAACTGTTGAGACTAAAAAATCCTATGCCAAAAGAATTAAAAAAGCATTAGGTAAAGGAAGGTAATTAATATGCCAAGAGTAAAAAGTATATCTGCAAAAAGACATAGGAAAGTTAAAAAAGCCGCCAAAGGCTTTAAACATGCTAGAAGCAGGCGTGTCAAAACCGCTAAAGAAGCACTTCTTCATGCTGGACAATATGCCTTTATTGGAAGAAAACTGAAAAAAAGAGACTTAAGAAGTTTGTGGATTAAAAGAATAAATGCGGCCGCAAGAGAGCATGATCTTTCGTATAGCAAACTAATTGCCGGACTGATAAAGAACAAGATTGAATTAGATAGAAAAATCCTTGCTGATATAGCCGTTCATGATTCAGCAACTTTCAAAAAAATTGTTGACGCTATAAAATAACCTTGATGAAAAACTTTTTCTCCATCAGTTTTTACTTTAGAATGAAGTAATCTGTGGAGATTGGCAAATCTTGTACGCAACTCTCCACTCGGGGAGTTTTTTTATAGATAAAGTATATGCAAAAAGGAATAGAAAACATAAATAAATTCACTTCCATCATGCTTGATGTTAAAAACGAAGCTTTAGCGCAAATAGTTGATGCAGGAAACATAAACGAACTAGAGGAATTAAAAATCGCCTACTTGGGCCGAAACGGTAAATTAACAACATTAATTAAGAAAATTAAGGATCTTTCCATTAGTGAAAAAAAGCAAGCAGGAGGCTTAATAAACGAAGTCAAAAATACAATCCTCGATGCCCTCGCCACTCAAAAGAATACTCTAAAGGAATCAGCCAGGGACTGGTTTGATGCAAGCATACCTGGCAAGAAGCCCACAATCGGACACCTGCATCTAATCACCCAAGCAATTCGGGAAATCAGCAGTACTTTTGAAAAAATAGGCTTCGTCAGAGTAAGATATCCGGAGGTTGAATGGGATTGGTATGCTTTCGAGTCTCTTAATATACCCAGGGATCACCCTGCACGAGACGACTGGGAAACATTCTTTATTGATACGCCACCGCATTCCAAATATGGTCTAATGGTATTAACACCCCACACATCCTCTGGGCAAGTTCGAGAAATGATGAGAGTCAAGAAACCTCCGATACGCATGCTAAATATTGCTAAAAACTATCGGAGGCAATCAGATGTTAGTCATGTTCCCATGTTTCATCAGTTTGAAGGCTTGGTGATAGATGAGGGAATATCAGTTGCTCATCTTAAAGGCACCTTAGATTACTTCGCCAGGAATTTTTTTGGCAAAGATAGGAAAACCAGATTAAGACCCCACCATTTTCAATTTACGGAGCCTTCATTTGAAGTGGATATCAGTTGCGGTGTCTGTAAGGGTAATGGGTGCAAGCTCTGCAAGGAAGGCTGGCTCGAACTCGGAGGCGCCGGAATGGTTCACCCGAATGTACTAAAAAACGGGAAAATTGATCCCAATAAATATACCGGCTTTGCTTTCGGTTGGGGAGTAGAAAGAACATTTATGATGAAAGCTGGTCTTGAAATAGGAGATATAAGACTTTTATACAGTCCTGATTTGAAATTTTTAAGGCAATTCTAAAATGGATATTATCGTTTCCGACAACTGGCTGAAAGATTATCTTAAAACAACCGCTTCGCCTAAAGCATTGGCTCGAAGTTTGTCTCTATCCGGTCCCTCTGTAGACAAAATAGAAAGAGGGAGTGGCGACTTCCTTTACCATATCGAAATCACCACAAATAGAGTTGATACAGCTGGTATTTACGGAATCGCCAGAGAAGCAGCCGCAATATTGCCAAGATTTAAAATACAAGCCAAGTTATTACCCCTGAGAACAAAATCAAAACAGAGCTTTGCTCGTAAAGTTAAATACCTGGATGTAAAAATCGACCCCAAGCTTTGTCTGCGCTTCGCCGCGGTTCTGATCAAAAATGTAAAGATAAAACCATCGCCGGACTATATAAAAGAAAGGCTGATGGCCGTTGGGGAGAGGCCCATCAACAACATTGTTGATATTTCCAACTACATCATGCATGAAATTGGCCAACCAGTTCACACCTTTGACTACGATAAAATTCGAGGTTCAAAAATGATATTAAGAGCAAGCAAGAAAGGTGAAAAACTAACCACCTTAGACGGAAAAACTCACCAATTGCCGGGTGGAGATATCGTTATTGAAGACGGAGAGGGAAGGCTTATTGATCTAGCTGGAATAATGGGAGGACAAAATAGTGCTGTCGATTCCAGTACGAAAAACGTACTCCTTTTTGTGCAAACATACAATCCAGTCAATATCAGGAAGACATACATGAATTTGGCTCAAAGAACCGAGGCGGCCGTGCTATTTGAAAAAGGCTTAGATACTGAACTTGTCGGCCTAGGAATAAAACGGGGAATTGACCTTTTTGTTAAGCTAACTGGTGGCAAACCTGAAAATACAGTCCTTGATATCTATCCTAAGCCATATAAAGCAAGAAGAGTTATAACAACCCTTACGTTTTTTGAGAAGAGACTTGGAATTAAATTATCAAAAAGTGAAATCTCAAAATATCTGAACCTTCTTGGATTTGAAACCTCGTGGAATGGGAAAAAACTTGAAACCCTAGTTCCTTCTTTTCGAGCCAATGATATATTCTTAGCCGAAGACATTTTGGAAGAGGTAGCCAGACTTTATGGATACCACAATCTGCCAAGCAGCCTCATGACTGGCGCCATTCCTGACCCATTAGTAGATGCTCCGTTTGATTTTGAAGACAACATTAAAAACTTGCTTTCAGGCTGGGGAGGGGTAGAAGCCTATACTTTGTCTACAGTACCCGAAAGTTCAGTGGAAACAGGAGCACTCAAGTTAAAAAACCCTTTAGGAAAAGAATCTTCTTTTATGAGAACTTCGCTTATGCCTTCTCTTATTAAAGCTCTTAAGGAAAACACCGGCGAGAAAGAACCCTTTCACTTGTTTGAAATAGCCAACGCCTATCTTCCAAGAAAAAATATGTTGCCCGATGAAAAAATGATCCTCGCCGGCATATTTGCGAATACTAATTACAGAGAAGCCAAAGGTATCATTGAAGCACTCCTCGAAAAATTGAATGCCGATGTTAAGTTTGTTGTAGAAGACGGAAAAGTATTTTCGGCCTCAAAAAGAAGTATCATTAAATCAAATAATGTAAAAATTGGACAACTAGGTGTTTTGGAAGAAAGTTCGATATATTATGAATTTGATTTAGGTCTTCTAAAAAAAATAAGTTTAGCAATTACCCCTTATACAACCATCCCGAAATACCCTGCACAAATTGAGGACATGACACTTGTACTCCCTTCAAAAACGAGGATAGGAGAAGTTGCTGCTTTTATAGAATCCGCTCATAAAAATCTCGTTAAAGTAGAGCTAGTTACAATCTACAAAGACTCGCACACATTCAGATTATGGTATCAACATCCGGAAAAAACTCTTAATAACAAGGATGTAGAAATAATAAGAAACAAGGTTGTTAGTGGCCTGAGAGAAAAATTTGGAGCAAGGACAAAGGACTAGTCAGCCTTTGTATGCCCTCATGGAGCAGCAGTGGGGATGGGTGTAGGAGAAAAATCCCAGGTGACGTTAACTCCGATTGTAATCGTTCTATCTGATTCCTTCCCTTTTTCGTCTCTTGCCTTGGCCCTTAGTTTATGTACCCCATCTGCAAGATCCACTTCGTGTTTAAAAGGTGGACCCGTAAATGTTCTTACCTTAGTTCCATCAACCTCAAGTTCGATTTGAACAATATTGGCTGTAGAGTCGGCCCGAACTTCAATTGTGAATTTGTTCGGCAAATTTGAAGATCTGTCGGTAGGATTTACAAATTCAACGTTTACAGGATTTGATGTGCCACAATAGTCGGATGGGGGGTGGTACCGTCCATCCCCTTGAGAGGATAACCATTCATTGATTCCTTCTTGCCAACGGTTAGTACCTCCTGAACCGGCCGTAGGGTCTTCTTCCTTAAATACAAAATATTCCTTTTCATCATAATTGCCAGCGGCAACATCACTTGGGGTTGCCAGTTTCCCATCAGTCTTGCAAACCTTCAACTTAGCATGGATCGGATCTTCTCCAGGTTCCGTTCCTTTAATAAATTGTTCTATCCTTGAAGGAAAGCCATCATGAGCTCTATAACCCGATATTGTGTCAACAGCCGCAGTTATAATTCCTGAAGGAACCTCCGGGCTAGTATTAGATTTTCCTTGAAGTGCGGCCATAACTATCCTTCTCCAAATAGGGGAAGCACCGGTTACTCCCGAAGCAACTTGAAGCATCGGTGAGTTATCATTATTACCCACCCAAACACCAACCACAGCCTGTGGACCTCCGCCTACAGTCCAATTGTCTCTCTTGTCGTTTGTTGTTCCGGTTTTTACAGCAATGTCGCGGCCAGGAATATTGAGAAGTGAATTTGTCCCGAAAATCTCAGTTCTCGCACTGTTATCCGATAAAATATCAAAAATCATATATGCTAACTCCTCTGAAATCACCCTTTTCCCCTTTTCGGGTTCATGTTCCTCCAGTACCTTACCATCCTTATCTTCTACTTTAAGTATGCCAACAGGCTCAACTACATGCCCACCATTCATAAATGTAGAATATGCCCCAGTAAGTTCTAGCAGTTTTACTTCACCACCGCCAAGCGTCAAAGAAAGACCTACTTTGTTCATCATTTCATTGGTAGGCTTAAGAGAAGTAATTCCCAAATCATAGGCAGTTTGCAAGGTATCTTTTATCCCCACAAGGGCAAGCACTTTTACGGCAGCAACGTTAATCGAATTGCCTAGGGTGTACCGCAGCTGCATTGGACCTCTATATTCACCGTCATAATTGACTGGCTCATAATCAGGTTGGCCAATGCCACCCGGAAAAGTTGTTGGCACATCCATGATAAGCGACGAAGCAGTGTATCCTTCCTTAAACGCAGTAAGGTAGGTAATTGGCTTAATTGCAGAGCCGGGCTGTCTTAATCGAGTCGTGACATTTACTTGACCATCAATGTCAGGGTCGCTAAATCCGCGCGAACCAACCATGGCGAGGATTTCTCCCGTTTCAGGGTCCAAAACAACAGCTGCTCCATTAGAAATCTTAAGTCCTGTTACTTTATCTATTTCTTCTTTAACCGTATCTTCTGCACTTTCCTGAAGTTCCAAATCAAGAGTGGTGGTCACCTTCAAGCCACCTTGTTCAACTACATTTTCTCCATATCTATCTTCTAGAATTTTCTGTACATATTGAACAAAATGCGGTGCTTTAAAACTTGCTCCACGTTCTTGAAATTTCACATTCTCAATTTCACCTAAAGCTGACTCCTCTTGTTCCTTTGTAATATAGTCATCCTCTCTCATTCTCCTTAGCACCTGCTCTGTTCTACCTATATATGCATCCGGAGTTGAAGAATATGGGGAATATGCGGAAGGTCTTTGCGGCAGTCCCGCCAAAATTGCCGATTCAACTAAGTTTAAATCTTTTACTTTTTTGCCATAATATGTTTCAGCGGCAGTTTCAACACCGAAGGCCGTCCCACCATAGGGAACCTCGTTTAAATACATTTTAAGTATCTCGTCCTTCGAATATTTCCTTTCGATTTGAATCGATAATAAAAACTCCCTGACTTTCCTAAAAATTGTTCTCTCCGGAGAAAGCAATGCGTTCTTGACAAGCTGCTGTGTTAATGTTGAGCCACCTTGAATTCTGCCCCGAAAAACAATATTAAGTATTGCTCTAAAAAATCCTGTAGGGTCAAAGCCTTTGTGTTCATAGAAGTTCTTATCTTCAATGGCAATCGTGGCCTGCCTTAGAAAAAGAGGAATATCGTCCAGTTCAACAGGAGTTCTTCTTTCGTCGACAAAAATATCATATAAAACTTCGCCATTTCTATCTAAAATCTTTGTCGAGAAACCGTCCCTTCTTACAATTTTATCTGGGGAGGGGAGGTTAAAGGCAAATAGGGGAATGGCAATAAACGAAATAACCAACAAGACAGCAACACCAATAAATGCATATCTAGACCAAAGGGCAATCTTTTTACTTTTAATTACCCTTTGTGAACGCAAGCCAGTTGATCGCCTCAACCTTCTTCTATTTAAAGTCCGTTTCCACCTTGCCATAATATATAGTTATTGTAGCAAAATACTGCACATCATTAAATTAACAGGCTTTGACCAAGCAAGTTTTGCAGGATAAAATAGATATCATGTCCGAGAAAGACAAAGAAATTGAAAAGGTATTAACAAGAGGTGTGGCCAATATTTTACCCACCAAAGAAGGATTGGCTTCCCTGATGGCCAAAAAGAAGATAACTCTCTATCAAGGATTCGACCCTTCCAGTAAAAATCTTCACATCGGTAATTGGATTGGCATAAGAAAGCTTGCTCAGTTTCAACAATTGGGACATCAAGTAATATTTCTGATTGGTGATTTTACAGGGATGATCGGCGACCCAACGGATAAAAGCGCTGCAAGAAAAAAAATGAGCAAAGAGCAGGCCCGCAAAAATGCAAAAGAATACACTCAACAAGTAGGGAAAACTTTAAAGTTCACAGGATCAAATGCCGCCAAGGTTCTATTTAATTCTGAGTGGCTGTCAAAACTTTCCTTTGAGGAAGTGGTCGAACTTGCCTCCAATTTTACAGTTCAACAGATGCTCGAACGCGACTTCTTTCAAGATAGAATTAAGAAAAACAAACCCATTCATCTTCATGAGTTTTTCTACCCACTAATGCAGGGCTATGACTGCGTCGCTATGGACGTTGATTTGGAAATAGGCGGAAGTGACCAACTATTTAATATGCTTGCCGGCAGAAACTTAATGAAAGCTCTAAAGAATAAAGAAAAATTTGTTCTTACAATGAAATTGCTAACAGATCCATCGGGTGAGAAAATGGGTAAAAGCGAGGGAAACGTAATAAACATTAACGACACTCCAAACGACATTTTTGGACAAATTATGGCTCTTCCGGACAACTTACTTGAATTGGGTGTAGAGCTATTAACAGACCTTCCTTTGGAAACCCTCAAGAAAAAACCTTTGGTTGTTAAAAATTTACTTGCCTATGATGTCGTTGAGCAGCTCTACGGCAAACAGGCAAAGCCATCTCAAGAATATTTTGATACGACCTTTAGAAAAAAGTCACCGGAATATAAAACAGCTATTGAAAAGGGCATGCTGGTCCAAGTGCTTGTCAAAGCTTCTGGCTATAGTGCCTCTGAAGTAAAGAGACTTATTGCGGCAGGTGCGGTCGACATAAACAGCCGAACTATTAAAAATCCATCAATCATGTTAAAAGGCGGAGAAAAAATTAAGTTTGGTAAAAAAGATTTTTATATTGTAGAAAAATGATGGTCACCAAAAAACAAAAAAAGCTCTTTACATTTCTCATAATCTTGGCTGGAGTAGCTCTTCTCGCTAGTTCACTTCTTCCATTGCTATACGCCTTTTAATATATTTGAGTGTAATATTGAATTGTCTTATGGATTTAAACACACCAGCTTCCGAATTACCATTAGTCGGCCCTGTCTATGTTTCTAGACTAAAACGACTCGATATTAATACTATTGGCGACTTACTACACCACGTTCCCTCAAGATATTTAGACTTTAGATTGACTTCCGAAATCAGGAATGTTCGACCAGGCGAAACCGTGACCTTAAGAGGGCAAATAGTATCAATGGATAATATTTACACAAAAAAAGGTACAAAAATACAAGCCGCTAAGGTAAAGGATTCGACAGGTGAAATAGAAGCTATTTGGTTTAATCAACCCTTTTTAGTAAGAAATCTTCCAGAGGGAACAATCGTATCGTTGGCAGGAAAGGTCGATTGGTTCGGAAGAAAAATAGCCCTGATATCTCCAGAGTACGAAAAGGTTCTTGGAAATAAGAAATCTCTTCATACGGGTAGGCTTGTCCCTATTTATCCGGAAACATCAGGTATTAGCTCTAAGTGGATGAGGGGGAAAATTGCCTTTGGATTTGATCAAGTTCAAAATAATATTGAGGACAACCTGCCAACATCCATATTGAAAAATTTAAATCTCGTCGATTTGTCATCTGCAATCAGCAGTGTCCATTTTCCAAAAACGCTAGAGGAAGTAGAGGAAGGGAAAAAACGTTTAGCCTTTGACGAACTTCTACGTATTCAACTCAATAGTCTTTGGAAAAAGAAAAAGTGGGAACAAAACAAAGCCAGTTTTCGATTAAGTGTAAAAATTAAAGATACTTCAAAATTTCTTAAAAAGCTTCCCTTTAAACTAACCGCTTCTCAGGATGATGCCGTAAAAGAAATCCTCGATGATTTAGGCAAAGACAATCCAATGAATAGGCTTTTGGAGGGAGATGTCGGTTCTGGAAAAACAGTGGTTGCGGCCATTGCGGCCTTTGCCTGTTTTCTGAATGAGCACCAAACCGTCTTTATGGCGCCCACACAAATATTAGCTGAGCAACACTTCAAAACACTCAAACAAATGTTTTCACCTTTCAAAGTACGCATTAGCCTTATAACCTCAGATGGAATAAAGAAAGACTTTGGCCGATCGGATATTTTTGTCGGCACACATGCGTTGCTTCACAAAAAACTAGATTTAGCCAATGTTGCTTTGGTTGTTATTGACGAACAACATAAATTCGGAGTCAAACAAAGGGCCCGCTTAATAAGAAAGTCAGGAAACAAGTCTACTGCGCCGCACATATTAACAATGACGGCCACTCCTATCCCGCGCACAATTGCTTTGACTTTTTATGGCGATCTCGACCTATCAACTTTGACCGAACTTCCTAAAGGCAGAAAACCAATAAAAACATGGACCATCCCTCCACAGAAGCGCGAATCTGCGTATCAGTGGGTTGGAGAACAAATCAATGAAAATCAGGCACAAGTGTTCGTGATTGTTCCATTAATAGAAGAGTCTGAAAAAGAAACGATGAAGCAGATTAAAGCAGCAACGTCCGAATACAAAGCGATAAAGAAAATATTTCCAAAATTATCAATCGGGCTTCTTCATGGAAGACTGAAAACAAAGGATAAAAACAAGGTCATTGATTTATTTAAAAAAGGCTCAACCGACATTCTAGTTTCCACACCAGTCGTTGAGGTGGGCATTGATGTTCCAGCTGCGACAATCATGCTAATTGAGGCAGCCGAACGTTTTGGTTTAGCCCAGCTACACCAATTGCGAGGCAGAATCGGTAGGGGAGAGAAAGAATCATACTGTCTTCTTTTTGCCGAAACTAAATCTCCCAAAGTGCAAGCCAGACTGAATGCTCTTAAAATAACTATGTCCGGATTCGAATTGGCAGAATTGGATTTGAAGTTGCGTGGCCCAGGAGAAATCTTCGGTACCAAACAACACGGATTCCCAGAACTTAAAATTGCTTCCTGGCAAGACACGGAGCTAATTATAATTACCAAAGGTCTTGCGCAGAAGGTTTTTAAAAATCCCAAGAAATATAAAAAACTTTCGTCGCGATTTAACAAAGGAAAGATTTTAACCAATTAAATTTTCTTTATTGAAACAGGCATGTGATATAGGTTAAACTACCTAAGTTATGGCACCGGTACCAAAGAAAAAACATACCAGAAGCAGAAGTAGCATCAGGCGAGGGCCAAAAAAGGCAATTCTACCGAAACTTTCGCGTTGTCCTTCTTGTAACTCTTTAAAAGAGTCGCACAGGGCTTGCCCTTCTTGTGGACATCATCATACAGATAAAGCATAAGTCATACCTAATCGATGAAGACTGCCAAAGACCCGAGACATTTAAAGCGAATTCAAACAGTTAAAGCTCTATTTGCAGAAAGTTTTGCCCCTCAAGAAAATGTGCCAGATCTAGCTAAAAAGGTTCTTTCTCAGAAAGGTAAAACTGACAAAAAGATACAGGAAGCGGCCCCAGTTTGGCCAGTAGACAAACTAAATAAAATAGACCTTGCCATGCTGCGGCTGGCTATCTATGAGCTTGAGAACACAAAAACGCCGCCTAAGGTTGTTATTGACGAAGCAGTTGAGATCGCCAAACAGTTTGGAAGTGAAAGCTCTCCTTCCTTTGTTAATGGTGTTCTCGGTACAATTTATAAGGACAAAGTTGAAGTAAAAACCAAAAAAGATGACTGAAAAAGCAAAAGACATTTCTCAAAAGATAAAATCTATCCTAGCCGAACATATTGGTGTTGACGAGGAAGAGTTAAGTAGTGAGGACAGATTCAAGAATGATATACACATGTCGGCGACAGATTTTGCTGATTTTGTGGAAAAACTTAACCTAGCCGGCTTTGACACCACCAGACTGGACTTAATGGAAATGGAAAGTGTCGGAGATTTAGTAGAAAACATTGTTTCTCAGGAGGAGCTAAATTGACACAGGCAGAGAAATTAACAAAAGTATTTAAAGATCAGGAACTTCTAGAACAGGCTTTCACGCACAAATCTTGGGTTAATGAAAATAAAAACAAACGAAAAAGTAATGAAAGGCTTGAATTTTTAGGAGACGCTATTTTAGAATTCATCGTTTCCAGAGAAATTTACCTCACGTTTCCAAACAAAGAAGAAGGGTATTTGACCACTCTTAGGTCTAATCTCGTAAATACAAAAAATCTTGCTCATGTTGCTGAAAAATTAGGCATCGGAGAAAAAATATATCTTTCTCGCGGGGAAGAAGATGGTGGAGGTAGAAAGAACAGTTCTCTCCTTGCTGATACATTAGAAGCTGTTATTGGCGCACTTTTTCTTGATCAAGGTATGGACACTGTATATGAATTCATAAAAGAACATCTTCTGTCTGAGGTTCCTGAAAAAATATCCAAACCTTTAAAAGATGCCAAAAGTAGACTACAGGAGTACGTTCAATCCCAGGGACATCCTGCCCCAATATATAAAGTAATTAAAGCGTCAGGCCCTGATCATAATAAAAATTTTATTGTCGAGGTACTGGTTGCTGGGAAGCGTAAAGGTCAAGGCACTGGTAAAAATAAAAGTAGCGCGGCTCAGGCAGCGGCTGAAAATGTATTAAATAACGCATCATAAGAATGCTTTATTGCTTATAGCCTTGTAAATTAGCCTGAAAGTAAGTAAAATCGAACACTATGGTAAAGATCAGACTAGCTAGAGGTGGAGCCAAAAACAATCCTTTTTATAGGATTGTGGCAATAGACACAAAACGAAAAAGAGGCGGTAAGCCTCTCGATATCATTGGTTTTTGGCATCCCGCTAAAGATGTTAAAAAAATTGATACAAAAAAGATAGATGATTGGGTTAAAAAGGGAGCACAAATATCACAAGCAGTTGAGAAGCTACTTAAGGAAAAATAATATGCGCGACTTACTAGATTTTTTAATCGGCGGTATTGTTGGAAACAAAGACTTTGAAATCGAGGAAAGCCAAGAAGCTGATCGTAGTGATTTTGAAGTCAAAATAGACCCTTCATTTTTTGGTTTAGTTATCGGAAAAGGCGGGAAAACAATAAAAGCCATCAGAAACCTACTTAAGGTCCGTGCCACTATCGAAAAAAAAGGTGTAAATATTTCTGTTACAGAAAAAGAATAACTTCTCAGCTTTTTCTAATACGCAAACGGGTCAATTCTTGCTGATGGGGCAGCCGGTAATATCTGGGTAAAGAGCGGCTGTTCAAGACCTGAAAGTTCCGTAATTAAACCTGTTTCACCCGCTGATAATTCTTGTACTGGTTCGGAAATCGCTGGAAGTTTTGTCGGCAGCGGTGCCCAAAAAACAGCTAAATCGACACTAGCCCTTATCACTCCTCCTGCCTGCGCAATTTCTACTCGGTCAATAACAGAAAGAGGTGCAAAGCTTTCAGTTGAGATAAGATAATTTAGAACTTGAGACAACGTACCTTCCACTTCAAATGAAATCGTTGTTTTAGAAGGGCCAGATTTGCCTTTTGTTTCCCCCCCAATTTCAATGCTGCCTATATTTAATGCACTTTTTTCAGCTAAATTTTTCAGCTGTGAAAGTGCTACTAATGACGGATTCTTGTCCGGCATCGCTATAATCGCTGTGTCCGCATATGACAAAATATTGCTTTCAATAGTTTGTAAAACTTGCTGCTTTTGACTAAGGATTGTTTCGTTTTTGGTTGCTTTTTGAAACTCAACCCTTTGAGTACTAATTCTACCTATGCCAACTTTAAATATTACTATTACCAATATGACCATTGCCGAAAGTAAGCCCAATGGCAACAACATCACTTTCATTTTTTGCGGAATAAAAGCTGTGTCTTTTGAACTTATAATTGCCATTTCAATAATTTTTACTTTGAAAGACTAACACTCACTATATAACCTGCATTTATGTTAAATGCAAACGACGTAAGTTTAATGTTTTCATAATAGTCAGTTGCCAGTAATGAGGCCAACGTTTTTGTAAGACCAGATGAGCTTTTTGCCACAATCGATATTTCTGTCTTGGCTGCTGCAACCTGCGCCTCTCTTATCTCAACCTCTTCAGGGAGGGTAGAAAAGAGTAAATCTAAATCCTCTATTGCACCCACAGCCGTTTCCTTCCCTAAGACTTCACTTGCATATTTTAATCTGTCTTTTGTTAATACAAGCCTTTGCTCGGTTTGTTCAAGAGATTTTATACCAGCTTTTAGCTGATCTTGTTGAATATTTGAATTTCTTATTTGAAAAGAAGTAATGACTAAAAATGCAATTATTCCAACGGCAGAAACTATCACCAAGACCAGTCCTACAATACTTGCATTTTTAATAATTTGCGATGCTTTCGCTATTGAGCTTTTAGGCGAAAGGTCCGTTGGTAGAAGATTTATGGCAGGCATATTTTATTCTCCTCCTAGTGCTAATCCTAAAGCAATCGAGTACAAGGGAGCATATGGGGCTATTTTTTTGGCCGTTTCAGGATCAAGTAATATTTTAGCAAAGGGATTCCCAACAACAACCTCCAAGTTTAAACTTTTTGAGAGGGTAGAAATGGCTTCCGGTAAACCAGCCGTACCCCCAGAAAGAACTACTGTTTGTGGAGAATCACCTTTTTCCTCAGTTTGGTAAAATTGAATCGCCTTCTTAATTTCCTCCGCCACTAACCTAAAAACAGGGCCTAGCGCCCCACTTATTTTACCCTCAAGTTGATTTCCGGAAAGACCATACGTTTTTTTATATTCTTCTGCTTGCTTGGGGTCAACTCCGAGAGATTGTGCAACAGCGCGAGTAAATGCTTCACCGGCCGTCGGTATTGAACGAGAAAAAGAAAGCAATCCGTTTTTTGCTATCGCAATATCCGTTGATCTTGCCCCAAAATCAACCAAAAGAACAGTTTGATCGACGGGTGCCAACGCTCTCACCAAAGACACAAGTTCCGTTTCGACGGCGGATACGGTTAATCCAGCCATTTGGGCAACTTTCACATATTTTTCTACAAGTATTCTTGGGGCTGCAACAAGTAAAGCTAAAACTTCCGGAGGAGAAGTATTTTCTCTTCTCTCCAACACTTGATGTTGAATTATTGCCTCGTTAATTGGAATAGGAATATATTGTTCTGCCTCCCATTTTACGGCTGAGGCCACCTCCTGATCAGTTAAGAGTGGGAACTTTATAGTTCGAGTAAAAACTTGAGGTTCGGGTAAAGCAATTGATATGTCTTTTGATGAAACATTTGATTCTTTGTGTAATTTTCGTATTAACCCCGAAAGAGCCGTTAATTCTTTTTCGTCCTGCATGTGTTCTATCGGGTTTCCTGAATATCCAACAACACCTGAGCTTCTAAGCTTCCACTTTCCACCATCCTTGGCCAATTCCACCATCTTTATTGTCTTTGAACCAATGTCGAGTCCTACGCTCATTTAACAATTCCTCCTGGGCTAAACAACACAGCATCAAAGATTGGGGGGAGCTCGCCGAAGGTTTGAAAAACTTCGATTCTTCGGTTGGCTTCACCGGAAGAGCCCGCCGATTCGATTCTTACTCCTTGTGATGGCAAATTATTGCCAGAAGCTGATACATCCACGCCTAATGTGTGAGCCAGGTCTGTATTATAAAGAATACGAATTTTGGCAAATTGCAATCCATTTTGGCTGCCATATGCTGAGATCGGAATACCTAAGTCAGTACCAAAATCAATAATTTTTCGAAAAGCAAATTCTTTGCCATCAATTACACAATCTGTGCCGAATCCATCAGCTTGAAATTTGTTTGTTTCCCTTCGGGCTGAATTAGGGTCTCGTGCATCACGAGCAATCATAAGAGTAGAGTAGTCTCCTGGAGTTTCGGCATAGAAAATACTTGTTTCTATTGCCGGCGTCGTATTGGAATCAGGAGCTGTTCCTGGCTCTCCCCAACAAACCTTCATAATACTCCCTGTAAAACATTCACCCGTGTCGCAGGTTAAAGTTCCATCATCTTCATCATGATCTATGAACCAAACTACAGCCGTCTCCCCAGATAATAATTTTTCGGGATACACATACTCTAATTGACCTTCCCCAAAATTGCTAACCGTGGCGTTGAAACTGGCACCATCTCCAAACTCTCCTGCATTGTTGCCAATTATTAAAGCCTTTTCTACCCCTGCCTCTGCGGCAGCAAAAGCCCTTAATGCTTCTTCTTCTTTGGTGGTTACCGTAATATCCGTTATCGTGCGAGAAAGCACAGAAAGAACTATTGTTAAAACCACAGCCATTGAAAGAAGCACAAGAAGTAAAGCTTGACCACTTTGGTATCTCTTAATCTTTGCTTTAATAGGCAGAAAATCCATACAAATTCAGTCTAACAAGATGTGTAAATTAAATCAATTAAACAACTAATAAGTACGTAAAAATATTTTAGTTGAAATCGTAACTTCTCCACCTTCCATGGCACTCAAATTGGCATCGTGTGCGCTAATGGAAATAATTACCGCCGGATTTGTTTCACCGACTGCATCCTCACACACAAAACTGCAGCCTGCAACATCCACTTCGCTGTTGGTTAGTCTTCCTGAAGCCGAGGCAATATACCCGCCATCTTCATCAGTACCGCAAGAAAATGAAGTCGCAACACCATTTTCATCTAGGTAAGAAATAATGTCTGTCTCCGTGTCGGAACAATCTATTATTGATTCGGCGTTGCGAATATTTCTTTCGATTATGGCCAGAGAGTAATCAACGTTTCCGCGAACTTTTGTTAATGATTCACTCTTTTTAGATCCTCTTAGTGTTAAAAGTACTGCTTGTGTTGTCAATATGGCTAAAATCGAAAAAACAGTAATCACCACCAATATTTCAAGAAGGCTAAACCCTTGAGCCCCTTTAACTGTTATCTTTTTGTTCATTTTCTAAAATACATTTCTCCAATCCGTCAAAATTGTGTTATTCCGCACTTCATGGATACCCTGCGTATCTGTCCAATACGTTGTTATTTCAACTGTTACGCTATCCACCTCAATGTCGGAAAAGGATATTTCTCTTTTAAATAGGTTTTCAATATATTCCGTTTCGTCACAGGTACCGCAATCCCCCCAGACAAGAGCATCTAAACATTGAGTATGAGGCGGAGTCGGACAGATAATAAAATTGGTACTAAAAACGTCCCAGCCCTCGTCTCTTTGCCCCCTTACCCATTCAGAAGCTTCTTGGGTGTAGCGAGTAGCGTATGTTTTATTTCTTGAATAACCCGAATTTCTAATTGAACTTGTAACTAAAGCAACTAGGGCGACCATTATTAATGTTGCCAAGCCTAGAGCCAAAACAACTTCAAATAGGGATTGTCCGCTATTATTTTTTTTCATTTTATTTCACCCTCGGGACTAACCGTAATGACTTGGGTATTTCCTGTTGCTGTTTGAGTCAGCGTAAGAATAGCCGGGTCAGCAAGACTTGTTCCTTTACCTATAACTTTGAATGTGAAACGATTAGGGACTGCCGTCAAAGATATCTCTGAAGTCATCTCTACAGCTTTGTCTTCAACCAATCCGCCAATACAATTTGCCTGAATGATATATGAAGTGGCTGAGTCCACAAAAAAATCATAGCCATTTAATGATCCCTCTCCGCTACAGGCTACGGACGCAGGCTTTTTCCCTGACAATGCCTGCTCTTGAGCCAAGCTTAAATCTGCTTTCAAACGCCTGGCGCTACCAACAAGTGCCTGTCTTCTAGCAAAATCCCTGTAACTTATATAGCCAAAGCTGAAAATAAGACCGATTATCGACATGCCCACCAATATTTCAATTAAGGTATAACCTGATAAATTAATCTTTCTTTGACGGACAAGTACTGGGGGAGCAGGTTTCAGCATGCTTTGTTATCACTATACACTATCAATTTAGCACTAATCATCTATTTTCAAGAAATGTATTGTCTTAGGGGTTTACAACCTGATAGGTGCAAGTTTCTCCACAACTTCCACTACAAGTATCAGTGCCATCATCTTCTAGAGCCGCACAAAGTTCATACGTAAGTCCATCCGACGAATAGTAGTAAGTCCTTAGCGGCAGTGGATCTGTCGGCACTTCTGCAATGTAAGTTGTTGAAGTTAGGCAAGTATTACCTGATGTTTGTGACCCTTCGAGTGAAGAACCAAGTGCGACAGGATAACTACCGCAATCTGCTTTATATATTTCTATTCCAGAACGTATTAGTTCTAGGTCTGCTTTTCTATTACTGTTTCTTGAAGATTCTCGGGCAGACTGTAAACCAAAAATCGATAATCCGACCAAGATCCCGATAATAGAAATCACTACAAGCAACTCAATTAAAGTAAACCCTTTTATTCTATTTTTAATCTTCATGGCTGAACTGTATACTCCCAACCCGTTGTACAATCTACAGATACCTGTCCTTTTTCATCACTTGCGTTCTCAAGACAAGCTGTCAAAGTATAATTATCGGCATCTATTTGTTGATAGCTATACGAAACATCGGGGAGGGGATCGTCAGGAAGAGTTGACATATATGTTTGAATACCCGATTCAAAGGGGTCATCACCCCAAATACAAATACTTTCTCCGAGTGCCCCGCAACCGGCGATATTTGATGCCATGTTGGCAGGATATTTGTCGTAATCATTGTAGTAAAGCCTAAGGGCTGTTTGAATATTTCTTAAATCACTTTTCCTTTGGGCATCTCTCCCTCGCTGCCTTGCTGCATTTAGGTTGGCAAGTACCAGTGTCGCCAAAACTCCGATTAGTGAAACAACGACAAGTAATTCAATTAAAGTAAAACCTGTTTGTTTTTTCTTCGTATAATATTTCATTTAATCTTAAAGTGGGCAAGTCCCTCCCACAGGGAACCCTCCGGATAAATCGTTCGTACCTGCCATCCCATTAGAGCAAACTATCCAATACTCGCTTGTATTCTCCAATTCTGCCCATAAAACATATTGTGTTGCAGATACTGTTCCGTCGCCTGGACCATCGGCAGAAAATTGATATGAACTTTGACCTTCATCTATTCTAGGATCGTCGGGACAATTTGTACCCAATCCTAAGGGGGTACAAAGAATTGTTGCGTTAACCGAAGCAGCTGAACCATATGAAAGATAAATACCGTCGTATTTGTTGGCAAATATCTCCAATGAATTTTGATATTGTCTCGTATCAGATTTTCTTTGTGTATCCCTAGCTTGTTTTTGAGTACCAGTATAGGAAACTAGAGCTAATGCCGCTAGAAGCCCTAACAAGGAAATTACAACTAAAAGCTCTATCAAAGTGAAGCCTTTTCTTGTTTTATTCATCTACTTTAAATATAGCACTAAACTACTCTGTCGGCGTAGTATTTGAGCTTGTTACCGCAAAATTACATGTCTGCGCCCCACAAGAGTGAGTAACTGGCGGATTGGCACAGTCTCCACCAAGACAATTTTGATCTTCTGGATTTTCCAATCTAGCAAAGAGCTGGAATTTTTGGTTATTAGCGTTATCTGTAATCAGTTGAACACGATAAACATAATTATGGGAAGAAACAGGGTCCTCCGGTAAGGTTTTGAAATATACTGTCACACCGTCTGTGAACTCACTAACTCCCCAGGTGCAATCACCAGAGCCCAAAGCAGGATCATATTGACAAGCTTGAATTTGCACTCCATTTGCGTCAGGATATTCACCATGATCTGAATAAAAAACTTCTAACGAATTTGCTATTTCTTTCAAGTCTGACTTTCTCTTGCCGTCTCTTCCTCTCATCTGGGCCGTACGAAAGCCCCCCGCTACCAAAGTAACCAACACTCCTAAAATTGCCATGACTACTAACAGTTCAACTAAAGTAAATCCTTTATTTTTCATTTTGCTTTTTCCTGCAATAGTTCATTTTCGTATTCTTCTATACTTTTTTCAAGTGGTGTTGCTCCAGATGCTCTCCCAAAATCACAAATGCGGACTCCGCATGATATATCTCTTTCCGCGATCACGGACTGAGCATCATCCTCATCTTTTCCTTCCAAGCCGGCGTAGAGCTGAAACCTGTTCTCGTTTGAAATGTAGGTATAGTATGCACCCATGGAACTTTGAGGATCTGATGGCAATGTATTGACATAGGGGGGGTACTCGGGGTCAAAGACATCAGATAAAGAATCCTTGCCCCACTCACAAGGAGCGTATATTTCAAACAAATCAATTTCCTTATCTTTAGATATAAGCGAATTTTTATACTCTGTGTAGTTATCTACCCCATCTTTTTTACAAGCAACAATTTTTCCATCAAGAGAGGGCGGGTAAAAACCAAAATCGTTTTGAAATGCCCCAATAGCATCCGCAATTTGTCCTAAATCAGCCTTTCGCTGAGCATCTCTAGCGCGCCTTAATGATATTCTGAAATTGTAAAGCGAAGCTGTAAGAATTAGGGTCAAGATTATAAGTATCCCAAGGATCTCATTTTTACTAAAAGATTTCATCTTAATTCCATGATTGACATTCGTTTTGGGGCTGACCAGTATCGGGATTCGTGCATTGACCGTAGCATGTACCGCTACCATAGTTTGGATCACACTCTGGGCCAGGACGCGAAGGGTCCCAATTTATCGGCTGACACACCCCGCCAAAACAACCATAAAAATCCTCTCCTGTTCCACCGCCGCCACTACCAATCTCTACACAATCTGGATCGGGAGCATTGGGACTACTTTCGTAAAAATTAAAGGAATAATCAGGACCGCATTCTTCATTTATATCTATGTCTGTTAAATTATCAAGATTCGTATATATCCTATACCATGAAGGACAACTTGAATCTTCATGTTCGTAAAAATAAGAAGCGTTAGTCATGGGATCACAGGGAACTTTTGACAAATAAGGCTTCAGGCCGGTGTCCTCTGGAATGCAAACAACGAGTGAGGGAAGGGGATAGCAGTTATTGTCCTTTTCGTATTCTTCAACAGCCACTTGAATATTATGAATGTCTCCCTTTCTTTTAGCATCATTTCCTTTAAATATCTGGTTTCTGAAATACCACATTATAACGGCCATAAGAAATACGAGGATCGATACAACAACAAGAAGCTCAACAAGTGTTACTCCAGAAGCATTCACTTTTCTTTTAAGGCTGCTCATTCTTATATATTTTAGTAAAACAAATACAATTTAAGCAAAATTTCTCCCCAAATCAGAATAATTACTAAGGACAAAATCAAAAATGGCCCGAAGGCAATCTGTTTGCCAAAGGAAATCTTTTTGATTAATACCAGTATGATTCCAGCCATAGCACCTGTCAAGAAAGCCCCGAAAAGCCACACAACCACCCATGGCCAGCCCAACAAGGTCCCTATAAATAAGGCAAGTTTTACATCTCCTAAGCCCATTCCTTTCCCTGAAGTCAAAATATATATTGAAAGCAAAAACACCCCTGCACTAAAACCCGACAATAAGTGAACATATAAGCTGGAAGGATTAATTAGCAATAGACTTAGAAAAACAAAAACCAGTCCAAAAAGACTCAACTCATCTGGAATTATCCTTTTTTCCAAATCAATTATAAATATCATTAAAACAATCAAAAAAAGTAGAAGCATAAATGGCAAACTCAAAATTCCTAATTCTGTCTGCCAAGAACAAATAAGATTCGAGGAGAGTGGGGAAGTGCTTCCACACGCAGCCAGCAAATAATAAATTCCGACAAAACCCACTGCCGACATCAGTTCAATCACTGGATATCTAGAAGAAATTTTTCTGTCGCATCTCCTACATTTACCTTTAAGCATAAGAAAAGACAACAGGGGAACGTTGTCATACCAAGCAATTTTCTTTTTGCAGTTCGGACAAATCGACCTGCCTTTTTTTATCGACTTACCCAACGGCAATCGATAAGTATAAGCGGTCAGAAATGAACCAGCGACAAGACCATATATAACCAATAAAAAAACCATAAACTAAATTCTATCTTCCAATACCCATGGAGCTAGAAAAGCTAGCTCCATTTATTACGGCACACAAGTGAAACAACCGTTTGTTATCCAGTTAGCATCATCTGCGTCACACGCTGTTGTTGCGCTTCTTGATCCGTCTGCTGGGTTAATTGTAAAAACCTCGGCGTCAGCAACTGCCGTTTGGCGTGTCGCTTTAGCTGCGGGAATGAAACAAGAATATACTGATTCTGATGTACCTTGTTCTTTGCCTATAAATAGCTTTTTAGAATCATCAGTTCCTGAGTGATTGTCAATAAAATCCCTATTTCTAAATTCTGATTTCAACTCATCGTTCTCAAGTAACACACCATCAACGGTGCAATCAGCTCCACAAATACCAATTCCTTCATCTCCGGCACTAACAAATCCGTAAGAAGCATCATTATCTAAAGCACTTCCTGATGTTACCCATGGAAATTCTTGTCTTGCGGCGAAGTATCTGTCCACTGCCGAAATCAACTGGGCCGAATCTGCTTTGAATCTTGTATCTCTGGCGCGGTTGGCTTGTTCAATTGGGTTTATGGCAGCAATCACGATCATGGCTATAGCGCCCAAAAGACCGATTACGATCAAAAGCTCAACCAACGTAAAACCTAAGTTTCTTTTTAAATCTCGGGTATTCAAATTTTCTCACCTCCTTTTATGCTCACTATTTTAGTATTAGTTAAACCAAACATACTGTCAAGTTATTAAAACTGGCTTGTCAGGTTGTATATCGGCAAGATAATGGCGATTACCAAAAATCCTACCCCAAGCCCCAACAAAACCATAACCAAAGGCTCGATAGCAGCCGTTAACGTTTTTACTTTTTGGTCAGATTCTACTTCAAAAACATGACTGACCTTTTTTAGAACTTCGTCCATTTTCCCTGTTTCCTCTCCAACGGCAACCATTTGAGATAAAAGATAAGGGAAAGCCTCGGGATGCTTAGCAAAAGAAAACGCAACGGGAAATCCTTTTTCTACCTGTTTTGCAGAATCTTTCAAAGCATCTGAAATAACAACATTTCCAACCACACCTGCCGAAATATTTAGTGCTTCTAGTATGGATACACCAGACCCAACCATAAGACTGAGTGTTCTTGTCAATTCTGTTAAGATAACCTCACGTTGTAAATCTCCAAAAATCGGGAGTTTAAACAACAGCTCATCTGTTTTTTTACGACCGGCAGGTGTTTTTCTGTAGAGAGAAAGACCGTATACAGCAAATCCGCCTAAAACCAAAAGCAAAGGCCAAAAGTGCATAAGAAAAGTGGAAAGACCAATTAAAATTTGCGTAGCCATTGGAAGCTCAGCGTCAAATTCCTCATAAAGGGAAGTCAATCTGGGAATTACAAATATCATCATAACGAAACCAACAACAACCATTCCGCCAACAATAATGGCTGGGTAAATTAGAGCCCCTTTTACTTTTCCTTTAAACTCCTGTTGTTTTTCCATTGAGTCGGCAAGCCTTAGTAGAACCTCATCCATAACTCCACCTACTTCACCTGATTTTACAAGCGCAATGTAAGTGGGGGAGAAAGCTTTTGAATGTCTTCCTATCGCCACAGAGAGAGATTCGCCTCCTTCCACATCGGCAAGGACCTGAGCCGTCATTTTTTGCATAGAACCTTTTACTTGCGACCTTAAAATCAGAAGAGCTTCTGTAATTGGTAATCCGGCATTTACCATTGTGGAAAGTTGTCGTGTAAAAGTGGCAATATCGGAAGGAGTAATTCTATCTTTAAAGGTCCTCAATATATTGAGAGGATTTTCTCTTCTTAATTTTATGGAAATTACGATTAACCCTTTTCCTCGAACAAGTTTGGCCGCGTGTTTGTCATTAGAGGCTTCAACTTCGCCTGTAACCAGCTTTCCTGTCTTGTCCTTTGCCTTGTAAATATATCTTTTCATTTCATCGTTTCAGGCTTTGCATTGGAGCGGTATTTCTGACTAAACGATTTAATTCTTCAGGCCTGAGCGAAAAACTCTGTGCTGTCTCAAGGGTAACGTGTCCCGAACGTACAAAAGCAGCTAAAGAAACTTCTAGAGTATTCATCCCTGCCTCTTGTGAGGTTTGCAGAATAGATTCGATTTGGTGCGATTTCCCTTCACGAATAGATGTTTTTATAGCTGAAGTTCCGAGCATTATCTCATACCCGACAACTCTTCCACCAGCAATTGCGGGGACAAGACGCATTGAAAAAACTGCTTCAAGTACATTGGAAAGCTGTAGGCGTACCTGTCCCTGTTGTTCTTCTGGAAAAACATCAACTATTCTATCAATTGTTTGGGCGGCCGAATTTGTATGCAGTGTCGCGAATACTAAATGTCCTGTTTCGGCAACGGTTAGCGCTGATGCAATCGTTTCGTGATCTCGCATCTCACCAACCAAAACCACATCCGGATCTTCTCGCAATACCGATCTTAAAGCCACCTGCCAAGAGTGTGTATCTGAGCCCATCTCTCTTTGAGAAATAATTGATTTATCAGGCCGGAATATAAATTCAACTGGATCTTCTATGGTTACTATGTGGGTGGCTCTCGTCTTATTTATCTCATTTAACATAGCCGCCAATGTCGTTGATTTTCCATGCCCAGTAGGTCCAGTTACTAAAACAAGACCTTGCCTCAAGCGAGTGAAGCTGTGGAGGATTTTGGGTAAACCAAGCGTATCTATGTCGGGAATCTCCAAAGGAATCCTTCGAAAAGCTAGAGCGTAGGTTCCTTTTTGTGTATAAGCATTCACCCTGAAACGCGCCTTTTCGCTAAAAGATAGCGAAAAATCAAGCTCTTTATTAACTGTTAATCTCTCAAGACGTTCATTAGATAATATTTCCTTCAAAAAGCTACCGATTATCTCCGGTGTTAATATCGCCTCGTTGGGAACGGGAGCCAAGGCACCATCTATACGAAGTGTCGGAGGAATGTTTGCGACAATATGAAGGTCAGAAGCCTTCCTTTCAACCGTTAATTGTAATAATTCTTTTATACCCATACTGTTAATCTTGTGCCACTCTTAATGTTTCTTCCAGTGTGGTTATTCCTTCTAATACTTTCAGGAATCCATCTTGTTTGAGTGTTATCATTCCTTCTTCTCTTGCTTGCTTTTCTATCCCAGATGCAGGGGAGCGTTCCAAAATCAATCTACTGATCTTTTCCGTGATAGACAGCACTTCAAAAATACCAACTCTTCCGTAGTAACCCGAATTATTGCATTCTGCACACCCCTTGCCTTTATAAAGCTTTACTGCTTTACCATCAGGCCAAAGATTTCCAAGAACCCCCTTAATTTCACTGACAATCTTAGGATCCGCATCATAAGCTACTTTACATTTATCGTGTATTTTTCTGACTACTCTTTGAGCTACAACAGCTGTCATCGAAGAAGCCAAAAGATATGGTTCTGCATGCATATCCAAAAGCCGGGGGAGCGCACCGGATGCGTCATTTGTATGAAGCGTTGAAAAAACCAAGTGTCCAGTTAATGATGCCTGAATCGCTAAATCTGCAGTTTCTTGGTCTCGTACCTCTCCAACTAAAATAACGTTTGGATCTTGTCTCAAAAATGATCTCAAGCCGGATGCAAAAGTAAGTCCTGCCGCTGGATTTACTTGCACCTGATTAACGCCTGGAATTTTATATTCAATCGGATCTTCTAGTGTCATTATGTTAATTTTTGAAGTATTAATTCTTTGAATAATTGAATAAAGCGTCGTTGTTTTACCAGAGCCAGTCGGTCCACAAATCAAAACAATTCCGTGAGGCCTCAATATTGCGTCTTCAAGATTTTTTAAACCACGACCGCGAAGGCCCAGATCAGGTAGGTCAGGAATCCCTCCTGTTTTTTTAAGAAGCCTCATTACGATTTTCTCGCCCCAGGTGGAAGGCAAAGAAGATACACGCAAATCAACTTCTTCGTCTCCGCCTTTGAAGCTAAACCTTCCATCTTGCGGAACTCTTTTTTCATCAATTTTCATACCCGATAGAATCTTTATCCTGGAAATAAGAGCATCATGGAGCGCTTTTGGAATAGTTAGTTTCTCCTGCAAAATCCCATCGATTCGATAACGCACCCTTGTCGATTTCTCTTGAGATTCAATATGGACGTCCGAAGCCCTAGCCCTTATAGCAAAATCAAGAATATGGGTAACAATCTCTGATACTCTTTCTTCTCTTATAAATCCAGTCTTTTGGGCCTCAAGGGTTTTCGTCTGGGATTTTTCTGGAGCAACTTCCTTTAAGGCTTCCGTCACTTCTTGTGCCAGAGAAGATGTGTATCGAGTCGATATAGCGTGTTCTATTTTTGAAAGTTCGGCTGCATGAGGCTTCACGGAAAGACCAGTCTTTTGCTCAATAAATTCTATTGCCGTCAAATCAAGAGGGTCTGCCATTGCCAAAGCCATTTGCTTGGAAGGTGCATCTACAGATATCGGAAAAGCCTTAAATTTGTTGGCTACTTCCTGAGGTAAAACCGCTAAGGCTTCCGGAGAGGCGGGGATCGTCCCGAGGTCAATATAGGGAACATTGTATAAAGATGCTTTTGCTTTAACTAACGCATCCTCGGTAACTAAATTTTGACTTTTTAATATTTCCTCTTGTGTTTTTCCTGTTTGAATTTCCGCTGTTTTTACTTGCTGTGCGCGGCCCACATCAAGTGCTTTTTGAGCAACTAAGATATCTGCCAAGGTTTGGCCCGTTTCGCCGTTTGGGTTTACATTAGTGGTAGTGGGTTGGGCAGCCATAATATCAATAGGTGTTTAAAACACCTTGAATTAATTATGACCGAATACTCTTTTCCTATCAAGTGCTTCACACAACAAAACTAAACCGCTTGACACCTTATCGCTTGTAGCTTAATACTATTCTCGCATGCATGCTTATTTATTAATCGGCAATAACCAGCAGGAAGTAGACAGTAAAATCGAAAAGCTTATAAATAAATTAAAAGTTAAGCTTCTAGAATATCCTTTGATTAAAATAAAAGATGTAAGAGAGTTGGGTTCTTTTACCAGGCTTTCAATCGACGCCCCTACCGGGATATTGATCAAAGATGTGAATACCGCGTCAACAGAAGCATTAAATGCGTTTTTAAAGAATTTAGAAGAACCTCAGAAAAATATTTTTTATATCCTAACCGCCAGTTCCGTTAATAATCTTCCTCCAACAATCATTTCGAGATGTCAAATCATTAAAGTAAGGGGGAAAAAGGAACTAGACAGTGAAAGCAGAAAAGAAGTAAGCGCATTTGAAAAGAAAAGTAAGGTTGGCCAACTCCAAAAAACCAGCAGGATATGGAATAGACAGGAAGCAATATTTTTTGTTGAAAATTACATTCTCCACGTCCACTCATTACTTCTAAAAACCAATAATGGCTATCGTTCCTTTGCAAAAAACATAAGATGCGCCAATCAAGCTTTAAATAGTTTAAACGCTAACGGAAATGTTCAATTGCAGTTAACAAATTTCGTTCTTGGCCTTGTTTAGATACCTCGTTTCGGGGTATAATTAAGACTCATAATATCCCTCTTGGGGTATTTTTTACGAACAAATATTATGCCTAAAAAAGCCTCAAAAGCAAATACATACACCGCTAAAGAGATTCAAGTTCTTGAAGGATTAGAGCCCGTTAGAAAAAGACCAGGAATGTATGTCGGCTCAACCGACGCAAGAGGACTGCATGAATGTATGCGAGAAATAGTGGACAATTCTGTGGATGAAAGTTTCGCTGGCGTTGCAAAAAATGTTTGGGTAGTAATTGAAAAAGATGGGTCAGCGACTATTAGGGACAACGGAAGAGGAATTCCTGTCGAAAAGCATAAGTCGGGCACATCAGCGCTTGAAATCACAATGACCAAACTTCACGCGGGAGGTAAATTTGGAGGTGGCGCATATAAAGTATCCGGCGGTCTTCATGGAGTAGGAGCATCTGTCGTTAACGCACTTTCGAGCTATTTTAGAGTAATCGTTTTTAGGGACAACAAAGCATATTACCAAGAATATAGAAAAGGAGATCCAATTAGTGAAGTTAAAACCGCCACTAAACCAAAACTTGATAAATGGTTGCCCAAAGAATGGAATCTTCATGTTGGGAACGGAGAAACTGGAACAATTACTACATTTACTCCTGACAAAAAGGTATTTGGTGATTTCGCTTTTGAAAATAAAAAAGTTATGAATTTGCTGAAAGATAGAGCATATCTTATTGCTGGTCTTTCATTCCACTTCGAAGACAAACGAACAGACATGGAATCAAACTATTATTTCGAGGGTGGAATAAAATCCCTTGTTGCTCACTCAAACCGGGGGAAACAGGCAAAATCCGATGTTATCTATTTTTCAAAGGAAGGTGAAGAAATAGCAGCGGAAGTTGCTATCCAATATACAGACTCCTTTAACGAAAATGTTAAGGGATTTGTTAACGGAATCAATACTCTTGATGGGGGAACACATATTACAGGTTTTAGAATGGCATTAACTCGCGCAATTGGCGATTATGCCAAAAAAATTGGAATTACCGAAAAAATCGGTGCGAATGGAAAAGGCACCAAAAATGGCTTAACTGGAGAAGACATGAAAGAGGGATTAAATGCCGTTGTCTATATTAAAATGCCATCTGAAAATCTTCAATTCGAATCTCAAACCAAAGCCAAATTAAATAATCCGGAGGTGCAAGGTTTTGTTTCCTCCTTCGTTAGAGAAGGTCTAAAAACATATTTTGAAGAACATCCTTCAGATGCCAAATCTATAATCGAAAAGATTTTTCTTGCAGCCAGAGCCCGCTTAGCAGCCAGAGCGGCCAAAGACGCCGTTTTAAGAAAAGGGGCTCTTGAAGGAGCGTCTCTTCCAGGAAAGCTAGCCGATTGCCAATCAAGAGATCCTTCTATTTCAGAGCTTTATATTGTCGAGGGAGATTCAGCGGGAGGCTCAGCAAAACAGGGAAGAGACAGGCGGTTTCAAGCCATATTACCATTAGGAGGAAAAATACTAAACACCGAACGAGCACAATTAGATAAAATTGTTAAGTTCGAAGAAATAAAAGATTTAATAGTAGCTCTTGGCGCAGGAATTGGAGAATCTTTAAACTACGAGAAAACCAGATATCACAGAGTTATCATCATGACTGATGCTGACGTTGACGGAGAACACATCAAAACTCTTCTTTTGACGTTCTTTTACAGACATATGCCCGAGATTATTAGCAAGGGGTATTTGTATATCGCTTTGCCGCCTCTTTATCAAATTCGACAGGGAAAAAAATCTGTTTTTGTCTATAGCGAGGCAGAAAAAGAAGCCACACTCAAAAATATGAAGGGCAAAACGACAGTTCAAAGATATAAAGGTTTGGGTGAAATGAACCCAATTCAACTTTGGGACACAACTATGGACCCCGAACACAGAACGCTGAAAAGAGTTCAAGTCGAAGAAGGCGATTATGCAGACAGATTATTCACAACTCTTATGGGCAAAGAGGTTCCTCCCAGAAAGAAATTTATTCAAACACACGCAAAAAGTGCAACACTCGATGTTTAGAAATCGACAAGTGATAAGTAATATAATAAAGTAATACAATGATGGAAATTAAAGTATTTATTGAAGTCTCAGCGGGGGGAAAAGTCAAGTATGAGCTTGATGAAAAAACGAAAGAATTAAAAGTAGACAGATTTTTGCACACAGCCGTAATTTTCCCTTTTAACTATGGATCCATTGAGGGTTCTATGGGGCAAGATGGAGACCCGCTTGACGCACTTGTACTATCAGATGAAGCAGTTGAACCAGGAGTTGTCATGACATGTCGCCCCATTGGCCTTCTGGAAATGAAAGACGAAGCAGGGATAGACACTAAAATAATTACTGTTCCTATAGAGAAGATAGATCCTATCTTTGGGAAATTCGATAATATCGATGATATACCCGAACCAACACTAAAAGAAATAAAACATTTCTTTAAAAATTACAAAAGCCTAGAGCCTGGAAAATGGGTAGAGGTACATCGTTTTAGAAATAGGTCTGACGCTGAAAAGTCAATCAAGAAAGCACTGGGAAAATAACTTACTTCTCACAAAAAAAACTTCCGATGGGTGTCAATTCTGAAAGCTGTATCTCCTGATTATAAAACGCAGATGCAGCTCCTCCGTCTAAATTGAGAGCACTTATAAATTCTATGTCAAACTTATTTTGGATATTACTAACTAGCAGAGGCAGGTCAGCAAGCAGAGGTCCCACAAAAACAGACTCCTCATTATAAAAAGTAATAAAATATATATTACCTTCCTTGGTCAAAGCAACAACGATTCGACGAGCCATTTTATCATTAGCAAGAACCAGCCTTTGAATCTGCCCGTTCTGAATCAATATTGGACCCGCTTGCAAGCCAATCCGAACAGGTTCTCCTGAATAATCTTTGCTAATTGCTGCTTCACCATTCTTCGTTAGAGTAAAGTAGCCGTTAAACAGGTTATTACTATCTTTATTGCTAATTATTTCCGCTTCACTGATAAAAAGTCCAATTGGGGAGTTTGCTTCGGAATAAAATCCACCACTCGTTAGATTTATACAACCGTATTTCTCAATACTTTCTTGGAGGGTATAGCGCTCTTCAAAATTTGGGTGGAGAAACAAATTTTCTGTTCTGGTGACTTGAATCCATGCAAACACATATTCCTTCCCATTTATTTCTACACTTTGTATGTCATTTATCTCGGAGACTGTAGGGCTGTTTTCTATAGGTAATTCTTTATTAAAATCTTGGATATTCTTCAATAAGCAAAACCCAACCAGTGAAACTGCTAATAAAAAAATTACTATTTTAATTATTTTCACTAAGAAAGTATGGGCCATGTAAGGAGTACGCATTCCTAATGCGAATAATTCTAGCACACAAAATATATTTATTGTTAAATAAAATAACCGGGGGTTTCTTAAAAAAACAAATTTAAGACCCCCGGTATACTAAAACCAACCACCCTAAAAACGGAGTTCACCTTCACAATTCGGGAACTCATGTTCGTGCATGGACTCAGCAATCGCTTTTATAGCCTCCTGTTCGCTCTCCTGGCAGAGCAGCGCCGTACCAAAGCCGCAAACCTTACAGCTAAACGGCAACTTAGACAGCTCGGGAGGTTCCTCCTCCAGAAATTCTGGAGAAACATCTTCTGTGTCGTCACCCATGTAACCCAAAAGCCCTAACATCTTTGCCTCCTAGGATTATAATGTACCCGGAAATTTCTAGAGTGAATTCGGAAATTCAACTCTTTTTACTTCGGGTTATTATAACAAATTGCACTTAACTTGTAAATATTATAGGGGAACTAGTTCAGTACTATGATAGAATAAATTATATGAATTCATTAAACGGAGAAGAGTGGGTGGACTATAGCGAAACGGGCAGACATCATCGCCGTGCTCGTAAATTTAATAGACGGAAATTTCCGCGCGATAGAAGTTTTGTTGGAAAAGAGCTGAAAATATCAGAAAAAATTAAAGGAGAGGAAAAAAGAAAGAATGAAGCAAGAGGGAAAATTGAAAAACACCTTAAGCGCTTTTCCACACTTGACTCTCACGAAGGCAAGAAGAAGATTAAAGTTTATATCAGATGGGTCAGAGATTCTCTTGACCAAGACTATCCTCTTCTTGACGAAGGAGATCTTGAAGTAAAAACTGCAGTTGCTAGCGTAAAAGCCGGTGGCCAAAAACGCCAAAAATCCCAAACCTCTGTTCGTGTGGTGCATTTGCCAACACTAATAAGAGTAAAAAATGAAGAGGAAAGAAGCTTAGAACAAAATACATTAAAAGCTAAGGAAAACCTCTACATTTTACTCACAGAGCACCTCCAACTATGGAAAATTTTAAACATAGCATCACCCAATCAGGGCGTTGAAAGAGAAGTAAAAGATATGCTTTAATCAAAAAGGCTCTTATGTAAAAACGGAGATCATATATAAACCATGAGTAAGGAAAGAAAATTTCATGTCAATTTCGAAGAGACCTTGATAGCCGCAGCTTCGGGTGCAGTATTTGGCACAGCCATAGGAAGCGCAAAATATTTAGGAACCCCTCTTCCTGAGGCAACGAGAATAGCATTAACGTGTGTCCCTTTGGCATTAGTTGGTTTTGGCAAGACTGTCATTAGAAAAAACGATGAACAAAAACAAAGAAAAAGCACTCATCAAAGCTTAGCCAAGTAGTATAAAATAATCTAGAATAAAATTACCTCGGATGAAAATTAATGTAACTGCTAAACCAGCCAGCAAGAAAGCATATATAAAAATGGTGGGGGAAAAAGAATATGTTGTTTCTGTAAAAGAGCCTCCAATTAATGGGCTGGCTAACATGTCAATTATTGGGTCCCTGTCGGATTACTTTAAGATACCCGCTAGATATATAAGAATAGTGTCAGGCTACAGAAGCAGAAATAAAATCATAGAAATAAACGATAATTATATGTCACATATTTGAGGACGTTATTCTTTCGCTCTTTTATTTTTCAAAACATATAATATAATCTTTATATGGCCGCTAAAAAGAAATTATATCGAAGTAAAGATAATAAAATTTTGGCAGGTATTATAGGTGGACTAGGGGAGTATTTCGATATTGACCCAACAGTTTTGAGACTCGGATGGCTCTTGGTTTTTGTCTTTACGGGCATCTTTCCTGTGCTTCTTGCTTATATTATTGCGATTCTTATTGTGCCAAATAAGTCTTAATCGCTTGCGTCTCCAGAAATATACTTATGAACCTCGCTCCATTTATTGACACCCTCTCTTGGGATTAATATATATTGACCCCCTGAGCTGGAGGAAGAATAGAAAACGTTATCTTCGGTAAGATAAATATGTGCTATTTTGTAATCCAGCGGATTTCCAGCTTTAGTCAAAATCTGCTTTATTGCTTCTGAGTCCAAATCCGTATTTACACTTCCGGTAAGTTTATTTAAAACAGGGCTTGCCTGAGAGATAGCATCCAAAGATATTAATTTATTTTTTATTGCCGCTAGAATTTCGTGCTGTCTTGCGCTTCTTGCAAAATCACCCCCATATTGATCCGAATGTCTTGAACGGACAAATTTTAGAGCTGTTTCTCCATCTATCTTTTGTAAACCTTTTTCAAAATGCAAGTGTTCATAGCGACATTCAAATTGCTTCTCTAGCTGGAAACCTGAATATTTCTGGTGAAATTCAGCGATATCTTCACCAGATATTCCACACGTTTCATTTTCAAGACCCTTTACGGGATAGAAGTAATCATCAAAAGGATTGCTTACATCAACTTCAATTCCTCCCAACAAATCGATGGCATCAACAAGTCCATCAAAGTTAATAGACATATAATAGTCAACCTCCAATCCAGTAACAATTGATGCTGCGTATTTCGCCAGCTCACCACCTCCTTCTTCTCCCCGGTAAACGGGTTTCTTGTTCGGATATTTATTTTCATCGCCTCCGATAGCATAGGCAGCATTGATTTTATAATTTTGCGTATTGTCGTAATCTACAGGCAAAGCGATCCAGAGGTCGCGGGGGATTGAGATAAGAACAACTTCTTTTTCCTTTGTATCTACGCTTGCAAGAGTAATTGAATCTGTTAAATTTCCACCATCGTGACCAGCACCGCCGTATCCTAATAGTAAAACATTGAACGTATCGGGTGAGTCAACCACAGGCGTAGCGGGCATGGCTTCTGTTATATTTACTGTTTTATCTCCCGCTACATAAGGCCTGGATAAAGTAAAATACAAATAGCTTAATCCGATACCAACAAAGAATAATGTAAAGAGGGAAGCCGTTAACTTAACGATCCTTCTATCAAGATGCAATACCCGTTCCTTAAGTTTTTTTAAGAACATACGTTTATATTATCACTTTCTCCGTCTCTCGTTAGGAATTGTGTTGTATAATCTCATCATGGCCTGGACAAATACAAGTTGGCTTTACAATCCAAAAAGTAAATTACCCTTCAAATTGAGTAGAAGCAAAATTGATTTATTTTTGCAATGCCCCAGATGTTTTTACCTGACTGTTCGTTTGGGAATAAAACGGCCAAGCATGCCGGGCTTTACTCTAAACATTGCTGTTGATGAACTTCTCAAAAATGAATTTGACCTACTTCGCAAGAAGGGACAAACTCACGAACTGATGAAAAAATATAAAATCGATGCCATTCCCTTTAGTCATCCCGATATTGACACCTGGAGAAACAACTTCGTAGGGAAAAGATATATCCACGAAGGCACAAACCTATTAATTTTTGGAGCAATCGATGACTTGTGGATCAACAAAAAGGACGAATTAATTGTGGTTGACTATAAGGCAACTAGCACGACACAAGAAATTTCTCTGGACGACAAGTGGAAGCAAAATTATAAAAAACAGCTTGAAGTTTACCAATGGATTTATGAAAAAAGTGGATTTAAAGTCTCAAAAACAGGCTATATTGTATATGCCAACGCCAGTAAAAATAGAGCGAAATTTGACGGAAAATTAGAGTTTGAAATGACAATTCACCCACATAAAGGAGATACAACTTGGATTGAACCGACAATTATTGAGATAAAAAAGACTTTAGATTCTGATAAACTTCCGGCTTCTGGAGCTGAGTGTGAATATTGTTCCTACCGCAAAAAGGCTTCAACAAAAGAATAAACTCCTATTTGACAATTATTATTTTTAGTATTAAATGAATGAGTGAAAGAAAGAATACATAAGAAATCAGAGATACCTAGTGGGAATGGATCCAAACCAGTAATTCCTGATATGAAACCAGAAAATGCCAAAAAACACATCAGAAGGTCAGGCAAAAGAAGAAGGAGAAAGCTCTCAAGCAACATAGGTCCGGATATTACATACTTCACCTAGTAGAACAAGAAACCAAAATATATTAGAATAGTTTATAGACCATGAGTGAAAAAACAGTCGGGTACATTTTACTTTTCGTAGGTGTTATCATTATTCTTTTTTCGGGTTTTAGTGTGTATGGTGTTTTTTCAAAGAATATAAAGCCCGTCCAATTCTTTTCAATCGGAAGTACTCCGATCGAAATCCCAATAGCAGGTCAAACCGCAAACAAGGGAGTCGATGGGGGAGGAATAGGTATTCCCACAGAAGTAATTCAGGACCCTTTAAACGCTTTTGCTCACCTTACTTTAATGATTTTTATTGGAGGGGTGGGATTTAAAATTGCGTCTTTAGGTACAATGCTCATCAGACCTGTTATTGTTAAACTCAAAAGTAAAGAGTCTTCTGATAAGCCCTCCAAGTAGAAAAGGTGCTGTATAGAAATACCTAGTAGAACCAAAAAGAGTCTTAGTAAAAGTGATGGGGAAATAATTAAGTTATTTTTCTTTGATAATTCATATCTAGATCTTCGGTTATGTGATAAACAAGAACATTGTGCCCTTTCGGTTTAATTATCCTTCCCCAACTTCTTATTTCTATCACATCTATTTCTTCTTCTGAAAAAATTGGACAACTGTTTGAAGCTCTATCTAATATTGCTATTCTTGGCAATGTCTTTGTTTCGGTAATTTCTCTCTTGTCTACTTGCACATAAAGTTTTGAGTAAAGCGCTGAAAAATTCTCCTGTTTCTCGCGTGCCTCAAGCTGCCCATTCTCTACAAAAACAATTGATGGATGTTCTTTTAAGTCCTCTCTTTCTTCTTCGTTTTTGGGTTTCACCCTGCCCATAATGAGTTGTTTCCAGTTATCTCCAACCGACAGCCCTTCTAGGGGCATGTCGGCTTCTCTTAGCCTTAATTCATTAATGGTTGCCAAAGAATGTCGGCCAATTACGTCAGAAATTGAATCGCCCTCTAAAGAATTCAACCAAGAGGGAAGTTTTGTTTGTATAAGGTCATCGGGTGACTGGAAATCTTTTCCTCTAGTTTTATATCCGTGCGTAATGTGATAAATCTTTGTAGGGTATGAGGGGTGTTTTACAACCCAGCCCCATACTCGTTTCTCAATGAATTCCGTGTCGTCTTCATCAAATATCGGGTAGCCTGCCCCAGCCACGTCCAAAATGGCTATTTTTTCTGCCATTCTAGGAACGAGCTCATACTTATCAATCCCATCTTGAATTTGTTCCAAAATACCATCAATCTTGCCAATATCTCCATCATCATCCAACTTCGGAACGAACCTATTTTCTATGTGCCAGATTATGCGATTCACTTTTGATCGCTCATCTCCTTCAACTATTAATGTCCAATTAGCACCCACAATTACAACATCTTTGGGAAAATCAGGATCACCATTTCCCAACTCTTTAATGACTGCGTAGGCAAAATCACCATAATCCTTTCCATATTCCCGTGTGTCTTTTTCTGAATTCTCAAGCCAGAATTTTGGTTTATCAACTATTGATAGTCGTGATAGTCGCTCTGGATTCATAACCGTGATTATACCCCATAAACATTATAGGTTCAAATATTTACATCAGGAGCGGATTATCGAAGTTCAAATGTCACCGTTACAGTTTTATAAACGGTTTCTGTTCCCGGTTCAATCGGAGCGATTCCAGTATCCATTTCAAGGCCTTTGAATATTCCGCTTGTTTGCTGTCCTTCACTGACAGTAACTATTTTACCTAATTTTCTTCCACTGGATTCAGCAATTTTTTCGGCTTTTTCTCGAGCATTGTTAATTGCTTCTTCAAGAAGAACTACTTCTGATTCCTGAGTATCATCTAGAGAAAAGTTTGGACCTTGGACACTCGTTGCTCCACTTTCATTCAATAAGTCTGCCAGCGCCGATGCTTTGTCAACATCTCGAAGTGTAACTTCAATTGTGTTGTTGGCACTCCATTGACCCAATTCAACCCTCCTTGCTTCATCTTCAATAAATGGTTCTTGTATTTGATGAACGCTAAGGCTGCGGGTTTGAATGTCCTCTTCCGCAATACCAAAAGATTTCACCGCGCTGATAACATCACCTATTACTTGATTAACTTCGTCAACCGCCGTTTCTTTGTCATCATTAATAGCGGTAACACCTGCCGTAAAAGATGCAATTTGGCTCATTTCTTCAAGGCTTGCTTCACCCGACACTGTAATCGTTGAAGCAGGCAATATTTCCAATTTACCCCAATTAACAAATCTCCAAGGAATTAAAAAAACACCGACTAGAAGTATTGCCATTAATGCAACCTTAAAAACGATAATTTTTTTAACTGGATGTTTTCTCATATCATCCAGGTTAACTTGTGGAAAATTTGCTGTCAATGCCCTAAGTTTCTTAAGTATTCCTATTGCCCAATAGCCTCCAAAAGGGTAAAATAGAACAGGCTATAAGCCTATCTTTTTTTGTTTTTTGAGGCTAAATATATGGATATTGGAAAAGTAAAATCAGTAGAAATTACCTCAGAGCTTTCTAAAAGCTATCTTGATTACGCAATGAGCGTAATAGTATCCCGAGCACTCCCTGATATTCGAGATGGATTAAAACCCGTACACAGAAGAATCCTTTATGCCATGCATTTGATGAATCTTGATCCTACCAAATCTTTTACTAAATCAGCAAAAGTGGTAGGGGAGGTTTTAGGGAAATACCATCCCCATGGTGATATGGCTGTTTACGACTCGCTGGTTCGTTTGGCACAAGACTTTTCAATGAGATACCCACTTGTTCAGGGTCAAGGAAATTTTGGATCTATTGACGGGGATTCTGCAGCGGCTATGCGTTACACAGAGGTTAGAATGGCAAAAATATCACCTACCATTCTTAGTGATATTGAAAAGGATACTGTTGATTTTCTTGATAACTTCGACGCGACATTAAAAGAACCAGTATTTTTACCAGCACTTCTCCCAAACATGCTCCTTATGGGTTCGGAAGGAATAGCCGTTGGAATGGCCACAAAATTACCCCCTCATAACTTAAAGGAGGTAATTGATGCTGTAATTGCAACCATAAAGAAAGGGAAGATTGTCTCCGAAAAAAACGCTCAAGAAAAAGAAACTGACTTTTTCATTAAAAAAATTAACCTTAAGGCATCTGGGCAAGACAAAAGCGAGGACATGCTCAAACCCTCCAAGGTAAATTTTGAAAGCGAAATAACAATTGAGGAATTGTTAGAAGTTATACCTGGACCAGATTTTCCTACCGGTGGGACGATTTACGATGCTGAATCCCTAAAGGAAGTTTATGCAACCGGACGTGGAAAAATAATTGTAAGAGGAGTAGCCGAAATTAAGGACGGACCAAGAGGTCGCCAGCAAATAATGATTTCCGAACTTCCTTATCAAGTTAACAAAGCCAAACTTGTTATAAAAATTGCCGATTTAGTTCGCGATAAAAAAATAAAAGGAATTGCAGACTTAAGAGACGAATCTGACAAAGACGGTTTATCTGTCGTTGTTGAATTGAAACGGGATGCTCGACCAAAAGCTGTTCTTAATAATTTATACAAGCACACTAGACTTCAAACCACATTCCCGGCTAACTTTGTCGCCCTAATCGACGGAGCACCTCATACAGTAAATCTCAAACAGATTTTAACCGAATATATAAAACACAGGCAGCGTGTTGTAACCAGAAGAACAATCTTTGAATTAACGGCTGCGAAGAGACGAGCTCACATTTTGGAAGGATTAAAAATCGCCCTTGATAATTTAGATGCTGTAATAAAAACAATTCGAGCCAGTCGCACGCAAGAAGATGCAAAAAGAAATCTAATCAAGAAATTCGGCCTAACCGATATTCAATCAACAGCTATCTTAGATATGCAACTAAGACGCTTAGCAGCCCTTGAGCGGGAAAAAATCGAAAAAGAATACAATGAAATCAAGAAGTTAATTGATAAATTAACGGCTATTCTAAAAAATCCAAAGAAAGTTCTTGAGATTATTTCCAAAGAGCTTTTAGCACTCAGGGAGAAATTTGGAGATGCTAGAAGAACCAAAATCTACAAACAAAAACTAGGGGAGTTCTCTGACGAGGACTTGGTCCCCAAAAAAGAAACGCTTATTACTGTTACAAAAACAGGATATGTCAAAAGAGTGCCCAGAGAAACATACAGATCACAGCGACGTGGCGGTAAAGGTGTCGTGGGAATGACGACAAAAGAAGCTGATGAAATTGAACACATCCTAACAGCTTCTACTCATGACACAATATTATTCTTTACTAATAAAGGAAAGGTATATGGAACGCGAGCTTGGGAAATTCCAGAAACAACAAGGCAAGCCAAGGGCCAGGCTATCGTTAATCTTATTGACATAGATCAGGGTGAAGACGTTATGTCAGTTTTGGCCGCTAGCAATGATGATTTGCGCAAACATTTCATTATGACCACTTCGAAAGGTATCGTTAAAAAAACAAAAGTATCTCAATTTGAAAACTTAAGAGCATCAGGCCTTATCGCTATCCGTCTTGCCACTAATGATGCCCTCGTCTGTGTTCAGGAAACAGAAGGAAACGAGCATATTCTCCTTTTGTCTAAAAAAGGCAAGTCCATTCGTTTCCCGGAAACAAACGTCAGGCCCATGGGAAGAGCAACCACTGGTGTTCGTGGTATTAAACTTGAACCGCACGATGAAGTTATTGGAATGGAAGTATTTGCTGAAAAAACAATTAAACTCAAAGACAAAAGGCGAAAGGTTTTTAGGGATATTTTAACTATTTCGGAAAAAGGATTAGGGAAAAGAACCGGTATCCATCTCTTCCCGGTTCAGAGAAGAGCGGGTAAGGGAGTCAAAGCGGCGGTCGTTAACGACAAAACTGGACCCCTTGCCGCCATGGCCATGGTCAATCAAAAAATGGAACAACTTATCATTACAAGCAAAAGCGGTCAGATTATCAAACTACCACTTAAGAATATTCCACAAATGGGAAGAGCGACACAAGGTGTAATCTTAATGCGTTTTGCAAAGAAAAATGATGCTGTTGCCGCTATGGCTTGTTTGGAAAAAAGCGTAGCAAAAAAGTAAAGACAACCACACCTTAACAATCTAAATTAGACACAATACCAAGGAGGAAGACATGTTCATTCGAAGATCTCAATCGCTCTACTTTGCAGTGATAATTATCCTATTATCATTAGGGTTAATTATCTTCCTCGCATGCATAGAAATGAAAAGTGATCCAGAATTTGAACTTAGCTGTCTCGTCCGCCCTAAGGAATTGTGTTTTAACTTTAGGTAAAGGAGGTGATCAAGTCTAATCTGAGGGTACGAGCTTAGAGCGAAGTTTTTTATTCGACTCTATTCAAACGACCCTCATGTTTTTTATGTTTAATTAATATTCTCTGATATAATGCTTCCAGTCTGTCCGTGTATACGGGCATTTTATATTCATAGGTACCTTGACAAGTCCAATCACATCTTTTCCCTATATAAAAAAGGAGGCAGTCCCATGTCCGTCTTCGTTTCAATATGCCAGCTTATTTTAGTGGTAGTCATTCATGAATGGGGGCATGCATATGCTGCCTCACGCCTTGGATTTTCGTATGACACAATTTTTATTGGTCTTCCTGTCCAGCCCAAAAAGATTTTTGACTATGGGCGCAAAAAGGTAATTGTGTCACCATGGCTCATTGGAGGAGGAGTAAACATTAGCGAAAAAGGTCTTCTTAAGGCCTCGTTCCCGAAAAAAATATTAGTTTATGGCGCAGGTCCAGTTTTCAATATTGCAACTGGTTTTATTACCGCCTATCTAATATTTGGGAAAAAGGGCTTAATGATTACTTGGGGGTTTCTTGATGCTTCTTTCCAAGCCACCGTCATGTTGCTAACAGGGCAAATAGGTTTAGAACAGCTTTCGAGTCCAATTGGAATTGTTTCGATCGCCTCAAAAGCAATAGAAGCAGATTTCCTACTTGGAGCTGTTTTTATTTGGCTTCTATTGAATTTTGGAGTGGCTATGGCAAACCTTGCGCCAGTTCCAGCACTTGATGGAGGACAAATTTGGATGGGCGCCATCTGTTCCCTGTTTGGAAACAAACCGGGAATTGTTAAAATCGTAAAATATTTAACAAGTGTTTTTTTGGTACTTCTTGTTGGAGGAATGCTATTTCTAACCGCAAGAGATATTGCTCAACTGATGTGGTAACTAACACGGACAGAACCTGAGGGTACGAGTCTAGAGAGCAATCTCTATTCAAACGACCCTCATGTTTTTTGGTTTAATCTCCGCCTTTACCATGGAATGCCGAATGGATATCGCGAAGGTGTTTGTGAGTTACGTGAGTATATATTTGAGTAGTTGAAACATTTTTGTGTCCCAACATCTCTTGCACACTCCTTAAGTCTGCACCTGCCATCAGAAGATCCGTAGCAAAACTGTGTCTCAGGACGTGTGGCGTAACATCAATCGGCAACTTCATTTTTCTAGAATATTTTTTAATCATTCTTTGAACGGATCGGGGAGAGAGCCGCATCTTTTCATCAGCAAGAGACGGATCCATTTTCCCCTTGTGGCGAACAAAAAGAGGTTTGTATCTGTCATTTCTAGCCTTTAGATATTTCTCTATCCATTCCACCGCTCTTGAAGACAAAAAGACAACTCTTGTTTTTCCACCCTTTCCCAATATTCCAAACTCCCTTCTTTTAAAATCAATTTTATCTCTATCAAGACTTACTAACTCCGAAACTCTCAATCCCGTTGAAAATAGAACTTCCAATATTGCCTTGTCTCTTTTCCCTTGAATAGTTGAAAGAGACGGGGCATTAAGAAGTCTATCGACTTGCTCTCCTGATAAAAATTTAATTTGCCTTTCGTTTATCTTAGGTAGTTCTATCTTGTCTGGGGACATAACCTCTAAATCATTTCTAATCATCCATTTTAAGAAGGATCTCAATGCAATAACATGGAACCCTTGTGTTTTTCTTGAAAGAGTGCCGCCTTTGCCATCTGAGATTCTTGAAAGATAAACCCTGTACTGTCTTATAACTTCCGGGTTAATGTCCTTTGGGGTTTGTCTGATCCCTGCTTTCTCCATCCAAGAACAAAGACGATTTAAATAATGTTTATAGTTCCTGATGGTTAGGGGAGAGGCACCTTTTTCAATTTCTAAATATTCCAAAAAATTATTACAGAGTTTTATTAAAGGAGAAACTTTTTTTGACGATTGGACAGTCGGCATTTTTAGAAAAGTTAATTGTTAAATAGGGAAGACCCTATATAAAAAATTAACATAACCAACGCAGGTTGTCAATATTGTGCGACATAGAGAGACTAAGCACGAAAGAGAGTATTTTGGGCGTCATGCAGCGTTGGAGGCTGGTTGTTGTCTCCAACTATCCTTATCATTTTATCTCCAATAAAATCATCAAGAGCTGAATCATTGTTAAGTAAAATAACCAATGCATCAGTGTGGTTAATGATCACTTCTGCATGATGAAGCGCGTCTTCGAAAAACGCGTTAACCCCCAAAAGACCTATCATCCTTGCTTTAAAAATCTCTCCCTTCATTTTATCGTTTTCTCTAATAATAATTTGGTCTCTCTTTATCCATGGCATTTTTTCTTCATACCATTCAAATGTACTTTGCCTATAACTGGGAAGTCTTGAAGTTATTATTGGAAAAAATATTTTCCTATCGGCAAGTTGTTTTGTAATTTCAACAGCACCGGGCATTGGTCTTGCGCGCAATAAAATATCGGGCCTTTTAAACCAAAGATAATTATCAATCTCTAAGGCCGCTTTTTTACTTATTCCAAAATCTTCTTCGGCCCATCTTGCTAAAGTGCGATATTCTCGCATTTCATCAACAGTATGATTGGTTCTAAAAATTCTATTATATTCATCTACGACCGGCGTCCTTGTATTTGCGATAACCCCGTCATGATCAAAACCGATTTTGTGTTTTTTGAAAAAATCTTCTGGACTTTGCAATTTTTCTTTTGACATCGAAATGCGATTGTAACAAAAACGCGACGATTTATCGACACAAAGACAAAGCTATCGCTTTCTGAAATCAATTCTAAGAACATGATAAAAGAAAAGATAGACAACTAATCGTCTCAACAAGCTTCATTAACAATAATTGATAAAAAATATTAAATCATTAAAGATTTACCAAAACCGGGGGAGAGGGGTAAAAGCATCAAAATTTATTTTCGGTTTTTGTTTGGAGAGGTTATTTAGAGATAAATCGTAAACGGAGGATTATAAATATATTTTGTAACATTTCCAAAACCATTCTGGGACAAAGGCTTTGAGAGTAGTAGAAAACACCCGCCCACCCCTATGATTTTATATACGTCGCAAAAGTATCATTGTGCGACTATATACGAATTGCCCTCCACTCCATATTCCTGTCAAAAGATTTAGGGACACATTCTTTTAAGAGAAGACCAATGCTTAGTTGTATCTCTCTGGTTGCTCTCTAAAGGCCTTGTTCTCCCAACTTGATACCTGTCTTCATTAAGAACAAGAGAGTCTCGATAGGGGCTTTTTGGCACTCTCCACTCAGGATTAGTTATCCACAAAGGGGACGTAATAAGCTCGACTCACTACTTTTCGTGCCTGATAACTATATCATTCCGTATCAATTGTCCTTCGGTTTATCTTTGGCAACGTCGCTATTTGTCATCCCGTGAAAAAATACCATAAATATCGTGAAAACTCCCCCTCTGCCGCATTCTATGAAGATAAATTATAGGACATCTACTACCCTCCTCCCCTCCCGGATGGGTCTTTAAAATTTAGAAGATTTCAGTAAAACAAGATTTATTTAATTTAGCCTCCCCAGTGAGTTGCGAAAAACATTCCTATAAACACAAAAGCGCCCACAAAAAGGTATTCCCTAACTGTCTGCGCAAAAAGCCTAGCCTCAAGCTTCGCCTGTCCCAAGCCTAGTAATATATATGCAGCAACAGTCAGAAAGAGTGATCCTACAACCACAGTCACTGGCCAGAAGAATAGGCTTACAGCCACTTCCCCCACAATAATGCTTGCCACAACAGACATCATAATAAGATCTTTGGAAATTTTTCTCTCAAGCGGGATTGTCCAAAACCCCTGCAGGAATAAAGGGAATGACGCGAACGCTGAAAATATGCTTGTAATTATAATTGACGCTTTTAGTGACAAGATTGTGTCAAAAATAAGGAAAGAGGTCACCAAAGTGAGTACAAAACCAACTCCCCTAGCTGCCCTTAACAAAGCAATCGTTCTTATTGTAGCAACCGTATAAATATTTGTAGTTAGGCAAAGCGCATATATACCCAACCCGTAAAAGATAACCGCGGGGAGTCTGGCAAACACATTAGTCGGAAGAAGAAACCAAAAAAGCCCAACGCCAATTGTAAAAAGTGTTGGCAAAACTAAAGCCAGTAATGTTAAATTTTTCCCCAAGCCTTCTCTTAGTGACCAGGCAAAGAGTATTAGGGTTAATAATCCCAACGCGCCAATCGTAAAAAATCTAAATTGATTTTCGATAAAAAGGCCATCTCTTGAAGTACTTATTAGTTGAATTGCAATAAAGCCTAAAGAGAGAGTAATCGATGTTATAAAAAATCTTTTTCTTTTACTCATTTGCTATTTTTTCTAAAATATCTTCTGGAATATCAAAATTAGCAAACACTTTCTGAACATCGTCGTGTTTTTCTAAATTGTCCAAGAGAGAAAGAACCTTACTTGCCTTTTTCTCGTCCACCAGTGATTGATAGTTTTTCGGTTTTTGTACCAACTCTGTTGAAATTATGTTGAAACCTTTTCCTTCTAATTTTTCTCTAGTTTGACTGAGAACATTCGCATCAACATATACCTCAATCCCATCACTTGATTCTTCCATATCCTCTACATCAAGATCTATTAGCGTTAACATTTGTTCTTCTGTATTTTTATCTTTTTTTACTATCAAAAACCCCCTAGGCTCAAAGTTAAAAGATACTGCCCCAGGACCAGCTAAGCTTCCTCCCCCTTTTTCGAATATATTTTTAATTTCTTGTCCGGATCGATTTCTATTATCAGTGGCCACCTCGACCATTATCGCAACACCTTCGGGACCAAATCCCTCATATGTTACTTCTTCAAGCGCCCCCCCTGCTGTGCCCTTAGATATTGCTCGTTCAATATTTACCTTCGGCATGTTTAGCGCTCTGGCTTTATCAATAGCTACTCTTAATTTATAGTTTGATTCCGGAACTGGTCCTCCCCCTGTCTTTACAGCAATAGATATAGCTCGAGTCAGTTTTGAAAACACCTGGCCCTTTGCGGCATCATTGGACTCTTTTTGTCTTTTGATTGTTGAATAATGTGAATGCCCACTCATTTCAAGTGTAATTATATACGAAAACATACCGCAGCCCAAAGAAAAAGGCGCCTCTCGCAATAAACATTACTACTGCGAGGGCGCCACACTCCTTTGCACACAATGCAAGCATTACACAAACGTCAAGGATGAAATCCAACGATGTTATTCCCCCTGACTCTCCGCCTTATCGATTATGGAAAGCCAGTCGGATACTGTTGTAATAATGTTTGTAATTGACAACAGTACTAAGCCACCAGCGAACAACAATATTGCAATTATTCTTTCGCTATCTGCTGGTGAATATCGGGACATTAAAAAAGCTCCCAACATGAGCGATACTACCCCAATAATTACAAGTACATTGAATGTTTTGTTCATTTCTCCTCCTAGTATGTGGAATGTTAACGATCTTTTGAGTTAAAAAGCCTGCCAATTACCTTTTCGGTAAGCATGTCATAGGCCTAAATTAGAGCGAACAAATAATATACCACACGACATGCTCTCAAGTCCAACTATAGGCCGAGTGTTCTCCCCTCTCACTATCTCCCCTATTAATCCAAAGTCATGAACTGTCCATAGCCTCTTGACAACGCTCTTATCATATCTATACTCAGAATGAGTTGCGACGTTAAATATCATGCACCAAAACCTTGCCCAAAAAGCAATTTCCGCGGCCCTAATGGCAAACTGGAATGATGCTTTGAAACTAAACAAACAAGTCCTCAAAGACGATCCAAAAGATGTCGATGCTCTAAATCGACTTGCAAGAGCCTACTCTGAGCTAGGAGAAATTATTAAAGCAAAGAATATTGCCCAAAAAGTAATGACTATTGATCCTCATAATACAATTGCCGCAAAAGCACTAGAAAAATGGAAAGGCCTAAAGAAAGGAAAAATAGCGGGCCCAACAAAATTTTCAGCAAGGGCATTTTTAGAAGAGCCTGGTAAAACCAAAATTGTAACACTTCTCCACTTAGGTGATTGCAATAAGGTCCTAGCGAATTTAGACTCTGGAGACGAGGTAATGCTCAAACTAGGGAACCATAGAATCTCAGTTTGTACTCTAAACAAAAAATATATTGGACGTTTGCCAGATGATGTTTCGGTAAGCTTGATAAAATTGATCAAAGGTGGAAATAAATACCAGGCCTTTATTAAATCCTCTAGGCCTCAAGAAGTAAACGTATTTATACGCGAAACCAAAAGAGCCAAAGAGCTCGCCGATGTTCCTTCCTTTTCCTCAGAAAAAATTAATTATATATCCTTTACCCCCCCGGAACTCGTCCACAAAAAACAATCTATTAAGGCAATGGGTATAGACGACGAAGATTAAAACCTCTTAGGAAAATCCCTCCCAATCTTTATCTCCAAATCAAAATTTCCTTCTGGGGCAGTCTTCAGTTTTTTACAAGAGAAGACTTGTGCAATTTCCTCAAGTAGTTCTTTTTCTTTCCCTCTCACTTCGCAGTCGCCATCGTCAGCTTCTTCTTTCTTTATATTAGCTAATTTAATACCCATTACTTCAAAAACTTCTCCAATTTCTTCTGCTGTGTTTGCTTTTCCCGTTGCATCAAGTATTACTACAGTTGTTCCCTCGCTAGAAATATTTGGGTTAGAAAACAGCGCGATAATATAATTTGGCAATCTGCCAGCCAAAACATACCCCTCTTCCCCCCCTATGAGGGTGACTTTTTTAAGAATATTGCCTTCCGAAAAATCTATATTTTCCCTTTTTAAATTTTTAATTCTGAGAGAAAATAGCCCCAATTTAAGCCTGTCCCCTATCCCTAAATTTGTTTTATATGGCAATAGGCTTGCCTTGATAATTCCCACCAAATCACCATCAGCAAACCCTAAGGCAGGAGCATCCGCCCAAGCGGACACCGGAAACTTGAAATATTTAACTACAGTTTCTGCCAAAAGCCTTCCTTCCAAATCTTCATTTTCCCCAAGTTCTCGCACGCTCCCCAGTTTCCAACGACCTAGTTGTCTGGCTACATCCACCTCAGTATCCTTGGGAATGATAATGTTAGTAATCTTTTCAAGCCCAGGATCAAACACTGAAATGACCACTTCTCCGCTTTCATTGCAAATTACTAAGAACGTTTTTGCTGAAGATTTCCAAAATCTCGTTTGAAAAGTAATCAGAAGAAATATCAATAACGGGACGAGGAGAATAAATAGCCATTTGACATAACTATTTTTTCCATTCCTTTTCGCCTTTTGCTTAGCACGTTTTTTTCTTCTTTGGGCAGGTGACATACTATTCGCAAAATTAGTACCTAAATCATTTTGAATTTATCTCGGCTATATCTAGTTTAGATTAAAATCTAGCCTTGTGTAAAGAAGCATGAAAAGTTAATCAGTCAATAGAGTAAGTTTTTGTAACACTTTCCCCAAATCGTTAGGAAGATCCGCCTGAAAGGTTAATTTCTTGTTTGTTCTCGGGTGAACAAAGGAGATATTTTTGGCGTGCAAGAATAGCCTTGGACACCAAGTTATATCTTTTCTTGAAGTTTTTCGGCCAGCATAAAATTCGTCCGCCACAAGAGGATAGCCTAAATACTTCATATGAATCCTAATTTGGTGGGTTCTTCCCGTCTTAGGAAAAACATTAACTAGGCTGAATATATCTTTGTCCTTTTTATAGTAATTAATCACTTCATAATTAGTTTCTGCTGAGCGTCCGCCAGGCAGAACACCAAAACGCTCTCTATTCCATGGGAGTCTGCCAACCGGTGCTTTTATTTGACCTTTTTTTATCTCGATTTTTCCGTGAACTAAGCATTGATAGCTTTTTTCCACGCTTCTCTCTTTAAACTGCCTTTGAATATCTTCAAAGGCTTTCGTAGTCTTAGCAACGATCATGATTCCACTAGTCCCCTTGTCGAGTCTGTGAACTATACCTGCTCGTCCACCTATCCCCTCATCTTTGAGTTTTAAATATTCTTCAAGCCAATCTTGAACCGTAGGTTCTTTTGTCGTATTGGCTCTATTCACTACCATTCCAGACGGTTTATTAAGTAGCAAAAGATCTTTGTCTTCAAATATTATTTTCGTATCCATATTTATATAGTATCATCTGAGAAATAAAAAACCGCCTTCCGGCGGCTATTTACCAAATCATCATCAGAATCACTAACTACTTTTCTCTTTTTGCCTGACACTTAGCGCAAAGAGTTGCCTCGGGATAAACCGTCAGTCTATCCGTGTCAATCATCTTGTCACAATCTTCACAGTGGCCATACTTCCCAATTTTAATACGAGTTAAGGCTTTCTTTGTCTGTATTGCTTTTCGTTCTAGTTGTTCTTTTATTGCCGATGTTCTCGCGTGACCAAATTGCTCGGCAGCATCCGTATCAGGGGCCGCATTGTCTAAAATCCTTGAGGTGTCTTTAAAAGGATCTTCTTTTTCTATTTCTTTTTTTGTTTTCTCTAGTTTCTTCAACCTTCCCTGTAAAAACCTACCAATAGGAGCAAGGAGTTTTGCAGGAATCTGAATAACACCACCTTTTCCTTTGACCTTTTTTTGCTTTCTTTTTGCTTTTTTCTTTTTCTTCATGTTTGTTGTCTTGATAAGTTAAATACCAATAAAAATGAAGTGAAGGCAATCACTCCAGATATAATACTATCTATTGAACCCAAAAAGGATAGCATAGAAGGAAAGCCAACTGCAACTGCCGTCCTTATTAAAAATAAAACCCCTAATGTTGTTAAACCAGAGAAGCCTACCTTCCCAGACTTATACCATGTAAATTTCTTGTAATGTGCGTCAAGAAAAGCATAGAAAGCCATAATCAAAAGCAAAATTATAAAGGCAATAAGTGAAGACAAACTAGTGCTTAAGATAGCGTCTTGCAAAAAGATAAATGAGAACCATGGTAACAAACCAATGGTTGTCGCTTCCAGGCTTTCGAAAAATCTAAATTTAAACTTTAGTCTTCCAAGTATAAAGCCCAGAATCACGCCCAGACAATCTGCCCAAAACCACCATTGTGGTAGTATTCTTTGGGAAACGAAATTAAATATTCCTATACCCGCTACGATAAATACAGCAAAGGTGAAAATACTTTCCGAATCATAATCTTCCTTTAATTTTTTCCAAAATATAAAGAAGAAAAACAATACTCCAGATATGTTAAATAGTATTTTTGCAATCATGTTACGAACGTATTAACTAAAGTATATCAAGTTCTCAAGGCTTCTCCCATATTTGACTTGAACAGCGCGCAAGCGCTATCATTTTTACATTGTGTTAGAAACACCCCATGTCGCAGTAGGGGCAGCAATCGCTACAAAGGTAGTAAACCCTATCCTTGCAATACCTTTGGCTTTTGGAAGCCATTTCCTTCTTGAAAAAATACCTCATTGGAATCCCCACCTTAATACAGAAACAGAAAAATACGGTAAGCCCACCCAAAAAAGTACTGCGGTTGTAATTATCGATGTTTGTGCATCTCTTGCTCTTGGATTTTTTATAGCTTCCAAAGCACTTCCCAACACCTCTCATGCAGCAACTATTTTAGTTGCATCTTTTGCTTCCGTATTGCCGGATATAATTGAAGGCCCTTACTTTTTCTTAGGAATAAGAAATAAATTTATTAAGAAGTGGATTATATTCCAAAAATCACTTCAGGAAGATACAAATATCATCCCGGGGCTTTTAACTCAAGCTCTTACAATCTTTGCCGCTCTTTGGTGGATTTTTGCTTGAGGCCCATTATTTATCGCTTATTCTCTCAACATACTCCCCTTTTCGCGTATCCACCCTTATTTTGTCACCTATCTTAATAAACAAAGGGACCTTGAGTTGTAAATCATTTTCCAGGGTTGCGGATTTATATAAATTGGTTGCAGAATTACCCTTCACTCCAGGGGCTGTATCAACCACTTTAAGAGTTACTTTAGGGAGTATTTCAATAGAAAGTGGCCTATCATCCCAAAAAAGTATATCTGCATTTTCCCCTTCTTTAATATATGAGAGTTCTTCCCTGGCCAAATCTGTAGGAATTTCAACTTGACCGAATGTCTTCGGGTCCATAAACACAGCATTTTTATCATCACTGTAAAGATATTGCATGCTTTTCTTCTGAGTATTAATATCTTCAACCTTTGCCGCGGAATTTATGGTTTTTTCTACTTGAGAACCAGATTCAAGATTACGAACAACTAATTTCACCAATCCTCCTCCCCTGCCAATTTTCTGGTGGGTATATTTAATCACCTTAAATGGTTTTCCATCCATCAAAAAAGTCGTTCCATTTTTTAAGTTTGTTGCTTCAATCATTTTTCGTTTTTATCAGATGTCATTTTATATTTAATAAATACCTAAAACAAGGCCATTTCTTTGAAACAATGCATACATTTGATAAAATACTCATATCCAGTCAAAGTGTTGGATATTTTCTTCGCGCCGAGGTGGCGGAATTGGCAGACGCGCGAGACTCAAAATCTCGTGGTACGTAAGTACCGTGTGGGTTCGACTCCCACCTTCGGCACAAAAGATAGCAATTGAACGCTAACTCTAAGTTTATTTTGACTTCTTCTCCGTCGGTCTCTTCATCTCTCGACCATAGAATTTGATTCTATCTCCCCTAAAAAAGAGTTTCAGGGATCTAAGGGGTCCATTTCTGTGTTTAGCAATATCTAAAACAATGTTTTCCTGTTTTTCTTCATCTTCTTTCCATAAAAACATAACCACGTCTGCGTCTTGTTCTATGCTACCCGAGTCTCTGAGGTCAGCAAGTTGCGGCCTCTTTTCCCCACCCCTGTGTTCAACCGCTCGAGAAAGCTGAGAAATAGCGAGAACAGGAAGTTTTAGTTCTCTTGCCAAATTTTTTAATCCCTGTGATATTTCAGATACTTCCTGAACTCTATTCTCCAAATTTCTGCTTCGCGCAAGCTGAAGGTAATCAACAATTAATAAATCAACACCCTTCTCAACCTGAAGCCGTCTTGCCTTTGTTCTCATTTCTAATATAGATAATGCTGGAGTATCGTCTATATATAGTGGTGCTTCTGCAAGTTCCCCCATCGCGTTTGATAGTTTCGTAAAGTCGTCCTCGGTAAGTTTCCCTGTTTTTAATCTCCAAGCATCTATATCTGCTTGGGTTACCAAGAGCCTGTCAACTAACTCCTCTCGGCTCATCTCCAGAGAGAAAAAGCCAACGGGCCGATTATGCTTAACGGCCAAATTCTGAGCGATATTTAGAGCCAAAGAAGTTTTTCCAATTCCAGGTCTAGCGGCCAGCACTAAAAGGTTTGATCTTTGCATCCCCGCAAGAGTATCGTCTAAATCTTTAAATCCTGTAGGTACGCCTCGCAACCCCTCTGCCTGTTTATGAAGTTCGTCCAATCTATCAAAGCTCTCTGTCAAAGCTTCCCTAACGGAAGTAAAGGCTTGAGTTAAATGACGTTGGGTCAGCGCAAAAACAGCGGATTCAGCTTTATCCAAAAGCTCACTCGCAGCCAAACTATCGTCTAATGAAAAATCAACTAATTTTGTTGCCGCAATCATCAAAGACCTTTTGGTAGCCGCGTCTTTCACTATTTTTCCGTAATGTTCTACATGCGCTGCTGTCGGCACCTTGTTGGCAATTTCTGCCAAATAACTTGCTCCACCAATTTTTTTCAATGTTCTTTTCTTTTTTAGTCTTTCCGCGACTGTCAAAACGTCTATCGGTATTCTCTCCTCATAAAGATCTACGCAACTTTCGAATATTGTTTTGTGGCGATCGTCATAGAAGTCTTCAGACGACAAAAACTCGGCAACGGCAATTATTGCGTCCTTATCAAGCAGTAAGGCCCCAAGAACTGATTCTTCGGCCTCATTTGAATGTGGAGGAATCCTTACCTGTAATTGATCTGCCATGATTCGTTTGTAACAAAAGAAATATGATTAGTAAAGAGTACTTTTGGGCAGATGCTATTGTTTGGTCTCTAATAATACAACTTTCTGTTCTTCTTCAGGTGCCCTATTTGTTATCGTTAGTTTCTTTAACTTTTCAACAGGTAATCCTATCTGCGTCAGAAACGGCTCAACGGGTGCAAGTTTCGAAAATGTTGCAGGATTTAGATTGGGTACTTTGAAATGCATCGGAATTATTATGCTTGGTTCGATTAACCGAGTTAATTCCGTCGCCCTAACAGCGCCAATCGTATATTCTCCCCCGACTGGAACAATTAACACATCAACACTTCCTACCTTTTCTATAAATTTCTCTGAAAGTTTGTGGCCCAAATCTCCTAAATGAACAATTCTTAATCCGTCCATTTCGATCATATAGATCGTATTCTTCCCTCTTTTGGTTCCTTTTGTATCATCATGATAAGAAGCAATACCAACAATTGAAACGCCATTGATTTCATACTCTCCAGGTCCTGAAATTACTTTCCTAACATCCTTAACCAACTCTGCCTTGTTGTGATCTTCATGATCATGCGATATGGTTACAATCTCGGCTGATACTTTTGGAAAAGGAAGGCCAACTGCCTTGGAATCAAATGGGTCAATTACCACACTAGCTGTTTTGCCTTTTAAGCGAAATGAGGAGTGTCCTAAATATGTTATATCCATTGTCTAAATATTGTTTGGCCTATCAAGGCATACTATCAAACCCCTAACACCTTGACAACGATTAATTGTTGAAATATATTAGTCTCAGCCTATTAATAGAGGCTTTTTTTTATTATACTGCTCACTATATGCGTAAAGAAATATTATTTGCAATTCTCGCGGGAGTAACTTTCGGCTTAATAATTGCCTTTGGCGTTTGGAGGGCTAACGTTGCTTTGAGGCCAGATGGAGCTAATACGACTGCACCCGAAAACACCTCTGAAACAGCCCAGGCGGACTTTGGAATTACAATCGCCAAACCTCAAGACTACCAAGTCATAACTGTCTCCTCTACCACCCTTACCGGCATCACCAAGCCCAATGTCTGGATTATTGTTTCAGCAGAAGAAGAAGATTATGTAGCAAAAACTGGTGAAAACGGTGAATTCGAGATTGAAATCGATGTTATAGGTGGCGTAAATGAAATATTAATAACTGCCTTTGATAATGAAGGTGCAGAAACCCAAGAAAAACTTATTCTCGTTTATTCATCTGAGCTAGCTAAGCAAGTGGAAGGAGACAATTAATGAAAAAAATATTTACTATTGTGTTCTTATTGGCTTTGATAACCTTAACAACTTTTGCAACCTTCGCTCAGGAAACATCAACGGACGAAGCAGGCTCCGTTAGAGACAATGTGCAAAAGAAGGTGGAAGAAGCAAGAACTATACCTTTTGCATATATCGGAAGTGTAACCGATATCGCAGAGGAAACAATTCAGGTTAATAAATACATTTTCGGTACAACTAAAGAGGATGCGGGAGAAATTCAACAAATCTCAGTTGATGAAGAAAACACAGTATTCATTAAAATTACCAAAACGACTACTACCGTGAAATTATCTGATTTGGCTATCGGTGATTTTATCATTGCCATGGGCTACAAAAACGGAAATAGTGTTCTGGAAGGAAAAAGAATACTAATTACTACCTCTGTTGAGCCAACCACTCGTAAAGCAGTATTTGGGGAACCATCTGAAATAGCCAAAAAATCTCTAACGCTAACGGCCTCAACTGGCAAGGAATGGACCGTAGAATTTGGGACAAAATGGGAAGGGCCCGAACTTAGCGAAATAGACGAAGGAGACAAAATAATGATAGTTGGCACAACTGAGGGAAATACCCTTGATGCCAGATTTTTGCACATAATTACCCCCGAAGAGGCAAAAGAAGAATAAATTTGACTTCATATTTTCACTAAAGTATCATATCTCGACCATGAAGAAACAATTAAACAAAATGTCTCATTATTACCCATCAACCTAAAGTTGGGTGGTAATTTGCGTGGTTTACTTACCAGCCAACTGGCTGGTTTTTTAATTCCATAAAATATATTATTAAGTAGTTATGAAAAAAGGACCAATAACACCAAAAGGATTTAGGGATATTAATCCGAAGCTAGCTATAAAACGTCGCCGTGCCATTAATAGAATCGCGGAGGTTTTAGAAAGTTTCGGCTTTCTTCCTATTGAAACGCCCACTGTTGAGTTTGCAGAAACGCTTCTTGGAAAATACGGAAAAGAAGAAAAGTTAATCTACCAATTTACAGATCGTGGCGGAAGAAAACTAGCTCTTCGATATGACTTGACTGTTCCTTTGGCCCGTTTTGTTGCAAACAATCTTGACCTTTTAAGACCTTCTTTTTCTCGATATCAAATTGGTTCGGTTTTTAGAGGTGAGAAGCCCCAAAGAGGGAGATTTCGTGAATTCGTTCAATTTGATTTTGATATTGTTGGTTCCTCAGATACATATGAGGAAGATGCAAAAATTATTGCCGCTGCAATAAAATCCGCTAGAGGGCTCGGGCTTGAAAAAGCGATAATGGCAATAAACGACAGAAAAAACTTCGAAGGACTACCCATGGAAGCTGTGAGGGCTTGGGACAAGTTATACAAGATAGGGCTGGATGGCGTCAAAAAAGAGCTTTCGACAAAAGGGTTTTCGGAAAGTGAAATCGAGAAATTCATAGGCACCCTTGACAAAAAACGTAAGACAGAAAATTTCAACAAGGTCAGGGAAATCTTAGAGTCCAAATATGATTTGAGGTTTGGAACAGATTTTGTTTTAGACAACACTTTGGCTAGAGGACTCGATTATTACACTGGTTTGGTATTCGAGCTTAAGCCGTCAGGCAAGCAAGGCGATCTCTCCATAGGAGGTGGAGGCCGATATGATAATTTAATAGGGACTTTTGCTGGACGCAACATCCCGGCTGTTGGTTTTTCTTTTGGTTTGGACAGGTTAGTCGAACTAATATGAAATCCCACAGATTAAAAGCCTACATCTACCTTTTAATAGTAGCCGTCATCTGGGGAGCAGCAGGACCTATCATTAAATACACCCTCCAGGAAATTTCCCCTCTTCCCTTCTTGGCTTACCGGTTTGCTATTTCAGCTGTTTTTTCAATCTTGTTTTTCATTCTTTTCGGCGTAAAATTCCCTAAACCAAAAGAGAATTTGCCACTAGTTCTTATCTATGGATTGATGGCTTTTCCTATTGCTCTTGGTGTGCTTTTCTTGGGATTGGAAAAAACAACTGTCCTTGACATGACTCTTATTTCCTTGCTCGCTCCTCTTCTGGTCGCAATCGGGGGTGTCGTCTTTTTTAAGGAGCATGTTACGAATCGAGAAAAAACTGGAATAGCCATTGTTGTATCAGGAGCTATCTTCACAGCTATTTCCCCTATTATTATGGACCATCAAGTTTTAAGATTGTCAGGAAACCTTCTCATCGGTTTGTTTCTGCTTGCAGAGAGTATTGCTGTTTTAATAGCAAAACAAGTAGCTCGAAAAAAGGTTCCCTCGTTAACTCTAATAAATATTGGCTTTATTATTGGAGCCATTACCGTAATTCCATTAACAATTTTTCTCTATGGATACTCTGAAACAATAAATTCAATTATCAATCTCCCTTTAAAATATCATCTTTGTGTCTGGTATATGGCGCTTTTATCTGGCACTTTAGCCTACTTTTTATACATATTGGCGCAAAAATCAATTGAAGTAAGCGAGGCTGCCCTCTTTAGATATCTACTGCCTTTGTTCTCAATTCCTCTAGCCGTTTTCTGGCTTGGCGAAAAAATTTCTATCTATTTCGTTATTGGTGCCGTACTTATTACTATTGGAATAACAATTGCCGAATACAAGAAAAGAAGGTAAAATAGGCTTCATGAAGACAAAAATTCACCCAAAATGGCATGAAGAAGCAAAAGTAACTTGTGCGTGTGGCAATACATTTACCGTAGGGGCAACCGTTCCGGAAATTCAAGTGGAGGTGTGCGCAGCTTGTCATCCTTTTTACACAGGACAAATGAAGTTTGTTGACACAGCCGGTCGAGTTGATGCTTTTAGGTCCAAACAAGCCAAGGCCAAAGCTAAAGTATATTCAAAAACTGAGAAACGACGCTTAAAAAGACTCAAAAGAATTCGAGAAGAAGAAGAAAAGCCAAAATCTTTGGAAGAACTTCGCAGCAAGAAAAAATAAGGAAACTTCTTTTCCAAAATGAATAATCAAACTGAAAAAGTATATATAGAGATTAGGTCTGCAGCTGGCGGCAATGAAGCGAAAATCTGGGCAACAGACTTAGCGAGAATGTATACGCGTTATGCAACTAAGAATAACTGGAAAACAAGGACAATTGGTGAGAACGTTATTCAGATTACAGGCCCAAATGTCTTTAAGCTTTTAGAAAACGAGTCAGGGGTTCACAGAGTTCAACGTGTTCCAGCAACTGAGAAGCGCGGAAGAATCCATACTTCTACCGCAACAGTGGCCGTCCTTCCCGAAATTAAAGAAAAAGAGATTGAATTAAATCCACGCGACCTAGAATGGCAATTCTATAGAGCCTCTACTCACGGAGGACAAAACGTTCAAAAAGTCTCAACAGCGGTCAGACTTATACACAAACCCACTGGCATCGCTGTCACTAGCGAGCAGGAACGTCAACAAATACAAAACAGAGAAATTGCTCGTGACCTTCTTCGTGCCAGGCTTTGGGAAAAACAAGAGGCAGAGAAGGAAAAAACCATTGCCGGATACAGAAGTGCCATTGGCCGCGGAATGAGATCTGAAAAAATTAGAACCTACAACTTTCCTCAAAACCGTGTTACAGATCACCGAATAAAGAAATCTTGGGGGAATCTGGATGCAGTTATTAATGGCGATCTCGAAAAGATAATAAATTTCGTCAGCAAGTAAGAATATCTTATTCAGAAATCAGTAATTTTATTGCCTCTTGAAGTTGCTCATCCTCAGAAGTCTCTATATCGTCAACAATTGTAATATCCGGTTCTAACCCTCCCTCGTTCACCCAGAAACCACTAGGTGTCAGCCATTTTGATACTGTTATGTGGAGACCAGCTCCATTATTCAGCTGTTGCGGTTCTTGTATCGTTCCTTTGCCAAAAGAGGTTTCCCCTATTAATTGTATATTTCTATCATCTCTTAGGGCGCCTGCTAAAATTTCGGAAGCCGAGGCTGAACCTTCGTTAACAAGGACTACGGTCGGCATGTTTAACATTCTTCCTATTCTTTCAACTACAAAGTCATACTTTTCTCCATTGGCTCCTGCCTCGGTAACGACCACGCTACCACTACTCAAGAATTCCGATGCAATGTCTACTGAGGACTGAAGATAACCCCCCGGATTGTTTCTCAAATCAAGAATAACTCCTTTTACTTGCGGCTTTTTAATGATTTCAATAACCGCTTCTTCCCACTCGCTCTCGGTCTCTGCGACAAATTTAAGAATCTTAATATGGGCTATGTTTTCATCTGCCCCCTCGAAAGACAAAATAATACTTGGAATGTCTATGTTTCTTCTAATAACGTCTACCACTATTGGCTCTTCGCTGCCATTTCTTATGAGCGTTAGTGTAACAATGGTACCGGCCGGGCCCCTAATCGCCCTTACTGCTTCAGGGAGCGTTATTCCTACGGTTCCCCTATCAATGTCCTTAAGTTCATCTTTTATTCCCACTATAAAATCGCCGGCTTGAATCCCTTTTTCTTCTGCCGGTGAGCTTGGAAGTGGCGCAATAACCGCTAGCTGGCCATCTTTATAACCAATCTGAATACCAACACCTTCAAAGCTTCCTGAAAGATCTTCTTGGACGACTTTATTTTCGCTTGGCGGTAGGAAAATGGTGTAAGGATCGCCCAATGCAGAAACCATTCCCTTAATTGCTCCGTATACCATTTCGCTGTCGACAATTTTTGTCTTGTCATAATAGTTTTCATCCAAAGAATCCCACACTCTCCAAAACAAAGAAAAATCAACGCTTTTTTCGGGTGGGGTTTGTCTTGAAATTGTGACTATCGGAAAACGCGAGAATGAAGCCAAAAATCCTTTTCTTCCAAAAAAGTACCCTGTTGATAAGCTTGTGCCAATAATTACAATAATTAAAATTACTGTTCTTAGTTTTTTTAAGCTGATTTTAGGAAACGGCAGAAATTTCATACGAAATAAATTGTAACACCTTACACTCTTGAGACAAACGGAAGAAGTCCGAGGTGCCGTGCTCTTTTAATTGCGATTGATAAACGCCTTTGATGTTTGGCGCAAAGTCCCGTACGGCTCTCTCCAATAATTTTGGACCTGTCTGTCACAAACTTCTCGAGAGTCTTGTAATCTTTGTAATCAGGGTCTCTCTCACTTTTACAGAATGGGCAATGAAAAGCTTTTTTCTTTCTCCTTATAATTTTCTTTTTCATAGTGGGTTTTTAAAAAGGAATATCCTCTTCGTTTTCTATTTCCGCCTTATCTCCGGAGCCTTTACTTTTTTTGTCTTTAGGAGTCTTTTTTGTTTTAGTTTTCTTAACACTCTCTTCTTCTGTTATAAGAGCCGTATCATCCTCTGGCATTCCCTTGTCTGGATAATCAAACCCTTCTTCTGAAGACCCTCTTTTTGAATCTAAAATTATCATACTAGAAATTACAATTTCCGTAGTTGTCCTTTTTGCACCATCTTGAGCATCCCAGCTTCTGGTTTGAAGCCTTCCTTCTACATAGGCTTTTCGGCCTTTCGTTAAAAGTTGTGCACATAATTCAGCCAGCTTGGTCCAAGCAACAATTTTATGAAATTCAACATCTTCTTTCTTTTCTCCAGATTCCGTTGTCCACTGTCGATTTGTAGCAAGACCAAACGTACAAACAGCCGTACCTTGCGGAGTAAAACGAAGTTCTGGATCCCTGGTTAAATTGCCTATTAGTGATACTTTATTTAAACTCCGTGACATTTCTTATTTTTCCTCTTCCTTTCTTACCAAAAGATATCTAATAATATTCTCTTCCAGATTTAACTTTTGCGGAAGCATTTTAACTGCTTCTTCCTCCAATTTTAAATGATAATGTAGGAATATGCCAGAGTCGTTTTTTGCAATTTCATAGGCTAATTCTTTCTTTCCCCACTCCTCTATCTTGCCAACTTTTCCACCAATAATTTTGACTATTTTTTCAATAGCTTCTTGTGTATTTTTTTTCTTAGCAGCAGTAGCACTTCCTGGCAAAACTAATGTTAATTCGTAATCTTTCATATTAATAATAAATTAGCACGTTCAACGTGCGAGGGAAAGTATATCAACTCCCAACTTTAAACTCAATTATATCTTTATCTTAGTGTAAGACTTCCTGGGTCTTTTGCGCTTATCGATAATTTCTCCCCGCGCTCTCCATATCGGTTTCATCCTAAACCGAGGCGACCGACCCAAGACAATGTGTGAGTGATAAGCAGCAAATCCTGGATCACTCACTACGTTATAACCCCTAGCAAGCATTTCTAGCGCCCAATCTCGATCCTCCGAGCCTGATAATTTTTCATCAAAAGGGTAAAGCCTCCACATATTTTTTCTTATTAATGCATGCGTGTTGTTCATATTTGAAGTATGTTCGACTCTTTTGGAAGAATCGAATATAGAAAATCCTAGAGGTCGCCATAAATATGCCAAAGGATTTGAACTTAAAGGACCTGTTACACCCGCTATTGTCTTGTCCTTGAAGTTTTTATAACCATTTGCAAGCCATTTATTAGAACGTGGTATTGAGTGGCCGGATATTATTCCAATTATTTCCCCCCTCGTTTTCAAAATCCCAAGATTTAACGAATAACTCATACCGAACTCTTCTGGCTTGATTTGTATAATTCTAACTGGAAATTTACGAACAATTTCTAAAGTTTTATCTGTTGAACCAGAATCAACAATAATAACCTCGAACTCCTTAAAAGTCTGCTTATACAAATACCTGAGAACTTTTCCTATAAATCGACCCTCATCTTTTGTTCTGATAACGAAAGATACTTTTGGTTTCTTGTTTGTACTTTTCCTACTAGGCATTTGTCTTAAACTCAATCACATCCTCGTCATTAACAATATAGTCTTTTCCTTCCAAGCGAATTTTTCCTTTCTCTTTAGCTTGTTTCCAATCTCCCACTGAAAATAAATCACCTATCTCAATAACTTCTGCTTTAATAAAGTTTTTTGCAAAGTCAGTATGGACCTCCTCAGCTGCTTCAATGGCGGTTGACCCGCTAACAATGCTCCACGCATGAATTTCTTTACCTCCTTTGATTGTATAAAAAGTTATCAAATTGAGAAGTTTGTACGCAGCGTTGATTAACTGATTCAATCCGCTTTCTTTGACTGCAAGAGATTTCAAGTATTCTTCTCTTTCTTCTGTACTTAAGTCTATAAATTCTTCTTCCAGTTTTGCGGAAAGAGTGATTGCTTCGCTTTTGAATTTATCCTTAATCTTTTTGGTTATTACAACAGTTTCTTTGTTTCCTATTTGACTCTCTCCAATATTTATCACATAAATTGTTGGCTTTTTCTTAATCTCTCCCAACTCAAGCTCTAGGTTAACAATTTCTATATCTTCAATGATTTGCTCTAATGAACCGGGTGTGTGAATTGGATGTTGATGGGCAACATTAGAATCTTCAAAAGCACGAACAACATGAACAATGACGTCAACTTCTCGTATTTTCGCCAAAAATTGATTTCCCAAGCCTTCTCCTTTGTGAGCATCCTTTACCAATCCTGCAATATCTATAAATGTCACACTTGCTGGCACTGTCTCCTTAGGTTTAATTAATTTTGAAAGCTTTTCTAAATTCCTATCAGGCAGAGCCGCCACCGCTTCATGAGGATCAATCGTTGTAAACAGCCTTGGCGCGGTTTCGGCCAAACGCCTGCTTACCAACGCATTAAACAGCGTTGATTTTCCAGCGTTCGGTAATCCTACAATTCCAACTTGTAAGCTCATGTCTGGATTATATAATTTAGCAATGACTAAATATAGAGAGTACTACCAAAAAATGGTTGACAATAATAAAGAGGTGTTTGAAAACTTTCAAAGGCTTCATGACAGATATGTCTTAGACGAAGAAAAGTGGCAAGAAGAGTTCAACAAGGAAGGAGAGAAAATACTTCTTGTTATACAAGAGTATGAAAACAAACTATGTTCCCAATCAGAAAAGGGAGGTTATTCGCACTTTACTCCAAAATTGGCTGAGAAGTTTCGAGAGGAAGTCAGAAAGCATTTTTCCATGATTGACCACATAGGAATAAGGGTGGATGTTTTTGCACTAAAAAAAATCAAACTCTCTTAGGAAAAGCCTTTGATAAACTAGTATTGAATGCCTGAAATTTCTCGTATGCTTCATTTATTTCTGGATTGGTGTCACGAAAATTTTGTGTCCAGTCCCTAACTGTTTCTTTCCAGATTCCAAATACTTCATTAAAGCCTTTTTCGCCTATCCAGTCGTGCTCTTGAAGCTTGTTTCGGGTCAATTCAAGTTGTTTCCTTAGTTCTTCTGGAGTCTCTTTAAATTCTATTTCCAAGGATAACCTTCCCAACATTACAGTTCGCGAGTACTCCATATAGTGCGGTGAATATCCACTTAATTTAACCATGTTAAAAGCATTTGCATCATCATCAAGGATAAGAGTTATAATATGGCCCAAAAGGATAGTGTCTGTATCTTCTCCGGTTTTCTTTGTTTCTTTTCTTATAATCTCAGCTTTCTCAATAGGATACTTTATCCAATCCTGTTGTTTTTTGGCCTCGTCTTCGTTCTTTATACTTTCAGTTAGTTCTGTCATAATGCCTATATATTAGTCAACATGTCGGGCGACAATTCCCCATAATCATAAATCACCTTTTTCGCTTTTTGAAGCAATTTGGCGTGCTTACTGTCTCTTGCAATCGCCACAACCTTCATCCCTGCATTTTGGGCCGCCTTTATACCCGCCACTGTATCTTCAATTACCAAACAATTTTCTGGGTCAATTCCTAATTTTTGTGCTGTTAAAAGAAATATTTCCGAATCCGGTTTTTTAAGCTTAACCTCTTCACCAGTTGTGATTGTTTCAAATATTCCCTCCAAATTGAAAGCATCAAAAACTTTCTCAACCGTTGGCCAAGTATTCGATGTTGCAAGAGCTACAAAAACTCCTGAATCTTTGAGATCTTTTACAAAATCTTTTACACCATTTTTAAAAGTAACTTTCGATAGCATTTTCAGATATGCCTCTTGGGTTTCTTTGGAAAGCTCTTCTGTGCTTTTTTTTGTTTTTATTTTATGCTTAGGAATTAATCTTTGCCAATTTTCTTCCACACCTATTCCCTGTGTATGTGGAAATTCTGAATTAGTTTCTACTCCGAGCTTAGATAAGACTTCTTTAAAGGCAATTCCATATTCGTCTTCGTTATCCAATACTGTTCCGTCTAAATCAAATATCACCGCCAACAACTTCATTTTTGTATTTTATTTACTTTGGGGCCTTCAGGAGTGTCTTCGACTAAATATCCCTCCTCTAGCATCGATTTTCTTATCTTGTCTGCATCCTCAAACTTTTCAGCTTTTCTTAAAGCCTCTCTTTCTTCCGCCAGTTTTTGAACCTCTATTGGTATTTCAACTTTCTGTGTCTGAAATCCTTGTAAGCCCAATCCCAATACTTCGTCGAAAGACATCGCCAAATCATACTTATCTCCTGAGGGAATATTACTCTTTAACATCTCCCAAAAAGCAGCCAATGCTCTGGGAGTATTTATGTCATCGCAAACTGCCAGAGTGAACCTGTTTCTGAAATCATCAATTTTCTTTTGTTTCTCTGGAGAGAGAGTTGTTCTGGAAGACTTTTCTCGGTAACCAACCACTTGACTTCTAAGCTTATCAAAAGCAGTTTGCGCCGCCTTCAAGCTCTCCCATGTAAAGTTCAGTGAATCTCTGTAGTGAGCCGTTAAATAGAGATAGCGCAGAGCTAATGGATCAAAACCTTTTTTTTGTAAATCCGAAATTGTATAAAAGTTATTTAAGCTTTTGCTCATCCTTTTTCCGTCCACCTTGAGAAAAGTGACATGAATCCAGTAACGAACGAATGGCTTGTCCGTTGCCGCTTCGGACTGAGCAATTTCATTCGGATGATGAGTCGACCTAAGGTCTTCTCCGCCTATATGAATATCGAAACTTTCTCCTAAATATTTCATGCTCATAGCAGAACACTCGATATGCCAACCTGGAAAACCGATTCCCCAGGGACTCTCCCATTCCATATGTCTTTCTCCCGGTTTTTTAGAAAACTTCCATAAAGCAAAATCCCTTGCGTTTTTCTTTTCAGGGTTTTCCCTTACTCTTGCCCCTTCTAATACCTCATCCAACGTTGACAATTCCCCATACTTTCTGCCTGTCTTTTCTTCAAATTCCTTTGTATCAAAATATATTCCGTCCGATGTTTTATATGTAAAACCCTTTTCTTCAAGAACTTTAATAAGATCGATTTGTTCTTCTATGTGATCGGTGGCTTTTGGAAATATCCACGGTTTTCGCAAATTAAGCGCTTCGAAATCTTTCAAAAATATTTTTGTGTAATATTCTGCAATATCCCATGCGGTTTTCCCTTTTTTCTTTGCTGACTCTTCAACTTTGTCATCACCAGTGTCTGCATCCCCGACAAGATGACCTACGTCTGTTAAATTCATAACATATTTTGTATAAAAACTGTTGTACCCAAGTAGTCGAAAAAGAATATCGGCAACTGTATATGTGCGAAAATTACCGATCGTTGCAAAATTATGAACGGTAGGGCCACAAGCATACATCCCCACCTCTTTTGAATTATGGAGTTCAAATTTTTCTTTTTTCCCAGTAAGACTATTTGTTAGATAAATGTCGGCCATAAGAACATTTTACCCTAAATTGACCTCAGCCAGAAGGGGGCATGCGTATTTCTGCTTTTGCTTTCAATTTCTTAAGCTTACCCTTCATTCCTTTTATCGCTCCCATGGCAGGCTTAGATGAAATCACTGGAATAGAATTGTCTTTTCCCTCTTCTTCCTGTATTTGCTCTTGGATTTCTTCTTCTTTTAATTTCTCTTCTTCGTCAAACTCTTTTTGCTTCCTAATGTCTTCAATTTCTTTTTCTAGAGCTTCTAATAATCTCTTACTTTTAACTTTAATCTTCTGTTCATCTAAGGGAAGTTTTTCTTCTTTCGACTCAGTATCTCTTTGTGTCACTTCATGAATAGGTCCAGAAACAGACTCTGCCCCAGAAACCTGCTTTCCTGCGGTTTTTAATATCTCAAAGGGCTCACCAACCACTTGCTTCGCGGCTTGTTTGGCAATCCTTTTAGTAGAATCGGATACACCTGATTTAATACCCTTTACCTTCATTATTTTATATATTTCTTCTTCCTTCTATTGCTTGCTCTAGGGTTGTTTCGTCTGCATACTCCAAGTCAGCCCCTGTGGGAATTCCCATGCCCAGTCTGGTAATCTTAAATTTCTTCCGTCCGTCAGCAATTTGTGCCTTTAGTTTTTTGGAAATATACATCGCTGTCGCCTCTCCTTCCATCGTGGGATTTGTGGCAATAATTATTTCCTTGATACTCTCATCCTCTCTCGTTCGCTTCAGCAAGTCATCAATATAAAGCTCATCGGGACCAATGTTTTCCAAAGGACTTATGCTTCCATGTAAGACATGATATCGACCCGTAAATTTTCTTGTTCTTTCGAATGCCAGAATATCTAATGGCTGTTCAACAACCAATATTGTTTGTTCATCTCGTCCATCCTCAACACAGATTGGACATGGATCCGTTTCTGCTACATTTCTGCATATCGAGCACAGGATTGTGCTTTTCTTTAGTTGACTCAATGCTTCGGCAAATGAATCTAATTCTCCTTGTGGAACATGAAGTAAATAGTAAGTTAACCGCTGAGCCGTCTTTGGCCCAATTCCAGGAAGTTTTTGAAAAGATTCAATTAACTTAAGAAGTGGCTTTGGTATTTTCACTATATAAAATTATACTATTTGCTGAATAGGGGCTACATTTTTCCCAGAAGTCCGGAGAGTCCTCCACCCATTTCAAGCATCTTTTTGGCAGCCTTCTTCTGAACTTTTTTCATCGCCTTGTTAATCGCATCGACAATATCCTGCCTCTCTTCTCCATCAACTTTCATATACGCCAGTTTTTGATCACCAGTGACTTTCACTTCAATATCCCCAGCGCTTAACGTTTCCGTAATCTGCTCCAACTCTTTCTGAAGTTCTTTCGCCTGTTGGCGCATTTTGTTTAATTCACCTAATTGTTTAACTTTGTCAAATGCCATAATTTATTTATTAGTTCCCAAAGATTTCTTTGGCGACTTTGATTATATCTTCGTCTGTTTCGTCAGTCAAAACAACCTCTTCCTTGGGCTCCACTTTTAGTACCTGTTTGGCTTGCGGTTCAGCCAGCAAACACTGAATTCTTGTGGGGCACCCAAGCACTTCTGCAACTACCCCCTCCAATACTCTCAAATGATGAGTATCTTCTAACCTTTCTTTGTGGAAACGATAAAAAACACTCAATGTAAGCACTTTTCCGTCAAATCCCAGGGGCTTAGCAGCTCTCAGAAGAGCCTCTATCGAAGTGTTGATTGGTTTGATCGCTAATAATATCTTTGTCCACACCTCTTCTGTTACTTCTTTTACTTTTTTCTTACTATGAAAAACTACCTTTTTTACCGGAGTTGTTTCTTTAGAATCGCCCGTATCTACATTCTCACCATTACCATTATCTCCACCTTTTGATACCTTTTTCTCCCCTTCATCTTCAGGCTGCACACTTTGTTCGTCACACCACTCGATAACGGCCACCTCTAGAGGCAATTGTTCAATTACCGCTCCCCTTAACTCAATTGCAGCGCTGACAAAAAGCCTAATAAGAGCAATGATTTCTTTTTTATTAAGCTCTGCATACTCTTCCCCTTCCAAACCGACCTTGTTTAGAAGAGCGTCTCTCAACCTTCTTAAAATTGCCGAAGTGTAAATTTCAAGCGACACTCCCGCATTAACCGCACCTTCAATTTCCTTTAAAGCTTTTTTTGTATTCTTTTCGGATAAGTGAGAAAGTAACTCTTCGATATTGAAAGTTTTCTTTTTGAAAAGAAATTCCTCGGCATCCTTCGTATTAAGTTTTATTTTTTGTGTGACTAGCTCTTCTAAAATCTTCGCTCCATCTCGGAATGATCCATCTGACTTTTTTGCAATTAAAGATAGTGCACCTTTGTCTTTTAGTTTTTCTCCCCTGGCTATTTTCGCAAGAGATCTTTCAACCTCCTTTTCTGTCGCTTTCTTAAATACAATGTTTGTTACTCTTGATCTTATCGTTTCAATTAATTTCTCAGGGTTAGTTGTTGCCAATATAAACATGACGTGATCTGGAGGTTCTTCTAAGGTTTTAAGAAGAGCATTCGCAGCTTCAGTGGTTAACATGTGCGCTTCATCAATTATATAAACTTTTTTTCTGGAGCTTGCGGGCGCCAACTTCACGGCATCTCTCAAGGCTCTTACATCGTCGATTCCGCGATGGCTTGCCGCGTCTAACTCAATAACGTCTATATTTGACCCTCTTGTTATCGATTTACACTGACTACATTTATTGCAGGGTTCTCCAAATTTTTTTTCATTCGCCTGACAATTTACAACTTTGGCCAAAATTCTTGCTGCTGAAGTTTTCCCCGTTCCTTTTGGACCCGAGAATAGAAATGCGTGAGGAATTTTTCCAGATGCCACAATTTTTCCTAACGACTCTCTAACATTATGAATATCTAGGTCCTCTATTTTTTGGGGGCGATATTTAAGATAATAAGTCATATTAGATATTAATCATGATGGATACCAATCAAGTGTAAGGCTCCGTGTTTCACCAATTCCTTTATTTTTTCTTCTGTATCAACTTTCTCTGCTTTGGCCTCGTCATTAGCTTTAGGGTAGCAAACTATTATCTCTCCTAAATGTACCGAGTTGTCGGGAGGAAAAATAAACTTATCTGAAACCTCACTGTATGTAAAAGAAAGAACATTATGCACCTTATCATCTTTAAGATACTTTCTTGATATGTCAAGCATCTGCTTTTTTCCAACTAAAGCAACAGATACTTTGGTGTTAGAAACTATGCCTCTTTGTTCTAATAAAGTAGACAAACACCGTTCAATTTCGTCCACGTTTACGGGATATTTTGACTGATTTTTTACAGAAACCGATATCATATATTTATTCTTTCTCTTACTTCAAACCTCGGACAGTTATTAAGAGAGCTTTGAGCGCACCATCTCGGAGACTTTTTTCCCATCAGCTTTTCCTTTACATTTCCCCATCACAACGCCAATTGCTTTTCCCATATCTTTCATATCTGCAGCGCCTGTTGAGGTGATTACCTCATCAACAATTTTTTCTATTTCTTTCTCAGATAATTCTTCAGGTAAATATTCTTGTAGAATTATTAATTCTTTTTTCTCTTTTTCAGCTCTATCGGTCGCTCCAGCCTTCTCATAAGCTTCGATTGCATCTTTTCTCATTTTGGCCTCTCGTTTTACAACCTCCAGCTCTTCCTCTTCCGATAATTCTTCCCTTTTCTTAATTTGTGCATTGTGGAGAGCGGAAGATAAAAGCTTCAATGTAGACATTTTTAATTTATCTCCCGATTTCAGTGCTTCTATAATTTGTATCTTAATTTTCTCCGTTATCATATTTATTCGCTTTCCTGCTCATCCTTGCCAGCTTCCATTTCAGGAGCTTTGTCTTTCCATCCCCCGATTAAATGGTAGTGAAGGTGAAAAACTGTCTGACCGGCTCCTTTGCCACTCGCCGTTAGTACTCGAAAAGCATCTTTTATACCTTTTTTGCCCGCAAGTTCGCTAGCTATTTTCTGAATTTTCCCAAGTAATTCGACATCTTCCTTCTTAACTTCCTTTAGTGACTCTATGTGTCTTTTAGGGATTATCACAATATGAACAGGTGCAATCGGGTTAATATCATCAAAGGCTACTACTTCGTTATCATTCCACTCAAATTTCGTTGGAATTTCTTCATTTACAATTTTACAAAAAATACAGTCGTCCATTCCGTTTCAGTATATATACTTGTGAAAACTGCAACAAGAGGAAATTTTAGGCGTTTTTGACAAAAAATATGAGACTCCATCTCCAGGTTTTTACACCCAAACGCGAAGTCCCAATGACCAAGATCTGTTACGGTATTATTCACTGTTTTGTTGACGCCTAGGACACGAAGATAGCCCTAAAATCAAACAATAGAATAATATCGCAAATGTTCCGAACACATCAGGAGGTAGATATGTTTCTCCAACCCAAACTGAAACTGCAATGAGAAGGACAACCCCTAACCATTTCCCTACCATCCTTAAACCTTCACTAGGCGATTCTGGATAATACTGCATATTATACTCCCTCCTTCATTCGGGGTCCGAGTCCCATGTCTCTAATTTTGACAACCTATCCTTCTTTAGATTGTCCCACGCAGCAACGATCACCAATAGAATATAAGCTAAGATAATCAGTGTCGATAAAACAAAGTCATTCGAAACAGGCATGTTTACACTCCTCCTTTTATTATTAAAGAACGGCTTGGTGACCAGATTATACTTTTTTACTGGGAAATATCAAAGAAGAGACACTATTGTTCTTGCAAGTTTACTCGAATCGTGCCTATAAAAAGTAGTCGTATCCATAAAATCTCCCGTAATTATTTTGACGTTTTGTTTTTTCTTACTTAAATCATCTATTACTGGTTTTGATCCGTACCTTTTATACCAATCGGCTATTCTGCTTTTAGTTTTGATTTTATTCCTATGGACTATCACATGGCTAATTTTCTCGGAGGCATCACCTAAATAATCCCTAATCACAGCCAAAAAATCACTTGCAGAAAAATCATCCGTTTCTCCTCTTTTCGTTAAGAGATTAACTACATAAACTAATTTTGCCTTTGACTTATATAGAGCTTCGTTCATTCCTTGAACAAGAAGTGTTGGAACAATGCTTGTATATAGATCGCCGGGACCTAAAACAACTAAATCTGCTTTCTCAATAGCCTTGGCCGCTTTTTCAAAAATTTTGGCCTTTGGAGTTAAATATACCTTTTTTATCGGATATTTAAGCTTAAAATTTCGCATATCAATCTTGCTTTCGCCATAAATACGTGTACCGTCCGTTAATGTGGCCGCCAAATTCGATTTATCCAATGTTACGGGATAAACCGAACCGGAAAGATTAAATATTCTAGCTGCCTCATCGATAGCCCTATCCATACTACCTGTTATCTGCACCAAGGCGGCCAGTAAAATATTGCCCACTGAATGCCCCGCCAAACTTTTCCCATTCGTAAAGCGGAAATCAAATACATCCTCAAGTGTTTTTCTCGCAAATGGAAGGTCTGAAAGGGCTAAAATTGCACGCCTAACATCGCCGGGGGGCAATATGTCTAGCTCTTTACGAAGTTTACCTGTTGAACCCCCCGAGTCGCACATGGAAATAACAGCAGATAACTCAAGTGGATACGTTTTAAGACCCGTAAGAACAGCATATGTTCCTGTACCTCCTCCTATCGCAACAACTTTTTTCTCCCTTCTTTCTTTCATTTTCTGTTTTTTGACCATACTGCCAACATAGCTTGAACAAGAATCTTTTTGAGATTTGAATTTGGATTACCGGTCACTTTTTTCATCACTTCTTTTTGATTTAACCATCTTTTCCCACGATTTTGGGGAAACAAGTACAGTTCAACTATTTTTCCCTGTTGTCCTGTAAGTAGCTTTTTATAATTAGATTCTTTTTGAATACTTATAAGCCACTTATTCAGCTGTCCTTTGAAATTTAAATCAAGAGGTCTATAAATAAGCTCAAATTTCTTGGGGGCACGATATCGTGTAATTCTCGGTTGAGGGTATTTCGGTTTTTGCTCAACAACGTCAATTCCTTCGAAGCCCGGCAGTCTTCTTTGTTTGCCTTTTCTTTGTCGAAGCACTTATTTTAATCTTTTAATTGTTTGGTCTAGTGTTATTATTTCAACCTTATCGCCTGCTCTTTCTTTCCACTCAACCTTATCACCCGTATCAGCCGATATTATCATTCTAACTGGAATTCCAATTAAATCCGCATCCGCAAACTTTTCACCCGCCGCAACATCTCTATCGTCCCAAAGCACATCTACTTTTTCCTTAAGTAATTTTTCATAGATTTCTTTGGCTTTTCCTTTTTGATTAATATCAATTAGGTGAACATCAAAAGGTGCAACTTGCGGGTACCAAATGATTCCCTTGTCATCATGGCTCACTTCTACTAAGGCGCCCATCACTCTTGTTGAGCCAATACCATAACTGGCAAACCATACAGGCTTCTTCTTGCCTTTGTCATCGGTGTAGTAAACCTTCATTCTCTCCGCATACCAAGTGCCAAGCGGGAAGATATTGCCAACTTCAATCGCCCTTGATTCAACAATCTTCCCCTTTTTGCATTTGGGACACTCTTTCCCCACTTTGTCCCCCAATAGTTCTTTGTTGACCCCCCAGCTACACTTATCACAAAAGTAAATTGTATCTTCTCCACCTTCCGCTAAGACTTGAAACTCATGAGTGTTTCCATCAGTAAACACCCCACCCGGCGCATCTGTTACTCTAAAATCAAAACCCAATCTTTTAAAAATTTTGGAGTATGCGATTTTTACTTTTTCATAATAATCCCACATATCTTTCTCAGTCGTATGAGCACTATACAAATCCTTCATCATGAATTCTCTTCCTCTTAGAATTCCGCTTCTGGGCCTGGCCTCGTTTCTGAATTTCGTAGAAAAGTGATAGACATAAATAGGTAAATCTTTATGGCTGGTTACATTTTTTCTGAGAAGATCCATGACAATCTCTTCGTGAGTAAAAGAAAGAGCAAATTCTTTGCCCCTTGTATCTTTAAATTGATACATCACTTCTTTCGCTTTTTCCCACCTGCCTGTTTGATCCCAAATCTTTCTGGGATGAAGAAGAGGCATTAACATCTCCTGTCCTCCAACGGCATTCATCTCTTCCCTGATAATTTGATTTATTTTTGTAACAACTCGCCATCCAAGAGGAAGCAATGTCCAACTTCCCGCCATTAATTGATCCATGAAACCACCTCGAACAAGGAGTTGATGATTTGCGCTTTCGGCTTCTTTTGGCGCTTCTTTTCTGGTTTTTGGAAATAATTTTGATTGCAACATTGGGGTTATTATCTCAGAATGGAATTTAGAAATCCAGAAATTCCGCCGGCAGACACAAGCCTTCGAACATCATGAATAGTAATCGCCACAAGAAGTGAAATCAAAATTATCATACCGATGGCGTTTATAGTTGCTTCAATTTTTGGCAAAACCTTTCTGCCTATTACCGACTCTATCCCTATAAACAATAACCTCCCCCCATCGAGGGCTGGAAAAGGAAGAATGTTAAGTATTACTAGGTTTATTGACAGTATCCCAACAAAATTAATAAGTGCAAGTATTCCGTATTCCGCAGCTTTGGAGGTCAAAGCAAATATTCCCACCGGCCCAGCAATATCCTTTGGTACCTGTCCATTAAATAGATTGGCAAAGAGAGTTATAAATCCAGTAACCATCGTTGCTGTCCAAAAAAGAGCCTCTTTAACACCATAGTATATTCCGACAAAAGGTCTTTGCCATACTGGCGGATAGTATATTTCCGTTGAAGAAATTACTACGCCCAAGGGGCCCTCTTCTTCAGGTGGGGCCTCTCTTGGAGTAATGCTAACTTTCTCTAGTGTTTTTTCGTCGCCCTTAACCCTTTCGAGCTCAAAGGCCAATCTGCTCCCCTTATTTTTTTCAACTATTTCAATAAATCCAGAAACAGTTGTAACTTCTTCATCGCCAACCTTTCTAACAACATCACCGACTAGTATTTTTGCGGTTTGTGCAGGAGAGCCAGGAACAACGTCAACCACGCGAACATTTTCGGTATCCTTTGGTATCCCGGAAAATGAATATACCGTTGCAAAGGCGACAACGGCTAGTAAAAGATTCATGGTAACTCCCGCCAAAAGTATTGTAATCCGCGCTTTTTTGCTTTTATTCACAAAAGACCTTCGTGGTTTAGTCACTCCTTCTTCACTCATCTCCCCATGAAGCCTAACGAACCCACCAAAAGGCAATAAGTTAATCGAATAGATTGTCTCACCAATTTTCTTACTGTAAATTCTCGGAGGGTAACCAATCCCAAATTCTTCAACTAAAACTCCTGCACGCTTTGCCGCCCAGTAATGTCCAAGCTCATGTACCAGTATTAAAACTGATAAAACTACTAAAAATGTCAATATTGAAATTGCCATAATATAATATTAGCAGAAGTCAGACTTGAAGAAGCTCAACTTCTTTCTTTTTGCCGCTTTCGTCAATTTTCCCAACAAATTCATCTGTTATTCCTTGCAAGTTTTTTTCCTGGTTAAATTTCTCATCTTCGCTTAATTCCTTGTTTTCGAAATTCTTTTTTATGTCCCTCATTGCGTCTGAGCGAACCTGCCTAACCATAACTCGCCCGCTTTCGAGTTTCGTTGACAAAAGTTTTACATATTTTTCTCTGTCTTCCGTTGTCAAAGGGGGCAGGCTTATTCTTATAATCTCACCGTCCACCGATGGATTGAAACCTATATTAGCTGTCAATATCCCCTGCTTTATATCGCCAATTATTGATTTGTCCCAAGGGTCAATGATTAACGTTTGTGAGTCAGGGGACGAAATGGTTGCCAATTCGTTTACCTTTAATCTCTGTTGACCACCATAAACGGCAACCTCTAGCTCCTCAATTAACCCTGGTGTTGCTCTACCTGTTCTTATGGTACCAATGTCAGTCACAACCATATCGAGAACTTCTTGCATCTTGGAGCGAACTGTGCCTTCATCCATTACTTGCCTAATTCTATCCTAATCACGCGGCCAATGCGAATGTTTTCACCTGTCTTAGCAATTACTTCTTTAACAAGTTCTGAAACTTTTTTGCTGGGGTCTTTTATATAATCTTGCTTTTCAAGCTCCTTCGCATCTTCTGCCTTCATCGATGCCGCTTGCATGGCTAGATTGTGGGCAAGTTTTTCAAAAAGATCATTTCTTGCAACAAAATCTGTTTCACAAAAAAGCTCAACTGCTCCCATCACTTTTTGATTATGGTGATTATAGGTGGCAATGATGCCCTGTTCTGTAGCCCGACCGCTTCTTTTTGCCGCTTTTTCAAATCCTTCTTCTTTCAATATCTCTTCAGCCTTTTTTTCATCTCCCCCAACCTCTTCTAGTACCTTTTTCGCCCTGACAACAGGTGCCCCTGTTTTTCCTCTAAGTTTTCTAATCTGATCAATTTTTATTTTTACCATAATATTTATTTCTTTTTACTCGTTTTTTTCTTCCCTTCCATAATTGCTTGCTGCATTAATTCTAATACGTACTCTAAAGCTTTTGAAGCATCATCGTTCATTGGAATTGGGTAATCAATTAAAGTAGGATCTGTGTTTGAATCTACAATCCCAATTGTTTCTATCCCCATTTTCCTAGCTTCCTTCACGGCTCCTATTTCTCTTCTAATATCAACAATTATCATTAAACTTGGAGGACGTTCCAAACCGCTTAAGCCTCCAAAAAAACGTTCAAGTCTTGTAATTTCTTTTTCAAGAAGAAGTCTTTCCTTTTTCGTAAAATGACTATATTCCTTCGCGGCCATTTTTTCCTTCATCTCCTTTAATTTCCTTAAAGACTTGTCTATTTGCTCAAAATTCGTCAATGTTCCTCCAAGCCAACGCTCAGTCACGTAATAAATTCCTGTTGTTGCGGCCACTTCCTTTGCTTTTGCCTTTGCTTGCTTTTTTGTGCAAACAAGCAAAATCGCTTTACCTTCTTTGGTTGTCTGAGTAAGCAAGGAAAGTGCTTCATCAAGTTTTTCCTTTGTGATTGTTAGGTCAAAAACATGAACCCCTTCTTGAGAGCCATAGAGATACTCCTGCATTTTAGGATTCCAACGCTTAGTCTGATGTCCAAAATGAGCACCAGATTCAAGTAATTCTTTTAGTGATATTTTTACTGCCATTTAGATTGATTCCTTATTCCACCAACTGGTGGACCGCTACCTAAGGGAGAAGTATACGGAGCTTCTCAGGAACCTTGCCTTAAGTATGTGTATTTTGCTCTAAGAGCAAGCTGTATTTTAGCAAGACTTATCTTTTTTTTCAACGGCCACAGCCGCATTCACTATATTCTCCATTAAATGGAATATTGTCATGGGGCCAATTCCACCAGGCACAGGAGTTATGTATGCTGCTTTTTTGACAACACCGTCAAAATCCATATCCCCTTTTGACGCTCCAATATCGATTGCCACCACGCCCTCTTTTACCATCGCGGCTTTTATCAAATTAGGCTTTCCTGTCGCACTAATTAATATCTTTGCATCTTTTGTTATTTCCATATTTCCAACACCTAAGTCTACGCCCTCCACCTCATAGTCTGTTGTTTCTAGAGCTTTGATAATCCTTCTACCGACAAAACCTTTTGCTCCAACGACAACAATTTTTTCTCGCTGGGTTAGCGAAAGACATTTCCCTGCATCCGCTATCACCGACATCACTGCTTTAACCACTGGCGCCAAATAGAGACTATCTTCGCGCATTCCATCAACGTCTTTTTCGGAAACAATCGTCTCAAGAATTTCTTTTTGCTTACTAGCAAGTTGCTCAGGAATTGGTAGTTGAACCATTATTCCGTGTATCTCGGTATTAATGTTCATTTTTTTGATAAATTCGATAACTTCTTTTTCAGAAATATTTTCTGAAAACCTCTTTATTTCAATGGTGACACCTGTTCTTTCCCCAGCTTTTTGTTTTAAAGAAAGATACCGCTCACTATCGCTATCTTGACCTATTAAAATCGAAACAAGCTTGGGACTAGTTTTTTTGCTTCTTAAGCATTCTGTTTTTTCTCTTAATGCTCCTTCTCTCTGCAAAGCATGTTTTTTCCCGTCAAATATAATTGTATTCATGCTATCTCTGTTTTAACATTTTTGAAGAAACTATTTTCCATATATCTTTGTGAATAGATTTTGTAAAATCTTTTCGATAATCTTTAACCCCTGACACTTCAACCCACCATCTATTCATCTTAACTGTTCGCTTATACTCTCGATACGCCGATTCCTGATGATGCCAATCTTTCTCGGCAATATCCTTCTTTCGTTTTTTTAAATATGCTCTTTTCTTTTTGTAATTAATTAATTCTTTTGCTACATGGGGTGGTGTAGCAACAAAAATAACAAGATCTGGTTTTAATATTCCTAAATCTTTATACCCTGCTGTCCACAACCAATCGCGATATTTTTTCTGAGAAGATGTTTTTAGCTTCGCAATTTGATGAACATTAGAGGTAAAATATCGATTCGAAATTATCAATCCCCCCTTTTCAATCCAAGGTATGCCTATATCCCTTGTCCAAGTATACTCATCCAACATATATGGAAGGGCGGCAAGGTACGGACTTACACCCTTGAGAGACCCAAATTCTCCTGCAAGAAAGTGCCCAACTAACTCTCCCCATCTTGAGTCATAATATCTTGGAAAATCCGCCAACAGGAAACGATATCCTTCCTTTTTAAATCTTTTTTGCAATAATCGAAACTGGGTGTCTTTTCCACTACCGTCAATTCCCTCTAAAACAATAAATTTTCCTCTTTTTTTCATTGTTAAATAAGCGCCTCAGGTAAGATAATATTTTCATTACCTCCCAACCGCTTCTTCATCTCTCCAGTTAGCTCTTCTAGCAATTTCTTTTTAGCATCTTCCTCATTTTCATAATTTGAAAAATCATATTTATCTCCATCAATAATGATTATGTTTAAATTTAATGGATTTTCTGTTATCCATGTTTCAAATAAGTGTCTCAATCTCATCCAATATTCTGGTTTTTCTTCCAATTCAACTGCTCTTTCTGGATTAGTTTTTGCTCTATTAATTAGTCTTTTTATAAACGTTGGATATGTTAATCGAATATATACAAGCAAATCTGGATTGTGGTCTTCTTCATCAACCATACCTTCAAAAAACAAATTATATTCGTCCATTTTTTTGGGAGAGTTTTCAAGTCTTGCTTGAGCATATATGCGGTCCTGATATATCGATTCTGATATTACTGATCCTCTTTCCAACATATCTTTCACTCCTTCTTTTTCACCAAAACCAAGTACCTTACATCTTCTATCAAACAAAAAAGTCAATTGTGTTACAAAAGCTATTACTGAGGGATCTTTTGAGGAAGGTTTATAATAGTCCTCAAATGTTGAAACATCCTCAACCGAAATTTCGCCAACAAAATCCATACCCAATCTGTCACTAATATATTTTCCTAAAGTTGTTTTGCCACTGGCAGGAAGTCCCATTAATTGAATCCAGAAGTGTCTTTTGGATTCTATTTCCTTCTCTCTATTTATCTCGTTACTCATTTTTATCTTTTATATTTGTTTGAGGTTTTCCAGGAACTTCATGGTGATCACGGCAGCGAGCCTCATAAAGCTCACTTGCTCCAACAACCACAATAGGATCTTCATATCTTGCTGGGCGGCCATTAATCAATCGTTGTGTGAATGATGCTGATTCTCCACAAACCATACATATCGCATAAAACTTTTTTAATTTATCTGCTTGAGCCATAAGAATAGGTACTGCACCAAAGGGCTCACCGCGAAAGTCGGCATCCAAACCAGCGACGATAACACGGTATTTATTGTCAGCCAATTCTTGAACAAACGGGATTATTTCGTTACCAAAAAACTGAGCTTCATCTATAGCAACGACAGAAGTATGTGGTCTTAACAGTTTTTTTATCTGCTGGACTTCTTTAACCGGAGTTGCCTCAAATTCTTTCCCCGAATGGGAGGCAAGTTTGTCTTTGTTATATCTTACGTCTAAGTCGGACTTGAACACTTGGATTTGATGCTTGGCAATTTTGGCCCGACGAAGGCGCCTCATCAATTCTTCAGTCTTTCCACTAAACATACACCCAGCAATAACCTCCACGGAACCGATCTTTACAAATCTAATTTCAGACCCTTTGTCTATTTCTAGCATTTCCTTTCGTTTTGTATCAACACTAAGTAGTTCTGTCAACTACTAGTTGGAGGTTTTTCTGGAGTCGGCTTTCGCCATGAAGCCCATTTACAATCTGGATATTGAGAGCATCCAAAAAACCTTCTCTTCTTTTTAGTTTGCCTAATAATGACGTCTCCCTTACCACAATCAGGGCATTTCATGCCCACCTTTTCAATATATTTGTCCGTAAAATCACAGTCGGGAAATCTTGAACAAGAAATAAATTTCCCAAATCTCCCAATTCTTATAACCAGTTCTCCCTTTTTGCATTTCGTACATTTTTTGCCAAGTTTCTCGGTTTCAATTTTGACTCTTTTGGCTTCTTTCTCAACTTTCTTTAATTTTTTACCTAGAGGATTCCAAAATCCGCTTATTAGTTTTTCCCACTCTTTCTTTCCCTCAGCAACATCGTCTAAATCAGCTTCCATTTGAGCCGTAAAAGAATATTCAAAAACGTCAGGAAAGTTTGCCAATAAAAAGTCATTTACAGCAACACCTACTGGCGTTGAATAGAATTTCCTCTCTTTCTTTTCAACATAGTTTCTTACTTGAATTGTGGAAATTGTCGGTGCATATGTAGAAGGTCTACCTATTCCAAGTTTTTCGAGTGTTCGAATGATAGAAGCTTCATTATACCTAGCTGGAGGTTCCGTAAATTTTTGATTTGGAATAACCTTAATTAATTTAAGTTGTTCATCAACTGTCAACGCAGGCAACTCCTGTTCTTCATTGTTTCCCGTTTTCTTTATAACTTTTCTCCAACCGTCAAATTTCGTCATTCTCCCTGATGTTCTCAGAAGATATTTCTTGCCATCAACCCCTTCGACTTCGATAGTTGTTTCATCATAAATCGCTTCTTTCATTTGACATGCAATAAATCTGTTCCAAATAAGGCCATATAGTTTCTCTGCATCGTTACCATATCTCCCTGGCACACTGACTTCTTCCTTCATTTTTGTTGGCCTAATCGCCTCATGAGCTTCTTGGGCAACTTTAGCTTTTGTTTTATATAGTCTGGGTTGTTCCGGAAGATAATTTTCCCCATATTTCTTTTCGATAAATCCTCTAGCTTTATTTATGGCGGAAATTGCAATGTTGGTTGAATCAGTTCGGTGGTAAGTAATTAGTCCTTCTTCATATAATCTTTGCGCAACTGACATTGTCTTCTTGGCAGACCAGTGAAAAAGATTTGCAGCCGCTTGTGTCATTGTAGAAGTTGTAAACGGAGCATTGGGATTTTTCTTAACTTCTCTTTTATTAATTGCTAGGACCTTATACTTTGCTTTATTAAGCCCTGTAACAACCTCATCCGCATCTTTTTTATTCGTAATATCGGCTTTCTCATCGTCTATCCTTGCAAGATTAACTGTTAGTTTTATTTTTTTACCTTTTGTTTGGGCAACCTCGCAAAATATCTCCCAATACTCATCGGGTTTGAATTTTTTAATTTCTCGCTCGCGTTCAACGATTAATCTTACTGTAATCGTTTGTACTCGACCCGCTGAAAGACCACGCCTTACTTTTTTCCAAAGAAGCGGAGAAAGCTCATAACCAACAAGCCTGTCTAAAACTCTTCTTGCAATTTGGGCATCAATAAGTTTTTTATCAATGCTTCGCGGTGACTCTATTGCTTTATTAACAGCTTTTTTCGTAATTTCATGAAACACTATCCTTTTAATCTTGTCTTCCGAAATTTTTCCTTTCGCATTTTCGTGAAATATTTCATAAGCGTGATAAGCAATTGCTTCTCCTTCACGATCAGGGTCTGTTGCCAAATATATTTTTTCTGCCTTCTTGGCCGACTTTACCATCTCTTCTATGTCTTTTTCTCTTCCTGGAACAACCACGTAATCTGGCTTAAAGTTATTCTCTATATCAACCCCTAGTTTTGATTTTGGAAGATCTTTTAGGTGGCCCGTCGTTGCTACTACATTAACATCTCCACTCAAAAATTTAGTTATAGTTCTCGCCTTTGTCGGGCTTTCAACAATTATTAAGTCCATCTGCTTAGTCAATAAAACATTATTCTAGATGATCACGTCAAGTATGTCTTTTGGATTTTGAGCAATTTGCGCTCCATTCTCTATCAAAAATAGAGGTGCCGCAGAGAGGGGTGAGTCGATTGGCCCAGGAATCGCAAACACTTCTCTTCCCTGGTTCGCCGCCCAAGACGCAGTTGATAATGTTCCACTTCTTCTGGCTCCCTCCACAACCAATACGGCTAGTGATAATCCTGAAATTATTCTGTTTCTGGTTAAGAAATTCCTACCTAAAGGTTTTGTTCCAAGAGGGAACTCCGAAACTAATGCACCGTTTTTTCTGACTCTTTCTGCAAGGGCTTTGTTCTCCGGTGGATATATTATGTCCAGACCACACCCTAATACCGCTATTGTTCTCCCACCCGCACTCAAAGCAGCCTTGTGGGCGATAGTATCAATACCACGAGCGAGCCCTGAAATGATTGTTACTTTGTTTTTAGCCAACTCTCTGGCAAATTTTGCCGCCATTCTTTTACCATAATCTGTCATCTTTCTTGACCCAACTATGGCAACTGCTTTTCTATCTCTCTTTCTGATCTTTCCTGAAATATATAAAAGTTCTGGTCTCTCATTGTCAGGCAAGGCTAAAAGGTTTTCAGGATATCGCTTGTCTTGCCAATCTGCCGTATATATTTCCTTATTCATTTCGATCGTTAAACCAATAGTCAAATATTTCTCTGGCAATCGGGCCTGCAACTTGCGAGCCCTCTCCTCCTTTTTCTACCAAAACAGTAGCGACTATTTCTGGAAAATCTGATGGAGCAAATACCGTAAACCAGGCGTGTGTTTCATCTTCTATATTTGTTTCTGCCGTACCAGTTTTGCAAGCAACCTGTGGACTAAAATCAAAAAACGTGAAGCCTGTTCCATCTTCACTGCAAACCCCGACCATGCCCTCCTTAACAAGTTCTAAATTACTTGTATCAATATCCAAGTCTTTGCATTTTTCATCTCCTACTATTTTTGGTTCACACAAAAACCCATTGGATGCAATGGTAGAAATAGAGGTGTTTATGCCAATCGGCGTTAAAGAAAGATCTCCCTGTCCAATGGAAACATGGTAAGTGTTTCCCAAAAACCAACGTTCTCCTTTGACTTCCTCTTTCCACTCTGGAGTCGGAACCAATCCGGAAATCTCACCAGGCAAATCAATTCCCGTCTTTTCTCCAAGACCTAACTTATGTGACCAATCTACCAATTTCTCTATGCCCACAAGTTCGCCTATTGTATAAAAGAAAGTGTCGGTCGAACGAGCGATAGCCCGTACAAGACCTATCTCTCCCTCAGTTCTTCCATATTGGGTAAAATACCAGTTTGCATAGGAGTATTCGCCATATAATGTTTTCATCGTAATTTGGCCCTTATCTTCATAAATATATTCTTCGTCAATTTCTTCTTCTTCCAGTGCGGCAATGGCAACAACTGGTTTATAAACTGATCCAGGAGCAAAGCTGCCACCGATAACACGATTGAATAATGGCAAATTTTTGTCATTTAGTACTTCTCCTATTTTGTTTTGGTCATCACCACCTACAAAAATATTGGGGTCATAAGATGGCGAGGAATAAAGTGCCAATACCTCGCCCCTGGGGTCTGTGATAATTACGGCACCTTGTCTCTCTAAAGGCATGTCCTCGTTTTTCACAATGATATCGGCAACCTTTTCTTGCAAAAAGTAGTTGATTGTTGTTTGGATATTTTCCCCAGGAATTGGATCCTTTTTCCCAAGAACACGGATTTTCTTACCAGAAGAATCTACTTCCACTAGCTCCTCACCGTCAACCCCCGAAAGAATACATTCATATTGCTGTTCCAAACCACTCCTGCCAACTAACTGACCTATCTTCCTCGGCCCTTTTTCTGGACATTGAGGGTTAATGGTCTCTAGCTCTTCTTCGTTCACCTCACCCACATAACCACTAATATGAGCAGCGGCTGCTCCAAGTTTGTAATCTCTTTCCCATTCTGTAATTATTTCTTCCTCGGTTGCATCACGAATATTTGCTGTTTTTTTATAACCAGATCCTGGATCAAAAATCACTCTATTTTTTATTTCTTTATTCCCCACCAGCAATTCTCCACCGCGCGCTAAAATTGTTCCTCTAGGGGCGGAGATCGGGACTCGCCTAATTCTGTTTCCTTCTGCTAAATCTCTGTAGTAATCTCCCTTGATTATTTGAAGTTCAATAAGTCTCCCTATTACTATCACAAAACCTAGGATAAGAGCCCCTCTTAAAAACCAACCAAGCCAACTTTGTGTTTTTGAATTAGAAAGTTTCTCCATAATCATATAATACCGCAAATCTTTGCTTAACTCAGTTGTTTTTTGTTATTATTGCCCCAGCCGAACATTAACAGGAGGGAAAAATGAATATCTGGGTTTCTTTAATAGTAAGTGTTTTTTTAATAGGCGTCGGATGGTATTTCGTCTGGACTAGAAACGCTCACCAACCAATAGGAATCAACTTCGTTGTAGCCGCAATTGCTTTGATTTACGTTATTGCCGCACAAAAGCCAGTTGTGTGGATATCTCTGCCAGCTCTTTGGTTTGCAGGATGTGCCATACCCCTTTTGTATGATTCATGGGCCTGGGCTAAGTTAGCAAGGGAACAGGAAAAAATGGGGTCAGAAGACTACTATTAAAACTCGAGAAGGTGAAATAAGGAGCTTACAATGTTAAGCAACAACAAACATTGTAAGCTCCACATATCTTATAACCCCTTAGTAACTCTGATTTTCTTAAGAAGCCCTGGATCCTCCAAAACCTTGCCGCACCCTCTTACAACACACGTTATCGGATCATCGGCAATCCAAACTGGCATTTTTGTTTCCTCAGAAACCACTTTGTCAATCCCAGGCAAAAGGGAACTCCCTCCCGCCATAACAATTCCCTTTTCCATAATATCTGATATGAGCTCTGGCGGTGTTTCCTCAAGAGCCTCTACTATATTTCCAATTATTTCTCTTAAGGTGGGTGCCAACGACTCTCTCACTTCCGTACTTGAAAGTTTCACAGACTTCGGAAGTCCAGATTCTAAATCTCTACCTCTAATTACGTGGAATTTTTCTTTTTTTGAAGCAGCTGATCCAATATTTATTTTTACTTCTTCTGCCGTCGATTCACCCAAAAGAAGTGAATATTTAAGCCTTGCATATTTGATAATCGCCTCATCCATCTCATCACCAGCAATTCTTATCGAACGGCCAATCACAATTCCTCCTAAGGAAATTACGGCAATTTCCGTAGTGCCTCCTCCAATATCGACCACAAATTTCCCTTTCGGATCCTCGATTGATAACCCTGCTCCAATAGCTGCCGCCATTGGCTCTTCTATAAGATGTGCTTGTCTTGCTCCAGCCGCAACTGCGGCGTCGGCAACCGCTCTTCTTTCTACCTCCGTTACTCCTGATGGTATTCCAATAACAACTTTTGGTCTTGGGATTTTTGGTATAACCGTACCAGATTCATGAACTTTTTTAACATAATAATCCAACATCGCTGCCGTTGCATCAAAGTCTGCTATAACTCCGTCCCTTAAGGGCCTTATCGTCTCGATTGTCGCTGGAACACGCCCCAACATTCTTTTTGCTGATGAACCAATGGCCAAAATTTCTTTTGTTTTTTTATGCCTGGCAACTACAGAAGGTTCCCTAATAACAACTCCTTTCCCCCGCACCCAAACTAATGTGTTGGCAGTACCTAAATCTATACCGACGTCATGACTGAAGAAACCAAAAATGCGATTAATCATATCTTTATTGTCTTTAACAGGCTCTTTTGCTGCGGGTCAAGTATAACCTCCGAGAAACACCTTTGCAAAGCGAAAAACTCTTTCTTTTGACACATAATTGCTGTAAATTTAGGGAGTTGTGATTACTTGGTTTGCAAATTTAATTCCATTTTTATTTAACGTACTTTTTTTCTTTGTACCTTTGGTTCTATTTCCAAAAACCTCTGAGCTTTTTGAATTTAACAAGGTAGTTATAATTTATGCAGTCACAATTGCAATTGTAGCCTCTTGGTTGATAAAGATGGTTGCAGAAAGAAAAGTAATATTTCGTCGCACAATATTAGACTACCCCCTTTTAATTTTCTTGGGGGTGCAATTGATCTCCACGGTTTTTTCAATTGATACACATACTTCCTTTTTTGGTTATTATTCTCGCTTCCACGGCGGATTCCTCTCTTCTCTCTCCTACTCTCTCCTTTATTGGGCATATGTTTCAAACATGAATTTTTCTAAAACAAAGAAAGCAATCTATATAACACTTGTTTCTGCCATCTTCGTTTCTATATACGGTGTGCTTGAACGCCTTGGTATTGATAAAAATATCTGGGTGCAGGATGTTCAAAACAGAATCTTTTCTACTTTGGGGCAACCAAACTGGCTTGCTGCATGGATTACTGCCCTCATACCCATTACTTGGGCGCTTATAATTTCCAAGGGGCAGAAGTATAAACATTATCATGGATTATTAGGAATATTTTCACTATTTTTCCTTGTTTTACTTTATACCAAGTCGCGCTCCGGAATATTGGGCTTTGCGGCTTCTTATTTTACCTTTTGGGTCGGTTTTTATCTTCTAAATAAAAATATTAAAACAATATTTCGGTCATTTCTGCAAATTACTTTTCTTGCTCTAATTATCACTTCGGTCATTGGGACTCCTTGGACCCCAAACTTAGGTGATCTTTTCAAAAAGTCCGATATCACTGAGTCCCAACCAGCAAGCGCACCTGTTGGACCAGCCCTTGAGGTTGGCGGAACAGAATCGGGAGAAATTAGAAAAATAGTTTGGAAGGGTGCTATAAATATCTGGAAGAATTACCCTATTTTTGGCTCCGGTGTTGAAACGTTTGCGTACTCTTATTACAACTTTCGACCCGTCGAACACAATCTTGTTTCTGAATGGGATTTTCTTTACAACAAAGCCCACAACGAATACTTAAATTTTTTGGCCACTACCGGTACCGTAGGATTCTTATCCTATCTCGGAGTCCTCTTGTTTATGATTTATGTCTTTGTTGGCCCTTGGCTTGATAAACATAAGGAAAAATTAATTAAAGTAACCGAAAAACAAGTTTTACCTCTTGCCTTTTTGTCAGGGTTTTCTAGCATATTGGTAACCAATTTTTTTGGCTTTTCTGTTGCCCCCGTTGCTCTTCTCTTTTTCTTATACCCAGCAATGATGGTGACTGTTTCTATAAAAGATAGTGCACGAGCCACAACTCCAAGAAAAGAAATTTTTGACACTTCACAAACAATAAGTGGTGGAATGGTTTTGGCTGTCACGTTTTACTTATTATTTCTTCTCTCCCGATATTGGTATACCGATACGCTTTTCGCAGAAGGGAAAATGCAAAATGACGTGGATAATTTTACTCATGCAAGAGAGATATTGTTAAAAGCTACGAAATACTCTCCCAAGGAAGCCGTCTATTATGATGAGCTTTCGGAGGCAACAAGCGGAATTGCTTTAAGTTTAAGTGAATCAGCAAACGAAGAAGCAGCTGAACAATTCGCATTAACCTCAATTAATGAATCCGCAAAAGCAGTTGAACTTTCACCCTCCAATTTAAATATAAGAAGGAATAGGGCAAGATTATTTATTAAACTTTCCATTATTGACCCTACTTATTTGGTCGGCGCTAGAGAAACGCTTATCGAGGCAGTCAAACTTGCTCCGACAGATGCTAAACTTTTTTATAATTTAGGGCTGACTCTTGCTAGGTTAGGAGAATCTAATGAAGCAATAGAGGTTATGGAGCAAACGATAGAGATGAAAGCCAATTATAGAGACGCTAGGTTTGCCCGCGCTCTTCTCCTAGTAGATGCGGGTCGAAATGAAGAAGCAATAAGCGAACTTTCATACATTTTAGAGAAAATAAGCCCCGAAGATGAACTAGTGAGACTTCAGCTGGAAGAATTAAAATAATCAGAGGTAACTTAAGATTCTCTTTTAATTAAGCTATAATTGCACTTAATGATTAAGAAAGTTGTCCAAGCGGGAGATTCCAGGTTAAGAAAGTTGTCCAAACCTGTTGAAAAAATAGACAGGAAAATCCTTCTTTTAATATCTGATTTAAAAGAAACATTGCTGGCTCACAAAGACCCGGAAGGTGTTGGCCTGGCCGCTCCACAGATAGGAAAAAATCTGAGAGTCTTTGTAATGCGCGATGGGGAAGAAATAAAAACCGTTATTAACCCCGAAATTATCTCTACTACAAAAGCAAAAACAGCCAAAACAAAAAAAGACAACAAAGACGAGGCACTAGAGGGATGCCTGTCAATTCCTCATTATTACGGGTCTCTTACGCGAGGAGGAGAAATAACAATAAAATACTTGAACGAAGACGGACAAAAAGTCGTTGAAACATTTAAAGATTTCCCAGCCCAAATTGTTCAACACGAAATCGATCATCTCGAGGGTCATCTTTTTGTAGACAGACTATTAAAGCAAAAGCGCCCCCTCTATCAAATTAAGGGTGATGAAGTTGAGGAAGTTGATTTTACTCAATAGATTATGAAAATCGTATTTTTCGGAACACCTGAATATGTCCAGCCTGTTGTTGAAATGCTTCACAAAACTTTCAAGCCTTCAGGTGATAATAAATCAAGCATTGTCGCTGTCGTTACCCAAAGCCCAAAGCCTGTCGGCAGAAAAAAAATATTATCTCATTCACCAATTGATAAATGGGCACACAACAAAAATATACAAATCATTAACAAGAGCGATAAGCTTCTTGAATCTGAATTAAAACCCGATATTGGCATTCTTGCCTCTTTCGGCGAAATCATTCCAAAAGAAATTTTAAACTATTTTCCTCACGGAATTCTCAATATCCATCCTTCCCTTCTTCCTAAATACAGAGGTGCATCACCAGTCCGGGCAGCAATTGCCACGGGTGAAACTGAAACCGGTGTCACCATAATAAAATTGGATGAAAAACTTGATCATGGAAAAATCATTTCTCAATTTAAGGCCGAAATAGAAAAAGGCGACACGACAAAAACGCTTCGAGAAAGACTTTTCATCCAAGCAGCAGAGGTTCTTGGAACTCTCATTGGTCCTTATTTGGAAGGTAAAGTGAAACCCAAAATGCAGGACGAGAAAAAAGCAACTTTCACTACCTTAGTGACGAGGAAAGAAGGTTTTATAAAGCCGAAATATATACAAGACGCACTAAATGGAAAAAGTTTTACGGATAAATGGGATATTCCCTTTATCAAGGTTGGGCCCAAAAAAGATAACTTTAAAGTAACTCCTTCTCCTAAAAGCATTGATTGTTTTATTAGAGCCATGCATCCCTGGCCGATTGCTTGGACAACAGTGAAAACTAGTTCTAATAAAGAGTCAAGAAGACTAAAGATATCAGAGGCACATTTGTCTGGAAAAAAGTTGATCCTCGATGAAGTTCAACTTGAAGGCAAAAATCCTGTTTCTTGGAAACAATTTGAAGAAGGTTATCCTACCGTGATATTTTTATAATCACCAATTGCACCCGACTTTTTAATTCTCTTTAGGCACTTTGTACAAATCTTCATTTTAGTTTTTTTGCCAGAAATGCTAAGCGTGACTTTTTGAAGGTTGGGTTTAAAAACTCTCCTTGTTGCTGGAGCTTTCTTTTTCCAACGTTTACCAGCAACACCTCTTTTGTGTCGCTGAGACCTACCCACTACTGAACTTTTTTCACAAATTTCGCAAATGTATGCCATGATTGTAATCCTTTCAACGCTTGATTATACTACAAAGACAAAGCTTCACAAAGAGTATGTTAACAATAATTATCTGGATACTAGCTTTTATAGTTGCCATAACCATCCACGAAACGGCCCACGCTTGGATGGCGGATAGACTTGGTGACCCAACGCCAAGGCTTATGGGAAGATTATCACTAAACCCAATGGTTCACTATGACCCCATTGGAACAACCCTTCTTTTGGTTTTGGTTATCATGAGGTCTATTGGAATTCCAGTAATCCCTTTTGGTTGGGCAAAGCCTGTTAGGTTCGATCCTTACAATCTTAAAAACCCAAGAAGAGATGCAGCCTTAATTTCGTTGGCAGGACCTTTGTCAAATTTGATCTTGGCAATAATATTAGGAATGGTTGTCCGCATAGCATCAACTCCCTTTTCCCCAATTCCTTTTATTGCTGAGTTTCTGTATCCCTTTATCATCCTTAACGTTGTCTTGGCTATTTTCAACCTTATTCCAATTCACCCCCTTGATGGGGGGAAGATTCTTATAGGTCTTCTTCCTGCAAAGGACGCTTATGAAGCAGATAGGTTTATGAATCGTTATGGAATCATTATTTTATTTCTTCTGATATTTCCAACCTTTGGCGGGACTTCTCCTATTTTTATGTTTCTTTCCCCAATCCTGAACTTTATTTTGGGTATCCTTATCCCCGGAAATCCCGTTATCTAGTAATCTTCCGCCAATTGACAAAATCTGGTAGAATATATACGACCCTGCTAAAGGGTGTTTTCGGAAGAGTTTTTTCCTCATCGAAAAGCACTAAGGGAGGGCATATAGCCTTAGCCCGTGGGCTAGAGCTGAGTCCACCCACCTGGATTTATCCGGGGAAAAATTAACTTCCGCTGGACCCTCGGCAGGGTCCTTTGGTTAACTTCAAAATATTCGGATTTTTTGGTATAATTACGCTCGCAGATATAACACGCCGGCGTAGCTCAGTGGTAGAGCAACGGTTTTGTAAACCGTAGGTCAGTGGTTCGACCCCACTCGTCGGCTCATATTTAATAGATTTGATTTAATTGCTGGGATGGCGGAGTGGTCAATCGCAACAGTCTGTAAAACTGTCGCCCGAACGGGCTACGTAGGTTCGAATCCTGCTCCCAGCACCACTTTTATCTAATAAACTCTGGCTGGGCCCATGAAGACATGTAGGTCGAGAGTTCTTCCTCTTTAACCAGCTTTCCGTCTCTATAAGTAAGTTTTATAACTAGACTCTTTCTTGTTTCTTCACTCCACATCTGATCAAAAACAAAATTACCTAACGAATAATAAACAGGTTTTTCATTTATATACTCCATTCCTTGCACCCAATGCGGTCCGTGGCCAACAACAACATCAGCCCCTGCCTCAACTAATTTTTTGGCCCATTGTTTTTGAATTTCTGCCGGTTCTTTTCTATATTCTGCTCCCCAGTGAACACTAACTACTAATACATCTGCCTTACCTACCGACTCCGCAACTAATTTATAATCGTTTTCTTTTGGTATCTTGGATATGAAATCAAATCCAAGAAAGCCATATTTAATACCCTTGCTCTCTTTTACAACCAATTCTCCCAAGCCTGTTGTTAAAATTTCTTTTTCATCAAGAATCTCAATAGTTTCGGCAAGTCCGCTTTCTCCATAATTTCTTGAGTGGTTGTTGGCAAGATTAACAATATCAATTCCTGCTGTAACTAATCCTTCCACCATGGCGGGGTCTGCACAAAAAATAAGACTCTCATAACTTCTATGACAATTTGAAACCATTGGATTCTCTAAATTAACAAAAACAATATCGGCTTCATTTAGTTCATCCGAGACTTTTTCAAAAGGATAGCTGGGATTGCTTAAATCAAGACTTTTTGTCATCACCGTTCTTCCCAGCATTACATCTCCCGTTAACATTATTGTTGTTTCAGATCCCTGATTAATTCTGGGGCTGAATTTCAAGGTATAAATAAGAAGCATAAAAAATGAGGCTGTTAAGATAAGAAGAAACGTCTGAGATTTATTGCCATTCACTTTTTTAGTATATCAGTCTCTGGTATAATCTCACTAGGCTAGACATGCCTGGGTAGTTTAGTGGCAAAACAAATCCTTGGTAAGGATTAGAGCGGGGGTTCGATTCCCCCCCCAGGCTCAAGGTTGTTTATAAGTTAAAAAAGTGTAAAATATCACGTATGGCAAAAAAAGGAGCTAGGGAAATTGTCGCTTTAGTTTGTTCCGAGTGTAAAGCGCATAATTATGCCACCACCAGGAACAAAGTTAATATTGAGAAAAAATTAGAAATTAAGAAATATTGCAAGAACTGCAAAAAAAACACTCTTCATAAGGAAACTACCAAATTAAAATAATTTACCGCTTGACTCCCAAATAATACCCGAATATCATTGGATTATGCCCTATTCTCTGGAGTTTAAACAAAAAGCCATTAATCTCCGTAAAAAAGGCTACTCCATTAAAGAAGTTTCCGAAATATTAGGAATTGCCAAAAGTACCTCCTCTTTGTGGTTGAGAAATGTCAAACTTTCAAAAAAAGCCCAAGGTCGGCTGGCGAAAAGGGGCATTTTAGGCCAACACAAGTCAAGAAGAACAAACAGGAAGAAAAGAGAGTTGCGAAAACAAGAATATAAACTTTGGGCAAAGAGCAAACTCAAATCTCTCCCCACATCAAAAACAGCTCTTCAAATCTATTGTTCTATCCTCTATTGGGCAGAGGGGGGTAAATTTACCGACAATCATCTTGAATTTACAAACTCTGACCCGCTAATGATAGGGTTATTCTTGAGACTTTTGCGAAAGGGGTTTGATATTGATAAAAGCAAACTAAGAGCCAATGTTCATATTCATGAATATCACGAAGACGCCAAACAAAAAGATTACTGGTCTAAAGCTAGCAACATTCCTCTCAAGCAGTTTAACAAAAGCTATCGTAAACCACACACAAGAAAAAGAATTAGAAATAATTACCCAGGCTGTGTTAGAATATGCTACTATTCTGCGGATACTGCGAGAAAGATCCAGGCTCTTTATCAAAATTTGACAGATTATATTTAATTTTTTAGGCCCGTGGTGAAATGGCATCATCGCGATCTCCAAAATCGCTGTTCCAGGTTCGAGTCCTGGCGGGCCTGCCAACCCGAGGGGAAGATGAAAGGTTTGATTATAAATTTTTTGGATTTAGTGTATTCCTTGTCTCTTCGTAAATCTCCTTTACTTCTGCAAAAGCGTCCTGTGCTATCTCGATAGCTTTTTTTTGATCAATGCCTCTAGACTTTACTCTTATAGTTGTCTTCGCTCTTCGAAGAACTTCCTCTATTGCGTTTAATTTAACCTCTATTAGGGCTTCTAGCCAGTTGGTGTGAAATTGCTCACCACATTTTTTGCAATGGACTACCGCCAGAAATTCGTGTTCACAATCTTTGTTTTTCTTCATTTTCGATTTCTAATCCTGGCTTGGTATGTAATTATACAATAGTGGTCCCTGACAAAGTTTACTAGCCTCTGCCACCCACCCAAGGTTAGAACGAGCTTTTCAAATCAGCTCGTTTTTCAGAAGCTTCAAAGCTTTTCTTAATAATATCTTGTTTCCTTTTTTATAACTCCAAGTACTAGCTCCAGATGGATGTGGAAACGGAATAACTATTAATTCATTTTTCATAGCCAGATAAGGGTCAGTAATATAGATTTGTCCGATATTCTCTACTAAAGGTTTTATTTTTTCATTTAAGCAGTAAGAAATTGACAATCTCCCTATTGGAACAACTATCTCGGGATTAAAGCTGGTAATTGTGTTAATTAATCTATCTCTTTCTTTATCAATATCATCCTTCGTTGGAACAATATGAGACCCATTCATTGTCCCAGGGAAATAATCAATCAATGCTGAATAAAGAAAATTCTTACTAATTAGCTCATCGGTAAGTCCAATTGAATAAAGCCACTGATTTAATGAGAGCCAGTCGTGAGGATGTCTTTTAACTTTCGGCATAGCTTGACCAATGAAAATCGTTTTCTTCATTAAAATCATTATACCTAAAGTAGTTACTGACAAAGTTTATCCGTCTCTGTATAGAAAGAATTTGTTGACTTTAGCACTACCTTAATTTATTATTCCAGCTAGATGGAGGAAGAACATATAATCCCTGCTGAAGACAAGGAGCCTACTTCAAAAGAGCCCTCGAAATATCTGTCCTCTCAAAAGAAACTATTTATTATTGCTGCAATCATCTTGGTTTTTGCCATAATTGGCGGAGCTTTCTGGCTTGGATCAAGTAGGAAAAAACAAGAGGGTGAACCATCACCTTCACCTACCCCTGAAGCAAATCCAGCTGCTGTTATAGAAGGGGCAACTGAAAGCTCTAGTCCCTCATCTGAAGTAACTAGTAGCCCATCTCCCACTCCCACCCCAACCCCCGAAACAATAGAAAAAGTAATTACGTCAACAGCTTCTCTGGATGGTTATTGGGGTAGTAATGGCTTTGGCTATGATAATTTATATATTTTGGTCGGAAGAAATATTGGCGTTATTCAACGTGGTTTTGTCAGTTTTAATTTAAGCAGTTTACCTTCGGGTGCAGTTATAGAAAGTGCTACCTTAAGACTTTACCAAGAAAAAATAGTTGGTCATCCATACGGGATAGGCACAAGAGACTTGAAAGTAGATCATCTTAATTACGGAGATAGTTTAGGCAATGAAGATTACGGTGCTTCGGCAATTTCAGCCAGTTTTGCCACATTAACCAATAATGCAACTATTGAATGGAAAGATGCTAATGTTACTGATTCTCTAAAAAATGATTTATCAAACGGGAGAAACAAGTCTCAGTATCGAATTCTTTTCCCAACTGATGTGGCAGGAGCAACAAGCGATCTTGTCTATTTTGAATCAGCCGATAATTCTCAAGGAACAGGAAATCTTCCCCAGCTTGTAATCAAATACCACTAATCATTGTTTGGAAATTTAGTTTGAGGATACTTTGTTGAAGTCTTAATTTGAAAAAATCTGGTGGGGAAAACTAAAAAAAGAACTTTCAGTTCTCCCCACCCATTAAGCCAATTAATCAAGATTACTCTTCCCGTATGTGCGTTTGTGTGACAAAACGCGTACGTTCAACGAGCTCTTGATAAGTTTCCATGCTAACGCCAGAGATAAGCCTGGGCGTTTGCGGTAACTGAGCACTCGATTTGCTCTTTGGCTTGAACGCAGGAACCTCAGTTCCCTTATCTGGTTTTCCAGACACTTCGTACCTCCTGGCGCTAATTTGATCAGGATACCCGATCATGCGCTGGTCGTGGTATACATTATAGGTGCAATCTTTTGTAAAGTCAAATTTCTGAAGATTGGGCTTTGAAACAACTATTAGTGGTATGACTCTAGGCAAAACAAATGCGATTAAATGCATTTTTGCTTCACCTAGAGCCAACTTCGTGCTTAACACAGAGATTAGATTTCTTGGCAAGCTCCTTGCTTAATAGTCCTTAGTTCCTCGGGATCTATTGGACTTACCTTCTGTGCTTCATTAAAACCGAACGAACGTCGTTGTCCGGTTTCTTGTCGAAACCACGCACACGTTGGTATATTAAAAGGGCGACCCGGAAAGTGACCGTCTATCTGTTCACTTGTATACGGAATCTCTGGGCTTACCCACTCTTTGGGGTTGGAATGTGGTTCCAAACCCTCAACTATGTTACGGTGCGACACTTTTAACCTCCTTCGCGAGTATTTAGTCGCTTTTGACTATTTTGCGATGGCTCAGTATATTATAGGAGTTCTAATGTTAAATTACAAATAGGAGGAATATTATCGTGAATTGCGTCCCTGCTCCCCATATCTTCTCCATTGTTCGCTGTAAGGTAGTCTCTTGTTTAAAAACCCACATTCTTTTGCAACAAGCGCGATTGTGGGAGATTCGAGGTCATTTTCGTTTACACGCTCCGTTGGAGCATGATATGTATTTAACCAATAACTCCATTTGTCTTTTTCTTCATCAAAGAACCGCCAAGTAAACATCCTACCCTCTCGAGTTATTTCTAACTTCACACCTTCTTCGTCCTCACCTGCAAGCTTCTCGCCAAGATACAGCACTACTCTTTCTAGTTCTCCTTCGACAACTATGTTCAAGACCCTACCGCCGACACGAATCTCTGGTTGTTCTGATTCTTTATTCATATTGAATTTCGTCTGGTATGTTACTACAAATTAACCTCTCTTTTCAAATTTGTAAGACCAATAGCACAGATTTTATGAGCCAAATATCCAATATTTATGAGCGTAGGACTTCACATATTTCTTAATTCTGTTAAAATAACATCAGGTGGTGGTTTATGTGATTTTATTAAACATTCAAGGAAAGGGGGCGATAACTAGTGGTTTTCGTCAAAAAGAAAAAAGGCGAATCAGAAGACAGGCTTATAGCCCGCTTCAGGAAAAAAGTGGTTAACGAAGGAATTTTGTTTGAAATTAGGGAAAAAGAGCGCTATAAAAAGCCCTCGGAAAGAAGGCAAGAAAAAATAAAAAGAGTTAAGCACCAGATAAAACTGGAGAAAAAAAGAGACTAAATGCTTTTAGAGAGAAAGGTCTCTACAAATTTTTTTCTGTGATATCTTGATATTCCAAATTTTTTTATTGCCTTGCCGTGTTCTTTTGTACCGTATCCTTTGTTTCTGTCCCACCCATATCGTTTATATCTTGGTCTTTCGCTTAAAGCTTTCATAATATTATCTCTGTATACTTTGGCAATAATTGATGCCGCTGCGATAGAAATCGACTTTTGATCGCCTTTCACAATGGCTTCTTGTCGGCCTCTCCCATCCTTTAGATTATGATTCTTTCGAGCGGCTTTTCGTTTCATGGGTAAACCACGTACACATGGTATAAAAAGGGCATCTATGAGTAGATAATCTGTTCTTCTTTGCATCCTCTTGTTCGCATTTTCGATAGCTCTCCGAAAAGCCACTTGAGTCGCTTTGGACATCCCTATTCTATTAATAACTCCTGCACTCACTTCCCCCGTTCCCCAAGCAAGAGCGTTTTTAACTATCCATTCGTTTGCAATCTTTCGTCTTTTGGGTGTCACTTTTTTAGAATCATTAATGTATATGTTTTTAGGAATTTTCGTTTCCAGTTTAAATACCACGCAACCAGCAACAACTGGCCCTGCAAACGAACCCCTACCCACTTCATCCAATCCGGCAACAAATTTAAAACCTTTTTTCCAAAGCCTTTTTTCGAAGGAAAAATTCGGGAGATTCATTTAGTCAAATACCGTATAAACTAAATTGTCCGGATCTTCTAATACTTCACCTATCAAGGTATGTACTTGACGCAATTTTCTAATTGCGCCTTCAGGGTCTCTTTTCATAATAAATTCCTCTGCCGATATTCTCTCTAATTCGCCTTCCATACCAGCGGCTTTTAGCACTGTTCTTAAAACAAACCAGTTTTTACTTTTCATATTATACGGTGACAGCAACATAGCCTCGCTTAAACGGGAAATAAGGAGGTAAGGAGCAACACGAACCGGTCTTAAATTTATTTTTACGATTGCTTTTAGGTCTCGCCTTAATCCACTTATCTCTTTATCACTAATGTTTTTTGTGGGGTCGTCTTCTGTTAAAACTTTATGTCCGGATTCTTTTCCTAAACCAGCCAACCTTTCAATGGCATCTCTTGCATTTTCAAGTAGAGCCCTTGTTGTAAATCTTTCAACATAAAGTAAATTGAAAACATTGTTCGCTTTTTCTCTTGACAATCTGGCAAGCACCTCTCGTTTAACAACGTCTAGATAGGCTGATCGTAAAAGCGTTCTTGAAATTAATGGATTTACTCTTCCAAGTCGATCTTCCTTCCCTGCCCGTAGCAATGAGTCAATCATGCGCTGATAAACACCACCCTTTGTTTCCGATATCCCAAGCTCTTCAATCATCGCGCTTGTTTTTTCCGCAACTTCAAATAGTTCGTCCCTGCTAATTCCCCCTTTAAGAAACGGTTCCGTGAGTTTGTGAATCTCCACAAACAAACCGGCTATCTTATCCTGTTCTATTCCCCCAAAAACACCATAATCCCTCCGTACCTCGTCTTGCTGTCTCATTGCCGCCTCAATTCCATCTTCAATTTTTTGAGGAATAAGTCGTGCAACGAACCAGCTTTTAGGAAACGATACTAGATCAACATTCTTTGCATGCTTCGGTTTACCAATAACAACAAATCGCTCTGGCTCCTTTAATGCTTGCTTTCCTTTGTCAGTTATCTCCGTAGCAGCTGATCTCCATTTTGTAATAATAACAACCCCAGTATCTCTCTCATACCTGGGAACCCAACTCGAAGGATATTGAAGATTGGAGGGCCCTATTATTGGCAAATTCAAAAAGTCTTTTTTTGAGTTTTCGATTATTAGAAGCCCAATCTTTCCGCCTGGCATTTCTGCTCTAGCCCTGACAGCTATTCTCTCACGACCAATCTCTATTGACTCTCCTTTCTGAAAGCCTCGCTTAACACCTGGAATTCTATCTAACCTTTCTCTATCCCTCTCCTTACTCATATTGACAGGATTATAGCATTTCCTATCTACAGGCTTGTTTGTTTCCTTCTTTTCTGATAAAATTTCAAACCGTGAAGGGTGTAATAAAGTACCTTAAAGAGGTAAGAACCGAATTAAGCAAGGTTATCTGGCCAAAAAAAGAGCAGGTAATTAAACTTACTTTGATTGTTTTTATCATCTCAGGAGCGATTGGTCTTTATGTGGGCGTATTAGACTTTTCCTTCACAAAACTACTTGAATTATTATTAGTCAGACAATAAGCTGGCTATATATCACCAACATGAATAAAACCAAAGACACTAAAGATGCCGTTAGTGAGCGTGGCGTAGGGACAAAAAAAATCCCAGGTCACATCGTTATTAATGATAAGAAAAACTCTAAAGCAAAATGGTACGTCGTCCACACAACGTCCGGTCATGAAGTACGAGTGGCAGAAACATTAAGGCAAAGGGTTGAAACAATGAATCTAAAAGATAGTATTTTTGAAATTCTCGTGCCCACCCAGGATAGAGTGGTCATAAGAGGAGGCAAAAAAGCAACCGTAAAGGAAAAAATCTTCCCAGGATATATGTTAGTAAAAATGATTCTTGATGATCCAACCTGGCTTGCCGTTAGGACCACACCTGGTATTACGGGATTCGTGGGTGCAGGAAGTAAACCAACACCCCTCTCTGAAAAAGAAGTTGACAATATTCAAAAATTCGTTTCAGCGCCTGCAAAAAGATTCAAAACGAAGTTTTCTGTTGGTGAAGCTGTAAAAATCACAGACGGCCCATTTTCAGATTTCTTAGGAACAATTGATGACATTGACGAAGAAAAAGGAAAAGTAAAAGTATTAGTCTCAATCTTTGGTCGAGAAACCCCGGTTGAACTAGATTTCCTTCAGATTGCCAAAGCCTAATCTCCCAAAACCCGCATTGTACTATTTCCCTAGGTTGTGTCTTTCCTTGAAAACAATACTTGAAGTATCAAATACGAATCGCATTGTTTCTTCTCCTTCTTTTTGAAAAGTAATGTCTCCTGCTCCTATCCTAATGCATCCAAGTCCGTAGAGTGTTCCATTGATGCTTGATCTCACTTTTTCGGGCATTTCTGGCGTTGCCGGAAAAACAAGCCAGTTTGCATCAGGATTAATCATCTTTTTCTCACCATTGGGCCCAACTATTTCTGCCTTTGATGTACTCTGCTCGTCAGCTTCTCTTAACACAATGTATGGATTCTCGATGAAAAATTCTTCTCCTTCATTAATCCCTTCAATCTCTGTTTCTTCCCTCATATTAGTTGTCACTAGGCCTTTCTCAGGCTGATTCTTCCAAACAGTGGGTGCACTATGTATAGAAGCCCCTTCTCTAACAAACACTTTGCCTACAAAATATGAGTGGTAACCCGGAAACAGCTCCTTTCCTCCAATAAACTCCTCCAACCTTTTCGGATTATTTAAATCCCACTTCTTCTCCGATAGAAAATCTACAACCTCTATGGCCGCAGCTACACCTATACCTAGCGCCGCTACTTTTAAAGCACCTCTTCTAGATAGCTCTTTCCCTTCTCCTCCACTCATGATTTCACCTTAGCATAAAATATGCTTCTATTAAATCCTGCGCTTTACTTTTAAAGGATATTTAGCTAAAATTCTTTCTACCTCGTTAAGGTTTTGCTTTCTCGAGGAAGATATACAAATATCGAAAGCTTCTTAAGTAAACTAGCTTCCCGATATTTATTGTTTCACTAATATGGCTGCAAAAAAGATATTAACGACCCTAAAAGTTAACTTACCTGCAGGAGAAGCCTCTCCAGCTCCCCCTCTTGGTCCTGCATTGGGACAACATGGGGTAGCCATCATGGATTTCGTTAAAGCATACAACGAAAAAACAGCCGATATGAAAGGCAACATTGTACCTGCCATTATCACAATTTACGAAAACAGAAGTTTTGAGTTTGAAATTAAAAAAGCTCCAGTTTCAGACATGATAAAGAAAAAGCTTGGTCTTGAAAAAGGTTCCAGCACTGCGCCAAGAGATATTGTCGGAAAACTAACACAAAAGGATCTTGAAGAAATCGCCAAAGAAAAAATGGACGATTTAAACACTGAAGATATTGACGCTGCCAAGAAAATCGTAGCGGGCTCGGCAAGAAGTATGGGCATAGAAGTTGAGGAAAAATAATATCATGGGCAAAACAAAAACAGCAATTATCAGCGGTGAACTTGAGCCAGAAGTCTCAAAAGGCAAAGGTAAAAAAAAGGGAAAGAAACAAAAATCTTCTAAAGAAAAAAAGGGCGTAAAGGTTCCTGGACTTAAGGGGGGCGAAAGAGTGGTTGCTGTGGAAGCTGAGCCAATTGCTGAAACAGAAGAAAAAGGAAAAACAACAAAGGAAATAGAAAGAAAAGTTAAGGTTCGGGGTAAAAAATACATAGAAGCTCAGACTAAAGTTAACAAAACCAAACTGTATCCGCTTACCGAGGCCATCAAACTTGTTAAAGAAACATCATATTCCACCTTTGATGGTACTATTAATCTCCACGTAGTTGTTAAAAAAGCAGGAATATCAGCTAATGCCTTGTTGCCTCATTCAACCGGCAAAGAGAAAAAAATTGAAGTGGCAAAAGAGAGCACAATCAAGAAACTTGAAAAAGGCAATGTTGATTTTGATATTTTATTAGCAACAGCCGATATGATGCCCAAACTTGTTCCTTTTGCAAAAATACTAGGACCTAAGGGTCTTATGCCAAACCCCAAAACCGGAACATTAATTAAAGATATTAAAGAAGCCAACAAATTTTCTGCGAACAAAATTAACCTGAAAACAGAGAAAAAGGCCCCTCTCATCCACACACCTGTTGGCAAAGTCAGTTCAAAAGAAAAAGATTTGTCTGAAAATATCGAAGCTGTACTAAACGGAATAGGAAAGAGACAAATTATTAAAGCTTATCTTGCCCCCACGATGGGACCATCCGTTAAAGTCCAAATTTAACCGTCTACCTTTCTCAAATCCATTAATTATTTTTTGATATTTGTTTTTAAAGGGCTTTGCTTGTTAAAATGATATCGTGACGGAAAATACAACAAATGCTGAGGATAATTCTAAAATTATAAAACCTGTTGTTAAAGAGGTCTTAACAGGAGTCGATAGAGCTATGGATTCTATAAAGAAGGCGCAAAACGCAGGCTCTTGGCCAAAAAAGGAAATACCTCAGTCTCCAACAGTAACTAGCGACGCCGTTGAGGAGATATACCCAACTGAGAAAGAGTATCCAAATCCAGAAGCGCGGGGAAAAATACTTAATTCTATACGCAATCAAGAACCAACAATTCCTCCTAAAATAAAAAAAGAGTTAACAGAAGAGGCCCACAAACTCGATACCGTAACGATGGGGACAGAAGGAGAAGAAGCTCAAAAAACAACAAAGTTGCCAAAAACACAACCATTTATAGAGGGAACAATCACTCCTCTTCCTACCCAAGCCCCAGAAACCATCAAAGCTCAAGGTGGCGCCGAACCACTAAAAAGAATCTTAAAAGCGCAAGAAAAAGTAGACAGTGAAAATGCGGCCTTGCAAGAAGATGCCGAGGCAAAAATGAAAGCAAGAATATTGAAAAAACAAGTAGAGGTTCCTTCTGAAGCAAAAAATTTTGTACCACCCTCACAGATTCCGTTCGAAAAACCAATTCCCCAGCCAACAATTGAGCCCACTCCTCAAGAAGCAACACAACCATTGAAATCAGAGCGAAAACCTTTTCTCTCAAGAACATTTCGTAAAATTTTTGGCAAAGAATAGCTATTGATTTCTGCGCCAAGTTTTGGTATATTTTCTTTGTCCTAAGACAGCATGCATACAAATAAGACGTGTCGAGGCGAAAGCAGTTTGATGCGCCTCGTGCGCATTTTTTAATGGTATAAAACCATGAAAAAAGGTCAAAAAACATTTTTTGTTGAGAACCTAGCCGAAGAGCTCAAATCGGCCAATTCTGCTGTGCTTATCAATTTCGCCGGAATGGGTGTAAAAACCCAGCAAGATCTTAAAAAAAGATTGAAAGAAGTCGATGCAAAGATGGTCGTGGTCAAGAACACTCTTTTTAAACTTGCAGGAGAAAAAGCCAAGCTCCCTAATAAAGCACTCAGCGACTCCGCTTTAACCGGACAAACAGCTCTGATTATTACTGAAAAAGACCCTATCTCTCCTCTTCAGGTCTTGGCAAAATTTACTAAAGAATTTGAGGTCCCCCACCTTAAAGTCGGCATTGTAGAAGGATTCTTTCAAAACGAAGAAGAGCTAACTAGACTATCAAAGCTCCCTGGGAAAGATGCTTTGGTTGCCCAAGTAATCGGTGCAATTGCATCACCCATGTATGGTCTAATCGGTACTCTACAAGGAAATTTACAAAAATTGGTTTTTGTTCTTAATGAAGCAAAGAACCAAAAATCTTAAGGAGGTGATAATAATGGCAAATGATAAAAAAGAAACAAAAAAAGATCTTCCAAAAGCAGTTGAAAAATTAGTTGATGAGGTTTCAAAACTTACCGTTGTGGAATTAAGTCAATTAGTCGACGCCTTACAAGATAAGCTTGGTGTTTCAGCTATGCCAGTCGCAGCCGCTCCAGCAGGAGGTGCTACAACAGAAGCAGAGGGTGCAACAGAAGACACCGCAGCCGGAGCCAACCAAACAGTGATTATCACTGGAGCTGGAGAAAACAAAATCGCCGTTATTAAGGCGATTAGAGAAATAGATCAGAACTTGGGACTTAAGGAAGCAAAAGATATGACCGAAAATCTTCCCGCTGAAGTATTGAAAGATGCAAAGGCAGAGGATGCTACCGCAGCTGCAGATAAACTTAAGGCAGCAGGAGCTACGGTTGAACTTAAATAAAGCTCTAATATCTTCCCAGCAAAGTAATTGGCGCGCAAGTTATCCTTTCGGAAGGTCGTTCTGCGCGCCATGTTGTTTCAAGTAATACGCTGATCAAGGTACTGAACAGTAAAGCCCATATCCAAATGCTGTCAGCGCTAGGATTATAAAAATGATACCTAGCCAGTAAAACCAACGACCTTTGTCATCCCACTTCGAACCTAGAGCTATAATAATCATGTAGAAACCTAATCCGACTAGGCTCAGGATAAGGGTTTTTAACCACATTTCCAACACGATCGCCCAACCAGCAGCAATAAGTAATATCGTGGGCACAATACTCAGAAGATAAAGCCTTTTCTTCATCTTCTTTTCGTAAGTTTCCATATCCATCTGAATCCTCCTTTGGAGTTAGATATCAGCGAATTATGCTAAAGAGCCTGATCATTGTAGCAAATTTGTGGTCTAGAAACAAACTATGGGAGGTTCTCAAGTTCTTTTATTGCCTCATCTAAACTCATACCATCATCTAAAGATTTTTTAAGTTTTGGCCAGATTTTGTGTGCAACAACCATTTCAGGCTCACGCACCTTGCTCAAATCGAACATTCCAAGTCGTTTCAAGTCTTGCACGGAACACAAGTCAATTCCTGCAATATATAGCAATTTTGAAAGACCAGATTTTCTTGCTTCCTCCGACATTAAAACTTCCGCAACTAATTCCTGCTCTATATAATTCAACTGGCTTGATGTGGGTAAAAAGCCACTCCTATCATTAAGCGCTGTATGCTTCCTAAAGATTCTTAGGGTCGAAGAGTATGCTTTTTGAAAAGTTTTGCCAAACAATTCCTCATTTACTAACAGTTCTTCCAATGTCATATTATGCTCTCTCCTCGCCCTTGCCTCCAAAGAAACTCTGAGACACTCCTTAAAACTACCTCCCCTGCTCTTTTCCCTTAGTATTGCGTAGTAGTATGGTTTGGCCTTGTTCTTAAACCCAACAATCGCATCCCTTGTATCATCCTCTACTTTCATCGATAGTGCTTCGGCAAGTATTGAACTTCTTCCTGTAGCTAACTCATCTAAGAGACCCAAATCACTGCCTAACCCCACCTCTTGATTTGCGTATCTCAACACATGCCCTTCAACCTCATGAGCTAAAACAGTGACGGCATCAATCAAACCCCTATTAAAGCTTCTTGGAATTCTTACCTCTCTGACCTTTTTGTCTTTCTCTTTAAATATCACTATTAAAGTCCCCTTTCTATCCAAAACCACAGCGCTCCATTTTTTATCACCTTCGGTTAAGCCATATCGAGCCAAAATTACATCACATAATATTTTTGCTTGTTCTGCATTAACCTTGTGTCTGTTATATTCTTTATATTCTTCCGTTTTTTCCTGAAATGGCTCAGAAATTCTTGTCTTCGCATATTTGGCTAGATTATCTGGAATTGTCTCAAAAAATCCATTTTCTCCAATTTTCAGTCCAGTTCCTTTCAAGAAGTGGTCTATTCTTTCTAATGTCCTAGATGCTTTCTCGTACGCAAATCTATCTCCTTTTATCTCACCTTTCACTCCCCTTAATATACTTAAGGCTTTCTCCTCTTTTCTACCTCTTTTTGATTGGGCAGCTAAAATTCTGCCATTGGCATACTGACCAGCGATAAGAACGTTTACATATCGTTGATAAAGCTCAAGAACAATCTGCTCGGCTTCGGCGAAACTGCCAGGCTCGGCCCTCAACTGTTGTCGTACTCTCTTTAGATCGGATTTCAAACCACGATATCCTTGGAGTTTTTCAATCAAATTATCGATCTTGACTATCTGCGTTATTCTTTGAGGATTTTCAATTTTTGAAACATCACCACCTGCTTTGATAACCTCATCTTTGAATTTATCTTTTTCCCAGTCAGAAGAATATCGGTTCATTCTCTCTCTTACTCTTTTGGGTGTTTTCTTTAAATCTGTCTCAAAAAATACCTTTTCAATAAACTCAGCATCAAAGGTTCCTTCATTCTCCTCGTCTGATGTCCTAGGAATATTTCCTTTAAAATTAAGTGGCGTTTCTGAAAAAAGGGCTTTTTGGAGCTTAGGAAATACGCTACCCTCCTTGCAATACTCTGCAAAACTACCCTCGTTTGAAACAACCTCCAATAAATCATCAAAAAAAGCTTCATATACTGATCGTTTCTTTTTTAAGTCTTTTAAATCAATATTGTTTTCTTTTGCTAGTCGTTTAATTCTCTGTTTTAAATCCTTATCGAAATAGACTGCAGAAAAAAGCCGAGAGCCGGCATCAGTCGTAAAGGCTTCGGGATATATAACGTGATCCTCAACCGATGTTTCTTTCAACTTTTTTATTTCTGTAAAAAAGGGTTTCTCAAACATACGTAATTGACCTCTTTCTTTCTCAGTTAGTTGGAGCGGGGAAATTTCTTCTAAAAAATCTGGATGTCTAACTAATTCCGAAGGCCTTTGGGGATAAGGATAAACGGAAGGACCTCTTTTTTCTTTAGTCTCCAGCATGTTTCATTTTTCTAAAGAGTGGACAAAAACTTAATAATTTCTCTTTCTACATTAAGTCCGGTGTCTTTTCTAACCGCTTCCCATCGAGGGGCAGAGTTCACTTCCAAAACAAAAAGTTCACCTGTTTTGTCAACCCTCAGCACGTCAACTCCTCCGATATCAATTTGCAAAGCCGATGCCGCTTTTATGGCCAGTTTTGCCTCATCTTCGGGAACTGGATTAAGTTGCTCACGTTTCCCCTCAGGAAATTCGCCATCTATTTTATCGATAAATCGCCTTCTCCAGCGGGTTGGGCGAGTAATTCCAGCTAACACCTTTCCCCCAACCACAAATATCCGACTTCTTTGGGAAGATTCCGTAAATTCTTGAGCAATAAAATTCATTTTTTTCTTTTTTTGAAATTCCTGTAATTTCTCGTACAATTCATCTAATTCATTTTCATTTCTCGGTGACCAAACCGCATGACCTTGCTTGCCAGTCGTTCCTTTTATTACGAAAGGGTATCCAAATATTTTTGGTGCCTTTTCTTTAATGTTGGCCAACTTACCAAAATAGGTTTTCGGTACTGGTATACCAGCTTCAATAAAGAGTTTCACTTCTACCGATTTGGGAATGGGGATGCGAATTAAATCTTCTCTTTCAAATACTCTGTCAACAACTCTCACTCCATGTTGTTTGCAGTGATTAACTAAAAGAGACACTTCTTCAAATCTCTTGCCAACAAGTCTTATATAAACAACACTAAAAGAAGCAATATCTTCACCCTTCACTTTTAAGATTGCTCTTCCCCCATCCGTTAAATATTCAAGATCAGAAAATGAAGCTGTTAGAAGTGGAACATTAAGCTCTTTCGCTTCCTTAACAAATGGCTCTATGTGGCGAGTACCCCCGCCAACTATGACTAATATTTTGCTCATTCTTCTTCCTTTACGGGATTCACCAGAAACCCAGCCAGATCTCGCCTACCGACAATAAGTGGCCTCTTAAGCTTGCTTCTATCTGCTACACCAGCTGAGGTTTTAATTTTTTTACCCTTTAACCAAAAAGTGACATTAATAATTGGTCTTCTCTGTTGACCAATAGAACTCCAAACTGTTTTTTGCCAAAGAATGTTGCTCTCTTCAAGCAATCCCATATCCTGAGCCAATGTTTTGTCTATCGAGCTTCGCCATGCACCAGTATCAATCTTTGACGGAACAGTCAGTCTTTTGCCATCTTTGCCTTTTATTTTTACTTCCTCAAAAATGTTAAGTGTTCTTATCCCTTCCTCAGCTCTTACTCTATCCGCAAAGGGTCCGGCAAAAAGAGATTTGGCGATAAGAACACCATGGTCGGCATCTTTTACTTTTAGATCTTCTACTCTTTCCAATCTCTTCCGCAAACCTGCTTGATTAGCAATTTGGATTTGCAAACCGGGTAGAAAATTAATCTCCAAAATCATTGGTCCTTTTTCCGGATGAAGGACAATATCGACCCCCAAGTACCCCAACTCCGCTGTCTCTTGGCACATAACGGCCATCTTTAATATCTTTGTCCAATTGGGTATTTTTATTCCATGAAGCTTGCGTTTTGTCCCAGGTTTATAGGGAATATAATCCCCTTTCCACAAAGCTTTTGTTGTGATCCCTGTGGTGATGTCGATACCAACAGCGATTGCTCCTTGATGCAAATTTGCTCTTCCACCCGATTCCTTAGTGGGAAGTCTTAACATGGCCATAACTGGAACTTTATTAAAAACAATAATACGAACATCAGGAGTCCCTCTAAAAGCATACTTCTTAAAAGATTTATGCCGACCTACGTATTCTTCAAAAAATGCCATATCCGGCACATTTTGCATACTATACGCTCCTTCTAAAATATCAAATATATGAAGTTTTAAATCCTCAATGGTGACTTTCGTTCTACTTGTTGTGATCCAACCATCTCCATCTTTAGATTTTTTCTTGACAACTATTATTCCCTCTCCACCTAAACCTTTGTTAGGCTTTAATGCAAACGAAGGCGGTAGACTATCCCAATCAAAATCGATAAGGTCTCGGGGATCTTTAAATCTGGCATAAGTATCGGGGACAGGAATATCTACCTTTCTTAACATCCTTTTTGTCCGAAGTTTTGAGTTGGCAATCTTTTTACCATGCACCGGGTTGTATGGGTACGAAAATAGTTGACTTCTGGCGTTAAGCCCTAAAATTGATGAAGTTTTAACCATAGCTTGTTAGTCACTGATAAGTCTCCTGAAACGCCAAAGTTCTATAAATCTTAGGCCAACATACTTACCTACCAGGTAATCTATAGCGATAACTATTAATAACAATATTTCCGGATTAAGTAAGGCGAATTCTTGCATTGGTTTTAGAGTTAAAAGAACATAGGAGGCGAGAGATAATATTAACGTTTCTGTAGCTAAATTAATGGCTGTCTTTGCGCTTTTACCTGCCTGGACTCTACTAAAGTCTTCTGCCAAAAGAACCAAAACAAGAACCGGGAAAATGGAGACATTAGTTAAATCAGGGTGCTGAATAATTGGGGTTGTAAAAAGCACGCCCAATACCCCGATGGCAACAAACCAAAGTAATAGTGCCATTTTAGGAAGATATTGGAGCTTAATCTTAAGTTTTCTCAAAGCCATTCTCGCTGCAGTGGAGATTGCCACAATCACTAAGAACAGAACTATTCCTACAATCGGCCCCGTAGCCACAAACACAATTGACAAAGCAGCTGGAAGAAAAATTCCAAAACCTCGAATTCCAAGTAAATGCCTCGCCGATGCTATGGCTGCAGCCACCATGGGAAGCAATAATAATAAAACAATCGTATTCGGCGGCACTCCAGCCCCTACGGCTCCCCTTATGGCATATTTTATTGGATTTGTTGGCCAAACAGGACCAAGCTCTTGCTCCTCTAAAAGCTTCTCAAGAGGACCAATGGTTTCTTCGGTAGGTTGGGTCAAATCGGGCCTAGGAGACGGACTAGGTTCAGCCTCAAGCCCTGCTGAAGGACTTGCTGTACCGATGGGAGAAAGGCCTTGAGCAAATATATTGGTCACCACGGCAAAGCTTAAAGCTGCCGCGGCCATAAAACTGATAAGAATACTTGCCTTGCGCATTGTCATATTATACCAGTGTAGAAGGGTTTTTCCCCTATTTGCAAGGGGGGAAAGAGCCTTGCCGTCACCAGGTTGTTTTCCTTAAAAATTGACAGCTCTAAATATATTGATTACGATATTCAATAACTCCCTAATTTATCATTTAGATGTCCAAAAAGCATCCTTATAAAGAAATTGTTCTTCCTAATAAACTTCGAGTTCTTCTCTATCCCATGGATTCCGTTATGTCTGTTTATGCTGTTGTATATGTTCGAGTCGGAGCTATTTATGAGAAACAAAAGGAAAGAGGGATCTCGCATTTTACTGAGCACATGCCCTTCTTGGGCACAAAAGCGTTGCCCACCCCCCTTTCTCTTTCTCAAGCAGCCGACGAGATCGGAGCAAAATACAATGGAATAACAGGAAGATTTAAAACCGAATACTTGATTAAATTACCCTATACAAATATAGGTAAGGGGGTAGATTTTCTTTATAATTTTGTATTTGAACCCCTAAATATAGGCAAAGATATTGAAAAAGAAAAAAACGTTATTCTCTCTGAATATAATGATTTTTGGCATAATCCTGATAAAAAATTTAATCATGAATTTTGGAGAAAAAGATTTAAACAAAAAGAGCATCCTTACAGCTATCGTGCCCTCGGAATACCCAGAACAATTAAGGCTTTTGAAAAAAATGACATTCTTCACTGGAGAGAACAGTACTATAACCCTGCTAATATGATTCTCTCAATTGCTGGAAATATAAACGAGAAACAGTTGATTGAAAAACTCAAAACCACTTTTGGCAAAGAAAAAGCAGGAACAAAGAGAAAAGAACCAAAGTTTGGTTCAAATGATTATTCTAACTTTTCTGTCTTTCTACAAAATGAGCCTAGGCCGCAAATTAGATTTTTCGTAACATTTCCCGCTTTCGGCTACAAACAAGTATCTCGACAAAAAGAATTGCAATTAGAATTATTAAAAGACATTCTTGGAGGAAGTCCCTCTTCCCGCTTATATCATCGACTAAGAAGAAAAGAAAGATTTGTATATAGTGCTGGATGTAATATGAATATCTATCCTTGGATGGGTGCTTTTTATGTTTGGGGTTCCGTGCCAGCAGAAAAGCTCCTTCCTACTATGAAGTCTACTAAGCAAGAAATAGACAAAGTATTAAAAACTGGTGTTACTGAAAAAGAGATAAATCTGTCTAGAAAATACATGGCGGCAGCAAGATTAATGCACTTCGATAGCCCCGAATCTGTCGCTTACTATTTCGCTAATCAGGTTTTCGATGAAGACAAAATATGGTTTCCTGAAAGGTATATTAAAGAAGCAGAAAAGGTCACCAAGGAGGAATTGAATAATTTAGCAAAAAAGATTTTTGACTATTCAAAAGTAAATATCTCACTCCTCGGAAATGTTCCAGATAAAACTTTGAAAGCGGTTGAGGAAATTTTCAAAGTGTAATTTTATGGAGCCACTTCTTTCCAATTTAGTCTTTTGAAGGTAAAGTCTCTTGGGAAGGTTAGCTTCTATGCTATAGATATTTTCTCCAACCAGATTTACTTAAAATCTCTGGTATTGAACCTTTTCGGTTTTTTGGCCAATTATGAAGGGGTTGTTGAGCGGGATAACCTTTCTCTTCAGGGTTAGTAAAAACGGTTAGCGCTTCTTTAAAGGTCGAAAATTACCCCAACTGGTATACTTAGCCCATGATAGGCAAAAACTACTTGGCGACAAAAAAGGATTTGGAGGCGATAAACGAAGCTTTGCGCTTTGTGTGGCATCCAAAAATGAAGTTTGTCTTCCAAGAAAAATCAAAAATTGCTAATACGGCTGTAATCTCCTACGACAGCAAGTTTATATATATATGGACACAAAAAGAATTAAAGGGAATTGACAAAATGCAAAGTGGCCACCCCAAGTATTTGTTTTACAAAATACCTCATGCCCTAGAACTCAAAGAGAGGTGGCAATATACATGGCATGCAGACTTGTGGAAAAACATGGAAAAATTCCTTCCTGATCAGATAAAAAGAGAGAATTTGTTTGATATACCAAGGATTGGTGGAGGATTACTCACACCCTTTGTTGAACTTCAGAAGAAGAGAGGGTTCAAATATAATCCATATGTTACTGGCGAATCGTATCTCGCCACCATCATACATGAGTTCGGACACAACTACTGGAACCAACACAAACTCTGGTGGTACTCAAACAAAGAAAAAAACATTGAGTATCTAACAGCTGCAAAAAACCTGTATCAAAAAGGGGGGGGAAATCCTAACATACCTTTGCATATACCAACAAAAAGCGAGGTCGGTGAACTATTCGCGTTTTGCACAGAATACTATGCAAGCTCCATCTTTTGGCCAACCCATAGGCAAGCCCTTGACATTTTTGGTAAATATCGATTAAAGGAATTAATAAGGGAGGAAAAAGGGAAAAATCTAGATAAGCAAGATTCTGTCCTTGAGCCGTCAAAGAACTTACATGACTTTTCCCTTGTTTTCGGCAAAATCATATTCGAGTGCCACCCTAAAAAGTGGCCTAGTTTTCTAACAAGTCCTCCTTACTTAGGAAGTCATTATGGCCTTGGCGGTCCTGGAGGCGGTGATGGACGACTGGGATTACACGGCTGGGGAGGTTCCCCAGAAGGCAGGCATGACTGAGCAGCAACTTTATTAGTATCTAAAGTTACCAGTTCAATTGTAGGCTCCTTGGATATCTCGCCGTCAACTTCTCCCACCTGCTTAGCAAACGATAGCATTTCTTTTTGCATTGTTTTCACCCCCTTTCTTCAAATTTGTCTTATTACTTATTAATATTCTATTGGATGTGCGACTTCAACTCCTTGAGTTGCCACTACTTTTTTTATAAACGGCTCTAAGGTTTCATCATAATAAGGCTTTCCCTCTCCGTTTAATCTCCAGGCCCCCTTTGCCCACTCACCTCTATATGGATTGTATGTACATCTGGGATAAGGAGCAGAAAAATATTCACCCTGATTCTGATTAGCTCCTTCCGCAAGGGGTCGACAATCAAAACAAGCATATCTATACTCACAGTCCTGACAAACCAATACATTATCTTTTGTATTTCTCCAAACAGTTTCGAGTTTTTGCCCTAAAACTATTTCTCTAAGAGCCACTTCCAAAGCATTACCGACTATTAAGTCTCTCGAAAAAATACATGGCAATACATTTCCATTATCAGTAATAGTTATTTTGCCTTGTAGACATGAATGTCCAGAAGTATTTCTAGAGAAAATATCTTTTGAGATTGTAAAATTTGGTGACATCATAAGGCTATATTTCACGATAGATTTCTTAGTTGGCATTATCGATGGATTGTCTCCTCTTCCTTTTGGTCTCAAAACGTCTGGTTGCTTATGGGAAAACCCCATTTCTTCTACAAGTTCCTGAGTTTGCTTGATTGTCTGTTCATTTGGACTCATTAATACCGTCTCAACTCTTACGGGCACACCAACTTCTTTTAGAAATTTTAAAGCTTCTATTGTTTTTCTGAAACTACCTGGGGTTTTTGTAATTGAATCATGTAGTTTTTCATCATTTGAATAAAGCGAAGTGGCAACATTTATACCAAGTGCTTTAATTCTTTGAATTTTTTTTGGCGTAAGCATTGTTGCATTCGTAAAAATTTCAATATATTCATATCCAACATTTTTAGAATATTCTGCAAGATCAAAAACTGTTTCTCCATTTTCTCCCTTATATAGAAGTGGCTCGCCACCAATAAACTGACATCTTCTACATCCCAAATAGTAAGATTCATCAATAAACTCTTTCCATTTCTCAAAGGAAACCCCCTTATTGTTTTCGAAACTCTGTTTGGAATGCAAGTTTCTTTCTTTTGAGATACCCATTGCTTTTTGGTACGTGGGTGGCATACATTCCGCATAGCAGTGAATACAACTTTCGTTGCAATCATTTGAAACAATCTCGAACCACACAAATTGAAGAGAGGGGCTTCGCATAAGTTCTTGCAACATACTTCTTCGATTGCTTTTTTCCTGGGTTACTAAATCCATGGTTTCAAGCTTTTTCCAAAACCCTAAATTTTTAGTTACACCAATCAAAATGTCGCAAGCCGAGTGGTTTATTGAATAAATTCTGGAGGAATTTACATCATAAATTGCTCCTCTTAGTACTCCAGGGACAAAGAAAACACCATCTTTAAATATATGCTCACCTGAGGATAAATGTTCTTTAATATCCAGGCCACGTTCTTTCATGTTTGCACAGAATATAGGATAAAAACATAAAATTGTCAAATAATGAACACGCGCTTCTACGGAGCCACTTCTTTCCAATTTAGCCTCTTGAAGGTAAGATCTCTGGAGGAAGAAAGGAAGGGGATATTGGATTTTTCCAGAAAGTGGTTATATACGAAGGTGTTCTTGATCCTTGTAAAAAATGCTTTTACTCTATCTCTTTAATGTATTCCCCCTCTTTAGGAAATCCGTTATTGAAATCTACCAATAACTTCGGAGACAATGTTTTTGGTAATAGATTGTCTGATAAATTATCAATATCAAGCCAAGTCAACCAAACTGATCCGTCGGGGTGTTCCGGATCTTTTAAACCATCTAGTTTGTCAGTTTTGTTTATACTTCCCAAAATAAATAATTCCACACTGTGTTCATTCTCATCAGGTCTAATAAAATCACGGATGTAGAGCATTTTCTGAAAATCAAACTTAACCTTATCTCCACATTCTTCCCTTACTTCTCTTGCACAAGCATCCTCTACAGTTTCTCCATATTCCAAATGGCCTCCGATATAATGATAAAAATCACCCTTTTCTCTGTATTGAACAAGAACTTTCCTGTTATGGATTATTACCAACCTTACCCGAACGTTAATTATATTTTCAGTTTTCATTTATTTATAGTTATTATAAATCTTTTTGTGTTTGTTTTCATTCCTTTGAGTGCATCGTATTTTTTATAAACCTTTCTAATATCTTAAAGTTTTTTTATAATGTCTCTTTTGGAATGTTATAAATGTAAAAATTAGTTAAATTCTAATCCCAACTCTCTCGCTTGTTTCAAATTAAAGTTTAATCTCTTAACCCATCTTTTAGAGGGACTAGAAAAAACACGTGTCGATTTAAAAATATTTGCCAACTTATATGAGTAGTTCTTATTCAAGAATTTCCCCTTTGCTGTATCAAAGCCGCATATTGCAATATTTTCTCTTAATTTTGAATTTGTCATAACCAACTCAATTTTACTAGCTAAATCTTCATAGTTTCCATGAGTATACAAAAAGCCATTTTTCTCATGTTTTATTATTTCCGAAACTCCGCCGCCATCGGCAGCAATAACAGGTTTTTTGAATAACATCCCTTCTAAAATCGTTCTTCCAAAAGCTTCATTTTTTGAGCAAACAAGAACAGCGTCACATTGTTGAAACAACGGATAGGGATTTTCAATAAAATCTCTAACCTGAAAGCGCCATTTTTTCCCACTCTGATCAATCAAATTATGAATTTTTTTCATGAAAACGTCGTCAGTACACCTACCAAGGATTAGCAATTCAACATCCAGTTTTCTGACTAGTAATAACGATGTTGCTCTAATAATATCCAGCTGTCCTTTTTTTTTAGAAATTGTTCCCGCTATTAATAACTTAAAAGCGTTGGGGTAATTAAATGTGACCGGTAATTTTTTTATAAAAAGCTTTCTGTTAATTCTAATTGAGTTATAAACTACAGTAGATTTTGATCTTAAAATGTACTTACCAAATTCCTTCATTACAGCTTTAGAGTTAAATATAACCCTAGATGAAAAGTCATTAATAAATTTAGCAGTGAAAGCAAAGCCAAACTCGAATATAAAACCATGATCCTTCTCGCCTAATTCTCTAACATACCATATGTGAGGAACCCTTAACATATTGGCTACCAGTGCTCCTATGCAAATCGTACTGGTGTTTGTTACCACCAAATCGGGGTGAAATTTCTCAATTTTGTTTTTCAGTCTCTTCGCACTATCTAAATGAGTATAAAAAAAGGTATTTACTGGTCTCCTGCTTTCTCCTCTGCGCACAGTCCACCACTTATATGGATGAATAATCCAATTTATTCTTGCTCTTGTAAGTTTGACGCCAAGTGCCCCATCAGACGGAAGAACTACGCACAATCGCATCTTGGGAATTTTTTTTAGTGTTTCAAGCAAATAAAGCAAAGAACGCTCTGCACCTCCTAAATTGCTACTATGCGAAATAAAACAAATTTTCATGTAATTTAGAAAGTTTTTAGTTTTAAAAGTTTATTCATAGGTGTGTTTTTTTCGAAAAAATTAAACCATAAAACGATATCAAGGATGGTACTAATCCTATTTATTTTTAAATTCATTTTTGCATCGTTGATAATTTTTCTCTTCCTTAAAAAAGGTGGAAAATCTAAGCGATTTAATAAATCAAACAGATATCTCGCGTCATTTTTAGAGATTTCAGAATAGTCGCTTATTAACTCTCTTGGGTTTTCATTAAATTGCATAATTCTTTGGTCATAAGCTCTCAATTTCTCCAAATTTTCATCGCTTGTTGACCTAATTTGCTTAACTTCAGGAAATGCTGTGTCGATTATTCGTCTATAAATAAACTTAAATTTGTAATCATGTTGAATGCTTAGGCCAAATGTAATTAGTTTGTCGTTGAAAAATGGCTGTATTACTGTTTTCAAACAACTTCCAATAATATTACTAGGTGTTATGCTGATTCCATTTCTAATTCGGTTTTTCATTAGAAAAACTACCATTCGATTTTCAGTCGTAGGTATATTATTCAATTCATCAACGACCCAGTCTTCTTTGTATTTAATACTCTTCCAAACCTCAGGGTTTAAATAATCTTCGAGCCAAGAATATTCAAATCCAAACTGCTTTCTAAAAAGTTTAGCTAGATAGCGTGAATTCGCTTTCATTTGAATATGTATTGGGCGCACTCGAGTAGAGCGCATTATTATGTCTCCTCCAATACCATCAATATAAGTATCATATTTTTTGATCGTTTCCAGCATCGGCATCGTCCATAAATGTTCTTGCACTAAACAGTCGCTCAAGTAAGCTTTCATAACAAAAAAACGTTCGTAAATATCGGCAGGTCTATCAATATAAATACTATTTATCCCCAAAGCATTAGATAGTTCGCATACAATGTCTTTCTCTGAACCGCAAGGATGGAGTGTGGTTATCGTGTCAAAATCAGATTGGTTAGAAAACTTTTTGAGACCAGCCACAATACACCGGGAATCATACCCTCCAGAGAGAGCAGTTATCGATTTCGATCCTTCAATGGTTTTTCCCAAATCACTAAAAACCTTTCTAAATATTTCTACACCCTCTGAGGTTTTTTGTTCGTAGCTGGAGTTATAATCAATATCAATTTGCGAAAAATCCCAATACTTTTCCTGTCTAACACTAATAGCATCTCTGTAGGATATCTTAACTAAAGTTCCATTTGATATTAAGCGAATATCTTTGTAAAAAGTTTCTTCACCTAACGTAAATCTAAAAGTTAAATATTCCCCCCACGCTTTCCAGTTTATGGGTGGTTTCCTATCTAATAAAGGTATTAGCAACTTTACTTCAGATCCGAAGGCAAAACCATCAGCACATCTGCATACGAAAAGGGGTCGAGAACCATATTTGTCAGTTATTATAAAAATTAGTTGTTTTTTCTTATCTATTAATAAAAGATTAAAGGATCCATTAATCTTTTTGACAAAATTAATAGAATGTTTTTTGTTATACAAGCTTATTATGTGACTTGCAGTTTTTTCTGCTTTAGGCTTATCAAAAAGATTTCCTTGAAAAACAACAATCAAATTTTCGTCTTCAGCTATACAATCATCAATTGGGGCCAAACCACAGACTGATATTTTATAATTATTATCTTTAAAATATCTAAGATTTTTGTAATAACTTTCAACACCTGCTGGAAGTATTCCTGTAAAACTCAAGTTGTTTCGTGATAAGTTTTTGCCTATCCTTCCAAAGATTTTAAGCATAATGTATAATATTTTACCAGAGTTTATAATTTATGACATCTTATTCATTTATAATCCCATCATTCAACTCGGCCAAGGATCTCATGACGTGTGTTAGGAGTCTAAACAGTTTAAAATACAATAAGCGTAAATATGAAATTATTATTGTAGATGATGGTTCAACAGACCAATCGACTTCGCAAATAAAAAGACTCAACATAGCCAACCTAAAGATTTATAAGAACCCAAAACAAGGTGCTGCTGCTGCCCGGAATTATGGCATAGAAAAAGCAAAGAAAAACATCCTTATATTTCTAGACCAGGATGTATCAGTTAAAGAAAATTTGCTTAACATATATGATAGTGCTTTAAAGATTACTGGTGCAGATGCGGTGCAAGGTAATATTTGGAAGCAACTAATAAATACTGAGCTAACGAAGACACATGCAACGTGGAGAAAGATAGTATTTATAAACAAAGTTAACGATCATGATGGATTTATAAAAACTATTGTTACCAGGAATGTAGCCATAAAGAAGGAGGTTTTAAATAAAATACTACGAAAAGATGGTTATATTTTTGACGAGAAATTTAAAGGTACTGGTGGCGAAGACCGCGAACTAGGATATAGAATTAATAAGCTTGGATTTAATATTTATCTTGAGCCCCAAGCCATCGTAAAACACAAAGACCCTGACAAGTTATTGGGTATCCTTATCCAAAAATATAAACACGCACGGGGCGATGTAAAATTGGGGATTGGAGAAAAGTTTTACGACATATCTAACTTTAAGAGGGTTGTCATAAATCCGTTGGGAAGTGGAGTTCCTCTATATTTTTCATTTCTTATCTGGTGCTTTCATATAGCTGGTTGCGAAATCGAAAGAGCTAAGCAAAAACTTATCATAATTTCAAACGGTATTTTTTCCAGAAATCATAGCCCAAGGGGTTTTTAACAAAATTAGCAAGTCAAGAAACAGGGATTTTTTCCCCGCATAATATGCGTCCAATTCTATTCTTTTGTCGAAATCCACACTACTTCTTCCCGATACTTGCCAATATCCTGTAATACCTGGTTTGACGGATAAAACATTTTTCAGCAATTTCTTTTTCTCGGGAAACTTTCTAAACTGTTGCCCAAGCTCTTCAGGATAATATGGTCTAGGTCCGACAATGCTCATTTCACCCTTCAAAACATTCAACAGCTGTGGAATTTCGTCGATTGAGTGTTTCCTTATAAACCTACCGACTGGAGTCACTCTTGGATCGTTATAGAGCTTGTAACCAGATTTTGTATATTCTTTATGGAGATTCTTGAAACGAGGGTCTGTTTTTAAAAGTTCATGAGCATTTACTATCATTGACCTAAATTTATATGGAAAAAAAGCTCTATTGCTCTTCCCTACTCGCTTTGGTGTATTGGCAAAAATTGGGCCATGGGTTGTTAGTTTAATTAATAATGCGGTGATTAGTATAACAGGGGAAAAAAATATCAGTAGAAAAATAGCCCCAACAATATCTATTGATCTTTTTAATATCTTATAAATCATATAATAAATTCTACATTAAGAAAGCAGGTCAAAGCTAGTATAATGCAAATAATGAAAGCGGCAATATATAATCCGTATTTAGACACCTTGGGTGGTGGCGAGCGCTATACGGTGGCAGTTGCTACAACCTTGAAAAAGAACGGTTATTTAGTCGATACTGAATGGAAAGATTCTTCAATAAAAAGTCTATTTTATGGAGCCACTTCTTTCCACCTTAACCTTTTGAAGGTGAGGTCTCTGGGGAAAGTTAAAACAAAGTCTGGAGCAAATTCGAAAACTTCCGCCGGCTCATCAGCATTATCACCCAATAGATCTCTCTCTAAGACTACCCCGCCATATGCAGCCACCATTCCTCTAACATGTAATTGGTTACTTCCCGCTCCTGTTCTGAATTGGCCTTCTGACAAAAATACTCCCTCTATTTCTACCGCAACTGGGTGAGAAACATTTGCATCAATAGAGATATTTCCTTTGTTTCCACTATCGTCCTTGCCCACAATAAACATTATGAATCCTGTGCCATCAACAACATTAATTCTGTCATTGATATATAAATCTGCATTTTCCACTAAAACAACCACTTTTCTAGTTCCTGGCATATTTATACTATTACTTATTGTTAAATCGCCCCAAGTATTGCCGTCAAAGTGATACCAAACATAACCCCTTGAAGGTGCTCCTCCCGAAGTAAAGAATCCTCCATTGACAGAAGCTTGTTCAATCTCTGTTAAGCTTACTTCAACATCTGAACGTACCATTTTTCTAAAGAAATTGTAGTCATATATTTTACTAAACAAGCTCTGAGTATTAGCAAGCCAGCCAGTTGAAGAAACACCTCCTTCTCCAAAATTTGCAGTAGAGCCACCATAAATAGGAACACCAGGATAACCGCCAAGTCCCTCTAAACCAAAGAGTGGGTTGCACCCAGGCAAGGCACAACTTGAAGGAATTGAAGAAATTATATCCCCACTTGTAATAACATCCGCGTCTATCACCTGCCACCATGGACCGGGGGCAGTAACATTAAGAATAGCCGTATCAGTACATCTCTGTGCACCACCCATTATTACATTTGAAGTAATTGTTGAACTACCAACAGCAAGTGTTTCCCCAACTGTTTGGTATGGTTGGGTGGTATCTGATGCCGGATTTACGGTTGATACGGCGGTATTGCTCGAAGAAAAATTCACCTGACCTACAATACCAGCTCCAATTGTAACCGTAGCTATATAATTCGCGTTTGTACCTATAGCCACACTTACAGTAGAAGGGTCTAAGCTAGCTGTGCATGAAGGGGTGGGGGTAGGTGTTGCTGCACATGCAGCGTCATCAACACACCTTGACTCAGCAGCACACCCAGGAGGAGAACATGTGCGCGTTTGTAATCTTTCATTACTAGGACAAGAACCCCCTCCACATGCACCATTTACCCAACTACCACAACCACACGTCCAATAGCAGCTTCCATATCTGGTCTCACAAGTATCAATTCCACAACCGGGAGCATAGCAGGACGTGCCACTAACTCTGCATTCTCTATTAAAAGCCCAAACACAATCTTTTACATAAACACATGTTCCAAGACACTCCCACCTTTTTAGAAAGATATCATAATAACAATTACAATCTGCTCCATATGTGCTACAGCCCGATCCGTTTGAACTACACTCAAGCCACCATTCGTTAACAAAACACTGCGTTCCCGTTCCCGTACATGATTGAGCCATCACCGTTTTTATGGGCCTAAACTTCCCTATAAAAAGAGCGGTCTTTTTTTTACCTAATTCAATAAATTCAAATTTATTATTAACTACTTCCTGCTGAATCTTTATTAACTCCTCTGATAGCTTATCTGGTTCTAAATCTCCGTTCGAAATTATGAACAGCCCCTCAACAAAATAGGAACTCACTATCGTATTAACACTTGCACCTCCTCCGCTCAACTCAGAAAGTTTGGGATTTATATAAAGAAAAAGTTCATATGTCTCGCTATCCTCATCATACGCTCCCCAAAAACCTCTTAATACCGTCCTTTCACCGCCATCAGTAGGCGTAACTATTTTGAGGACGGGCTGCTCTTCATTTGTTAAGATAATTTTTATCTTTTCAGTGAAGTTTATTTGTTTGTCTTCAAAATTCATTACCCCACTTGCCATAATTCTATCTAGTATCCCTTTTTCCAATAAATATGTTTCTAGGGCTTCTTTGTCTTTAATTCGAAGTTCTAAATTGTCCTGCTGTGATTGAGTTTTAATGTATATGTTGCCTATTTTCTGACTTTTGTTGGCTCTATAAAGAAGAGTAATTTCAACAACCACGACAGCAAGAAGAATAAATAATATAATATAGAGCAGTTTTCTCACTAAAGTCAGTTTATGTCGGAACCATAAAATCTGTCAATCTTCATCTAATATCCCCATACTTTATCAATTCATATTTGCCCGCCATCTCTTCTTCTGTGGGAAATTCATTTACATGTATAAATATTTGCCACACGGTATAATGGCCGTCCTCGGCCATTGTATTAGTTGTTGAAATAATCGAACCTCTTTTAAGACCAAACTCCTCCTGCAGCTCTCTCATTGTCCAAGTCGACAAATGCGGACTAGATGTACCACTCTTGAGAATATAGCGTTCTTCCGCTTTACCAAACTCATTAATATACCTTAAACCAAGAAGGCCTGATTCGGTTGGTGGCGATGCAGGTCTGGTAGAAATAAATGCCTCAGGGTTTTGTTCCGGTGTTAAATCACTTCCAGGCTTGATTTGTAATACTAAATATCCCAATCCCGAATCCACGAAACCATAAAAAAAGCCCACATCTTGCTGGCTTGAAGGAAGAGGATAATTCCAAACCTCAGAGCCTAAGCCACGAATATCCATGCCAGAGTCTTTGTGCCATGGGTTGATTGCCCACCAGGTATCAAAATATGCCCTGTAAAGCTCAATCAGATCTGGATAATCGGAAACACCCATAAGTGAAATCAATTCTTCTGCTTTCCCCTCATATGATGTTATTTCTGTTAATGGCGCCATACCTTGCGGTCCTGAATAAGGAGTAAATTTAGACACATCCACTATATTAAGTTTCTGCAACAGTTCACTGTTCATCCTAATCACCAAACTCTCTGGTTGAACTAGTGGGGGCATTTCGGGTAATTCTTCTGTTGGTGTTGCTTCAGGAGTAACAATCTCAAAAAAGGCTGTGGGGTCGGCAAAACCTTCATCTGTTAACAAACCCTTTAGTGGGCTTATATGTCTATCTGTGGGAGACATTATAATTTTCCATTCTCCGCCAGATTTGATTTTAAACTCCCCTGTTTTTAGTCTCTGAACCAGAGATCCTTGGGTAATTAAGTTTCCGGTTTCAGGATCAAATCCATATCCCAGAAACTCATATTTGAGAAGATTGTTTACTCCACTAGGGTTCTCATTTCTTACCAAGAGGATAACTGAATTGACAGAGCCATCTTTGTTTAAACGTATTAGTAAAGGCAGATTCTTTTCTTCGCCTGTTTCTTTGTTTTTGAAAACTGAAGTGGCAAAATTAAATATCTCTCCGCCTTCTATGCTCACAACGTTGCCTACTTCTTTTACTTCAGAGATGCCTAATTCCGTATATTCTTTGTTTAAATAATCTTGTATTGCCGTACTCATTTCATCTTCTGCTCCCGCAATAGGCATAATTTCTGTAGGAATCTGAGTTACTTCTGTGGCCACAGGCCCTATTCCCTGGACAGCCTCAGGAGTTCTGGGAGTAACGGTTGTTCCACAGGCAGCAGCGGCCAGAGAAAGGGCAAGAATGCCCATTTTCTTTTCCACTGGGGTCTTACCGAAAACTCTTTCTCCTTTAATTAGTTTTTCTGATTGTTTATGGAGTTTTGAAATTGTTCTGTCCAGATTAAAACCGCCATATCTGACTTGGTCGGGAATATGCTCTGAGTTTCTTATAATTCTAAATCTGGCTTCGGCTTCAGCCAGGGAGGCCAGTTGAACACTGCGGGAAGCGGTTTTCAAAGCCTCTTTTCTTTCTGGAACTTTAATATCAGAACTGATGGAGAATCTTGTTTGGGAAGGGGTGGTTACTTTAAGTTCAATTCTTGTCTCTTCAGTCTTTTCAACCAAGGGCGCCAGCTGATCAGGTGAGGAAAGAATCCCCTTGAAGCCCTCTATCTTCCCTTTCGGTAAAATCATCCTCTGAGAAAGTTCTCTGACGTATTCCTCAAGGCTATTGGTAACAACAACCTTTGCTTTCCTCTCAGAAGCTGTTTTTACTTCAGACATTCTTTCTACTCTCATTGTATATTAAAAAATATTCTTTTGTCAGCAACCGTAATTCTTAACTTTATAACCTATAACCCAAGCAATTATACCACATACCTCTTTTTCTTTTGTTGCTGCGAGTTCTCAAAACGATCGCAACACTTTAAAAGATAGTTTTTAGGCATCATCTTCTCCATGGAAGTAAGAATGGAGATATGGTAATCGAAGCTACACCGGGGGGTTGCAATCGTTCTTAGAACTTATGCGCGTATTTTTTGTTTCATATTTACTTAATATTTGTGCTAAGAACATGGGCACTACTTAACATTACCTTTTAATAACCAGCGGGTCGCTCACTTTAACATAAGCAATGCGGTCATTATCATTATACTTAAATCCTGAAACACTGTGTGATTGTCAACACAATCTAAACCCAACGCCGTCCATTCTTTTTTTTTGCTTAAAAACAAGCACAATAATCTGTCTTGACATCTATTATTTAGCCCACTAGGGTTAGGGTATGAAACTTGATCAAGGCAAAAGCATGTCTCCTTTAATTTTACCAAACGATAAAATTATCGTCGCTAAAACCTCGTCTTTAAAAGTTAATGACATTGTCGTCTTTAAAAAAGAAAAGCGCTTAATCGCCCACAGATTAATCTATATTTCACCATCAAAAGATTTTCTTGTAACTAAAGGTGACAACAACCTCAAATCGGATGGAAAAATAAAGCCCAGTCAAATTCTGGGCAAGGTTAATTTCATCAAAAGAAATGGAGAGACTATTAAATTATCCCACATTTATCTGTCCCAATCTTCAGCCTATCTTCAAGAGCTAATAAAAATCAATAAAGCTCTTGACCAAAAACACATTCCATATATTTTTTTGAAAGGACTCCCCTTGCACCTGCATTTTGGTCAAACTTTCCCAAAAAGATTATATTTGGACGCAGACATTCTTACTAATAGAACATCTTCAACACAGGTCGACAAAGTCCTGGTTAGCTTTGGGTTTAAGAAACAAAAACGCACCCTCTTTGATAAAAAAAATACGGAGTCAACACAGATTTCTTATCTTAAAGAAACTAAACCCTTCCCGGTAATTATTGATTTACACCTCGAACCCGCCATTGGCTTTACTAAACTTAAAAGCATTAATAAACTGTTGCCGTCAACAAAGCAATTTGCCCAATATCTTTTCAAAAATATCCAGATAATCAAACTAGACAAGAGAAGCTTCCCAATCCTTAACACCGAAACATTAATTCTCTACCTTTTCCTGCATCTTTATCATCACAACTTCCATGGCGCCCACAGACTGGAATTTATAGACGCCGTTATTAAAAACCAAAAAATTGACTGGGATAAGGTAGCAACCACTACACAAAAATTTAACTTTACAAACTTTGTACTCCCAGGTGTATCTATCCTCCGACACTACTATGAAACACCCCTTCCAACCACTTTCCTTAAAACGACAACACCCTTCCCCGCTCAAAGGCTTGCTGCCAAAGCAATAACAAAGTTCATCTCTCCTTTTAACTCCGGTACCAGGGCCCAAGAAGGTGTAAAAAGAGCGATTCTGCTTTTTCTTTTATCCCCAAGCTCACCCACCATGAAGGCCAAAATACTCTTTCACAAAGAAATAAGAAGCTATTTCTTACCTACAATCAAGTCCTTGGTCTTTAAAGCTCCAACGAACTCCTCATAATCCCCTTCCGCTTTATTTTTAGACACTTTGTACTTTCTGACAATCCCCTTAATAATTTCCTGTTTACTTTTCTTTTTTTCAATCCCCGATAAGATTAAAAATCCTGTCTCGTTTAACTCATGCAAAGTAGAGGTTTCGTTATCATAGGCGACAAAAGAGTCTCCCATTTTTTGAATTAACACATCTTTCTTAATCTTCATATAAAACCTTCCGCATTTGCTTTGAATCAAGAGTGCTTCCAAGTTGATAAAATTCGTTTTCAGCAACAAAGGTCATCACGTTAGTCAGAGTCTGCTTCTCCAACTTCTCTTTTCTTACCCATATTTGCTTCAACATAAATCTTAGTATTTTATCATTCCTATCTAGTTTCTTTTTCGATGGTTTTTTGCTTTTCTTGATAAAGAAAATCTCTACATCTTTTGCTTTCCTTTTTGTAGGCAACATTCCTTTCTCAACAAAGGGTGGACCAAAAAAGAACCATTCACCTTTTACTTTTCTTATTAAAAGGATGTCGTCACTAAACTTCATACAAGTTTTCGTCTTTGATATCAAATTGGCGATGGTTGTCTTTCCTCCCCCGCTTGGTGCCAGAAAAATTTTAAGATTGCCTTTTCCGTCTTGACAACTTGAAGCGTGAAGCAAAAACCCATCTTTTAAAAGAAGAAAAGCCGCAATTTCTCTCAAAAGCATTTGGAAAGATAAAAGGCTTGTGTGGTAAAAAGCAATGACTCTTCGAGATGCAAAATCTCTTTGAAAAGTTAGGTAATAATGGTTCTTTCCTTTATCTTTTTGTATAATCCTCATCCGTTTTGCTTGAGAGACAAACCTTATTTCAAAATCCCAAGCCTTGCTGGCTTTTTTCAAAAAGCCTCCCCTGCCCCAAATCTGCTGAATTGCTTCAATAAGTTTGTGCTTGAAAAAAACCTGCTCTGTCGGTTCACAAACAATTTTGACGACAAACCCAGCTATTCTGAGAAAGAATGCTTGAACTTGCCCTTCTAGGTATTTTTCAGAGTAGTGCATTTTGAAAGACGACAGACTGACCACTTAGTTATCAACCAACCTGTTAGAAAGAGTATCTGTACATCAAAAAAGTTACTTCTTTTTTTAACATATTCTAAATCTAAATTCATCCATTCATCAAAACCAAGCTTATGACTTCCTTTAACCACCCATGAGGAAGTAATCCCGGGGAGAACAGAAAAACGCTTCTGGTATCTTTTAGGAACCTTAATCGCCTCATCCCAAGGCAGTGGACGAGGACCAACCAAAGCCATTTCTCCTCTTACCACATTAACAAGTTGTGGCAATTCATCAAGTCCTGTTCTTGTCAAAATCTTACCAATTTTTGTGTAGCGCGGGTCGTTCCTTATCTTGAATACAGGCCCATCGGCTTCATTCAAATGAAGGTATTTTTCCTTAAGTTTCTCAGCGCCCACTACCATTGTTCTAATCTTATGCATGATAAAAGGTTTTTTGCCTTTCCCCATTCTTTCTTGTTTAAAAAAAAGTGGCCCACCATCCTCAAATTTTATTAATAACCACAACAAAGAAAAAAACGGCAAGGCCAAGATATATAGAACTAGGGCTAATAAACGCTGTAACCAATAATTCATCTGAGTAAGTTTATCTTTCATATCATACACAATAATAGGTTAAAGAATATAATTGAACTTTTCCTATATATTTGCAATATGTGTTTGGGCAATGAACGAAATTCTTGAGAAGTCAAAAAAACCAAAAAAGTGCTCCCCATAGCCTTTTCCAGATTGGATTGACGAAGAAACAAGAGAGAAAATTATGAAAAGAGGTTCTTTTTAAAAAAGTTGCCCACTTTTTTTTTATTCGTTATACTAAAAATATGGCTGTCTCAACGCCCGAAAACTATCCTGCAACTCTTGAACCAACGCCTCCAGGCACCCCCGTTGTCCAAATTAAACAAAAACCTACAAGGAATAAATTCTTTAAACCTGCCCTAATTGTATTTTGTATTGTACTGGTAGTCGTTATTTCCGAGGTCGGCTATTTAGTTTTTAAAGGTTATAACGAAACCTACATTCAACCGCATCCCACCGTAACTCCTGCCCCCACCCCACTCCTTAGCCCCCCAACCCTAGAAGATATTCAGGCTACCTTCTCGAGAGAGCATGTCAGCTCAAATAAAGTAAGAGATTTCGCCGACATACTTGACACTCTCGCCCCAAAGTTGGAATTTATTCAAAATGCATCATTGAATTTCACAGTAGCGGGTTGGCTTGTTGAATCCTCTTCTGAGAAAATAGAAGAAGGGGGGGTTAATTATGCACATCAGATAATATTAGAAGCTAGATCTGGAAAAATTCTAACATACCTCTTAACAGAGCAAGAAGTGCAAAATGCTATTGTTTTTCTTATTACATCAACCGGTCCCAATCCAGTCAAGATTAGTGAAATAATGCCAGGCGATTTTGTCAGTATAAGATCCATCGCAAACCTACTTGACCCAGGACCTTATTTTATAATAGTATTAGAAGCAATAAGAGAGTAGGAGTAGAGGTATGACAAAATTTCAAAAGGTTTATAAAAAGCCTCAGATAAAATCATCGAAAGTCAAATTTATATCCCTTTATGCAAGCAGGAGTCTTCTAGCTAATCCTGCAAATCATGAACTCCTTCTTGCGGGTGAAATAAGTTAATTCAAACCAGCACGCATTGTATACCACTCTTTCGGGATATGGTTGTCTGTTAATATCGGTCACTTATAAACATAATTACCTCAAGAAGATATTTTTTCATCGTAGGATAGCCCCAAACTCATAAACCACAACCAAAGCATAGTAGGAATAACATAGGTATAATCGAAAAAGAAGTTAACACCCAAAGTAATAAAAATTGCTTGGAATAAAAGGTTTTTTTGCTCTTTATTTTTCCAAACACTTTCTAGTGCCTGGGTCAACCAAGCAACAAAAGTAAGCCCCAATACTCCCATGCCTACTAAAAACTCCAGTACAATATTGTGTGTCAACCCTGAAAATCCTCGCATATTCAACAATTGGTTGGTGGCGGAACTTCCGGAAATATAAGTGAAACTACCAACCCCTACACCAAAAGGATTGTGAATAAACCCTACCAATCCCTGTATAAAATATGGCCGAGACAGAAGCGTACTTTTAATGGTTCCTGTATACAAAAACAAAGCAGCCAATAATACTGTCAGAAGCCCAAAAAATTTCTTATACTTATTCAGCCACCCCCTTTTTGCAAAAAGATACAGTATTCCGGCAACCGTTGCGACATAACTGGTTCTGGACAATGATACGACTAAAAAGTAGCCTCCCAAACCTATCAGTGGCCAAGCAAACCAGTTCTTGTGTTTTACAAAGAGATATGCGGCCACCACCAAAACAAGAGACCATAAGTCGCCTAAATGATTATGCTGCTGAGCTGATGTGATGGGCAAAAATAAACTTCGCGGTCCTATTTCAAGCTTGCCAGTAAACTTATATGCAACAAACAGCCCTCCGAAGGCTAGCCCCAAAAAAATCACGACCCAAGAAAAATCATTTCTAAATTTCTCTTTCAAGTTATAAAAGGCTAGCCAAAAAATTCCCCCTCCAATAAATAGAAATAAAAACTCAAAGCTTGCTTTTCTGTCCCGACTCCAAATAATACTTAAGGCAAAAACAAGCATAAAAAGAGAATAGAGATTGAACGCGTGGGGTATTTCTATTTTCTCTTTCCACAGTTTAGCCAAAAGCAAAAGCACTAACCCAACAAAAATTCCAAAGTACTGGAGTAAAACAACTTCCGTTCCCAGTCCCCCAAAAAACAGAAGGGTGCCGATCAGAAACAATATAAAACGCCAAAACATCTTATTTAATCCACTTGCTATAAAAACTCCTCTTTAGTATCATTTCTCTATTAACATGAAAAAGATAAAACCTCTCTTTGGGTTAGTTAAAAAGAACCTAAAGAAAAACAAATACTTCTCCATTATAACCCTTTTATTTATTGCTGTGGCCGTCTTGGTTGCTAGTACTGCTTTTATTAAAACAGCGATTTCAGAATCTGATTACATTTATGCAAAAATAAAAGTTTCTCAAGGGTTTTGGTGGGCATCAACCCAAAGTCCAAATGTTTGGTTTATAAATTCTCTAGAAGTCGGAGATACCGAGTATGGACTATTGGGAAAGTCCGTTGCTGAGGTTTTGGAAATAAGACATTACCCAACAATATCTTATCCGAAATATCAAGCCCAATACGATATCTTTCTTGTTCTGAAACTGGCAGTAAGTGTAAATACCAAAACCCAAAAATATATGTTTAAACGCTCAACAATAGGAGTGGGCTCACCAATTGAGCTTGAATTCCCCTCAGCACAAATGGCAGGATCGGTTATCGAAATAAGCGAGAGCCTACCTAAAGACGAACTTGTAGAGAAAGATATTATTATCACCAAAAAACAAGGCTATCCCTGGGAAGCCGAAGCAATAAAAATAGGCGATGAGCAGTTTGATGGTGAGGAAATCGTATTTAAAGTTACGGCAAAGCAGGCATTCGCCACCTCGCTTATAGATATTAATCCCTATGGTGATGTCAATCTGGGCCTTAAAGATTCAAGAAGATATATTACTGTCCGCGGCAAGATAAAAGTAAGAGAAGAAGGAGACCTATTAATCTTTGGTGAGGAACAAGTTGTTGCTCCAGGGGGAGAACTTAGCCTTGCAACCAAAAATTTTGTTTTTGATCAGTTCCTCGTCCAAGAAGTTAAATAATCAATACTTCTCATATTAGCATTGCCCTGAATAAAAAGAAGGAAATATAAAAATTTAGACTTGTTGCCGGATAAAAGGCTGTGGCAAGAATAAACCCCCAAAATGCCAAAATTATAGTAACTTTTTCAAGCCACAGTCTTTGCTTGCTTCTAATAGTCTTTAGGTCTCTTGAAGCGAAGGTTGCAAGCATCAGCAAGAAAATCAGTAAACCTATGTATCCCGTCTCGGCCAAAAATTGAGCGACAATATTATGTGGACCATCAACCACCGCCTCTTTTGTTAACAATTCAAAGTCTGTCGAGAGAAACTTTGCTTTTGATTTGATGTAGGTCCAGTCGTAAAAATTCCTCAGTCCCACCCCGAAAGGCGAAGAGAAACCCATCTTCACCGATTCGTTAAACACATCAATTCTCCATATTATTGTCATTTGGTCCTCATACACATCTTTATTCATCAATCTATCAACCACCGAAAATCCTTTTGACACCACCATGTTTCGGTCAAGAATAAACAAGGATAAAACCAAAATTAACCCCCCAAGCAGCAACGGCTTAAACTTTTTAAACCAATATTTTTTGAATACTGCGAAAGAAGAAACTAATATTCCTGCATAAACCAAGACCCTGCCCCGCCAGTTGGAAAGAAAGGAGGCCAGGCCCAATAGCACCCCCAGCACAATGCCAACACCCTTCATTATCTTTGTCCCCTTTTTGCGGTAGAAATAGTATAAAAAGATAGGCAAAGACGCCTCCGGAAACAAATCTATGTAAGTACGGCTTCTAGCCAGATTTGCTTTGATAGACAAAGTTACATCGCTTTTAAAAAACATATCAGCAAAGCTTGTTAACAAATCAGGTGCAATCAAAAGAAGTCCTTCTAAAAAAAGCTTAACCACCCCTGCTAAAAAGTAGACCCAAATCACTCTCTCAAAAAAATCAGACCTATTTCTCTTTGTTAAACCAATGGCAATAACAAAAACCATAAAGCCAAAAATAAGTTTTTCATATATCTTTAAAAACGCAAGACCATTGATGGCACCGACAACAGATAAAGACTGGACTATAAAAAATAATAAAATAATATCAATAAGATAGTTTCTTTTCAGAAACCACTTTTCTCCTGCAACCAACGTTTTGGCCAAGACATATAAAAAGACAAATAAAATAAGGGCTCTCGCAAACATATTTGTATTCAGCCAATCAGGTCCTAAAAAGGGAAATCTTATTGGAGGCAGAAGAACAACAAAAATAGCTAATAAAAAAATCGAACTAATACGTTTAAGAGAGATTGATGTCAACATTGTCGAAAAAATCTATAATAAGACCAACAAACATGAAACCATTTAGATTTCTTATTTTAACAAAAAACATCGATGGTGGAACCGGCACTTTCGCCGTCAACTTATTAAAGATCGAGAAGCTATTTAAAAAACCAGAACTTGAAACAAAGATAGTCGTGCTGGAAAAACCAAAATATCGCTATATTAATAAAGACGATAAAGGAAAGTTTATATTTTTAAGAAAGGCCGGCTTTTATCCTCACAAATATATTGTTTTCTCTAAAATCCCAACCCATTTTTGGCAAGAGCTAATATGGGTAAAAAAGCTTATCAAAAACTACAATCCGGACCTGATATTTGGGATAGATGTCCATGCTAATTTATTAATTCAAATTAACAAATTTTTCTTTTTTCAAAGCACCAAAACATTACTTACCACCCACATTGATCTTGGCAAAACCATTGCGGCAAAATCTAGTTTTCTAGCAAACTTTCTTTTAAGAAAAATTATTGGCTTCTTATACAACCGGGCTGATGCCCTCGTCTGTGTTTCTAAAAGCCTGGGGCAAGACCTGAGTAAAACTTTTAGAATTAAAAAAAGAGTCTCAGTTGTCTATAACGGATATAGCAATCTTGAAAACAGGCAGATGGTGCCTAAAAAGTTATCAAAAAAGACGTTTACCATTATTACGGTTGCGCGCTTGGTTGAGCAAAAGGACCACCAGACTCTCATCAAGGCTTTTAAGTTGGTCCAAGAAAAGCTTCCAAATACCAAACTGTTAATAGCAAGTGATGGTCCCCTGAAACATGATCTGATGAAATTAGTGTCAAGATTGGGGCTTTCAAGAAAAGTGTCATTCTTGGGCTGGGTAAAGAATATAAACCCCTATCTAAAGAAATCCAACATCTTTGTTCTTTCTTCAAAAAGAGAAGGTTTTGGCTATGTCCTTGTTGAAGCAATGCAATGCGGAACGCCGGTTGTTTCTACAGATACTCCTTACGGACCCTCTGAGGTTCTTGATAATGGGAAATATGGCATTCTTGTCCCCATGGGAAACGAAGAAGCAATGAAAAAGGCAATTCTAAAATTACTCACCGACAAGAAAACCTATCACCAATACGCAAAGATGGCTTCTAAACGAAGCGCTTTTTTCTCTTTAGACAAAATGCTAATAAGTTATATGAAAATAATAGATGGATTATTAGATGCATAAAAAGTTTATTAACAAACTAATTTGCCCCCAATGCAAGAAAGACCTGAAAATAAAAAGAATATTCCTTGCAAAAAGGAATAATATTGTCTATGGTTTCTTGAAATGTGAATGTTGCACCTACCCGATCCTAGACGGAATTTTGTTCATTCAAAGAGATAAGTCATTAAAAACATTCATTGTTTTTATTATCCTTAAAATTATCCCTTTTAAATATTTTACATTTAATCAGTTTATTAATTTCATTTCGCATTTGAAGCTAATTAACAAGGAGTGGGCCTCATATTTAATTAACAGGTTTAAACGCAAGGATTTTTTCCCAACAGCAATAGCTTCGACTTGTATAAAGAAAGATGGATATATACTCGATGCAGGATGTGGCATGGGACACTTAATACATTTACTTAAATCAACAATGGCTGAAGAAAATATTTGTGGCCTCGATCACAACCTAGTCAATCTATATTTATCAAAAAGCTATGCCTGTAGTAATTGCAACTATATTTATACTCATCTCAACCAAAGACTTCCTTTCAAAAGTAAATCCTTCCAAAACATAATATCTTCCGATGTTTTCCATTATATTGCCAACAAAAAACTATTAGGAAAAGAGTTTAAAAGAATATTGACAAACAAAGGTTTAATCGCCCTTACAAATCTCCACAACAAGCACTTTTCCCAATATTTTATTGATCCGGTTGATTATCCTGAAACACCTCAAGATTATATTGAATTCTTCCCAAATCTGAATTTTTCTTTGTTTTCTCAAGAACACTCCCACAAGGGTGTCTTGAAATGGGTAAATATAAAGAATTTTTCAAACAAGGCTGATAAATTAAAAACCTTTACTCTCATTTTCTCTAAGGACAGAGGGCTTCAAAAAGATATTCAATCAAATCTGGCTACTCTTATTCCTAAAGATTCTCAATTAGTCTCCACAGTTTAAATTTTTCAAGCTCCCAGGAGTGAAGCCAAATATAAAAAGGCACATTTCCTCTTTTGAAAACATCAATAAGCCCCAGGTGGTCTGTCTTTATGTATTTAAACCTCTTAGCCAAACTATAAAAATCCCCACTTTTAACGCACTCTAAAATATCTTTCAGTTGGCTATGAGGATAAATATGCAGATTGGGGTACCATAAAAACTTATTCCGATCAGCTTTTTTGAAATCAATCCTCCTGACACCCCTAAAATCCTTAAAACCTGTTTCTTTGGCAATTTTCAATATTTCTTTTTTAAACTTTCCTCTGGGCGGACAAAAAGTAACTATTTTTTTACCAATAATATCTTCTAACTCCTCCTTTCCTGAAACTATTTCTTTCCGGGCGATATCGAGGGGCACGGAGGTTAAATCAATATGGTTATAGGTGTGGCCACCTATCTCAAAGTTACTAGATAAATAACGAATTTCTTTTTTGCCCAGAGTAGGCAATCCTTCGCTATTTTTAAGAGGGATATAAAAAATTGCTCTTATACCCTTTTTAAGAAAAATCTCGGCAACTTTCAAATCAAGGGGGTGACCATCATCAACACAAACAATGAATTCCGCTTTACTCATATCGTTTCATCTATTATATTCCACTTAGAGCATGCTTTTCTCAATAATCATACTTACCTTCAACCAAGAAAAACAAATAGGCAAGCTTTTGAATAGGCTGGATACCATGTCAAAGAAATTTAATCGAGAAATAATCGTTCTCGTTACAGAATCAACCGATGGAACTCTAGTAAAAGCCAAGAAGTTTTCGGAAAAGATAAAAAATGCGAAGGTTTATGAAATAAAGAAAAAAGATTTCAACCATAGTAAAACTCGTAATTTTGGTGTTTCCCTGGCGAAGGGAAAATATGTTTGTTTTGTTTCAGGTGATGCACTGCCTAAAGTCAAACACTCTTTTGATTATTTTCTTGAGGATTTAAAACTAGATAAAAAGGTAGTCGCAGTCTACACAAAAGACACTCCTTATAGAAACACTCCTTTCATCCAAAAACTTGAGGTTTTATGTAGATATGAGCAGCTTGATAAATACACAAATAAAAAGGGAGTTTTAATACAAAATCTAAAGAAGCCTTTTTTGCCTTATACCAGCGAGAACAAGTTCCTGTGGTATGTATTATCTAATGTCTTTGCGTGTTACAAGCGCCGTTTCCTTATTAACCACCCTTTTTCGAAAACAAACTACGGAGAAGATGTTTTAATGGGCAAATATATAATCAAAAACGGCTTTACCAAAATATACGATAAACGCTGTAAGGTAATTCATTCACACATATACACTCCTTATGAATATTACAAAAGGCAAAAGGAGGATTTTTCCTTAAGATATTCAAGGCTAAAATTTAGAGGCAAAGGACTTATTCCGTGCAAAATTAAGAAAATACTGGCTTTAAATATTCCATTTACTAAAAAATCTTACTATCTAATACAGCTTCTTTTTTACTACCTAATTAAATTAATTGCTCTCGCTCACGCGAGGGTTTCTTGAAGGCTTGCTGTAAACTTTTAAAAGCTGTGTGTAATAGTTATCCGCTGTGTATTTTTGATACTCCTTCATTACCAAAGGTGCCATTCTCATTGATAAATTAAGCCTTTTACTCCCAATCTTTTCTATTATTGCTTTTAGGTCACTAAAGTCCCTGGGCTGAAAAAATATTCCGGTTTTCCCATCTTTCACTAAATCAATAAATGGGCCAATCTTAGGAACAATAACTGGTGTTCCATTGGCAAAAGATTCAATCAAAACGAGAGGCATTACCTCAAACCAAGTGGAGGGCAGTATGGTAAAAAGAGCTTTTCGCATATATGCAAAAACCTCCTTCTGTGGAAGTCTTCCTTTAATTTCAATATTTTCATACTTGTTATACTCGGTGATCTCATTTCTTAGATGTCCGTCGCCAATGACCACTAATCTAAACTCTGGCAAAGAGGAAAATATATCAAGGAGCTGAAGAATCCCTTTTTTGTGAGACAAAAGCCCTACATACAAAAAGTAATCCTCTTTCTCTTTTAAGTTTAGCTTGTGTGGCTTGAGGTTTGTAAAATTAGGTATTACTTTAGTATTTTGGGTAAAAATATTAGAGTTCCTCAAATAATAGTCTCTTACAAATTTTGAAGGAAATATAAAAGTATCTATGAGGTTAAAAGATCCTAAGTGATAATGAAGTGCGTGAGAAAGACTATAAAAAAAAGTATAGGCAAGGGATTGATTATAACACCTGTGCAAAAAAGTGGGATAAATAAGTCTTTTGTCCAAACAGTTTGGGCAAATCTCTCCGCGCCTTATGAGAATGCTTTTAGGAAACATAAACCTAAAACTATGAATTGTTTGGGCAATGGGTACTTTGTATCTTCGGCAAACGTAATAAGCAGTTGGCGTAATTTGAGGGAAAATATTATTAAAATGGGCTATGTCAGGTTTGAATCTCTTAATTACACCCGAAAGTTCTTTTTCGGTGCTTTTATTCCAAAACATACCTACCGCTATTTTTATCTTTCTAGTCAAGCTATTCCTAATTTCTCTATTATCCTTAGACCAAATAAAAACTTTATGTCCTTTACTTCTTAAAAGTTTTGCCAGTGAGTCAAGATAGATTTCTTCGCCAGTTCGATCTCTGTAAAAATTATGAACTAAGAGTATTCTCACATTCTCATTCTATCAAATCCAATGAAGATTATTCACTCTTGTCTTGCATCCCTAGAAGCCAGAGGACAGCTTCTTTTTTATACCTGCGGTCGCCTCGGGAATTAATGCGAATAGCAGGAAGTTTTCCTCGTTTACCCCAACGCTTAATGGTTAATGGAGAAACTCTTAATAGTTCGGCAACTTCTCTGACTGTCAATAAATCTGGAAGTTCGTCTAATCTTAGTTTTTTCTTTGCGTCAGCCATAATTTATAGTCGATAGTTAGTATTTTTACCCACTTTGTAGTAGTTCTCAGCCTACCAATTATCTTTCTTAATCACAAGATATCAAAGGGGTACAGCCTAAGTCAAGGGGCATTTTATCACTATTTTTAGTAAATCTCGTGTCTAGTGTGTCAAGCGATGCCAATAAACCTTGAGAGGGAAAAGAGGAAATGCCGTAAAGATCCTTTTTGCTCTTCCCGGCTGAGTTATGAGTCGCCACAACCACTCTAACCCCAATTTCTCCATTTGTTTGGGTGGTAATGCCGTTTTCTTGGCCATATAATTAAAAGTTCCACCAACAACCATTGCCCCTCCAATGCTAAGATTCTCCATCCATTTATCTACCCATTTTTCCTGCTTGGGTGCGCCAAAAGCAACAAAAAGGAGGTGTGGCTTTAATTTATTAATACTCCTAACCACATCTTGTTCTATTTTGACATCTTTCCGCGAAACAGGAATGGCGTTTTCGTCAAGCATTGGGCCCTGGGCTGATTCTAAAACAACTTTTTTCAAACTTTTTTGAAGATTCTTTACCGCTATTCCAGCCTCCCCGTCTTCACCTCCTAAAAGAAATACTCTCCAACCTTTTTTGTTCGCCAGCTTCATTAACTCAAGAAATAATTCTCTTCCTTTTATTATGTTGAGATCCTTTGTCAACCACCTATCGCCAAAGAGCACCGCCAAACCGACCATAAAACCTTGAACCAATAATACAGGGGCTCTCAAAATCTTCCATTTTGGGGCGCGAAACGACACAAATTTATACGCCGCTGCTAACCCAATACCATCCGGTAGTGACAAGTTTGCTGCGTTTATAATTCTAATGAGCTCTCTATCCTTCTGGGCTTTTATTACTATCTCTGGATTGGGTGTAACAATGACAAATTTAGCTTTTTTTGCTGTATTTTTATTAAATAAACTTAGTCTCCCGCGCACAAACCTTAGCGCTCGCACTTTAGAAGTGCTACTAAGCTTAATTGACAAAATATTGGCTTGTTTATGGGTTATTTTAATCATAATTTTTCTGACTTTTTCAGACTATGCACGAACTTTTTAACATGGTGCACACTTTCTGCCTAATCATGCATAAAATTTGCACTATTGCCGATACACTATGCGTTAAAAATCAACTTATTCTCCAGACCTGTAATATGTCCTCACTTTTTTACTGATTATGCTCGAGAAAATACTTATACCGATTATATATTTTGTTTACTTGTACTTACTACAGGTTACTATTTTCTAAAAAGGCAATCATTAAATTCTGTGAATTGTGTACAATATTACTACGATTTCCAGATACACATATTCCTCTCTTATCCTCAAAGTATCCTCAATTTAACGAGATTGATACGCGGTTACTATGGAACTCTTAATGCAACCTGTAATATTCCGCTTCGATGTATTTCTGAGAATTCTTTCTTCCAAATATTTAACGCAATTTACTGTTAATTTGCATTTTATTTAACCCTCTAGTTATTTACTCAAAGCCATTTTGTTATTTTTTAGTTGTTATGCTTCTTTTCCAAAGTTCAATATTCTCTAACACTAATCCCGTCCCTCTAACCACACACAAAAGTGCTTCTTCAGCTACATGCGCCGGCACACCTGTTTCCTCTGTCATTAGTTTATCAAAATTTCTAAGTAAACTAGTTCCCCCACTCATGATTATCCCTTTATCGATAATGTCAGCGGCAAGCTCAGGTGGGGTGTCTTCCAAAACTCCTTTTACTGACCCTATTATTTGCAACAATGTCGACCTTATCGCCTCAGTAACTTCACTTGAAGTAATGGTAATACTCCTAGGTAAGCCAAAAACCAAATCTCTCCCTGAAACCTCTAGTTTTTCTTCTTTTTCCAGCTTCGTAGCCGAACCTATTTTAATTTTAATTTCCTCGGCAGTTTGATCACCCACAATTAAATTATGTTTCTTTTTCAAATAGGCTTGAATAGCCTCATCAATTTTTGTACCGGCCACACGTACGGACTTACTTACAACTACGCCTCCTAAAGATATTACAGCTGCTTCAGCCGCACCACCCCCTATATCAACAATCATATGGCCGGAAGGAGCCGAAACCGGAATACCGGCACCAATTGCGGCGGCAAGAGGCTCATCAATTAAGTAGGCGTGGGCAGCACCGGCGGCTAAAGTGGCATCAAGGGCCGCTCTCCTTTCAACCTGAGTGCATCCGGCAGGCACACAAACCATCACATCCGGCTTCACGAGAACGTTCTGTAATGCCCTGGGAATCCTGATGGGTAGTTCACCTAATGCTTTGTTAATGAAATACTTTAGCATCGCTTCTGTAACTTGGTAGTCAGCGATTACTCCCTCTCTCATGGGCCTCATGGCGATAAGAGCTTCAGGGGTTCTTCCCAACATCTTTTTTGCATCCTCACCTACGGCCACGACTTTGTTGTCCTCAGCAGAAATAGCCACGACAGTAGGCTCATTGGCCAGCAGTCCCTCACCAGCAATCCACACAAGAGTATTAGCAGTTCCCAGATCTATAGCTATTTTTTTTCTGAACATTATTTGATATATTTAGATGTTCTTTATAACCAATACGAGATATAAAAACTTGTCCGGTTTCAATATCCGTCATTGCATTATATTGACTAAAAAGCATTGGAACAAGACCTAGACTACACGCCTAATAGCCTAACGAGTTCCAATCATGTAGAAAAATGATATAATAAGCGACCGAGGAATTCGTTGTCCTCGGTGTTTTCAAGTAACAAATTCGTAAGATGATAAAAATAAGATCCTTGCTTTTCCTTTTAACACTAGCGGTGGTTGTTACAATTGGTACCTTTGTCTTCTATTACGCTCGTGGTTACAGGTTTGATACCGAAAAATTTAGGTTCATTCCAAACGGGTTATTGGTGACAAAGTCCGACCCTGATGGTGCCCAGGTATTTATAAATGGCGATCTGAAAACGGCCACAAATGCCAATGTATTCCTTCCACCTGGAACATATGATGTTTCCATAAGAAAAGAAGGATACATATCCTGGAACAAAAGATTAACCGTTGAAAAAGAAATTGTAACTGAGGCTAACGCAGATCTTTTCAAGGCCGTTCCATCTTTATCCGCGGTTACTTTTTCTTCCAGCTTTAACCCAGTCCCTTCAAGCGACTTTACAAAAATTGCCTATGTTGTTCCATTTGATACGCAAAATTTAAACACTCAAGACGATAAAGCAGGCCTTTGGGTATTGGAAACTGTAAACTTACCGTTAGGTTTTGCCAGAGACCCAAGAAGAGTCACTGATGGAAACCTAAGCAACGCCTCATGGGAGTGGTCTCCAGACGGAAGAGAAATCATGCTTACGACTAATCTGGGTGTCTTTTTACTTGATGCAGGGAATTTTACACCTCAAAACCAAAGAGTAAATATTGCCTCAACAAAAGACGTTATAACCCAAAAATGGGAAGGGGAAAGAAAAACAAAATTTACGGCTCAAATTAGAAGATTCCCTGACGAGCTCATTGAGGTTCTTGAAAGAAGATCAAGCTCCGTGCTTTTCTCCCCAGATAAAGAGAAAATACTCTATACAGCAAGTAGTTCTGCTACCTTAAACGACAACATTATTAAATCCCTTCCCGGAGCCTCAACCCAACGACAAGAGAGATATATCAAACCAAATCATACCTATGTTTATGATATCAAAGAAGATAGAAACTTCTTGATTGACGATAACGCAGAAAATCTCGTTATAGGAAATGAATTACATGATTCTACTAATAGAAGACTAACTTGGTTCCCCACTTCCCGCCACCTGGTTCTTGCGGAAGAAGGAAAAGTAACAATTATGGACTGTGATGGTACAAACAGACAAGAAGTCTATACAGGCAGCTATATTGCCCCGCATGCATTCCCCACCGTCAGCGATGAAAGACTGCTGCTTTTAACGAACCTTGGTGCTGATTCCGGCTCTCCTAATATTTACTCTCTTACCCTGAAGTAACCCCTAAAGTTTGATATAATACAGTTCTGATTTGTCCCCGTAGTTCAACGGATAGAACGGGGGTTTCCTAAACCCTAAATGCAGGTTCGATTCCTGCCGGGGACACAAAATATCAGTTACTCAACCACAACGACAATTTCACCTTTTGCAGGATCTTTCTGAAGCTTTTCGATTACCTCTGATATTTCCCCTCTGTACAAGCTCTCGTGTATCTTCGTAAGCTCCCGTGCTACGAATACCCTCCTGTCGGTAAATTCTTCCTTAAGCACTTCCAGCGTCTTTAAAATGCGCTTAGGTGACTCATAGAAACAAAAAGTATATTTCCCCTCACTTAGCCAAGAAAAGAGCTTAGATCGTCTCTTTTTGGGCAGAAAACCTAGAAATACAAATTTATCAGCCCTAAAGCCGGAAACCGATAGGGCTGTTATTAAAGCAGAGGGTCCAGGGACAGGAACAATTTTTATATCTGGCTCCTTCTCGAGCAAGAAAGCAATCAGTTCATTGCCGGGATCTGATATCCCTGGTGTCCCGGCATCAGTAACTAAGGCAAGATTTTTACCTTCAATTAATAATCGTAATATCTCATTTCTCTTTTGCTCTTGACTGTGTTGATGATAACTCAAAACATGTATTTGTATATCGTAATACATCAGAAGTTTTTTTGTCACTCTCGTATCTTCGGCCAATATGCAATCAGATTCCTTTAAAATTTCTAAGGCCCTAAGAGTAATATCCTTTAAATTACCTATTGGTGTTGCCACTATGTATAGTGTTCCTGGCATTTGATATAATTCTATCACGAAGTAAGTATGTTACGGGGTGTGGCGCAGGGGTAGCGCGCGCCGTTCGGGACGGCGAGGTCGACGGTTCAAATCCGTCCACCCCGACAGAACAACCTCTTCTTGACAAATGGTACCAATTTCAGTACCATTACAATACCAAACCATAATGTCATGATACAATCTTCATCCACCATTTCTGCCAGTAAAGCAAGAGCTAGTTTTTATACTCTGATTGACCAGGTCGCCACAAATCTAAAGCGTTTTACCATAACAAGGCGTGGTGAGGCTCAGGTTGTCATGATGCATCCCGATGAGGTCGCATCTTGGGATGAAACTATGGAAATTCTGGCTAACAAGAAATTGGTTGTCGAAATCATGAAAAGCGAATCTGAAAGAAAAGCAGGAAAGGTTGTCACTGAGAAAAAGCTATTTAAAGAACTGGGCATCTCTCCTAAAGACCTTAAATAAACCAATGAAGGTCGAATACTCACACACTGCCGAAAAACAAATCAAAAAACTTCCTAAGGACAAGCAGGTAAAGGTTTTAACAACAATTAGAAAATTAAAAAACGATCCTTATGCCGGCAAAAAACTCAAAGGAGAATTTGAAGAATTGCGCTCACTAAAGGTTTGGCCATACAGAATTATTTATCGATATCTTCCCCAAGAAAAACTTCTTTTTATTAATGTAATTAGACATAGGCAAAAAGCTTACAAGTAATCCCTGTTCGTCTTTTCCAGCTCAGTAGGAATATATCTCTTCTTCTTTGAACCATAACTTTCTCTCAAACACCGCTTCTTCTTTCGTTCCAGAAGCATGAACAAGGTTCCGAATAGTTCTCTTTGAAACATTTGCGTTGTAAGCCGATTCTAAAGAATAATCCCCTCTCAAAGTGCCTGGAGGAGCATCCGCTGGATAAGTTGGTCCAATCATCTTTCTGACAATTTCAACCGCCCCCATCCCAGTAAGCAAAAAAGCAAAAACAGGACCGGAAGAGAGAAATTCCATATTCCACTTACGAACCATTTCTCCTACCTTTACTGGATCTTTGGTCCCAAGGTTCTCCTTCGAATCAATCCCGTATTTTTTGTAATTTTCAAGAGTTCTTAATCCTACACTTTTGTGATAATTTTTATCGTCTTTATAATGTTTGCCGACATGTGTTTTATCTACCCAAATTAGCTTAGCAGCCGCAATTTTTAATCCTACTTTTTCAAACCTAGTCACTAGTTCCCCTATTATTCCCCTTTCAACACCATCTGGTTTTACTAAAACAACGGTGTAATCACCTAATTTTTTCTTCATGATACTAATTTTTCAAACCTTTTTTGATCTTTATATGGACCAATTATAGCCAAATTCAATCTTTCTGGTACGAAAAACTCTTTTGCCACTCGCAAAACATCATTAATGGTAACACCATCTATGCCTTTAAAAACATCCTCCGGTGTATCGATTTTGCCTAGAAGCAGTTCCTTAAGACCGAAAAACGAACCCACCGCCCTAGTGTCTTCTAATGATAAGGCGAGGTGTCCTTTAATGTATTCTTTTGCTTTTTTAAGTTCATTACTTGAAATTATATTTTTACCAGAGGCTATTTGATAATGCTCACTTAGGACAACCTTAATGGCCTCATCAATTCTTTTAATATCAACTCCTGCGTAAGTCCCTATGTACCCTGTGTCAACATATCGATCTATTGAGGTTTTAACTAAATAAGCTAGGCCTCTTTTTTCTCTAACTTCGGTAAAAAGTCTTGAACTCATTCCTCCCCCTAGTATTACGGACAGCACCGATTCTGTAAATCTGTCTTTATTGCCCATTTGGCCTGCCAAAAACCCTAAAATAAAGTGACCTTGTTCTTTCTTTTTCGGATAGAGCAATACCCTTGGTTTTTTTTGGTCCTTCTTGTACTTTTTCGCCGTTTCCTTGTTATTATTTTTTAAACTTCCAAAATATTTTTCAGCAAGTTTCATAATATCTTTCTCCTTTGCCCCACCAGCAACAGTTATTAATATATTATCTATACCATAATGTATCTTTCTATATCTATCAAAATCAGCCCGCTTAACACCTTTTATAGAATCCCGTGTTCCAATAATGTCTCTCCCCAAAGAACTGTTTTTGTAGATTAGATTCTCAAAAACATCACCAATCTTAAACATCGGTGTATCCTCGTACATGGCCAATTCTTCCAAAATAACTCCCTTCTCTCTTTCAATATCTTCTGGCTTTAAAAGAGGATTTAAAACCATGTCGGAAAGCACATCAAAAGCAGTTGGAAGAGCCTCGTTATGTGCCTTTATGTAAAAATTTGTCCACTCTTTAGAGGTTCCGGCATTAAACTCACCACCTATTGAATCGATAACTACAGCAATTTCTTTGGCGGATGGACGTTTTTTGCTCCCTTTAAAAACCATGTGTTCCAAGAAGTGGCTTAACCCCCCTATCTGTTTTGTCTCATTTCTCGATCCTGTCTTCACCCACACCGTAACGGTCGAGGATTCCATACTCGGTAAAGGTACTATAAGTAGACGAAGCCCATTCGATAATTTATTTAACTTATGTTGCATAGTTACTAATTTAGCTTTTTTTACTTAATATTGCCAGAGTAAAAAATAATTAAATCTCAAAAATATTTTACTCCTTTATCTTCAATAAAACACCATTGACAGAAAGTTCGGGATTTGTCTTAATTAATGTTGACTAAACTTATACATTCGAGGCTAAATATTGCATAATCTATGTCGCTGCCCGCTGATAAAAAATTACTTACGATTGGTGAAGCCTCTGCATACCTTGATATATCTGCTGACACACTTCGTCGTTTAGAGGCTAAAGGGAGAATAGAGCCCAAACGAGGCACATACAATGAGCGACTATATTCTTTGGATGACGTATTGCTCATTCGGGGCATCATAAGAAAAACTCCTTCTAGTCAAAAAACCTATTCTATAAAGGAAGCTGCAAACTTATTGAATATTTCTTCGCAAACCATAAGACGCTGGGAAAAGGAAGGCAGAATTAAGACCAAAAGAACTTCGGGGGGGCATAGATATTTTACTTATAAAGATATACAGGAAATTAGAAATATCAAATTACAACCCAAAACAAGACAGGAAATCCAGATCCCTCCCAAAGAAATAGTTAGGGTCATAGGAGAGCCTTTGCCTTCTGCTCCTCAGGAAGCTTTTGTATCTAATCCCCCGTTTTCTCTCTTTGATTTTAAACTGATATCTTTTGTTCTGGTAAGCAGCCTTTTGATATTCATAGCTAGTTATCCTTCTAATATAGAGCACCTGATCAAGAAAATGGCAGGAATACCAATACCTGAAGAGGAATTGGTATCTATTCCTGAAGGAGACTGGTTAAGTGTCTTGTCTGCTCAGGGAGGTGTGTATGAAGGTGATGTGGGTATCACGGGTGATGTTGATATTGTTGGTAATTTGAATGTTTCCTTGACAACTACTACTAAAGATTTGGTTGTTAGCTATAGTGCATCAATGTACAGTCTTTCTGTCACTTCTGGTTTGGTGGTATCAGGTAATGAAATAATAAATTCATCAGGGAAAATACCTGCTTTGAATGGAAGTTACTTTGCAGACTTGAATGGAGAGAACATATCAAATGTTGATGCTCACCATCTTGGTGGAGTAGCAGCTTCTTCCTTTTTAAGAAGCAATGAGGTGGATACAGCTGAAGCTGTCATTAACTTCACTGCCTCCCCTGGCAGTACGGATGTTAATGGAGGGCCGGTATATATTAATCCGGCTGCATCCACCTCAGACTATACCCTCTTTGGTATTGCTCTTGGAGGCTCACAGAGATTTAAAGTAGATGCAGAAGGAGATGTCTCCATTGCAGGAAATACGACTGTTGATGGGACAATATATGGTTCTTTTTCAGGCACTATTAATCTTGGATTTACCCAAGGCTCTGTCATCTTCCAAGGGTCAAGTGGTTTTGCCGAAGACAATGCCCAGTTTTTCTGGGATGAAACTAACAACAAACTTGGTCTTGGTACCACCTCTCCCCTCTCCCTCCTTCATATTGCCACCAACACTACTACCTTAACCGGTAAATCAGCATTAATTATTGATCAACTTGAAACTGAAGATATCTTTACTGCCTCGGCTTCTGGGACACCAAAGTTTGTGATCGATAGTAGTGGAAATGTTGGCATTGGGACAACATTGCCCGATGCTCCTTTGGAAGTTTCGGGCAGAATATCTCAAATAGACTTAGGTGATAGCAATTACTTAGGCTACAAAGCTGGGTATGTTGATGATTTAACTAGTAATAAAAATATTGGAATTGGCTATTATTCTCTTTCCTCAAACACCTCCGGCTACGTCAACACCGCCATTGGGTATGCGGCGCTTTACACTAACATCTCCGGCTACGCCAACACCGCCATTGGGTGGGACACTCTTTTCCGCAACACTGGCGACAAAAACACCGCCATTGGAGCATCTTCTCTCCGCGAGAACACCACTGGCTTCTCCAACACCGCCATTGGAAATCAGGCGATGAACGAAAACACCGAGGGTTACGCCAACATCGCCATTGGAAATGCGGCGTTTTACACCAACACTTTGGGTGACGAAAATGTCGCTTTGGGCTACGCCGCCCTTTACAAAAACACCACAGGTAGCTTTAATAGCGTGGTTGGAGTAAACGCACTCCGTGAGAACCAAACCGGTTCAGAAAATACTGCCGTGGGCTATCAAGCAGGTTTTGGAGTTTCAGCCAACTCATATTCTAACAACGCCCTGTTCGGCTTTAAGGCAGGATACGCACTAACGACCGGTAGCAGTAATGTCCTTCTCGGTTATCAGGCCGGAGATAATCTGACCAGCGGTGGGACAAATATTGTCATCGGGTACGACATTGACGCCCCGTTGGCGACAAGTACCCAAACGCTAAATATCGGCAATCTTATTTTCGCCACCGGACTGGACGGTATTGGAACAACCATTTCGTCCGGCAACGTCGGTATAGGAACCACGAATCCAGATTCCTTATTGACATTATATTCTACAGCATCTGAAACAAAAGCAACGATTGAGTCTAATAATGCTGATGGAGACGCTCTCCTTGTTTTTGAAAACACAGGAGTACAAGCATGGACCATTGGGCAAGATGATGGTGACAGTGATAAATTCAAAATCAGTAAAATTGAAGGATTTACTGATCCTGTAATGACACTTGATACATCTGGTTATGTCGGTATTGGGACGGCGAATCCGGGAGCAACTTTAGCAGTAGAGAACAGCACCAACCCCACTATTAGAATAGGCGAAGGAGGGGTGACTAATAGGTTAATTGATATCAAGGTTGATACGACTAATAGTGTCGCTTACATAGACTCTTCGTTTTATTCGGGCGGGGCATTTCCACTCGTATTCAAAATCGGTTCCGGTGAGAAGGTTAGAATAGACACCAATGGCAGGGTCGGTATTGGGAGGACACCCTCTACAGCTAACCTATTGGAAGTTGAAGGTACTGCTTCCAAGACAGCTGCAGGAGATTGGTTGGCTAATTCTGATATTAGAATAAAGACAGATGTGCAGGATTTGAGTAATGCTCTTGATATCATAGATTCTCTTCGTCCGGTTAAGTTTAAATATACAGATGAATATATGGCTGCTCATCCTTCTCTTGAAGACAGGTATTATTACAACTTCATTGCTCAGGAGTTTCAAGAAGTATTCCCTGATTCCGTTCAAGACAGTGGAGAAAATGGATATTTACAATTAGATGCCTACAACGTTCGTCCTTACCTTGTAGCAGCCATGCAAGAATTGAATACCAAGGTAAAAGCATTAGAGTTAGGATCAGAGAGTAATCCAGATAATGATAATGAGGCTGAGAATTTAGAAAGTGAAGAAGAAAATGAACCTGAAGATGAAACAGTCAATGGCTTGATATCAAGAATGGATATTTTAGAAACAGAAATGCTGCTTCTTCAGTCCTCTTTTGATCTTGCCTCCCCCACTGAAGCGACAGATAGCTCATTCCTAACCTCTTTAACTGTCCTTGGTGATTCTGTACTTGGAGATACGGTCATTAATGGAAGGTTGGATATAGGGATACTCTCTTTTGATAATCTCACTGGTTCAATTGACGCCATTGGGCCTTTAAAATTACAACCTTTAGCTCTTGCCCCAATAGAATTCGTAGGTGGTGCCATTGAAATGGATCAAGAAGGAAATCTTGATATCAAGAAAGGAGTTGTAAAAGGAAATGAGAAAATAAGAGAAGCGGCTGAGATACTCCCCAACCAAACGTCTATCGTAATTCAAAAAGAATGGGAAACCCCACCTGTCTCCATACTTGTTACACCATCCTACAATGCCCAGGGATGGGTAACCGATATTACAAACTCGGGGTTTACAATCAATGTAGACAAATCCCCCACTATTACCGAAAAACTCTATTGGTGGGCAATCTGGTAAAGCTAGATTATTATTCCCTGGATTCTTCTTCGTTTAGTTAATATACTTTAATGATTAAATGAACAATATCCCTAAAACAGTTCTGGTAATCATGGACGGCTTTGGTTTTAATCCAGACACGCAAGGTAATGCGATTCTGGCGGCTAAAACTCCTAACCTAGATCATCTCTGGTCATACTACCCCCACACGCTTCTCAAGGCGTCGGAGGAGGTAGTTGGTCTCTCCTTTGGCCAGATAGGCAATAGTGAAGTTGGCCATATGGCCCTAGGCACAGCGAGGGTGGTGGCATCAGCCAATCAGAGAATTACTGAAAGTATACAAAACAGTTCTTTCTTCAAAAACGAGGCATTTCTCTCTGCCATTGCCTATGCCAAAAAAAATAATTCCAAACTTCATCTTATCGGAATGATTTCGACCGCTGGGGTCCATGCTGACGTAAATCAAATGATTGCCTTAATAAAAATGGCCAAAGAAAATGGAATCGTAAACCTTGTTTTACACCCAATATTAGACGGGCGAGATACCAAACCTAAAGAAGCACAAGTCTACCTTGACATGCTTTTGGCCGCTATTAAGCAATATGGCATAGGAACAATTGCATCCATCTCCGGAAGAAGCTATGCCATGGACAGAAACAGTAACTGGGAAAAAACGCGTCTTTATTATGAAACCCTGGTAGGTACGTCTAAAACAATAGCCAACGACCCCGCTGAAGTCATTAAACAATCTTACGCTCAAGGTCTAGATGACGAAGGTGTATTGCCAACTATTATTAATCCGAGTGGGAAACTAGACAATTCCGATGCGATAATCATCACCAACTTCCGAGGCGACAGAGCGAGACAAATCACCCACACCCTCATTGATTCTGATTTTTCAGGCTTCGCTAGGTCTGTTTACCCCACAAATCTCTATATTGCTTCCATGACAAATTACGAGGAAGGAATTGGAACTCAAGTTGCTTTTCCATCGAATGATGTACCTAACACTCTTTCTCACGTCATTGAGCAAAATGGTCTTACTCAACTACACATTGCCGAAACTGAAAAGTATGCTCATGTCACCTATTTTTTCAAAGGGGGTCAAGAAGCAAAATTGCCCCACGAAGATTCCGTCCAAATACCTTCCGATCCACCAAATATGTTTCTCGAGAAACCAGAAATGAAAGCCAGAGAGATTACAGATTATGTTTTAAAAGATTTGGAAGCCTCAAAGCACGACGTATTAATCATCAATTTCGCCAACCCCGATATGATTGGACATACCGGCCATTTCGATAAAGCGGTCAAGGCAGTAGAAACTGTTGACGAGTGTATCGGGAAAATCACCCAAAAGGTACTTAGTTTGAATGGCTTCCTTTTTATCGTATCCGACCATGGAAACGTCGAACAACTAACAGATGTCAGCACACACGATCCATCAAAAGACCATACCACCAATCCTGTACCGTTTATCAAAGTGTCGTCTCAAGGAAAGAAAGAAGGACAACTAACCCGAATAACAATGAATGATAAAGTAACCGGTATTTTACAAGATGTGGCTCCAACAATACTGACCTCTCTTAATATTCCTGTTCCTACGGAAATGACTGGAGTTAATTCATTTGAGTAAGGGTTTGTAATTCTTCGTCTTTTTGACCCTGATTTTTGGTTTAATAATTGTCTTGTCTCCCACGGCGACTAGATTCTCCCCGGAATAATACCCTTTTCCACTTGAAAGCTCGAGACCAGAAGAAGTAACCTTAATCACATAGCTTCCAGCCGGTACCACGAATTGATAACGACCACTCATGTCTGTAACTCTTCTTTGCAACTGGCGATTCAACATTGTATCAAGCAAAGAAAGTGAAACTTGCTGTTGAAGTGAATTTTGTTCGTCAACAACAACTCCCCACATTCTGGATTTAGATAGACCTTGAATTGCAATAGCTAAAATTCCAAGTATATAAAAGAGCATCACAACAATATTTAGTAATACAGGGTTTGAGACATACGCCACAAAAGAGAAAACAAGTCCAGGAATAAATATTATGCTGTTCAATTTTCCTGAGAACCTAGTAAGGAAAGTTCTCAACTTTTGCTTAAGTCCTTTGATTTTTTGGTAAACCTTGGGATCAATAGGAATACTAATATCAACAACCGGTTTCTCTTGAGTTATTTCAAAAATCTCACCATGATAGACAGCAGAATACTCTCCATCCCTTTTCCCCAGCACAAAATTAGAAGGAAAATCATACCCAGGCTTCCTGATATTTAGTTTATAGCGCCCTTTTGGAGGCAGGAAAGAGAAAATACCAGTATTGCCGGTAACATCTGTCTCCGCCAGCTCTCCTGATTCCTTATAAAGCCTCACAATTCCTCTAGGAACGGGGTTCTTCGTAATAGCGTCATAAAGTACTCCCCATTTACCTTTCTTTCTTCTCCCCACCAATAACCCCATCAACCAGAAGTAGAAAATAACTATGTATGTAAAGATATCTTTAAAACCAAGTCCTGTTAAAAGAAGTTGAAGCAAGTACCAGCTTGATGCCACAGGAGCGCCAATTTTTGAAATAATATTTGCGGTTTCTTTTACAGGATTCGGCAGCTCTTTGATCGTGTCTGTTATTTTTTCATACACTTCAGCTATTGCTGGAGGCAAAATTATACCTCCAATTTCAAAATATAACTCCTGACTTTTAATGCTTTCCAAACTCAATAAATATGCTTTTGCTTCGGCAACATACTTCCCTGCCTTTAAACCAGGTACAATAAGTGCCCATCGCCCAGTGGAAGAATCCGAGGTTTCATCAAAAGACTCGGAATAGCCTTGATCAGAAACCAAAGATAACACTATTTGTGCACCAGGATAGGTAAAACCAAAAAGAGATAATGAATTGTCTGGCAAAGCATCATCATCGATACCTATAATCGTTGGGGGCAGTAATATATTAGATATGCTTGTACCACTAATATATACTTTGTTAGTAATACCAGCCTCATCTGCTGCGTAAATGTAAAGATTGTTGACATCGCCATAATTTGTATTAAAACTAAAGTTGAAAATACCTCTTGAATCAATCTCGGCAACAGCCCTAAGATCTCCTTCTCCTGTCTCAACAATCACTTCAGCCCAAGGAGCAGTTTTCCCATCCGATACTGTTACAATCGTCTCTCCCATTCTCTTGCCTGCTAGTGCCCCAACTCCCTCCCCCCTCACCTGAGCATATGAGGTTCTAGTAAATACACCGATAAACAAAATTACTAAGAGAGTTAAACCTGTTTTCATAATATTTCTCATTAACTTAACTTTATCATTTTTTAGAAATTTTTGATTATAGAAGAAGTGTGCTCAATATTCTTAATGAATATTGATGCTGTTTGTGTAAATACTCTTCTCGATGATGCGCAAATAAACTTCTTTGTGGGTAATTTAATAAATGCCAATTGATAAAAAGACTCAAATAACATTAAAATTAACTAATGCCAAATAAAAACCATCAAAAACGGTCCCGACAGATAATAAAAAGCTTTAAGGCAGACTCTCTCAAAAATCGCCCACTTGCCATAAAGATTGCTGATGCTTTAACCACTAAATTTGGAACTATTGGGTTTTTAATCATTAACCTAACCCTTTTTATAGTGTGGGTTCTGGTCAATAGCGGCAAAATACCAAGAATTCCTGTTTTTGATCCGTATCCATATGTCCTCTTGATAACCACCGTATCCTTAGAGGCAATTATCTTGGCCATCATTGTCCTTATTAGCCAAAACAGAGAAGGATATATCAACACCATGAGAGATGAACTACAGCTTCATGTCAACCTATTAACAGAAAGAGAAATAACCAAAGTTCTTGTCCTCTTGAGAGAACTATTAAAGAAAAACAATATTAAAATATCAGATACAGAGCTTGATGACATGCTTAAAGACATTGACACTCCATATATCGAAAGAAAGCTTAAAGAGCAAATTGATGGAAAACCAAGTGCTTTCGCAAAAAATGTAACTGACCCTTTAGTTAAGGTAGGTGAAAAAGTCGGGAAATCTCTAACCCAACAAAAGTAGGCCTACATTTTTTCTGGACTCTCTATTCCAAGAAGCGTTAATCCGTTTTTTAACACACAGCCCGTTGACTCAGTAAGTTCAAGTCTTAGCCCCTCATTCTCCCCCTCTATTATTCTGTGTTGATTGTAAAAATTGTTATACTTCTGAGCCAAGTCAAATAAATAGTTGCAAATTAGATTAGGTGAGTAATTTTTAGTCGCATCGATGATTACCTCAGGAAATCGGGCCAATGTGCGCACCAATAACAGCTCTTCGTTGTTTAATTTCTGTTTTTCCTTATTATTTTCTACCAAATCCTTTTTTGCTTTTTGAAGAATACTGTTTGTCCTTGCAATGGTATATTGAAGATACGGGGCGCTATTACCTTCTAAAACAAATAATTTTTCCCAATCAAAAATTATGTCAGAAGAATAATGATGAGATAAATCGAAATATTTTATCGCTCCAATTCCAACCGCATTTGCAACCTTTTCAATTTCTTTTTTCGGTAACCCCCTACTTGTATCTGATTTATTAATTACCTTTCTTCCTCTTTTAATTGACTCTTCAAGAACTTCTTCCAGTTTAATTCCTTGTCCTTTTCTAGTTGACATCTTCCCATCCTTAAATCTAATCAATCCATGAGCGATGTGAACTAATTCCTCTCCTTTTATCCAGCCCAATAATTTTGCTGTTGCAAAAACTTGTCTAAAATGAAGTTTTTGCTCAGAACCAACTTCGTAAATGATTTTTCCCGGAGACCATTCCCCTAATCTATACTTAATTGTGGCCAGATCACGCGTAAAATACGTAGTTGCCCCATCACTTTTAAGTAGAATCGCAGGGGGAATACCTTCAAATTCAACAATTTCGGCTTCCCGGCTCTTTTTTGAAAGTTTTTTCTTTCTAATTTCATCAATTGCCTCCTGCATCTTGTCTTCGTAGAAACTCTCTCCATGCTCGTGGTCAAAGCTAACCCCAAGTATTTTGTATATTCGACCAAATTCGCTCTTTGATGTTTTAACAATCGTTTCCCATATTTTTCTAGCCTCACTTTCGTCCTCTTCAAGTTTCCTAAACCATTTTCTAGCCTCATCCCACAATTCAGGATTCTCATCGGCCTCTTTATTAAATTTAACATATAATTCTTCTAGATCATCTATTGAAAGTTCTTGAGCATTAAGGTTTTTGCTTGTTATTTGGTAAAGAAGAGTTCCAAACTGCGTTCCCCAATCCCCTAAATGATTATCGCCCACCACCTTATAGCCTAAAAAACCATATAAATTACAAAGAGACTGTCCAATAATAGTTGATCTTAAGTGACCTATTCCGAACCGCTTTGCTATATTTGGAGACGAATAATCAACGACAACTGTTTCCCCTTTTCCTTCTTGAGATGAACCATATCTGTCTTTTTCGCTCGTTATGGCCTTGAGATTAGAAAGCAAGACCTTTTCAGATAGGAAGAAATTAATAAATCCAGGCTCAACAGCTTCAATTTTTGAGACTATTTTAGCTAAGTCGTTATCCTTCAAAAGCTTCGCAACCACTTCTCTTGCATATTTGATCGGCTTAAGATCCTCTTTCTTCGCAATGATCATTGCGATATTTGTTGAATAGTCACCATGCCCTTCCCTCTCTGGAGTTTCCAGGTAAATATGTTTTTCTCCAGTTGCCTTACTTAAGCCAAATAATATCTGATTCTTCATAGTTTTATTCTACTACCTATTTCATAATAATTTCCATTCCAGAAAGAAAGATGTCGTGTTTTTCAGATTATAAGCCCAATAAATTAAAGCGTAAATAAAATATACATACCCTTGACTTCTTTTGACAGCTATGCATAAATCTATGTTAGGCAATCTTAGGTATTTGAGGCTAAAAACTGTCCAAACATGTCACTGTCCACACGAAGTCTATTTACTATAATACAGGCTGCTGAGATTCTTGGTGTTTCCCCAAAAACAATAAGGAGACTTAAAAGCAAAGGAATTGTTAGTCCCCAGAGAGGAAGTAATCGCCAAATACTCCTTTCTATCAAAGATCTCGATATACTGCGCAATGTTCTAAAAAAACCCCTTGACAGCAAAACATATTCTGTTGCTGATACAGCTAAAATACTCGGTGTTTCAAAAGACACCATACGTCGCTGGGAAAAGGAAGAAAAATTGGAATCGATAAGAACGACTGGTGGGCACAGAAGATTCGCGACAGAAGCGATACGAGGGGTAAAGGAGAAAAAATATCAGCCACAGACAAAAATTACTATTCCCCCTCAGGAAATAATTAAAGTTATTGATTATCCTTTTCCCAGTTCTCCCCCATTTTCCTCAGAGCACTATATATTTAACCTAAAAATGATATCTTTTATGGTATTAAGTACCCTTTTGATAACTATAGCAATGGGTCCTGCATTCATTGCTTCCAAGCTTACTCTTTTACAACATGGCATTAATCAGCTTCAAACACAACTGACTCAGATCACAAGAGAAGAAGAAGGATATCCTGTCGGGAATCTTGCTGCCGTCCTATCTTCCTCAGAGGGTGTTTATGAAGGCGATGTTCAGATAGTAGGACAAGTTTTAATTACTGGACAAAGTATTTTTGAAGAGTACGTTAAATTCAAGAAAGGTGCTGAATTCGGTTCTTCCCCCTTGATAATAGACAGTGTAGGGAACTTAACCACTGACCAGAATATAACTACCGAAAGTCTCGTCGTGGAAGGAGACATTAGCTTAAGTAGGTTATCTGTTGCTGGTAATGAAATTATTAATTCCTCAGGCAAAATTCCAGCTATAAATAACTTGTATTTTGAAAGTTTGAGTGGGAAAAGCCTAACAGATGTTGATGCCCATCATCTCAATGGTGTGGCTGCCTCATCATTTTTAAGAAGTGATCAGGTAGACACAGCTGAAGCAACCATTAACTTCACGGCTTCACCCGGAAGCACCAATGTAAATGGAGGACCGGTATATATTAATCCTGCTGCATCCACCTCAAACTATACCCTCTTTGGTATTGCTCTTGGAGGCTCACAGAGATTTAAAGTAGATGCAGAAGGAGACATAGTGGCATCAGGCGATATTCAAATATCTTCCGCTGGTAAGCAGTTCAAACTATCAACAAATACATCAGATCCAACTGCATTAGGCTCAGGTTCTCTTTACTTTAACACCTCTTCAAGTAAGTTAAGAGTATATACAGGCAGTAGTTGGAGTGATATTTCGGGCGATATGACTGGTAGCGGTACGGCAAACTATCTTACTAAATGGACAGCTTCAAACACTCTAGGAGATTCCGTTATTCAAGAATCATCTGGACAAATAGGAATAGGCATCTCCCCCTCCCAAACTCTTGATGTTAATGGTGATATTAGAATACGAGGTGGAGAAATATATCTTGACGGTCTTTCAACTTCCTCTTCAACCACCGATGGAACAATCTATTTTGATACTGATGACAACAACCTTTATCTCTATGCAAACAGTGCGTTTAATAAAGTTGGTTCTGATTTAACAAAATACACTGCCAATAATGCTTCTCTTGCTGATGGTGGCTATCTTGAAGTGGCTCATAATGAAGGAACAAATGACATTATGATTTCGGGCTGGATATACGACGGTAGTAAATATATCGAAATAGATGACCATGCTCAAACAACCCTAAATATCCAAGATCCAAATCTCATCGGATGGTACAAAATGGAAGAAGCATCAGGAGATCTTGATAACGCCGAAGGAACTGCTCCACGAGATTTGATAGACAAGGGCACACCCACTTACGCACAAACAGGGCACATCAATAGCGCTATTTCTCTTGATGGTACAAGTGATTATTTTTGTACAGGCACAGACACTACTTGTGCAGATAATAATGATTTCGATTTTGGTTCCAGTTCATTTTCCATTGGAGGTTGGTTTAAACACGACACCATATCAACAAATAGCGATTATATAGCCGTGAAGTATTCTGATACTGCGTCAGTTGACTCTGGAGATGGAGATGATGGTGCCATTACTGTCTCCGTAAACACCAATATCAATACCACTGATCTTATTTCCGCGAGATCTTGTACGGAAGGTGGGGATGCTGTTAATTATAATGTTTCCGCTTTAACCAGCACTACTGCCACTCTTACTTCTACTCCCTCCGCAGGTTGTCTTGCAATTGGTGACGAGGTTTTATTAATCAATCTTCAAGGAGGAACTTCTGCCTATTCTAATGTTGGTAATTATGAAACATTAAGAATTCAAAGTATTGCTGGTGCCGTCGTCACTTTTACTACCTCAAAATTAAATTATTATGGAGATGGTGCTAGTGATGACACCAACCTTGGAACAGCAATAGGCACACAACGAGTTATGCTTCAAAGAGTGCCGAATTATACTTCTGTTACTGTTAATGATGCCATTAATTTCTATCCTGATGATTACGCTGGGTCTAAGGGTGGAGTGATGTTCTTTAGGGCTACTGGGGCTGTTGCTATCAATGGAACAGGAAAGATCCATGCCGACGCCAAAGGATATCGAGCAGGAATTGAAGGAAGTGGGAATTTCCTGGGTGGAGGTGGAGGTGAAGCCTTCTGTGGCCCCACGGGCACGGCCGGAGGAGACGGTGGTGACTACAACGCCCGAGATGGCGGCAATGGTAGCTGTGGTGGAGGTGGCGGAAGCGGTGTGGATGATACTGCCCAAGGTACTCCAGGCACAGGTTCCGCATCTGCCGGCGGTGCTGGAGGTGGAGGTGGAGCAGCCGAAGATGGTAATAGTACTGGTAATGGTTACGGTGGAGGCGGTGCTGGAGGTGGATACGGCACTATTGGATACAAAGGGACTAATTATAACAGTGGAGGTACACCAGGCGATGGCGGAACAAACAATTCTGGCGATGGCGGAAAAGGATATGGATCCGTAGATAACCAATACGGTGGTATGGGTGGAGGTGGAGGCACCTATGGTGATGTTAATTTGACTGATCTGTTCTTTGGCTCCGGTGGTGGAGCTGGTGGTGATGGGGATTCATATGTTGATGGTTCTCTAGAGGGTGGTAACGGTGGAGATGGAGGAGGAATTGTTTACATTGCAGCTGATTCAATCACCGTCAATGGCTTCTTAAGTAATAATGGCGGCAACGGTAGTGTCGGAGAAAGCAGAGGAGGAGGTGGTGGAGGTGGTGCTGGCGGATCATTGAAATTGATCAGCGACACGATAAATTTAGGTACAAGCAAAGTCACAGCCACTGGAGGTACAGGAGGCAATACATCTTACGCTGACGGTGGCGCTGGTGGAGATGGACGAATCCATGCTGACTATGTCACTTCAACATCAGGAGACAGCGATCCTGTTTATGATAGTTCCCAGGTTTCTGCTAGTGCCGGAGGTTACAAGCTCTATATGGAATCGGATGGTGATATAACTTTTGCCATTGATGATGATCAAAACTCCTTCCCTGAAGATTCAACTACTACCACACCCGCTAATTACGACGACAATAGTTGGCATCATTTAGCTGTGGTTAAAAGCGGTTCATCCTATATCAAAATATATATCGATGGTCTGGAAATGGCCGCAGATTACTCCATAGCCGCAAACACCTCTATTTCCAATGATGATCCTTTCTATCTTGGAGTTGATTCAGACGGTTCATCCAATCCATGGCAAGGATTATTGGACGAGATGTTTGTATTATCCCGAGATCTTTCTGCAGGAGAGGTGGGAGAATTATATCGGTCCAATAGTCGCTTTTATATTGAACAAACCGATAACAATACTGTCAGGATGTATAATTACACAGGTGAAACGCAAAATATTCGCTTAGATGTTCTTGTTTTTGGGGCAGATTTAGCCGAATGGTATCCAACAAATGATGATTCCATTGAGGCTGGAGATGTTGTTAAAACGATAAGCGAAAAGGATAAATATGGTGTGCCCAAAATGGCTAAAACAAATATCAAAGGTGACAATAAAGCAATTGGTATAATCTCTACAAGGGCGGGACAAGAATTGGGTTTGCCTGGTCTAGACAGACGCCTCGTTGCCCTTTCAGGTAGAGTACCAGTAAAGGTTGACCCCGATTCCCCAACTATTTCTGCTGGTGACTTCATTACAGCCTCAGATAATCCAGGATATGCCAGAAAAGCAGAATCCGGTGATTACTATGTAGGCAAATCCCTTGCCTACTGGGAACCGGAATCTGAAAATTCAATGGTTACCGTCTTTTTGACTTTAGGTTTCTTGTATACCAACCTTAATCAAGACCCAAACCAAACAACAACTACTGATATAGAAAACGTAGAACTTAATCAAGAACAAACCGATACAGACCTACCTTGTATTAATTACTCCTACGAAGAAAGAATTAAATTGTTGGAAGAAAGCCTCGAGAAGTTAGATGAACAAGTATCCGGACTTACAGACCTTTACTTTTCGTCTGTATCCCTAAATGGAGTAGATAGTGATACTTACTCATCCTCAATAGATTCCCTGGTCGTTCTTGGTAAAAGTACTCTAGGAGATACTTTCATAAATGGAAAATTGAACGTAGGCACGCTCTCTTTTGATAACCTTACTTCCTCAATTGACGCCATCGGTGTTTTAAAAATTCAGCCTTTGGCTTTAGGAAATATCGAATTTATGGACGGACTGGTAACAATAAACACCTCAGGCAATATGATCGTCAATGAAATAGCGGCCAAAAAGTACAAAGTCTCAGGCAACTCTGCAGGCTCAGATTATATTAATTCAGGACATACGGGCGTATGGGTTGAAACAGACGCTGTACACCCCAACTCTTTAATCTTTATCACACCAACAACGATTACTGATTCCCCCCTATCCGTAACTGAAAAGTCCTCTAGTTCCGGCTTTAGAGTGGAAACAGAAAAACCAGTAGATAAAGATATTCACTTTGACTGGTGGATAATCGAAAGCGAGTAAAATCTTAACTTTTCCACTAAGTTCCTAATCTCAAATCTATTATTCAATCCACCAACTTTTTCCATCTGATATAACTTCAACGTCTCTATCCTCATCTGTTCTTTTTACCTGAACACCATATTCTTTCAACAAATCAAGAATTTCTTTGTGAGGGTGACCAAAGCTATTCTTACCTACTGAGATAACAACCACCTCGGGTGTGGTTGCATCAAGCAATTCTTTAGTCAAACCATTCTTAGAACCATGGTGAGGTACTTTGATATATTCCACGTCTCGCACATTACCTGTCTGTATTATCTTCTCGATAATTTTGGGGCCGATATCCCCCGCGAGAAGGGCATCGAACTCACCTAGTCTCAAATTAGCCACGACGGAAAAGTCATTAGAATCTTTTTTTGACGTAAATGCGCCCAGAATATTACCTCTAGGGGTACCACCGGCGGCGATTTGAAAATCTTCTGTTGGCCAGACTATATCTAAATATAGCAAACCTGACCTGATAGCCATACCTGTAGTGGGATTTATCACTTGTACACCACTACCCCCTACCATACTTATTAGCGCTTCATATGCCTGACTGCTAGAATCAAGGCTAGTAGCTATGAAGCGTTCTACTTGGAACCGCTTGAAAACCTCGCTAAGCCCACCAAAATGATCAAGCTGAGGATGAGACAATAAAACCACTTCTATTTTCCTATCCCAGAAAGGAATATGTCTACCCAAACAGTCAAGTACTTTATTTGTTGCTCCCCCATCAATTAATATCTGTGTTGTTCCATAGGTTGCCAAAATCGCATCTCCTTGGCCCACATCACAAGCAATCAAATGCAGTTTCTTTTCCGGATAGACAATTACTGCCATCCATATGACAATCAGAGTTAAGCTCAAGCCCAAAAATATGTTTTTCCAAAGTACCTTCATCCAAATACTCCTACAATCCAAACAAACCACGTTGTTAATGGATAAGAAAGAAAAATAATCGCTTTACCCACAATTACTGAGGCTAAGCCAATAATACCGCCAATTCCCCCAATGATGGTAATCGGTGCTATTGTCCAGAGAACAAGAGCATTAACAAGAGGCGAAAGGAGGCTAAGTTGACCAAAAGTGGCAAAAAGAATTGGTGCTACTCCAATCTGTGCGGCCAAAGAAGTTGATAATCCTTCCCTGAAAATACCAGGCACAAATCGTATCAAGCTTGAAATTTTCCTTTCAAAAAGCATTAAGGATGCTGTCGCAACAAAGGAAAGAATAAACCCTAAATCAGTTATCCAGTCAGGTTTAACAATAATCATTAAGCCAGCCGAAAGAAATAGTGCCCTGCTTGCAGCCTGCAGCCTACCAAAAGCCTGGGCAGTAAAAGCTACTGAGCCCATAATTGCCGCTCTTACTATTGGCGCATCAAACCCTGAAAGTAAAGAATATATCCACACTCCTACCAAAGCTAGCGGTATCGCCTTTCTCCTTGGTAACAATATGATCAAAATTCCAATCAAGAAACTGGCAACAAGGGTCACATTCATACCCGAGGCAACAACAACATGAGCCGTACCAGTTTTCTTAAGCGCTTCCCAGAAACCTGCCAGCAAGCCCGCTTTTGAACCCAAAGTTAATCCTGCCAAAAGAGAGGCATGCGGCTCTGGCAATGATTTTTGATATACTCTGATAATATTATTTCTAGTTTTATAGAGTATTCCGGTTACTGGTTCTAAACTAATCAGTTTTGGATCATTAAGTTTTCCGTCTCGTACTATCCCTTCAACAACAACTTTGTCCCCGTAACCAATCTCTGGATAATTTGGCAAATAAATTTTCAAACCGACAAGGATTAATCTTTGAGAAGTGTCGTATTTTATTGGTTCCGACGAAACCTTTGTTGAAATTTTTATTTTATCCCCGTCAGAATAAACAGGTCTTGTTGTCATTACACGGACAAAAATTAATAGGACAAGGATGATCCAAAAAACATATCGCATTAACACTTTAATTCAAAAAAAGGATTAATAAAAACAAAAAATAATCAATGATTTTTCGCCTTTAATAAAATCTATTAATCATTGATTACTAGAAAATTAAAATTAATAAATTGACAGTTTATCTTTATTGGTTTCGTAAACATTGGTCTTTAAAATCTTCTTATTTAGTAATTCTTCAACTGATGAGTACGGCCTTTGTTCAATAATGTTTTGGGCTGTAACAGGGCCAATTCCCCATAGTGACTCTAGTTCTTTTTGGCTTGCAGTGTTAACGTTTACCATTTTAGTAATACTACTCTCCCCGACCGATGATACACTTTGATATCCAGCTACACTATTAGCACTCGATCCATTTATTTGCTCATTAACTCTTGGTATATATATTTTTTGACCATCTAATATTTTTGCGGCGCGATTTAATGTTTTTTCCATCCAATCTCTATCCGCATCTGCCGAAATTCCACCGGCGGCGATTAACGCATCTTCAACTCTTGCATTAACTGAAAGTTTATAAACACCAGGAGTTTCAACTGCTCCAGAAACTTCTATCACAACTTCTCCGGAATTGTTGCCCTCGACGTCTGTGGAAGATTCTAAGACCTCTACACTTGAAGAATAAAGGCTATCCTTGTTTTTAAAAAGAAACACCCCTAAGCCAATTAGGATAACACCAACTAGAAGAAGCAATATCTGATAGCGATATTTTAAAAGTATCCCTTCCCAATCTATATTAAAGCCGTTTTCTTCTTGAAGATTTGGTTTAGGCAGCATGAGAGCGTTAATCTCTATCTCGTAACAAAATTAATAAGCTTACTAAGCACAAAAATCGTGTTTTTAACAGTTTTTCCCTTCAACCATTTTTGAATATTCTTGTCTTTATTCGCCCTTTTAATCATTTCATCCTTATTTTTAGCCTCATCTAAGGCTACCGCCATTGTCGAACGAATCTTGCCATCAACCTGCAAGATTAGTGTACGTTTTGTTTCTTGAACAAGCCTTGAATCATACTTGGGCCAAGCAGAGGTATGAATCGAGAATTTCTGGCCCAGCTTCTTTACCCAAACCTCTTCAGTTATGTGTGGGGCAAAAGGTGCCAGAAGCAAAGCCAGTGCTTTTAAAGCTTCTCTCCACTCTATGCCTCCAGCCCTTCCCCTATCCTTCTTAGTTTTTCTGTTTGCCTTGTCTCTGAGCAAATTCACATATTCCATTATTGCTGAAATTGCTGTGTTATATCTAAGATTTTCAATGTCTTTAGTTACTTTCTCTATAGTTTGATGCATTTTGATAAGCACTTCCTCTACGTCCTTCTTTTCAGTTAATATAAAATCACTGTGGTTCTCAAAAAGATCCCAAACTCGCTCAATAAACCGCTTCATGCCTTCAATACCAGTATCTCTAAAATCCCCACCCGCATCATAAGGACCCAAGAACATGAGATAAGTCCTAAACGCATCTGCTCCAAATTTCTTTATATATTCATCAGGAATGACAATGTTCCCTTTGCTCTTGCTCATCTTGGCACCATCTTTAATAATCAACCCGTGGGCATAAAACCTGTCGTATGGCTCCTCGAAATCGATTAATCCCATGTCTTTAAATACCATTGTTACCCAACGGGAGTAAAGCAAATGAAGCACGGAGTGTTCCGCTCCGCCAATATACATATTTACCGGCAGCCATTTCTTGGTTATCTCAGGATCAAATATTTTCTTTCCGGAACTTTTTGCCCCAATGGAAGGATATCTAAGAAAGTACCACGAACTGTCTAAAAATGTATCAGAAACATCTGTTTCTCTCCTGGCCTTCTCTCCACATTTAGGACAACTGACTTCATAGAAATCTTTAATAGTGGCAAGAGGAGAAACACCCGTTCCTTTAGGTTGATAGTCTTTCACAAAAGGCAATTCAATAGGAAGGTCCTTTTCGCTAACTGCATACCAGCCTGGCATTTCACTTCTTTCGCCCTTACCTTTAGCTGCACATTTTTCGCAATATATCATTGGGATTGGAGGTCCCCAATAGCGTTGCCTACTGACTAACCAATCACGGAGATGGTAAGAGGTTTTTCTTTTGCCCCAACCCTCTTTTTCTAAGTGATCCATTATTTTTTCTATAGCTTTATTAACACTCATTCCGTCTATAAACTCTGAATTAATCATTTTCCCCTCTCCTTCTTGTACCTGCTCAATCTTCTCTATCGGAGTTTTGTCCCCATCACTGCCCACGACTACCCTTATGATGGGTAAATCAAATTCTTTAGCAAATTCAAAATCCCGCCTGTCGTGGCCAGGAACACCGACAACGGCGCCGGTTCCTACTTCGGCCAAGACAAAATCACTGACCCAAATAGGCATCTCATATTTATTTAGTTGATTAATGGCGTATAGTCCGGTAAATATTCCCGTTTTCTTTCTACCTTCTTCTCGACGTTCTTGCTTTGACTTACTAAGCGCCTCTTTGATGTATTTAGATACTTTGTCTTTTTGTTTTGCAGGCACAATTTCCAAAAACTTTTCGGCGGTTTCCGGTGATAAAACAATGAAGGTTGCCCCAAAATTAGTGTCTGGTCGTGTAGTAAAACAAGTTAGTGATTGACTTGTATCCTTGATTGGATAGGTAATATCAATCCCCTTCTTCTTATTTATCCAATTTCTTTGAGCAACTGTGACTATTTTGCTCCAGTTTATTTTGTCCAGATTTTCGAAAAGTGAGTCTGCGTATAAACTGCCATTGGGGCGCTTGCCTGTAGCCGTCCTAAATAGCCATTGTTCAAGATCTTTTGTTTCAACATCTTTCGAGCACCTTTCGCATTTGCCGGCTATAACCTGTTCATCGGCGAGAACTGTTTTACAAGATGGACACCAGTTTACTGTCGACTTAGCCCGGTATGCCAAGCCCGCCTTAAACATTTGAATAAATATCCACTGTGTCCATTTGTAATATTCAGGGTCATAGGTTTCCAAAGTATGCGGCCAGGCGTAGCTATTCCCTACAGCTCGAAGCTGCGCATAAAAATTCTTTTTTGTTCTTTTGGCCAAATTAACGGGATGCTCATTAATTGATAAAGCATAATTCTCTGAATGAATACCAAATCCGTCCAACCCAATGGGCTCAAAAACATCAAAGCCTTTCATTCTCATAATCCTGCTATGTACATCAGCGCCTGTGAAGGCATACATATTGCCTACATGCATACCCTCGGCGGACGGGTAAGGATACATCATCAGGCTGTAGTACGGTTTTCTAGAAGTTTTTAAATTAGGACTAAAGGTTTTTTCCCTTTCCCATTTAGTTTGCCAGTTGTTTTCGACTAAACTATGATTGTATTTAGCCTTACGCATTTTTGACATAAATTATTATACCGCCAAAATAACCCATTTGCACCGTATAAATAATTGAAATCATTTTTGTGTGTATAAAAAACCAAAATAACCAATCCCTCGGACAAATAAAGACACAATATTCTCTGGCACTTGCATTATCTAACTGCTAAATTCACCACCCGAGTAATTTGCCTTAAATTTCTGAAAATATTTCAGCACTTTAACTTTTCCCGCAGTTTTCCGCACTTAGAACTACCAAGCGTGAATTATTCGTCAAAAACAAAGATAATTTACTATTATCGGCTTATACACTGGTATTGTTTGATATATTACTTCCGCACATAGTGCTTGCGGAAATTATGTTACGGATATCTGTGAAAAAGTATATCTTACTAATCCTTGTCCAGCCTGACAAAAGGCTATTGACAAGACGTCCATCCTTATTAAAGATAGTATAAGCAGTATAACTCGTATAATTTAGCCTTAAAATAATGTCTGCCAAAACCACCAATATTACACAAAAATTTTTAAACTATTTGAAAGATCTTGGAATCTCACCCAAGTCTTATAAAAACTATCGTTCAGATATCTCTCATTTCTCAGGGTGGTTTTTACTTACTGTCCGTAGCTGGGGTCTAATGATAAGCGAATTTAGTGAAGCTATTCCTTTTATTACCAAAAAAGTGGCAATCGAATATACGCATTTTTTGATTAAAAACAAAGTGGCTGATAAAACAATTAACAGGAGATTGTCTACCCTCAGACACCTATCAAGATTTCTTACGGCTACCCAAATACTCGATTTTAATTTTATGGAAGGTATTACCAACATATCGCTCGTGTCTGGTAACGACACCTATCCCCTGTTGCCTCAATTTGAAAAATATTTAAGCAAAGAGAAAGCCTCGAAGAACACAATTAGAAATTATGTTAACGACGTAAAACAATTTCTCGTTTGGCTGGAAAGCAAAACAATACAATCTCAAGCAACCGAAAAATAATCTGTCACCATGCCTATTCTGCCAAACATATCACCGGAACTTCTAAAAGATTACGAAACAGAAATTGCTAAGCGCAATAGTCCGGCTACCTCCAAGCGCAAAATGAGCTCATTAAAGCGCTTCTTTGATTGGGCTCATAAAGAAGGATATATCCAGCATAATCCAGTATCAAGCCTTGAACAAAAAGTTCAAAAGTCTATTAAAACGAAAAAAACAAAACAAGTTGTTGAACCTGAACCCAAATTAACTCATATAGCCTCTCGGCCGGATCGAAGACAAATGTATTTTAATCTTTCTCTGATAGCTTTTGTGATAGTAAGCACCTTCATGATATCCATTGTTCGCCTCTCAGCCATGGTCATTGAACAGGCAGATATGCTTACCATGCAAGCTGAAGTCCAGATATTCGACCTTGAAGGACAAGTGCTTGGTGTAGAAACTGAGGGCGGCAGTATTGTTACCTTAGCCAAGGTCTTAGATAGTGATTTTAACCTTTCCGTTAATGGATATGTTGAAGGAAACGTACTTCGCTCAACTTCAACAAGTGATGCTCCTCTGGTAGTTGCGAATGACACAAAGGTTGAAAGTCTTAATGCCGACTTGCTTGATGGACAAGATTGGACAGACTTGCCAGACCTAATTACAGAAGCCTCACCCGATATGTGGGATTTTTCAGAATTCAAAGACAGTATGACTTTGGATGCAAGCACCAATATTGCCCTCGGTTCTCTAACCCTTTCTACCTCTGGCTCAGGAGCACTTGACTTCAATTCTACTGGACAAGTTTCTTTTGCCGGTAATGTTGATGCCGAAAATGGATTAGATGTTACTGGCAATATCACTACTTCCGGAGATTTGACTGTATCAGGGGGAGATATAACATTAGGAACTACATCAATTTTCTCAGGAGGAGACACTGCAAGCCTAAACAATATCGACTCCATCGATTCAACGACAGAGGGAACATTTGAATCTGCCTTGGATTTTCTGAGAAGCGATACTTCTGATTCTTTTACTTCAGGTACTCTTTCGTTTTCCGACGGAACATTCTTGGATTTATCGGCAATCATTCATAATGATTCAGCCTTGCAAGGCCTGCGACTGCCTCAAAATACATCACTCACTTCTCTGGCGTCAGGAGAAGGATTTATCGCCTGGGATACTGATGATAATAAGATTCAGGTGTTTAACGGGACGACCTGGGTAGATGTAGGTGGAAGCTCTTCTTGGTGGGCAGTGGCTCTTGGAGTTCTTTCTCCTATCAATTCAACTCTTGACCTTGCTGTTGGCGGAACTGCTACTGCTTCTGCAAAATTTTATGTTAGTGCTGCTACTGGTAATTTAACTTTAGCTAATTCAGAAACAATCTCTAATTCTGTTAATTCAGAGCTCGCTCTCTCAGATGGTACCAATACCTTAACCATTGACCTTGATGAAGATACGGCTACAGCCATTGATTTTACTACCAACGGTTCTGTTGACCTTACCTTTAACCCCGGAGGGAATGTGGGGATTGGAACGA
>JAHJHG010000002.1 GCA_018823885.1 Patescibacteria group bacterium
GCCAATTTGCGTCCACAATATACTGAACAACACAAATACCGATATCGAGAGCCTTGCCACTTTGCTTTTCATTGCCTTTTCTCCTTGTGGCTAATTTATCCGAAAAGATTTCGGATTATCGGATAGAAGTTGCAACACGCTTTCCATCGTTTCCGCTAATTTTTCTTTACACTATTGTTAATGTGCTCCGTATCTGTGCAATATTATAGCATACATATTTTTATAAATATACTTTTCTATATTTATGGTATAATTGCGTTTACTTGGTAATGTAGTCGTTAACATATCTGCCCGTTAAGTGCGGACAAAATTATACCGCAAAATATATCCTGGGGCGTTAGCTTAGATGGATAAAGCGCGGCCCTGTCACGGCCGAGATCAGGGGTTCGAGTCCCCTACGCCTCGCAAATTATTTACTAAGCATAAAAATTCTGTAGATCTTGAACTAAAGCCCGGATGTTCTAGTTTCTGTGTGTGACTTTCTTGACCTAAGTCGTGATTTTAATGCGAGGTCTCTCGCAATACCTTCTTTTACATATTCTATCTTGAGAATTTTCTCCGATATCTTTGTCGTATTAGATGACAAAAGATAAATGTTATTACTTGCTGTCCTATTTTCATCGTCTTTATAATTCACGTTCCAACATTTTTCTTCAGTAAACAAAGGCTCACGAAAATCCTTCTGATTACTGGTAAGAATAACTGCCCTATTTAAGAATGCTGTTGATGCAATTATTGAATCGCAATGACCTTTAATTCCAATATTGTAGAGGAATCCCGAAAACACAATAACATAATCGCTAATTTCAAATTCCTTCATCTTCTTAAACATGGATAGGATTGAGTTAATATCACTAGTTCCTCTGGCAATGATTTCATGGACAGTAATTTTCGAAATTGCCAAGTTGTAGTCTTTATCTACCTCCAAAAAAATATCATATGTCTGCTGGGAAGTTTTTCTATCTAGAAGGTTACCAAATACAGAGGTATCAATTATTACAATTGGCTTATCTTTACTCGCATTCATAGGGGTCATCTAACAATGTTTTAAGCGAGACAGTCCCACTTTCTACAATCTTCTCAATATCGTCCTTCATCTCTGAAATGGTTGCAGTTGCAGACTTTGAGGGAGTTGCGTCAGGTTCTACAACTATTTTCCCAACTGGTGTATCTACAGTAACTTTAGTTGCTTTGTTCATATCGGCAATATTATATCAAGAACTCCAGTCGTTATAAAGAAACCTTCCCTTCAGCTTAGTAATAAAAAGTTCCAATATCGTCCCATACTCCTCGCATCGTTCTTGACACCTAATACTCCATCTGATAGTTTTGTCCTCAAATGGCAGAGAGGCTAAAAGCCCTAGAGCATCACATTGAAAGAGTGAGATACTGGGATTATCCCGGTTTAAGTCCATTAGAAGCAGCGAGGAAAACAGTTAGTTTTTGGAATACTCCACTTGCAACAAAACTTAAAAGAATTTATCCAGAAACACCAGAATTTATCGGTGGAGTTGCAAGAATAATTGAAGCACACAGAAACGGAGAAGAGATAGAGCCCCTTGACGATTTCAACGATGATAGATCCCTGGACCCAATGTGTAAGGAGTGTGGTCATTGTTCTAATCCTGTGCGAGATCTTCAATTTCGCTTGCCAGGACTTGAAGACATTTGCGCTTTTCTTAAGAAATAGAAGTTCGTGATATAGTCCATTAGAGCCCGCAATCAATTAATTCTATATAATATTGACTTTGTTATTTTTTTTGATATTATTCAGTCATCTTGCTCGATATACGAATATATGACTGAGCAACCGACAAGCGCCGATACTTTACAAGAAGCTATAAGAAGTTTCATTGACAGCGAGTTCTTTTCTCATGTTGATTCCAAAGATTTTGAAGTGAGAAAATCTCATATCCTACAAAACACTGAAATAACCCCCAAGTTCGTGAGAAATTCATATCATTATTATCTGAAACTTTCAACAGATGTCTATCTTGATCGTGGAAAAACTCTACAGAGAAATGCAACAAATTTAGCATTATTAAAAGTAATGGATGAAAGATTGCCTGCAATGAAAAGAGAGATTACACTATATGATGAGCTTTCGTTCTTCAGATACTCTCTAATTGCTGAAATACATTCAAAGGTGCTAAATATCGAATCTCTCACAGCAGCGTCTGGTAATTTTACAGATATAGATTATTTAAGAGATTTTCTTGATGGAGAAATAAAATCTCTCAATCGACTAACCATTATGGAAACATCGTTATCTCCTTCCGTTGTTTCATAAAAATTCCTGACATAGTCAACCAAAGCCCGCCTCGTTTTTTGGCTTCAAGAAGTTCGAGTTCTGTTCGAGAAGCTATAATGTCTTCATTTAACAAATTTCTTTTTGTTTGATAAAATATACAAACATGACTGAAGATTCAGAGGCAGAGAAATTTTCTCCTCAATCACTTTCAATAAAATACCGTGGCCAGATACATCAGGTACCATTAGTTCGCAGGAAAGCCGAGTTAGAAAAACGTTTACAAAAAGAAGTAATTCCGGCATTTAATAAAATAAAAGCACTTAATCCAAATGCTGATCTAGCCGTCACTGAATATGTATACAGTAAAGACGAATCTCTCGAAGGTATGGAGAAATCAGCGGAAAAAATGCTTGAGGATCTAGAAATGGATTCAGACGAAGCTGGCAATCTCGCGCGTATATCAAGAAGAAAAGGTTTTAATCCAGTTCTAAGTGACAGAATCAACTGGAGAAAAGAAGAACCCGATACAGAGGTTGATGATAAATTCTTACCTTTCACAGTCAGAACCTATGTTATAGGACCTATGGTTGTTAGTGAAGATATATTTAAGAAAGAAAACGGACCAACCCTTGAAGAAGATGTGAAAGCTTCAACCTTTTTTATAGGAAACGCTGTAGCCGTTGATGGAGAAATATTATTACAAGGCTTGGATAAAAAGCAATTAAAAAGAGTTACCAATAAGACGCTCATTGAACTTGTTGAACCTTTATTAAAAGAAAATAGCTAAGTTAGTAGAGTTCGAAACTTATCCCGTATCGCTCGCAGATTATCAGTCTATTTGACAAAATATTACCTCTTAATTAGACTTCTGGCACATGAGTTCAGTTGAAAGAGTGGGTGATATGGAGGGTAATCGTTTGATAATTTGGCGTCAGGAAGACGGTGACATTGTAGTAATAGTAAATGATATAAAAAGAGAAACTTATGCATCCGTTGAATTCTGTACTTCTCCTCAAGGTGGTGGTAAATCGCCCTATACCTTCAATGCACTCCTTAAAGTAATTGAAGCTATGGAAAAAGAAAATACAATGGATGAGGAAATGAAGCGGAAAAGAGGAAAAAACTAAATTAATTCTCCTTATAACCTTCTAACCTCAAAATGACGCGTATAGGTGTTTTACAAAACAAATTACTAAGGGATTAACAACTTATAAGAAGCTCCAAGGTTATATGCCTCAATTTTATTTTGATTATTAAGTTTAAAAGAAACGATATATTCATTATCGGCAACTCCAACGAGCCATCCACTGCCATAAAAGTCTGGAACACTTGTTGCCAAGTTAATTATAATTGGGTTCGTTGGATCAAAGCTCCACCCAACTGCTGAGTCTAAATAGGATAGTTGACTTATGGCTTCTGCTTTTGTTATCGGCCCGCAACATCCTGAAGATTCCAGGCGTACTTGGACAATATCAGCCATGTATCCTTCTAGGGCTTGAGTATTCTTGCTAGTTATCGCTGCCACAATCTGTTCGGAAACATCGATTGATGGTTGGGATTCTGCTGTTGGCAAATTTTCTTCCGTATTAGGAAGTTGTGTCGGGTTTTCTAATATTTCCTTTTTATTATCGAAGGTGGATTTTTGTGTTCCATAATAGTAGGCACCAACAGCGAGACCAGAAACAAACAGTGTTGATAAAACTACTATTATGTATTTTCGCATGCGCTTATTGTAACATACACATTACTAGAGCCTGATAATTATAATAAAAGCAGACGACTTATGACAAAAAATACAAAAAATAGTTACCAGAATAGCTATAAAAAGTACGGCATTGATCCAAGGGCTTTAAAATGGCGTTCAGAGAAAGCTGCAAAGCAAAGATATGAGCAAATTGTTGCAGATATAGATTTTAATAATAAGAGCATCCTCGATGTGGGTTGTGGATTCGGAGATATTGTTCCTTATGTTGCGAATAAATCAGATATTTTTAGCTATAAGGAAATAGACTTTGTCCCTGAGTTTATCAGTGAGGCAAAGAAAAAATATCCAAAATATACATTTCTTGTTGGTGACTACTTTAAACAACCACTAGAAGAAGAATTCGACATTATTATTTGCTGTGGAGCACTTAACGGAAATTATAAAAACAACCTAGGTTTTCGAAAAAAAACAATTAAGACGATGTTTAACCACACTAAAGAGTGTCTTGTGTTTAATATGGCCGGGAGACACCCAAAACCCGAAACTGCCTGTCGTAGCAATGTCTGGTTTTCAGACTCAAAGGAAATATTTGAATATTGCGAAACTTTAAGCAAAAAAGTTTTATTAAAAGATGACTATCACTCTAACGATTTTACAATAGTGATGTTCAAAGATAATTCAATTTAATTCTACGAAGGTTTAAACATCTTTTCGTGTTTCCTGCAAGAATTCAAGAATCATTTCCTTTGTCTAGTTTGCTCTCCTTGGTATAATACTTTTGTGATCAAAAACATATCACGTTTTTCTTTGCCTCTTGTAGGTTTTCTTCAGGCTTTGGGTTTAATTATTTACTGCTTGTTGGTCGGTCTTATTTTTTGGAAAGGCAGTACTTGGTTTGGACCTCAAACCACTTTATTAGGTCCAATGTTTGTTCTTATCTTGCTGGTCGTCTCTGTATTAATCTGCGCTCTGATTTCTTTTAGTTACCCCTTCTATTTGTGGCAACAGAATAAGATATATAAGGCGTTGAAGCTAGTCGCTTACACGACCGGGTGGTTAGTAATATTTTCTCTCGTTGCCGTTCTCATTCTCATTCTTACTTAAATTAAAGTTTCCGGCACAGAACTTGAGCCCATTTACTCTCTGGAAAAGATCATTGAAGAACTTTCAGTAAATTCTCTATACTATTTCCATCGTAGATTGAGGTGGAAATGATTTTCCTATCAAGATTTTTTAACTCTGTTCTTACCTTTTTTATTCCTTTTTCATCCGTTAAATCTGATTTTGTAAGCAATATCATTTCCTTTTTGTTAAGTAAGTTTTTACTGTATTCTCCTAGCTCTTTTCGAATAACCTTGTAATCGGATACAGGGTCTGTAGAATCTGAGGATACACAATGTAGGAGTAGGCTTACTTTTTGAATATGTTTTAAGAATTTAATTCCTAAACCTTTACCTTGAGATGCCCCTTCAATAAGTCCTGGTATGTCTGCAATTATCTTCTTGTTTGGTAATACTCCAAGGTTTGGAGAAAGAGTTGTGAAATGATACTCCGCAGTTTTGGCTTTGGCGTTCGTTAGTTCGTTTAAAAGACTACTTTTCCCTGAACTAGGGAGCCCTATTAAACCATAATCGGCGATAAATTTTAAATTAATTTCGATTTTTCTTCTTTGGCCTGAAGTTGGAGGAATCGAAAATTTTGGAGTAGTATTTTTCGATGATCGAAGTTCAAAATTGCCAATACCTGCTGTGCCGCCTTTGCACAACAAGGCTCTGTCTCCAACTTTGTTAAATGCAAAAACTGCTTTTGTGTTTAAATCTGTAACTAGAGAACCAATTGGAACCAAGATTTCTAGGTCTTCTCCCCTTTTGCCAATCATCTTATCTTTTCCACCATTGTGTCCGTTTTCTGCGGAAACAGTCTGGTCTGGATGAAACTGTTCAAGAAGTGTCAAATCCGAACTTCCTTCGAAATACAAATTACCCCCATCGCCGCCGTTTCCACCATCAGGTCCGGATTTTGCTCCTTTTCCGAAAGAAACGGCACCCAATCCACCGTTACCAGCTTTAATTGTAATTTTTACCTCGTCTACCAACATTTTATGAATTTTATCATGATTTAGACATTCATACTTTACAACAAAGTAATTAAAATTCCCGAGCGTTAAGATTATTAAATTTCGATCCGATTTTGTCTTAATATCTGTGTTTACTACTCACAATGATATAATGCGCGTAAGCCTATTTGTTACTAATGGCTAATCGCATACGATAAGTTTTTCATTAAAAAGCACCTTACCATATTTCAAAAAAATCGGTTTGATCTAGTGCCATAAGGAGGCAGTAAGATGAAGAAAAAAAGTGGACGGGGCTTTGGATGTTTGGGGTGGTTAATAATTCTTGTAGTGCTCGTATTCCTTGGCAACTGGGTAACGGAAGGAGCGGTAGTTGAAATATTTGAGGAGATCACGTCTGAATTTTCAACATCTAAATACGAAGCGCCAAGAGTAAAAGAACCAGCGTACGAAGAACCTGCCGCAGTTCCTGTGAATTATGAACCACTGGTGTTCGAACGTCAGGCGTACTACCCGATCAAAAACTGTGCCCATTCCCGTCTTTATGTTGGAGATAGAGTAATTGTCTCCTTGGGAAGTGGAAGTAATGGAATCAGAACGGAACCAGATACACATCCGTCCGACAACATTATTTATCGGGCACCGTCAGGCGAAGGACTGTGGATAATTGGCGGTCCAGAATGTAACTGGGGCTGGATTCTCTGGAAAGTCAAAACTGATTCTGGTTATGTCGGGTGGACACCTGAAAGCAGCGGTGACGAGTTCTGGCTAACCCCGATTGAATCAGAAAGTGACATGCTTACAGAAATTCGTAACAATCCTCGTGCATACGAAGCATACGAACAAGTGAGTTCAACCATACACGATTCGCACCTTTCTGAGTCTCAAAAGCGAGAAAAAATTCGGGTGTTTCAGAATACATATGGTGAAGAAATCGTTGCATGGGTCATTCGATTGGTACCAGTCTATCAAGGAGACGGAAAGTTTACGTCCTTTAATAGTTGGGCACAGGATTTTTCAAATGATTACAGTTCCTCGTCCAGTAGTGCACCGATTGACAGTGACCCAGTAGGATCAAGTCTAAGCATCTTCTTCGACCCAAGTGTTGATAATATTACTGAGCAGCTCGGACTTGACAGCTGGTTTCCGTAAACTAAATTGAAATATTAAGGTGCTATGAGGGTACGCGACTAGAGAGAGATCTCAAATCAAACGGCCCTCAGTTCCATTTAAACCAAATATATGCTCACTGTTTCAACAAAATGAAGGCTTTTATTTAAAAACACGCTTATCCTCAAAAATGTTGCCGACCTTTTATTTGTGATGTAAAATCACTCGATGTCTAAAAAAGAACAATTTAGAAAAGCATCCAGAAATATAGCAGAAGAAATCACGAAGACAGGCAAACAACCAACAACAAAAGAAGTGATGGAAACAACTCATTCTAAGAAAAAACACGCCCTTCATATTGTGGCAACTGCCAAGGGCTATGTATACAGCGATAGGGCTGCAGCACAATCATCTGCGCTTAATACGGGAGATATTCCTGGCCTTAAACCAGTTTGCTCACTTGAAGACATTTCTAAACCAAAAGATAGTGAGTAAAAAGATACTACGTATCTTATGCCTGTGGTAGTGTGTGAAAAATGAGTAACTTTATTACTTTTAAGTTATTGCTACGTTTTGGGATTATTCTAATATAGACACAGTTGCAATTTCTCCGTTTTGCTTTTAAATACCACTAAATTGCACAAATTTGCTCTTGACATCCCCTAGTTACTGCTTTACATTCTTCTTACTTAGTTAATCTGCCTCCTGCCTCTTAAAGGAGGTGAAAAGATTTGAATTTAAAATCAATTTTAAAATCTCTAAAGCTTCATGAATCTACTATTAGTATGATTTTGGGTGGTATTGTCATTGTGATTGTTGGCATCTTAGTTATTAACTATTTTAAGGACATTGAAACAGGCACTACCCTACCAACGGGACAAGAAACACAAGAAGGACCCACAATAACAAAGGATGGCAAAACCGTTCACATCGTGCAACTGGGAGACAGTCTTTGGAAAGTCGCGGAGCGCTATTACGACTCAGGTTATAACTGGGTTGATATTGCTGCCGAAAACGACATTCTTGATCCAGGATTAATAGACATGGATCAAGAGTTGGTTATTCCTAATGTAGAACCCAAAGAAGCGACAGTCAAAATCGCTCAAGAAATACTGGATAACCAAATACAGCCTATCTCAGGAGCAACCTACACAGTCGTCACAGGAGACAATCTCTGGAACATTGCTATAAGAGCATATGGAGATGGGTATAGGTGGGTAGATATCGCTGCAGAGAACGACCTAGTGAGCCCCAACTTAATACATACTGGCAATATCCTAGTACTTCCTAGATAACATCTGAGCCCGGCGCGAAGTGGTATAATAAGCCTAATTCGCGGCGGTAGTTCAGTTGGTAGAACGTCTGCTTCCCAAGCAGAAGGTCGCCGGTTCAAATCCGGTCCGCCGCTCTGAATTGTCAAAAAAGTAAAAAGCTTGATAGATATTAAATTCTTAACTCAACACCATCTTTGAATAAAAATGTGGCATCTACTATTCTTCTTTCCAACGGCCCCTCTTTTTGTTTACTAATCAGTAAACTTTGGATCCTCGCCCCATCTCCAAAAAACTTCACGCCCTTTAAAAGGTCGCCATCGGTAACTCCAGTCGCGGAAAAGATAATCATCTTGCCGGAAGCAAGATTATCTTGTGTATAAATATCGTTCGGCCAACCACCCATTTCTATAAGTCTACTTATCTCTTCTTCCCTTTTCTCAGGTGCAGGCCAAAATCGTGCTTGCATCCCACCACCTAAACATTTAACCGCTGCCGCTGTTATCACTCCCTCAGGTGCTGCCCCGATCCCCATTAAAGCATGGATACCTGAACCTCTTTGGCAAGCCGCAATTCCGGGCAATAAATCACCATCACGAACTTCTCTCACGCGTGCACCTTCCTCTTTAATTGCTTGTATAATATGCTCATTTCTTTCTCTTTTGAGAACTACTATTACAAGTTCATGTGTTTCACGATTAAGAACTTCTGCTAAAACCTTTAGATTCTCTGCAATTGATGCATCTATATTTACTTTCCCCTTTGCTCTTTTTCCAACTACCAATTTATTCATATACATATCAGGGCAGCGGAATAAGCCGCCTCTTTCGGACACCGCCATAACACTTATTGCTCGATTATCAAGAGTAGCTGTAGCATTGGTATTTTCTAAAGCATCAACGGCGATATCTAATTCCGGCCCATTTCCCGTCCCAACCATTTCACCTATGCGCAGCATGGGGGCTTTGTCTCTTTCTCCCTCGCTAGTTACGATTGTTCCATTAATCTCTAAACTATTTAGATATTCCCGCATGACCCGAGTTGCTTCTTTATCGGCCATTGTTTTGTCCCCAAACCCAGCTACCCATGCTGCCGCCATAGCACCATATTCGGTCGCACGCATAAATTGGTTGCTCAATGAAGATATAAGTTCGGATTTTGGGCTGTGTTCGTTAAATTTAGGAAGTCTTTCCGGCATATTATCAACTTTGCTCGAGTACACAACATTATATTCTCTATTCTCTAAAAATCAACCAAGAAATGGTACAATTTGATATATTGTGCCGAGGTAGCTCAGTGGTAGAGCACTGCTTTCGTAAAGCAGGGGTCGTGGGTTCAAATCCCACCCTCGGCTCATTATTCGACAAATTTAGAATAGACTGGTAAAATCACAAGCTAGCATGGCAAGATACTCACGATTAGCAAGAACTGAGGAAAAGAAAAATATTAAACGTGCAATTCTTTTTGGTGCTCTAACAATTGGCATAATAATTATTTTCATATTTTTCGGCCTACCTCTTGTTGCCAGGTTTGCTGGTTTTTTATCTGATTTAAAGACAAGCGGGTCTCCTATTGAAATAAGTGATTCTACTCCTCCAGCTCCACCAATCCTTGAGAGATTTGCAGAATATACAAAGGACCAACAGCTAAAGATATCAGGCAAAACGGAACCTGGGGCTACAGTAATATTATTCCTTAATACCAATGACGAAGAAGTAATTGCAAACAAGGATGGAGAATTTAACTACACTTTCAAATTAAGAAAAGGTGATAACACGATATCTGTAAAAGCTAAGGACTCTGCTGGAAACGAAAGTCAGGAATCGAAAACATATGAGGTTGTTTTTGATAACGAAAGCCCAGATCTGGAAATTACATCTCCAGAAGAAGGAAAAGAGTATTATGGCTCGAAGGAAAGGCAGATCACAATTGAGGGATCAACAGAAGATGGCGTTTCCTTAACAATAAATGACAGAATAGTTGCTGTTGAAGAAGATGGAACTTTTACTTTCCTGACAACACTAGATGAAGGGAAAAATAATTTCAACATTAAATCAACTGATAAGGCAGGAAACCAAACAGAAATGGATTTTACAGTCACTTTTACTCCCTAGAAGGCTTTAACGAAATAGATAGAAGTAGCCCCATCCATCCCATCACCCAAGGATAGAATAAACTGTTTACAAATATACTGTGGATGAAAAGTGCAACTAGACAAGAAAGAAAAGTTAAGCCGTATGTGTTCTTCGTCAAATCAATAACGATTCTTTGGATCAGGTTAGCGAAAATTAGAAAACCTAAAACTCCAGTGGTCGCCAATAGTAATAGTAGGCTTGATGCCGACCCGGAGCAAGCATGTGAGTTTAAATTAGCTTGACCTAAATACTTCGCCCTAGCAACACACATATTGTTGTATCCGACCCCGAAAAGAGGCACTTTGTTAAAAATTGTCAGAGTATCACGATAATCCTCCATTCTTAAGACAATGCTTGCCGTTCTTTCCAGTTTTACCCCTTCGCCTCCAGGACGAGGTAAGAAAATGACTAGCAACACAAAAGCCAATACTACAATGAAAAACAGTCTTAGATTCTTTTTCAGCAAAAATACTGTGAATAATCCACCGGCTAGAGCTAGATATCCTGCACGCGAATATGTAAACGCAATTGAAATAATA
>JAHJHG010000003.1 GCA_018823885.1 Patescibacteria group bacterium
AGAAGATTACTTCTTGCATGCCCCGATAAATAGCTTGTTCAAAAGAGCTTTTTATCGACATGAATCTTGGATGACGGACAATTTAGAAGTACTAAAGTGCGTACCAGATGATGTTTCGGTTTCTGCTCAGAACAGCCTTGCGCCGTGGCTTTCACAAAGGATGAAAATTAAAGTTTTTCCCGAGGGACTTAATCAAGGATTTGAATACATAGCTTTGGATTTGCACAAGGGCCAATCAGAGAATAGCTTCTCCTTTTTTGGAAGCGAAAAAACAAGACTTGTTATGAATGACTTAATAGAAAGAGGTTTTTATGAACCTGTATGTAGTCAGGGTGAGGCAATAGTGCTGAAGAAAATAAAAGATCCGGTTGGTAAACTAAAGTATCCCTTTCCAATTGAAATGGAGGAGAAGTAAAAATGAAAAGGCTACTTAAGAAGAGAAATACAAAGATAATTATTGCAGGATTTCTGTTTTTGCACTTAATTTTTCTTTTCAATCTAAAATTTACAGCCTGGCCAGAAATGACCCTTTGGCCTTATCTAATTACTAAGGGTTGGTTGCCCTACAAAGACATTGCCATTGCCCATACGCCATTATTGTTAGTTGATTTAACAATTCTCTATAAACTTTTTGGAGTTGGGTTATTGCAATTAAAGATTTATACCTGGTTACTTGTTCTTTTGACAGACGTATTACTTTTCTGGGTTGTTAGGGAAATTTGGAATAGAAAAACAGCTATATTCTCTCTTATTTTCTTTATACCTTTCCAGCTTTTCTATGAAGGAAATGGATTGTGGTTTGATCTTGCTCTTGCGCCAATGGCCCTTGTTGTCTTTTATCTTATTAAGAAAAAAGATTATTTATGGGCCGGTATATTTTGGACATTAGCCTTTCTAACCAAGCAAACCGCTTTTTGGCTCTTAATTCCAGCTGGTTTAGGGTGCATACAAGGGATTTCTTTACAGAAACCACAAAAATTTATTGAGAAGTCTAAAAAATTTGCATCGGGAATGTTGGGCACCTTTCTGATCGCCATTTTAGTTATTTGGGCGTTAGGATTTTTGAAAGATTTTTACTACTGGGCCTTTGAATTTGGAATCGGAATTCTTCCCAAAGCCCAAGGACAGATACACCTACCATCTTTGAGACAACTTGCAATTTCTTTTTTCCCATTCTCTATCCTATTCTTTTTGTTCCTTACTCAAAAGAGAAAAGAAAGCATCCTTCTTTCGATTTGGGTTATAGCCGGGGTATTGGGTGCTTTTCCCCGATGGGAATTATTTCATTTTCAACCCGCATTGCCATTTCTTGCCATAGCTGGAGGATTAGTGTTTTCTCAAATTAAGAAACTAAAACCAATTACCAAAATTCTTTTAATTGGATATGTAGTTCTAAATATTGTCCTTGTTTCAAAATATTATTTAAGAGAGTGGGGGAGGGAAACAAGGTTTTTTGAACCAGAAATTAAACAAATAACAACTTATGTTAAGGAAAACATTGAACAAAACGACAAAATATACGTTCTAAACGCGTGGGATAGTGTCTACGCTTTGTCTAATACGCTACCAGCAGTAAGGCCGTGGATTCCTCACCTGCCTTGGTATATGAAGCTCCCAGGCATTCAGGAAGATATTGTTTCAAGCCTAGATATTGTGCGACCCAAACTAATAATACAAGGGGAGTACAGTGAGACTGGATTAAGTTCGTATAAACCAGAATTAATAGATGAATTTATTAAAGATAATTACGAAATTAATGATAATATTGGCAGTTACCTAATATTTATTCCTACAAAATGAAAATAGCGATACTAAGTTTTTACAGTGGCTCAGTCAATCGAGGAGTTGAAACTGTTGTTTACGAACTTTCTTCAAGATTGGCCAAAAAACATGATACCACTGTGTTTCAGGAGGGCAAACCCCAAAAAGGAGTTAATTACAAGATCAAACAAATATATATGGATATGGATTGGGCACAAAAAGATATGACCAAAACAATTCAAAGACGATTATTTGTCGACTATTGGAGCAGGAAAATCGGAAGTTTTACATTAAAAGCACTCAAGGATATCTGGAAAGAAAAGCCAGATATTGTTATTCCCCTTAATGGGGGTTGGCAGCCGGCCTTTATTAGACTAACTACCTGGTTTTATGGTGGCAAAATGGTTGCATCAGGCCAGTCGGGTATGGGATGGGATGATAGAAACAATCTTTGGAGTTTTCCTAATGTGTTTATTGCTCTCTCCTCCAAGGCTTTAAGGTGGGCAAAAAGGGCAAATCCTCTTATAAGGTCAAAATATATACCCAATGGGGTAGATTTAAATAATTTCAACCCTTCGGGCCCAAAATACAAAACAAAACTCAAAAGCCCTCTCGTTCTTTGTGTGGGCGCACTTACTTCTTCGAAAAGGATAGATTTGACTATAAAGGCTGTGGCAAAACTAAAGAACGTAAACCTTTTGGTTGTTGGAGATGGTGACACAGAAGGTGAATTAAAAGATTTGGGAAAAAGATTACTCGGAAACCGATTTCAACTGGCTCAAGTCCCCTTTCAAAAAATGCCAGAAATTTATCGTGCGGCTGATATATTCACTTTAGCACCTGAAGGCTCAGAGGCTTTTGGAATAGTTTATGTTGAAGCAATGGCAGTCAACCTTCCAGTTGTAGCCATTGATGATGAGCAAAGAAGAGAAATAGTTGGAAACGCCGGTATGTTTATAGACCCGACAGATATTGAAAAATATTCAAAGGCACTTGATATGGCACTTAAGAAAGAATGGGGAGATAAGCCCAGAAAACAAGCTGAAAAGTTTAATTGGGACAAAATTGCAAAAGAGTATGAAGTGCTTTTTACCGACCTTCTAAAATGAATTTTAAGAACTTTTTTATTTTCTTAATCATTATTTTTGCCCTCTTTGTCCGCTTCTACAATTTTACAGAGAGGGTTACCTTTGGACCAGAACAAGCGATAAGCCTTATTACTTCCGGGAAAGTTCTGAAATCAAAATTTACACTTTTGGGGCAAGAAAATGTCCAGAGAATAACATCTAAGGGCCATATAATATTTTCAGGAGTATTGTTTACTTATAGCTTGATTCCACTACAGACAATATTTAATTTTGATCCGATTCCAATAACAGCCTACTTTGCAGCCCTAAGCCTTTTATCGGGAGCGGTTTTATTTATTGTGGTGAAAAAATTGTTTAATTTCCGACTGGCTCTGCTGTCTACTGTCCTTTTTCTTTTTAACGACTACATGATTTACCACTCTATGTTTATTTGGATACTAAATTATTTACCCTTGATTGGAATATTAAGCTTTTATCTCATTGTTGATTTTAAGAACGACAAGCGCTTGTTTAATGTTTTTTTGTTAGGCTTTCTCTGCGGAGTAGGCTTTGGGCTCGAATATTTATACTTATTGACGGCAGCAGTTGTTTATCTTTTTTTAATCTACTATTCGCGAGAGAAAACAAAGACGAGCCTGATATTTGTTGCCGGAGGCACTTTGGGCAATTTACCAATGCTGATTTTTGACCTGAGACATGATTTTTATCACTTAAGGAGTTTGTGGCAGTATCTTGTTGATACTTTAATGAATCCTGGGCAAAGCGCCATTACTTATTATCATTTTCTTCACTTTTGGCCTATTTTTGCGCTTCTCGGCGGCCTGTTACTGCTTTTTGTTTGGAAAAGAAATAAAATTGCGGCAGTTATTTTCGTGGCAATCTATCTTTTTGTTAATCTTTCTTCAGGTCTAGTTTCTTTCAAGAATCCTATTGGAATGCCAAAAGGACTAAGTACAACAGAAGTTCTAAAAGCTTCAGAATTTATAAATCAAGATAAGCCAGAAGAATTTAATGTTATTTCGCTTTTAGATTTCGACACAAGAGGACACATCTTGAGATATCCTTTGGAGTACCTCTATGGTGTTAAGCCAATGGGGGTGGAGGAGTATAAGGAAGCTCAAAGCCTGTACGTTATTTCCGAAAAGAGCTATGATTTTGATAAAGCAGGAGTTTGGGAAATCAATATTTTTGAACCCAAAGAAGTAGGGGTATTAAACAACATTGACGAAGATTATGCTGTTTACAAATTAACAAAATGAAAAAAATATCTGTAGTTATTCCTGCATACAACGAAGAAGATGTAATTATTGATTGCCTATCCTCTCTAGACAAACAAACACACTCCAATTTCGAAGTGATCATTGTTGACGATGGTTCAACAGATAAGACGC
>JAHJHG010000004.1 GCA_018823885.1 Patescibacteria group bacterium
CCACTCCCACTCCCGCTCTTACTCCAGCTCCAGTTATAACCTCGTCGTAATATTGCTTGGTTCATGCCACATAAAAATTCTTGTTCAAAATGAAGACATATTATCTACAAGCCCCAAAAAAATATCAATTATATCGCTCTTCCTGTTTTTGTTTTTTTGATTACCATGCACTTTTCTCCGAAAGCATTTTAGACATTGCATTTTCTATCAGCATTATTTCATCCTTTTTTAATCCGTAATATTTATAAACCAATAAATCTATTTCTTTGTATTTTTTCTTTACCGAACTTCTCTCTTCTTGTTGCATTAGGTTAATATCGTCTATAATTTTCACAATCTGGCTTAATTCTTTTTCATCCATATTTTGCACAACGGGAATAAGTCCTATATATGATTTATCCAAGTGCATGGTTAATCGTGATCTATTAAAAACACCATACATCAAATAAAAATTTATGAGTTTAGAATTTAAAAGAGCCAGAATATATTTTGCTTTATCGTCATCTTCAACAATAATGTTTGTTACAGTATCAACCGTAAGAAGCCCTTTTGTGTCGTATGCGGATATTACTCCCGATTCAGATGAAAATATATTTTGCAATACTACTTTTTTGTTTTTCATCTTCTCGATTTTTATACTACTCTGTTTTTCCAATACTTCTCTACTCAAATATAAAGGTTTCTTTATCCTAAATTTCTCTATGCTCTTGCCCCTGATTATCTCCTCGCCATTTCTTTTGGTTTCTACCAAGCTGTTTCCACCTATAGGCAAACCTCTAAAAATTTCTCCATCCACAAAATCGGTCAAAGTAGTTCCCATGTCAGTAATTTTATTGACTAAGTCATATATGCTTGTATCTTCATAAGTTAAAAACTTCTTTGCTTTTACTAATTCCTCTTGCAATATTTCTACTTTTGGCCGTTCTTCAAGTTTTGTATTATTATTACTATAAACATATATTTTTACTTTTGATTTTTTCGCTTCTGCTTTTTTCTTAACAATAAGTATAACCTGCTCTCCTCGAACATCTTTAAATTTTAATCCCAAATCAAAAATTTGCTGAATTTCTGTTTTTGTCGCCAAGTATTTTCTCAAATTAGCATAAGAGTCCACAAATAAAATGGATTTTGGCAATAAAAATGCCAGCGCTCCATTATCTTTCAAAAGCTCTAATCCTCTGCCTATCATAAGTGTTGCGGCATTAACTGGGCTATTGATTATCTCGTTATACATAGCTTCTGCCACATCAAAATCTTCATCTTTACGCAAAGTAACATAAGGCGGATTGCCTATAACAAAATCAAAGCCACCATGCTCCATAATTCCCTTAAATTCTTTATTCCAATTAAATCCTAATCTATCAATCTGTTTATTCTCGACTATGCTATTCCCAACTCGAATATTTCCTTTTACAATGTCAATGTATTCATCCTCAAAATCAGACTGCATATACAAACATGCTCGTGTTATCTTTACCGCTTTCTCGTTTAAATCAACACCGTAAATATTTCTTATAAAATCTTTGTCAAATTTACTTCTCATTATATCGTAAAGAGTCAAAAGAAAAGAACCGCACCCACAAGACGGGTCGAGTATCGTTGAATCTTTTTTTATATCAAGCTGTGATATCATGTATTCAACTATTGGTTTTGGTGTATAATATTGTCCCTTGCCCTTTCTCTCTTCTACGCATAATGACCTCTCAAAAAAACTTCCTATTAACTCTGCTTTTCTATCCTTCTCAAACAAATTATAAGGAATGTTTTTTAAACTTTGCGATCCCAACAGATTAATAAAATTCTTATTTACACGATTAAAATCGTTTAACTCTGGCGACAAAAATTCCATTGCAGTCTTTTTCATTGCTTTTCTACTTTTTATCATAGTTTATTCCTCCATATTTGCGATTTAAGCGATTATTTTACCCGCCCCCTACCTTACCCCCTACCCAAAGGGAGATCGCTCAGCGTTGCTTAATTCTGTGCGTTTGGCTGTATGCTCTGCCAAGACTTCTTACAGAATTCACGGTTTGGCGTATAATTTGCATAAACTTCACAACATGCTTGGTAGAATTCTTCAAAGTCAGGCCAATCGTTTTTATTCGCCCTAAAAATAGGCTCTTTTAGCATTGGCTGAGATTGCGTATAGAGATATTTACGTTGTATATCAACATGTTTATTGATTAATGCTACTAACGATTGGTTTGCGTTAATCGCTAGCTCTGTTCTTGCGATTGATTCTAGAGCAGATTGGTATATTTCTTTATTTATCCCTTTAATTTCTTGGTATATTAGGTCTAGACGTTCTTGATTGATCTCAATAGCAAAGTGACTAGTAAGATATTTCATACCATCTAAATAAAATTTCTCATCCAACATCGATAATCTCCTTATTTTTCTTACGATTTTTTAGCCATTCATCAGCTGCCGCAAAGCTTTTTTCGATTTTACTTTGTGGCTTGTGGTTTACTTTTTCAATCACCCAGCTTAAGATTGCCCTATAATCGCTTTTATACTTTCTCCCACTAGAGCCTTTGTA
>JAHJHG010000005.1 GCA_018823885.1 Patescibacteria group bacterium
AAAATGACTAGCAACACAAAAGCCAATACTACAATGAAAAACAGTCTTAGATTCTTTTTCAGCAAAAATACTGTGAATAATCCACCGGCTAGAGCTAGATATCCTGCACGCGAATATGTAAACGCAATTGAAATAATAATTACTGCAAGAACCGGCGAAAGCTTGTTGTCTTGTTTTTTGAGATAGCTAACCAAAGTAGCCAGAAACCCAAAGACTAGGATAATACTGGTATGGCCCGGATCTAAAAAGGTGCCGAGAAGTCTAAAATAATGGTCATCCCATCCCCAAATCGTAAAACTTGTAATGTCTGGGTAAATGAAATACTGCAAAAAACCAAAGATAGAAACAGCAAGAACGACAATGATTAGGGAACTAAAAAGATTTTTAGAATACTTTTTATTGGTTTTTGCCATATTCCATGCCAAAACGAAAAATGAAGAATATGCGAAAAGTCTTAATAAATACAGTCCTCCTACATAAATCCTTTCTCCCCCCAAAGTTGCATAAGAAAGGAGATAAGAAAAGAGAGCAATGCCCAAGAATGAAAGAATAGAACTAAATAACTTCGGCCTTTTATAATTCTCGAGTAAAAATAAAATAAGGCCCACTCCTGCTACAAAATCAATTGGGTGTAGAACAATGCTTGTTCCCAGAAAATTCAGGTTAATTCGAATAATTTGGCCGAATGGAAAAAGTATTAGAAATATAAATATTAGTATTTCCGTAAAGTTATTTATATTTTTCTTTGAAGAAACCATAATTTACTCCAAGCTAGGTATGAGTGGAAACTCATAACCAAAGCTATCACAAAACCTTGTATACCATCTAAAAATCCTAACCTTAGAATATAGTTATAAATAAAGTGTCCTGGAGGCCAAACAATTATTTTTATTAATGAAGAATTTTTGCCTTCCTCTAAATTCGCCCTTGCATGCAAACCAGACATAATGTTAACACTTGTTAAAAAGTCGGCTAAGGTAGGGTGCGGATAGTGCATTAATGTATTCTTAAGCTCACGAGTTCTACCTCCAACTTCCCAAACTTCGTGCACTTTCCTTTTCCATTTCCCTGCTTTGCGCCTCGCAAGACGAAGTAATTTAATGTTGGCAGTCTCTCCATGTTTTAGTTTCTTGCCCCACATGTAATCTGTTCTTTTAAAATAGAAGCCCAAATAATTAACCAAGGGGTCATTTGTTATTTGAACAATTTCGTTTCGCAAATTCTCCGTCACTCTCTCATCTGCATCGATAAACAAAACCCACTTCCCCCGTGCCTTATCTAAACCGAAGTTTCTTTGTGCCGCAAAGTTTTTCCCTAGTTTTCTTTCATATACTTTGGCGCCTAATTTTTTTGCCAAATCTGTTGTACCATCAGATGAATTATCGTCAACAACAATTGTCTCGTCGCAAAAATTAAGACTATCAAGACATTCTTTAATATTCTTTTTTTCGTTTTTTGTTAAAACTACGACTGTAAGATTCATGATTATTTTATTTAGACCTCAGTAGTTCATTATATTGTAAATTCTGAAAACATATATCGTAAACTATCAACATAGATCAAAATACATTACTGCAGTCCTAATAATCTCGAAAAAACTCCTATGAACACAATTGCAAACAATAACGCATGCCATTTTGAAAATCTCGCAAACATCTCGACAATCAGCGCACTAGCTATTCCATAATGTTTCCTAAAATAGTAGAAGCGGCTTTGTGCAAATATTATTTTGGCCTTTTTGGTATCCGGCTTACCAGGTTTCCAAAAATGAAGAATTTGCGCATTAGGAATTATATATATACTAAATCCAAGTTCTTTTACTCTTTTGCAGAAATCGCTTTCCTCAAAATACAAAAAGAAATTTTCATCAAATCCTTTTGCTTTCTCAAAAACTTGCCTTCTTATTAAAAAAGCAGATCCCGGAACTACATCCACTTGCCGCTTTTTGTTCATTGGAACATCTGTTAACCAATATTTTTTTGAAATAGGATTATTGGGGAAAAGTTTGTTTAAAAAAGAAAGGGCGACAATACCTCTTAAGGGAGTTAGCTTTTTTGACCCAAGCTGAGGAAAAATCTTCCCTTTTTCATCAACAAGGTTGGGCGCAACTAACCCAGCTCGCTTGTTTTTCTCGAGAAAATTAATTAATTTATCAATAGATCCTAAAATGATTTTAGTATCAGGATTTAAGATAAATAAATATCTTCCCTTTGCGTACTTTGCACCCAAATTATTTCCGGCTCCATAGCCAATATTTCCAGGCGACCTGATATATTTTGCCCACTTAAATTTAGCCTTAAGTGTTTTTCGTATTGTCGCTTTTTCATCATTATCAACGACAATAACCTCGAAAGAAACTTTCGGTTTGTTTTGTTTGATTGACAAAACACAATCAAACAACCTTCTCTTGTCCTTATAGTGGACAATAATTATAGAAACAACTATTTTTTGCATACCGCTACAAAATACTCTGCTTTAGAAAGATTACCTGGTTTTATCGGAAAATCACGTGTTTCCAAATTCTCTTGGCTTTTGCGCCCGAATAAACCGCCTAAGCATTTCCAAACCTTTTCTTTAAAAGCTTGGGGAATTATTTTTCTAATTCTCAAAATATCACTTACAACAAATCTTTCCCTCGCTTTTTGAGAAGCCATGAAGTCTTTCAGGGCAGTTTTTGCTCGCTTGCTTTTTGTTTGACTTTTAATACCTACTGTTTTGAAATATTTATTCAATAAATGACCTAATTCTTCAGCTGTATATTCCTTTATATGATAAGGGCTTTTTAACTTATCTCCTGTAGAATGAAAAAACTTATTTGGGGTAGACAATATAAACTTTCCGCCTGGCCTTAGAACCCTATGTACTTCTTTCATAAATTTATGGGTATCTTTTAAGTGCTCTATTACTTCGAAAGAGCAAGCGGCATCAAATTTACTATCTTCAAATGGTAATGTTGTTGCATTTGCTTTTAGAAATCTCGCTTTCTTTGAATAGTGCTTGTTTGCGTACTCTATCGCCTCATTATTATTATCTATTGCAGTAACTTCATATTTCTCACCTAAGACTGCACTACCGTACCCTGTACCACAACCAATATCTATAACTTTCGCATTTTTTCCAAAGCATCTCTTCGCAAATTCGTAGCGCGCGAGAGATTCCTTAAATTGAAAGTTTGCTGTAACACCAGGAATTACACGTTCGTTAAAATCCATCATTTTATATCAGAAAGAACCTTCCAGGAAAAGTACACCACAAAAGGCAAAGAAATAAGCGAGCCAATAATTGTTGAAATACCCGCACCTACTATGCCAAATTTTATTACCAACGGCACTATCGAAACAGCCAAGCCAAGAACACTGATGAATGTAATAAGCGTAACTAATTCCTGTTTCTTAACGGCTAGAAAAACTGTTAAAGATGGATTAATTATCGCTCTTATAACACCGTATATAGATAAAACCCTAAGAACAGGAACAGCTTCCAACCACTTATCTCCTAAAATTATTAGTATTATTTCTCTTGAAAAGAAGAAAATGACCAAACCAAAAGGCACCACTAATACCGAAACAGCCAATATTGTTTTGCAAAATGCATTTTTGAATCTTTTACTGTCCTTAGAAATTTTCGTATAGACGGGAAAAGTTACTCGCGCTATAACATCAGCAACTTCAGAAATAGGCAAGCTTGAGATTTTATATGCAACTTGATAAAGCCCGAGAGAAGATGTTCCCAATATTTTCCCCACAACAGCATCATCGCCCTGACGGAATAAATATTGAAAAATACCCGCTCCCGTCACCCATTTCCCTCTATTAATAATTCGTTTTATCTTTACCTTCTTGAAACTAAGCTTTGGTATTGGTCTGACATATATATAGGATAACAATACTTCCAAGACTGCACCCGCGATTAGTCCCCAAACAAGGCTTGTTGCAGATCTTATTGTTAACGCCAAAGCAACCGTCACCCCTGCATCGAACAGAAAAATTGACGATTTTAACCAAAACTCTTTTTTAAACTGCAGTTCTTTCTGCAGTTTAACAAGAGATGGATTAATAAAGCCCCGCACAAAAGGCACAACAGCAATGAGATAAAGTAGATTCATGGAGTCCGGAGATTTAAAAAAAATTGAAACAGGTTTTGCTGTAAGAATAATAACAAAAGAGATAACTATTCCTCGTATGATTGAAACAACCCAGGCAGTATCAATATATTCATCAATATTGTCTTTCTCCTGAATTAGAAACACATTTATACCTGTTTCAACCAATATTTCTAAAAATGCTAAAGCAAGAGCGGCAATTCCAAACAAACCGAATTGAGCCGGAATAAGAATGCGAGCCAATATTGCCGTTTTCACAAAGCCAACAAGCCTTGTAACTCCCCTAAAGGCCCCTACCCATGTAATACCCTTAACTGTATCTTTTAAATATCCCACTATTTGTATTCTAACTCAGTGTTCTTCTCTAGCAAATATCCCTGTCAAAAATCCTGACATTACTGCAAAGTCAGATGTAAATTGCAATATAATTCCCCACATACCAATCTTATAATCCCCGAACTCAACATAAACTTTTCTGAAAGACCAGAAAATATATAAAAATAAACCCAACAGTAGAACAAACCAAAGCAGGGGACTGCTGAAAGCCAAAATTAAGCCAACAAGACCGAATGCGTACCTGACTAAGACAAAAAGTACCTTAATATTGTGCGACGAAAGCTTTTTGGATGGATGCCACCATATTTTTGATTGCGCATCGCCCTTCGCGTAAAGAAATATTTTATTAAATGCCTTTCTTAAAGTCCTTGGAATCCCCCACTCCACTTGTGCGTTTTTCACGCGTGCAATGTTTGCTCCACTTTGAACTAACCTGTAATTAAAAACGGTATCTTCTGCAGTGCCCTTTAATTTCTCTGGGAATCCCCCAACCTCTAGCCAGGTTTCCTTTTTGATAGCCACTGAGCGTGTCGAAGGTAAATAGTTGGTATCAAATTGGGAAGGCAAAACGCCCAAATAGAATGATAGTGCTTTCTGAAAAGCTGTTTCGCCTGTCATTTTATAAAAACCAGCCACAACATCTACTTCCTTATTTACAAAAGGTTTTGTAATCCTTCCAAACCAGTGTTTATTTGGCACACAACCTGCGTCTGTTAAAGCCACTATTTCATTTCGTGAAATATCAATTCCCAAATTCCTACCCTGTGCTCGTGAACATTTTTCAACAAGAAGCTTTATTCTTTTCTCCTTTTTTTGAAAATGTTTTATTATCTCAATTGTTTTATCTTGCGATCCCCCATCAACAATTACTATTTCATCAGGTTTTTTCGTTTGTACCAACAAACTTTCAAGAAGATTCGCTATATTCGCCTTTTCATTGAACACTGTAACAACAATAGATATCTTCATTTTTTATAATAATTCATGACCTCTTTTTTGTTTGATAATAATGACAATAACAAACATTATCCATACAATAATAAGCTTGGGTTTGTAGTCAAGCTGAGGCAAAACCGAAATTGAACTTAACAATGCAACAATGGTAAGTTCTTTAATAATCCTTAACCTTTTCGCTATTATAAACACAAACAACATAAGAGGAATCATAACGGGATAAACAAAACGCATGTTCGATACCACAATTTGCATATCAGGCAGGGAGGGCTGAGGAAGAAAAATAATGAAATTAATGACCGCTAATACAACCAGGGGTATTAAATCTTTTAGCAACTCTTCTTGTTTCTTTATCTTTGAGTAATATGAAACCAACATTACTATGAGCGGCGCCAAAGACCAAAATAGATATTCAGATATAACGGCTTGAATCATCAACCAGGCACCTCCCGGCTCAAGAAACACTTTTACTGAAGTCCAGTCAGTGGCGTGGAAATCTGGATGAGCCTGCCAACCCAAAAACGCAACAGGATAGATTGGATTTCCTGTTATAATCCAATTCCTTACATACCATGAAAGGCCGAGGATAAAAAAAGGAACAAAAAAAGCAACAAATCTCCTTACTGTAAACATAGAAAGCACTTTGCGCGAATAAACTACCAAAAGAGCCAACATTAACAGTATGCCGGAATATTTGACTCCGACTAATAATCCTAGTGAGAAACCAATTTTCAGAAAATATGAAATACTTCGCTTGGGTTTTTGTAGCAGGGACAAGCTACAAAGAAAAAATACAGCCAACCAAATATCTATTGTCTGAGTCAATATTAATCTGAGAACGGTCGGTAACAAAGAGAAGGTTGCAGCAAAAACCAAAGAGGCCATTTTACTGAGACCGAACGTTCTTGCAGTAAACCTGCAACAAAAGAACAGCAGCACCAAACCCAAAACATTGAAAAGGTTTAAAGGAATATTAAATTTAACAAACAGAGAAAGCATGGTCTCCCCAACTGCAGGATAATAACCTAATCCCTGTTTTATATAAGATAAATTAGTAAAATCGCCGCGGGAAATACTTTCGGCAATAGGAATATGGTACGTCAAGCTGTCAACTTCCCCTAACTGAACTGGAGTTGTAGTGAATCCCAAATGTATAAAATACAACAAAACAAAGAAATATAATGCGGTAAATAATTTAGAGATCATAATTGAGGCAGCTAAGAAGATTATAACTTAAAACCAGGAAGTTTTATAAACAACTCTACGACGCCGGAGAAGGGGAGATTTCTGGTGTGGGAGTGGAACTCTCTGCCGGAGTGGGCACAGGGGATGGCGTTGTGGTGGGAACAGCCTCCACCTCTTCGGGGAAAATTTCTAAATCTGAGGCGTCATTTACAACCAGCGTTCTTGTGTTCTCATTATACTTACCTGTAGCAAATATTCTCCTGTCGACCAATTTTTTCAAATCGATATTTTCCGGCACTTCCAACGCAATCGCTTCGGATGAAGTCGTAATTAAATAATACTTTGCGTTAATTTCTGTAAATCTTAGTGTTCCAGTGAAGGCAGTGTTTCGAGTAAGTTCTTGTGTCGTGCTTGGAGACTCTGTTGGTGTATATTCAAAAAACGGTACGTTGAAAGGCAAAATGAAACGCCCGATACCTAAACTAACACTGACGATTATTAACGAAATAGCTATAGCTGTTAGCGGACGTACTTTTATACGAAACTCTATCCCCTCATTGCCAATTATCCTTTTCCACCAACTCTTAAGATATGTAATAGGATTTGTAACTTTAATATCTACTAAAGGAAGTTCTTTTTTGCGAAGATCGGGCTTTATTTTCTTTACAGAAACAACGGGGGTTTTTGAAGCCGTGTTTATATTAACAGTTTTAGACTTTTCATTCTCGGTAACCGTTTTCTTATAATTTACTCCACTTCCTGCAGAATCCGCCATAACTATTAAAGTTTAGTATTGATTCTGTTATAACGCAATATTTGCTAGCTTTAATCGACCAAGCTTCTACGTTGGGTGACTTACCGAACGATGTTAGAACCGCTTTAATAAAGCCTGAAGCTAAGGAAATGGAGTTGCTAGCGAGTTTATTGTTGAGTAAGAAGACAAAAGAGATTCCCTTGTATCTTTAGATTAGTGCCACGATGGCCAACAAGGCTCGCCCTCTATCAGACATATCCTTAAACGTATACTCTACACCTTCTACGTAACATATTTTAGCTGAGTCATAAATCAATAAAGCGTTGTGTTTTTCTTCACTATAGTTTTGAGAAAAATGTGGAAGCGAACCACAATCAAACAGATATATTTGCTCTACTCCTGAAGCACTAGAAGCACTCACATATCCCGGCATTGTTTTTAGCTTTGGGCTTGGATTTGTTCTATCCGATCCATGAACTGATATTTTTTCCAACCTTTCCTTTCTTTCTGCTGGGTTTTCTTCAAGATGAAAAAATCTAAAACGGAATTTTTCTGGAAATTCTTTAACATTCAAATCCAGTCTTTCAAACATTGATTGACTGAACTTTTCATTGAAATCTTCGAGGGACAAGGGGTTGATCAAACTGTGCCTTTTTTTAAACATCTCAGACGATATTTCGATATAGGGGATCTTTTTTTTACCTATACGAATTATTTTTTCAGATGATGGCATTTTATTATATTAACCCCCTTTTTCGATTAACTTATTTTGCCAATCTTCAAGCATTTTTTCTGAAGGATCATTCCAGTTAAACAGCATGAAGACTTTCTTTATGATTTCTCTGGCAACGGCTTTGTGAGACACTTTTAACTCAACAGTTTGAATATCTTCGTTAATTTCTGCTGGTTCGTCTTTGCAAATGTAATGGGCACCCAAAATAGTTCCCTGACTTGCTTCTAGTTTTCTGTCTTTAGCTCCATAAAGCTTAAGTTGCAAATGTAGTCTTTTTACTTTTAAGTTTTTAAGATAAAGTCTTTTTAAAAATAGAGTCATTTCAGTTATAGAATATATTCTACTTACAAAATACAGGATACTAAGTCCTTTTTTAGAAAATCCCATCATGTCTTCACCAAGCATTGCCGACCAAACAAATAGTCCACTTTTATATAAACGCCATGCTTCACTGTGTGGAACTCTTTCACTCCCCGTAATTGACTGTTTCCCATTGTTAAAATTTGAGAAATTTCCATGAACATCAATGTGGGGGAAATCCCAACCTCTCAATCTTACCTTGCTTTGCTCAACCATCTTTCCAGCTTCAACAGGGTTGTCTATTAATTGATCATTGTAATCATGTGGGTGAACCACAAGCTCCCACCTTCCTATCTCCTCAATATTCTCAAGATTGGCTCGGACAAAACCGAGGGCCTCTTTGATGTCATTGTCGAATTTTTTGTTTTTGTCATCTGCTTTTTTTATTATCGGAGATCCACTCACAATCCTTTTTATTGTTTCGAAAATTTCTTCACTCTTCTTGGTTATCCCTCTTCCTAAAATTCTTCTCATTTCATCAACGTTGCTTATGGCTTCACTTGTATTTTTCTTGGTTCTTATATACACAGCGCCTTTTGTAAGTAAAATCTCGTTATCCTTTGAGTGGAGTGTTTTTTTGCAAATAATTGGTTCTTCAGCAAACTCAGGAATGTCTATCACTACTGTTAGTTTGTTGTTCACTTTCATTTTAACAACATCGCAACTTAAGGGCGGGTCTGCGTACTCTTGAAGAAGTTGGTTAATTGGGGTCGTGTCAAAAGCATAAAATTCCTTTTCGGTTATTCCTACGTGCTTAAACGCCTTATCGGTCACACCTATCACAATTTTTCCACCATCTCTCGTGTTTGCCATGGCCATAATGTCTTTGATAATTTCAATTCTTGGGCTTTTGTTTTGCTTGCTCCAAACAAAACCTTCTTTAAAGTCCTTATTGATCGTTTCGGTTTTTTCTTCAATTAATGCCTTTATGTCTTCTTTTGTAAGCATGTGCTACCCATATTTTAACAGATAGCCACTAAGAAAATTGTGAACGAGTGAAGTTTGTCAAGGACTTTTTTAGAATATCCCGAGAATACGGCCATTTCGATGGGTAGACTACCGGATGCTGTTAGAACTCATTTTATGACCTCTGAGGATAAGGAAAGGCTGTTATTGACGAAATTTTTGCTTCTTAATAATGATTTTGGTGGAAATATACACACGCTACAATTTACTACATAAAAGTAGGCTCAGAAATTCAGATTATTTCTGTCGTAACCCCCTCCACAATCTTAATTTCTTCAGAATTAAGACCATACATATCATAAACTTCTTCGTTAATCTTCTCATCTATATCTTCCACTCTTTTTTTAAGCACCTCTCTATTGTCTGTAAGGTCAGAAAGATTATCCAACTGTTTTTCAAGCACAATCACCTTATTTACTAGATCCACTAATTTCTTCTTTTTTCCAATTTTCACAACGAGACTATTAAGATACTTAGGCAAATATTCGTAAGACTCGCCCATTTTTTTTGACTTTGATCGAATATAGAAACCAAAAAGTCTGGAGTTCAGCAAACCTAAAAAGTACTTTATATCAACATCGGATTTAGCAAATAGGACAGTCGTATTATGTCTTGAACCCACCATTCCTTTGTTGTCATAAATGAATATATTATCTTTTGCCCTTGATCTACAAAACAATTTTCCCTCACCCCAAGGGTATTCGATCATAGGGCGTGCTAATCCCAAACCAAGCTTTTCGTTTCTTCTTTTGTTTCTTTCTAAAATCATTGTTCTGTTTGTTTTCAAATATTTTTTAAGATTGGGGGTTTTCGATAGATCACTATGTTTATCAATATGTATCATATACTTATTTGTTTCACTAGAAAGATATTTTCTCTGTATATTGGTCGATCTAATAAATTTTCTTAGATATTTTTTTTCCAGATTGAAATTTTCTACAGTTTTCTTATCAATAATATATATCTCGTCTAGAGCCGTTAGGGGAGTATTTTTTATATCAAAATGTTTTGTAATTGGCTCACCCTCATTTTCGAACTTCGCTATCAATTTTGACGCAGTTGGCTTTTCTAAACTCCAAATATCCATCTGCTTCAATTTCACCTGCTTTATATAAAAGGGTTTTGTATAAATATCGTCAAGATAAATTGTTATTATATTTTTTTCTGGTTTTTTGTTCCTCAAGGTTATTATCGCAGTATGAACACTCGCTCCTTCAAAAACTTGCTTCTTTCTAAAATCAATTATTGAAAGTATTTCCACATTATCTAAAAGATATTCTCTAAGCTTCTTAGCATAAACAGATTCCAAAAAATATCTTGAGACTATAAAAGACATCACGCCTCCTTGCCTTAGAAGTTTTATGCCTTTTAAAATAAAATAGTAGAGCAGGTCATTTTTCCCTGAATATATTTCATTATACTTTTGATGAAAATATTCTTTTAATTCACTACTTTGCTTACCTTTTGCCCAGCCCACATAAGGTGGATTGCCTATAACAATATCAAACCCCCCCTTATCAAAAACATCGGAAAATTCTCTCTCCCAATTAAAAGGCTTTTGATCTCTCCAATCCTCGCCAAAAATTTTCTTAAGGTCTTTTTCTGAGCCTGATACAAGTGAGTTTCCCACTTTTACGTTGTCTGTCAGCATTGGCAGCTTATGACCTGGCTCTAGAGCCTTTATAAGCATGTTTAATCGAGCTATCTCCGTTGCCTGAGGGTCTAAATCTACACCGAAAATGCTGTTTTTTAATATCTTATATTTGGTCGACATCTCTCCATTTTTAGACTCATCTTTATCTTTTTTCTTTGAGTATTCATTTATAACTGCAAATGCTTTAGTTAAGAATGAGCCACTCCCACAGGCTGGGTCTATGATTTTAATATCCCCAATTCTTTCAGGTTGATCAGAAAGAATATTTCCAAGCGTGTTTCTAACAATATATTCAACGATATAAGAAGGTGTATAGTATATTCCTTGTTTTTTCCTTTTGCTCTTAGTGCCGTCTATGCCTTGCACATATCCTAAATATTGTTCATAAACACTGCCCAATACATCAACATCAATGGCATCAAATCTGTATTTAACACCCCTCTCCTTTTCTCCGTAAAGCTGTGGAATAATTTTAGAGAAAGGGTCACCTTCTGTATTCAATTCTTCGCAAACATGAGGGCTGAAAAGATTACTATTGTATTTCCCGTCAAATTTTTTAAAAAGGGGTTTTAATACTTTTATAAAGTTGTTCGATTCTCTACGCTCACTTTCCCACTTTTTAAATATTTGCCACAGCTTTTTCTCCTCAAACTCCCTATCCTCAACAACTCTTATAAAAATAAGCCTGTCTAATATTCTCTGCACTGATTCATTTATTACCTCTTCGCTTTTATCTGTATTCCATTGCAAAAGATTGTTGGTTAATTTCTCTCTCCAGTTTAACAAGTCTTGAGCTAACTTTTCGTTAACACTCTCTCTAGTAGATGTTATTCCCCATTTCGAAGCTTGCTTTTGAAGTTCTTTTTGCTCAAAAGACTGCTTAGAAAGTAACCACAAATTATCAAACTCTTTAAGATACTCCTTATAGGTCAAATTAAGATTTGCTTTTGGATGATCTATTTTCCACTCTGAATTGAAAAGCTTAAGACCCTCGAAGTCGCTTAAAACGACCCAAGTTATTCCCTTGTTCCACCCATATTCAATTGCCTGCATTGCCCATTTTTCTTTATTTAGATCTTCAGGAATGGCTTTCGCCTCAAGAATAAACTGCGTAATATTGTTTAATCTAAAAGAGTAGTCAATTCTTCCTCCAACAATTGAAGTCTCTTCCTCAACAACTTCATTGTCAACATGCTCATTGTCTACATCCCATCCCAAAGCTTCAAAAAGAGGCATTATAAACATCCTTCGTGTATCTGCCTCGTTTATCGTTTTAAGTCTAGTTTCAGAAACACCTTCATATTTTTTAACAAGCCGTTCAATCTTGTTTCTAGCCTCCTTTTTATAATCTACGCTCATCGGCCCAATTTTATCATTATTTTAATTTTTCGGAAAGAAAAATGTAATTCCCTCGGCGTTACCGGAGGATTTCCAAACAGCTGACTGGATAGAAAAAGACAGATTGAATCACATACTAGGAAATATGAGGTCTTGGGTGACTGACGGGACTCGAACCCCGTAGCACAACCTATGTTTTCTCTGGGTGACCTTTTTTATTTATTTGTAATTATAGGTAGGATGTGTTTTCGAATAAATGTATATAAAACGGCAATCATTCCAAACCAAAAAATATAAACAAAGAATGTACTGATCACATCCGTACCTACAAACCATGCGTGTGCTGCTATTAAGAAAAATACAAAATAATTTAAAATATGAAATTTACGCCAATTTTCTTTCCACCAAACTTCATTTTTAACTATTGCCGCCAAGATAGCGAGAGATATAAGCCAAAAGGTAATTCTGCCGAAACTATAATAAAGCTCAATCGGCCTTGAACAGAGAAGACAAAAGTCAGTAAAGACATAAAAGGGATCGAGTACACCTCTTGTTTTGAAATTATAAATAAGAAATAGAAGAGGGTGTACCAATACCAATACGTAAGCAACAAACCCTTGAATTAGATGAAATTTAAAAATCCACGCTCCAAATTTTTCTTTCCACTTCTGCATAAATGCCCCGAGAATAATTTGCACAAACAATAAACTAAAAACAACTAATCCTAAAATCCTTTGAAAAATATTAATTAAAAGAGGAACATTCTGGGTAATATCAAAAACTTTGACTGACTTTAATACAGCAAAAGGGCCTGACAATAAAATAATAAACCATATAATAATAAAAGAAAGTTTTGATTTCATGAGTAATTATTTGAAGTATACCAGAAGAAAAAGGGACTTACGGGTGGAGCTTGAGAGATAATGTTTCAAACTATACGGTGTTATACCGCAAGTCTTCTCAAGCCCCACCTTTGTCGCACCTACCCCGAGAGAGAAGCCAAAACCGCTGTTGAAGATGCTATCATCATTGCTATTACGGCAAGTAGCAAGAGGCTATTGGTACGCTTTCTAGCGCTGTCATCTGAATTAGATAACATTGCAAAAACGTACATAATTAGTGAAATCACAAAAGAAAGTGAAAACACAACATCTAAAACGAAAGCCCAAGTCGAAACGTCAGGATCTGGTAATTTCCTGTACAAATGGATCGACGCAGTGGCAATCACTATTAGTGCAATCACAGCTAATAATATGCGTTTCTTGTCCACGCTTTTACCTCCTTATAGGTAGTTATGCAGGTCTTGCTCTCACGTAGAGTGCAAGTATAGAATTCGAGCGCTTGTTGATTAATCTTTCTCGTTTCGTTAGATGATTCAAGGAGCGCCTAAGCTCGGCGAGTTCTTTGTCAAATTCGCCGACTAATTTTTCATACTCCTTCTTGAGTTTGTCATACTCCGCCCCAATCTCTTCAAAAGCCAAGGATGTTGTTAATCTCTCCTCAGGCTTTTGGCCTTTCATGATAAAAGCAAGCTGCATCTGTGCATCAACTTTAAGCTTGAAAAGTTGAGTTATTCTTCTTATTTCTTGGTTTTTCTGATCGGCTTGCTCCATCCTCAATTCAAGCGCCGTCATTTCCATACCTATCTTGCGTAATGTTGTGGCACATCGATGTAAATACTTCTTCGCTTTTATGAAACGAAGAAAAAATGGGCCATACTTCTTCCATATTCTCTTTGACATCACATTCTTACTGAAAGCAGCCCATATGTGGAAAACAAGCACAAATACTAATACCACAGCCAAGTAAGACAGCAGTTGCGTGAACATTTTCTTTTCTCCTTTAAGGTGCGAATTTTTGGAATTAGTCTCTTTATCAGACTTGCAGAATTATATAATTCTAGAAGACAAAAGTCAAACTATGGGTTATGAATGTGGTCGTGACAGGACTCGAACCTGTGGCCTCCGCAATGTGAATGCGGCGCTCTAGCCAACTGAGCTACACGACCAAATAGTTATTTCTTAACCCTGAATTTTATCATCTTCAGCGTTTCTTTAACAGGATTGACATCCTAGTCTCTCTTTCGCTAAAGTTAAATGTAATGATTCATATCATTACGTAAGTATGAATCAGAGAATACCTTTAGGTTTAAGCTACGACGACGTTTTACTTGTTCCTCAGCATTCTCATATTAACAGCCGCTCCGAAGTAAGCATCGATACTCAAATTACGCCAAGAGTAAAGATAAAGCTCCCCCTGATAAGCATCAATATGACTGACGTAACAGGTCCCGAAATGGCCATTGCTCTCGGAAAATTAGGTGCCTTAGGTTTTTTGCATCGATTTACATCTCCTGAAAAACAAGCCGACATGGTTTTAAAAGTAAAAAAGCAAAAAGTATTAGTTGGTGCTGCAGTAGGTGTTAGAAATGGTCATTTGGCACGCTCCGAAAAATTAGTAAATGCAGGAGTGGATATTTTGACCATTGATGTTGCCCATGGAGCAATGCAAAAAACAATAGACACAACAAAAGAGCTTAAGAGAAAATTTGGAGATAAAGTAGATATTGTCTCTGGAGTTGTTGCAACCTATGAGGGAGCAGTAGATCTCTTCAAGGCCGGTGCTGATTCCGTAAGAGTCGGCGTGGGACCAGGAACAATCTGTACGACAAGAATAACAACCGGCGTTGGCGTACCCCAAATCACGGCCGTTATGGAAGCAGCTAGGGCTGCCAGAAAATATAAAAAAACCATTCTCTGTGACGGAGGTACAAAAAACTCTGGAGATATTGTTAAGGGGTTAGCCGCCGGTGCGTCTGCTGCAGTTATTGGAAGTCAATTTGCCGGCACCGATGAAGCTCCCGGAAGAATCCTTGTGCGGTGTAATAAGAAATATAAGGCCTACAATGCCTCAACATCACTAGTAGAAAAAAGAAATCATGTCAAAACTCTCAAAAATACTAGTGAAAATTATTTAAGCCATATTGAAGGCGTTAAGGCCACTGTTCCATATAAAGGCGCTGTGTCAAGGGTTATATCAATAATGGAAGCGAACATTAAATCAGGTTTTAGCTATTGCGGAGCAAAAGATCTAGAAACGCTGTGGAAAAATGCTCAATTTATCCGCATAAGCCAACTCGGGGTAAGAGAAAGTGGCGCGCATGATGTTATAGTTGAAAAAGAGAAAATTTAAGATCCTGTATTTTGCCCCCTTGAAAATATCAAGTTAAGGTACATATAATTAATACTATGTTAAGGCGTCTCAGCGCATTTTTTTTGGACATAATTCAAGTAGTTGTGTTTGCAGTTGCTATCTTTCTTTTCATATATTTGCTCGTTTTACAACCACATAAAATTAAGGGAGATTCTATGCAACCTAATTTCCCAGACGGTGAATATCTCCTCACTGACAAAGTAACATATCGTCTTGAAGAACCAAAAAGAGGAGATGTGATTGTTTTTAAAGCTCCCACCGGAAATGGTGATGAGTTTATTAAAAGAATAATAGGACTACCTGGAGAAACGGTTTCAATTTCAAACGGCAAGATATATATAAATGGCGAAATATTAAAAGAGTCCTATTTATCAGATAAAATCTATACATCCAGCGCTTCTTTTTTAAGCGAAGGAAAAGAAGTGTCAGTACCCAAAGAGTCTTACTTAGTTTTCGGTGACAACAGACCACGTTCTTCCGACTCTAGAGTTTTTGGGTTTATTACTAAAGAAGATATTACTGGACGCGCTTGGTTAGTTTACTGGCCCATTCAAAGTGCAGGAATCGTTCAAAAGATTGATTACAATTATTAAACTTTACTTCGTAACCGATTTGAATACTTTCTGAAGTTTGTTTTCTGTTTCCTCTAGGCTCCCTTTAAAGGTGAATGTAATTTTTGTCTCGCGTCTTGATCGAATCAATTTCACTTTAGTTGTATTATTGGTTTCTTCATTTTTCCCATCACTAAATGCTTCTTGCATTTCCTCCTGCATTTTATCCAACTCCTCCGAAACTACTCTTAGTTGGTCTTTCCTTGTTCCTCTTTTCTCTTTTTGGCCGGATTGAGCCTTCATTCTTCTTGCCAATTCCTCAGCTCTACGCACAGAACCGGACTCTCGTAAAATTATTTTGTAAGCCTCAACCATTAGGCTTTGATCATCAATTGCAGCTAACGCTCTAGCATGTCCTTCAGTTATCAATCCCGACAACAGCCCATCTTTTAGTGCATCGGGAAGACCCAGAAGCCTTAAGGAGTTTGAAACATAAGCAACAGACTTTCCAATTCTTACAGCAATTTCTGAAGTGGTAAGACCAAATTCATTTTGAAGCCTTTCAAAACCTTTACCTCTGTCTAGTGCATTAAGATCAACTCTTTGAACGTTTTCAACCAAAGCCATTTCAAGCATTCCTTTTGGTGTAGTTTCCCTTACAATCGACGGGACATGCGTTAAACCGGCCAGTTTCGAAGCCCTCCATCGCCTTTCACCTGCAATTATTTGGAACCCTGCAGGTGTTTTGGCTACCACAAGTGGCTCAAGAATTCCATGCTCTTTTATTGAATCGACTAGGTCCACCAAGCTTTCGGGGGTTATTGAACCCCTAGGTTGAAGCGGGTTAGCTTGCAACTGAACTATATCAATTTGAATTATTTCTTCAGCCATTAGACTATTGAAATCTTCTTTTTCCCTAACTTTTGACCAAATTCAACCATTCCGTCTTTCAAGGCAAAAAGTGTGTGATCCCTTCCCAGCCCTACTCCAGTTCCTGCATGAAATTTCGTTCCTCTTTGTCGCATTAATACCATTCCTGTTGTTACGGTCTGACCATGGGCCACTTTCACTCCAAGTCTTTTTCCAGTGGGTCTTTTGTGTTGTGCTGTTTTACCGCCTTGCTTCTTGTGAGCCATTGTTTTAATCCTTTGAAAAATTCTAATCTATATTTTCACGGCTGTCAAGAGATCAATAATATACAGATTGATATATTTTATATGTGTGTTAGGAGATCTTTTCAATTAAAAGTCTGGAATATACGGGGCGGAAACCTATCTTCCTTCTATACCTTGATTTAGCCTTGAACGTTTGAACATAAAGTTTTTTTCCTTTTTCTTCTTCACTAATAATTTTTATCTTTACCTTTGCATCTTTAACCTCAGGTTTGCCTATCTTTACACCCTTTTCGTCCACAACAAGCAAAATCCTCACATCGAGTTTATCTGTTCCTAGCTTATCCACCAATATCTCATCTCCTTCGGAGACTCTGTATTGTTGACCTTTTATTTTTACAACTGCGTATTTCATGAGTGTTTAACCTTGTTATTTTAACCCCCACGCAAGACAAACTCAAGCCACACTTGGTTTCTGGCTCCCTAATGCTATCCCTAAACCTATCATTGTGGCTAGAAGTGATGATCCACCCGCAGAAACAAGAGGCAGAGGAACACCTGTAATAGGAAGTAAACCTAGATTCATTCCTATATGAATTAGTGTCTCTATAAATAGTGTCAGAAAAAGCCCGGAGACAAACGCCCGTGCAGCAAAACTTCTTGCCGATTCGATTATTATTATTAAGCGCCAAAAAATGACGAACAAGCCTAAAATAACAATAGTCGCACCAATAAACCCTAGCTCCTCAGAAACAGCGGCAAAGATAAAGTCCGTATGTTTTTCGGGAAGAAATGCTAACTGCGTTTGAACTCCCTTTCCTAAACCTCTACCCGCAAGCATGCCAGAGCCCACAGACACCATAGATTGAATACTGTTGTAACCTGCTCCAAGAGGATCAGCGCTTGGATTAAGAAATGAAAAAACTCTTGATCGCTGGTAAGGAGCCAATAACTTCCACCCCAGAGGCATAGCAATAAAGACAATCGCTATACTCGTCAAAAGATATTTTCTATTTAAACCTGATGCCAAAACAACCCCGATAAAACCTAACGTGGTTAAAACGGCTACGCCAAAAGATGGCGCAATAACAATTAAAAAGAGAGGAAGAGCAAACAAAAATAGCGCCTTGGCTAACCTTTTAATATCCAAAGATTTTTCCGTTAAGTAGTTAGCAAAAAAAACTAACAAAAAAGGTCTGACTATTTCAGCCGGCTGAATACTCAAAGGTCCAATTGGTATCCATCTTACTGCTCCCCTTGTGACCTGCCCTATTAACAACGGTAAGAGTAGTAAGATGATACTTCCCCAATATATATGTGTCGAAAATAGAGAAATAATTTCGAAATCAATTGCCAAGAATAGAAAAAATACCAAAATAGAAAGAACGAAATATAGATAATAAAGAGGGAAAATTGAAGGTGCAATGGATCGTAAAACGATAACGCTTAATAGAAATAGTAAACTTATGCTGATAAAGAGAATGTAATCAATACTTACCTTTTTTGATATTTCTGGCATTAATATTTAAGAAGCTTTTGTAACACTAAATTTACCCTCTTTTAAATCCGTTGCTAACGTTTTATTTTTAACTTTTTGTACAACTTCTTTACTCTTCGGTATCCAGGTGTTGGCAACAACAATTTCTTGAGTAAGGTTCATGCCCAATTTCTTCCTTTCTCCTTGAATTTTTCGAATAAGTTCTCTTGCTTTCGCTTCTTCTTCTAACTCTTTGGTAACTTTTGTGTCTAGTTTAACTTTCAATTCCTCTCCCTCTGTTTTAGCCCAACTTATATTCTTTACATTTACTTCATCCTTCACGAGAGCCTCAAGCTCTGAAGATAATTCGGGTATAGAAACCGTTAAAGAGTTTAGCGGTTGTCTTACAGGAATTTCCGCTTTCTTCCTTTCGGAATGAGCTTTTTCAGCAAGCTCCCTTGCCACAATCATGTTGTTCATTAATTCCTTATCTATATTTTTATCTGAATCTGGCCAATCCTCAACATGCACTGATTCCTTCTTTGTTAAATTCATATATATAAAATCTGCCAAGTAAGGAGTTAATGGAGCGATTAGTTTGGTTAATGCAACCAATACGAAATGTGTTGTTTGGTAAAACGCATCTTTATCTGTTTTTTCTCTTGCTGCAGGCCCAACTCTGTCTCTAGACCGTCTTATATACCAGTTTGAAAAATCATCTACAAATTCCTCTATCAAACCACTTGTTCGATAAGCATTATATTCATCCAAATATTTTGTTACTCCATTTATTAACTCGTTTAATCGGGACAATATCCATCTATCAAGAACATTTAGATCTTTATTTGAGGTAGAATCACTTGGTGTCCAACCGTCTATATTTGCGTAAGTTACAAAAAAATTGTATACATTCCAAATCTTTAAATGAAATCTTCTTCTAGTTTCATCAGCAATCTTATGACCAAACAATAAATTCTCCGATGGGTTCTGTCTCGCATACAACCAGCGCATAACGTCGACTCCAATTTTATCGGCACCCTCATTAAACTCAATCATGTTCCCTGAGCTTTTGTGCATTGATTGACCCTTTTCGTCCAAAAGTGTGGCAAAACCAAGAATTGTTTTAGTAGGTTCTTTATTCTCTAATACCGTACTCATGGCAATTAACGAATAAAACCAGTTCTTAAACTGTCCAGGGAAACTTTCTGTAATAAAGTCTGCCGGAAACCATTTTGCCCACTCTTTTTTATCCTGCCAGTATAAAGGCGTTTCTTTGTTATCTGCACTTATTGTCGAAAAAGAAACAATGCCTGCATCAAGCCATGGATTACCAACATCAGGAATACGAGTAGCTGTTTCGCCACATTTCTCACATTTAATTTTCACTTCATCAATCCAAGGGCGGTGTGGAGTATTGCCTTCAAACTTCTCCCACCCTTCAATTGCCTTTTTCTTAAGCTCTTCTTTGCTACCAATCACATCAAAATGGCCACACTTATCACACTCCCAAATCGGAATTGCCAATCCCCAATAACGCTTCTTGGAAATTAACCAATCATGCATATTGCTTAGCCAATCTAGTTCTCTCTTGAGGCCAAAAGAAGGAATCCATTGGATTTTCTTAGCAGCGCCCTTCATATTTTCTCTTACGGGGTCTATTTTTATATACCATTCATCAACAACTCTCCAAACAAGTTCTGTCTTACAACGCCAACAAGCTGGATATCTGTGTTTATATTTTTCTTTTTTAAACAAAAAAGACTGTTCTTCTAGATAATTAATAATTAATTCTGGATCATCCTTGGCATTTTTACCCGCAAACTCCCCTAGTTCGTCAAGATAATTAGCCTCCTCATCAATTACTTCTATTACTGGAAGACCCTCCTTTTTGCCAAGAGCAAAATCCTCAGACCCAGCCCCCGTTGCTATGTGTACCAATCCCGTCCCTTCATTTTCACCAACAGTTAATATACGATCGGCAGTAGCGACAACACGATGTTTCTCACCCGAAAGGGCCTTTTTAATCCTTGGTAAATTATCAAAGGCGGACTTGTAAGTTAAACCAATCAGTTTTTCGCCCTTGACCTTTTCTAATATTTTCAAGCCTAACAGGCCGGCAGTTTTTTCAGACAAATAATATTTTTTGTCTGAATCTTGAGAACTCGCTAAAACATAAGTAAGTTTTGGATCAACCGCCACGGCCACGTTAGCTGGCAATGTCCAAGGAGTCGTTGTCCAAATAAGAAGATGTTCGTTTTCCTTTTGATCTATTGGGTAAGCCACATAAAGCGCATCGTGCGTAAGGTCTTTGTAGTCTTCCGTTAACATCTCATGTTGAGAAATTGCTGTTCCGCAGCGAGGACACCAAGGGACGGAATCCCTGCCTTTGTAAATAAGACCTTCGTCATGGCATTTTTTGAGAAAATGCCAAATCATGTAGTTATTGTTATCTGAAAGTGTGTAATAGGAGTTATCCCAATCAACAATATATCCAAGTCTTTTAGACTGTTCTGTCTGTATATCAGCGTATTTGTATACGCGTTTTTTGCAAAGGTCAACAAACTTGGCCAGACTCCCTTTCATATCTCCCGGTATTAAATTCTCTATATCTTTTTTGCTTTTAAGACCTAGTTCTTTTTCTACTTCAACTTCCACCCATAAACCTTGACAATCAAAGCCATTTTGAAAACGCTGCTTAAAGCCCTGCATATTTTTGTATCTCTGCCAAATATCCTTGTAGGTTCTACCCCACGCATGGTGAACACCCATGGGATTATTGGCGGTTATAGGGCCATCTAGGAACGAAAAGTATTTTTTTGAATTTTTGTTTTTCTGAAGATACTTCTTGATAATTCCTTTTTCATACCATTCATCAAGTAATTCCCGCTCCATCACAGAAAAATCTGCTTTAATATTTACTTCATCAAAAAAAGGCCTGTCTTTAGCCATCTTGAAAGTATTTTACAATAAATCCCTAGTAGTGTGCAGAAGGAGTTAGAATTGGAGAGATTATATTTCTGCCTGTGGCGGCGGTGCTGGCGTAATTATATGTAATTTTTCCTCCATCTCTCTTCTCTCCTGACTTTGTTGTGCTCGTCTTTTACTAATAGTTTCTACCGTTTCTGTATAATCAAATTTGTCGCCAGAAAGCCTCATCTCTACTATTTGAGCTAAAGCTTCTATTTTCGAACTCGGTCGATTGTGAGGAGAAACACCTTCGGAAGCAAGTCTCCGATAGTATCCAAGAAGAGCTTCCAAAAGAAGCTCTCTTGCCTCTTCTGGAGTAAGTATTATGTGTTCTGTTTCAGGATCCCTAAAGACCTCTAAACGCTCGTCAAGCTTTGAGGGTCCTTGATCTCTTTCAATATAAATATTCATAAATAATCACCCCCGATTTAATGTATCTTTCTTAAGAAAGCTGGTATTTCAAATTTCTCTCCAAAAACATCCTCTTCTTGTTCCTTTGTAGGTAAGTCTTCTTCTAGAGATGGTTCAAGAATTTCTTCTTCTTTCCCTTCGATATTTTCTTCGTCTGTAGGCAGTTGTTCCTCGCTTATTAACCCTTCACTAATTACATGTTCTGAGGGTTGTGCCATTTTAGCCAGACGAGCCCTTGCTTCGTCAAAACCTGTGGCAATAACAGTAATTTTTACCTGATCACTCAGATCTTCTTTAATCACTGCACCAAATATTATATTTGCATCTGGGTCAGCCGCTGCTGCTATTACTCTTGCTGCTTCGTCTACCTCAAACATTGTAAGATCTGAGCCTCCAGCAATATTAAACAACACACCTCTTGCTCCATCTATTGAAAGATCCAGCAACGGGGATGATATAGCCGCTCTTGCCGCCATTTGGGCTCTGTTTTCTCCGACTCCAGTTCCAATCCCAAGTAAAGCGGTGCCAGCATCTCTCATAATTGTTTTAACATCTGCAAAGTCGACGTTAATTAATCCCGCCGTTGTAATTATGTCCGCAATTCCACCGACTGCTTGTCCCAATACCGAATCGGCAACTTTGAATGCTTCAACCAAAGTCATTTTTTTATCTATCACATCCATTAATCTTTGATTAGGAATAACAATCAAAGTGTCTACTTCCTCTCTGAACTTTTCGATTCCATCTTCTGCTACAACCATCCTCCTGGTACCTTCGAATGCAAATGGCTTCGTCACGACACCAACAGTAAGAGCCCCTGTTTCTTTTGCCAATCTAGCGATGATAGGAGAAGCCCCTGTTCCTGTGCCTCCGCCCATTCCAGAAGTTAGAAAAACCATATCTGAATCAACCAACAGTTCTTTTATTTTTTCGACAGACTCCTCAGCAGCCTGACAACCAACCTCCGGATTGCCTCCAACTCCCAATCCTTTAGTGAGTTTTTCTCCAATTTGAAGTTTTGTCGGAGCTTTATTAGCCAAAAGAACCTGTGCATCCGTATTAACCGCAATGAATTCAACGCCATTGATGTTTTCAGAATCTATCATGGAAGAGACAGCGTTTCCTCCTCCTCCGCCAACACCAATTACTTTTATTTTTGCTATCCTTGCTGAATCAGGTTTTACTAATGCCATTTGTATGCGTGATTTTACTAGGAGCAGAGAAAAATTACAAGTTATCTATTTTTTAGGGCAGAAGATCGCGTATTGAATCCACCAATTTCCCTACAAACCCTCCCGACGGAAATTTAATTCTTTTGGCCAAACTTGTCAAACGCTCATTCGGTTCCTGTTGTGTACCAAACAAAATCAATCCGATAGGCACCGCAAACGCTGGATTTATAACATCATCAATCAAACCGCCAACTCCTTTAGGTACCCCTATTCTTACCGGTAAAGACATCATTCTTTTAGCCGAATCGGTTATGCCGACAGTTTCTGCTCCACCACCCGTGATTATTGCACCAGCCGGAATTTTATTAATTAGATTTGCTCTTTCAAGTTCTAGTCTAATCATCGTAAATATTTCATTCAATCTTGGTCTAATTATTCCTTCAACCAAGGTTTTTTTCGAAACTTTCTTGATTTCATCAACCCCTAGGGTTCTCAATTCCAACTGATCGCTTTCACCTGCAGTTTTAATCTTGTTTTTCTTTTTTGCATCCTCTGAGAGAGCAACTTTTATTTTTTCAGCAGACTCTAAGGAAACTCGTAGACCAATAGCAAGGTCGTTTGTCACGTTTCTTGCACCAATAGGAATCACTCCCGAATAAGAGAGCGCGCCATCAATATATGCGGCAACAGAAGTTGTCCCCCCTCCTATATCAACAAGAACACAGCCTAATTCTTTTTCTGTTTTGGTAAGAACAGATACTGAAGCAGCCAGCCCTGAAAAAACTAAATCTTCAATATTTACACCTACTTCATTCACGGCTTTTTTGAGGTTTTTAATTGCTGCCGAAGATGCAGTAACAATATGTGTATCAACTTCCAATCTTACACCACTCATTCCAGCCGGATCTTTCACTCCTGATTCTCCATCAACAGCAAATTCTCGAGGAAGAACATGTATTAACTCTCGCGACGAGGGAAGGGAAATTGCGGATGCAGCTTCTATTGCTCGCTCCACATCATCGGGTGCTACTTCCCCACTGGGATCAGAAACGGCAACAACTCCATGAGAATTTTGTGAAGTAACATGAGCTCCACCTAAGGCGATATAGGCGTTATCTAAATTATAGCCGGCCATTCTTTCCGCTGCTTCAACTGAAGCAATAGTTGCCTCAACCGCCTCTTCTATATCTACTATTTGACCTTTCTTAACACCTTTAGATTCAACTGAAGCAACTCCCACTATATTAATCGAGGTCGTAAAGCTTACTGGATCTACTTGAACTTGAGCAATAAGCGTTACTACCTTGGATGAGCCTAATTCTATCCCTGCTACTATTCGTGTTTTAGCCATATTATAAAAAGGGGCTTACTTGATGACAGGATTTTTAAACCGTAAGTCGATTATACTCGCCCCAGACACATTTTCAATTTTAAAATCTTGGCTATCATTATTCAATTTCGAAAGTACAAGCCTCAAAGATCCTAAAAGAACTTCCCTCTCCCCTTCTAGCGGAAATATTACCTTAGGACCCTGACTTAATTCAATGACCAAACTTTCATTCTCTATTATTCCCTCCCGAACTTGATAAGAGGAAAACGTACCGTAAAGGATCTCTAAAGCAAAAGCTACCTTGTCTGATACTTTTTTACCTACATTTGGTGGAGGCTCAATGGTGGTCAAAAAAGGCAACCCCGTTAGATCCTGAAAATAGATAACATAACCTTCTTCATCAACTAATGCGTATGAATCCGTACCTTCGGCTTTAATAGCATATTTCGCTTTTCTTTCTAAGAGATTCACCTCAACGATGTTGGGAAATCGGAAATGAAAAGAGTAATCGCTAACTAAGATATTGCTTGCAAGCGTTCCTTGGAGCTCTCTTTTAACATCGTAGTAGCTTTTCTCCCCGTTTCCTATCTTGTTAATCGACCCTAAAATGCTTGCGTTACACGGACCAAACTGGCTTTGACAAACAATATTCTTTATTTTTATTTTCTTAGGAACAACAAAAAACGAACTTACAAGAAGGACAAAAAGGATAATTCCGAAAAATACTTTTACATATTTCACTTAAACCAATCCTTCCAATATATTAACTAGTTTTTTAGATGCATTGATATCTAGACTTTTCTTTTTCCTAACGTTCTTAACAATATCTTCCCAATTACCTTCAACGTCTTTGATCGCATCATATAAGACATTTCCAGAAAGAGTCTCTTGATTAAGTACTTTTGCCAAACCAAATTTCTCAGCAAATTCAGCGTTTTTAACCTGTTCGTTCTCATATGACCAAGGTATCGGAATAAGAACAGAGGGTCTTTTTGTCGCCACAATTTCGGATACAGTATTCGCTCCCGCTCGGGCAACAACAATATCCGCTCTCCTATAAACTCCATCTATATCCATCGGGTCAAGAACCGAATATATTTCATATCTTTCTTTCAAATCATTCGGCAACGAATCTCTTAATTTTTTGATTTTTTCATAATCTAAAAATCCTGTCTGATGAACAACCAAATAGTTTTTAAGTAATTTTTCTAAAACATTAAGAACAAATGTGTTTATTGTCTGTGAGCCGCGGGAGCCACCTGTAACAAAAACAGTAGGAGGATTTCCTATTTTATTTTTAGGTTCTATCTCGGCGATTTGGGTAAGCAAGGGATTACCAACAACTTTACATTTTTTGCATGGAAAGTGTTTTTTACTACCTTCCCTAGCCAATGCAATTTCCTTAGCAAATCGAGCCGATGATTTGTTGGCTCGCCCTGCAGCAGATGTTTGCTCGTGAATAACAATAGGGATTCTTAGACAAAACCCGATAACAACAACTGGAAATGAGGCAGCTCCACCGAAAGACAGTATTATTTTAGGTCTAATTTTAAGAAGCAGGAAAGTTGCGTGAATAAAGCCAATTGGTATTTTTATAAGTGAAGGTAGTGTCCAAAAAGTTAATTTTCTCTGTATTCTCCCTGAAATTATCTTGTGTGAGCGTATTCCTATTTTTGGAAGGATTTTGGATTCCAAGGTTGGAATATTCTTCCCCTCTATCGCCGTCTTTGCTCCAATCCAATATATATCCCAACTTTCTCGTCTAATCAGCTCCTCAACGGTGGCAAGTGCAGTGGTTGCTGCATGGCCACCCGTCAGAACTATTTTATCTTTTTCTTTGTCTTGTTTTTTGTTTATTCTCATGTTTTGAGATATTTAAAAGTATACCAGTTGCAAGAAGCGTCATCGTCAAAGCAGAACCCCCATAGCTAAAGAAGGGAAGCGGCACACCAGTTAACGGAACTAGAGCAACCATAGATCCAATATTTAAAAAGATTTGGGCACCTATCCAAACTATTATGCCTGTGGCCAACACCTTCGAAAACTTATCAGGCGCACCCGTTGCAATCTTTAAGCCACGGAATACAAATACCAGGAAAAGAGCTATCAAAACAACACCTCCAATAAAGCCTACTTCTTCAGCAATGACGGCAAAAATTGAATCGGTCGCCGCTTCCGGCAAGAAAAGAAATTTTTGTCTGGACTGTCCTAGGCCTACGCCAAATATTCCTCCTGAGCCCAAAGCAAGAAGAATTTGTCTTATATGATAAGATTTTCCCAGTGGGTCTTTTGATTGCTGAAAAAAAGTCATTAATCTATCTCGCCGGTAGCCAGATGTCATGATTAATATAAAGCTGGCAAGAGCCCCTGTTACTAACGCACCGGTAAAATGTAGCAAGTTAACTCCCGCTACAAAAACTTGAGCCATTCCTGCTGCGGCTACCACCAGGGTTGTTCCTAAATCGGGTTGAAACATAATAAGTCCGGCTACAATTGCGATTGGCAAAAAATACGAGAGAGATCCTTTTTCACTCGCAGCTACCTTAGCAATATAGATAGATAAGGCCAGCTTGACAAACTCCGAGGGTTGAAAAGAGACTGATCCAAGAATAATCCACCTTCTTGCACCCATAACTTTTACTCCTATACCCGGTATCAGAACAAGTATTAAAAGCAATATGCTGGCAATGAAAAGAGGCGTAGCGATCTTTTCCCAAAAAGAATAGCGAATTTTAGAGGTAACCAATAAAGCACCAAGACCAATTAATCCCCACACTGCCTGTTGTTTGACGTAGTAGAACCTATCAGAAAAATTACTCAAGGCTGCCGGTGAAGAAGCGTCGGCGACAACTATTAGCCCCAAAGCCGTCAAAACAAGGGTTAATATAAAAAGTTTCCTATCAGCCACATTGTTTTGTTTTTTAAGTTTCAGTTTTTGCACAAAGAGAAGTTTTTAAATCGTTGCCAGCCATAAACCAAAGATTGCAAGCATTATTCCAGCGAGCCATGCACGCATTACTATTTTCGGTTCCTCCCAACCTTGAGCCAAAAATGTATGGTGAATTGGGGCAAGTGGGAAAATAGGTTTATTAAGAAACTTCCAACCTAAAATCTGAACCGCTGAGGAAACAATCTCAATAAGAAATATCGCTCCGATAATCAAAAGAGCAAAGACACTTCCAGTTACAAGTCCTATTACGGCTATCGTAGCACCAAAAGATAAGGCGCCAGCGTCTCCCAGGAAAATTCTTGCAGGCCAAACATTGAAATATAGAAAAGCCATCAAAGATCCTAACCATATGGTTATAAACAAGGAAAGAGGTACATCTAAGCTTGCTGCAGCAAGAGTGCCAAAGGCAATAAGAAATATCATTAGCAGTCCACTAGCAAGCCCGTCTAGCCCATCTGTAATATTGTAGGCGTTGGTAAAAGTAACAATAAGGGTGGCCGCGAATGGAACATACCAAAAACCAAGATCCAGTGTTTTATTAAATAATGGAATGTGAAGAATATGAATACCTAACTTATTATAAAGAAAGTAACCCACGAAAATAGCCAAAATCCATTGAGCTATAAATTTTTGCTTACGAGTTATACCAAACCACATACCCAACCTTCCCTTTCTGGGCTTACCGAACATCTTGACTATATCATCTGTTAAACCTAACAAGCCAAATGAAAGGAAGGTGAAAAATACCACAAACAATTCATCACGTAAACCAAATGAGCTTTGTATATAAACCCCCATATAAGTAATAATGGGAAATATTGCAGCAAAAAGAGCCGTAACTACGGCGATTATCAATATTCCGCCACCAACAGGCGTTCCTGCTTTGCCATCATGTAGCCTATCGAAAAGAGAAGTTTTCCCATTTTTTGAAGCCTGTTTGCGTCTTGTCAGTTTTAGCCTATAAAGAAGATCGATAAAGGGAACAACCAAAACACTTGTAATCAAGAAGGAGAAAATTATAAGTCCTAAAGCTAAGGGCAAGGTGCTTGATGTACTCATATTAAGGGATAAACCCCCTCTGATTATAAAACACAGGCTCAACTAGAGCAAGGCGTGAAAATTACAATATTTATTAAGGATGTCGTTATCGCCTAATTATTATTTTGTTAATCTCTCTACAATTTCTTCCATGGCGAGTGATCTGGAGCCCTTAATTAGTATTATGTCTTTCGCTTTTATCGTTGCTGTCATTTTTGTCAAAAGTTCTGTCTTGTCTTTTGCTAGATAAGTACATTCTTTTCCTAATCCTGCCTTTCGGGCTTCATCAACTACATAACGCGTTGCTGATCCCAAGGTAATAATGCAATCAACACCTTCTTTAACAGCAAATTTGCCAACCTCTCTGTGACCCTCTTCTTCATACCTCCCTAATTCTTTCATCTCACCAAGAACTAATATTTTTCGACGTTTCTTGCCAATACTGGACATTAGACGTATTGCCTCTCTCACGGCAATTGGATTTGCATTGTATGTATCATCAATCACGATCGTATCGTTTTTTAATCTTGAAGGAGTCATTCTGTGAGGTTGCGCTTTTATTTTCTCTAGCCCTTTCTTAATTTGTTTGGTGTTTAGACCATTAATGTGCCCCACTGCTGCTGCGGCTAGGGCCAATGAAACAAACTGCTGTCCCAAAAGAGGAAGGACTATCTCCTGCATTTCATTTCCGGTTTCCAAAATAAATTTCGTTTTAAAATCTTTTGTAATACTTATATTTTTTCCTCTTATTTGCGCTCGTGAGTCTAATCCATACCAAACAATTTCTGCTTTTGTTGTATCTTTTAATTTAGCCGATTGGGGATCGTCAATATTCAAAACTGCACACCCATTTTTCGGCAAAGATTTAATTAATTTGCCTTTTTCCTTTACAACATTATCCAGACTTCCCAAAAACTCTGTGTGTGTCCAGTAGATAGTAGTTATTACTCCTACCTTGGGTTGTACCAACCAAAGGTAATAATCCATTTCGCCGAGAAATTCTATTCCCATTTCTAAAACAAGTTTCTTGGTTCTTGAACCAGTAGACAAAACTGTAGCAGGAATATTATAAATAGGGTCTATATTTCCAAAGGTCCAGGCAGTTGTGTATTTTTGTAAAAGTACTGAAGCTATCATGTTCTTTGTTGTCGTCTTGCCCACACTGCCAGCAACTCCAATAATTTCGCATCCTGATTTGATAAGCAACTTAGAATATTCATGAGCCAAATGTCTTTTAATAGGATGGATGATCCACCTACCTAAGTACAAACGCATCGTTGTAAAAAGTCCTGAAGACTTTTTCCCCGATGTTATAAATACGTGCTCCTTAGGAAGATGCGGTGCAACCCACCATTGTACAATTGGATATATTTTATTGCCCATGATTAAGAACCGTTGGCTTGGCACATACGTGATAACAAGAATCATATTCGAGAACTGCTTCATCCACAACTTTATAGCTCTTTTCCCAAATTACCTGACATTTTCCTTCTTTCTCTAACTCCTCAAGCACTTCCTTTAAAATTAATATGTACCTTTCATCAAATATTCCATCACCCCTTTTAACTGAAACTCTTTCGCTACCCTTATAGTAGCCATTGGGGTCAAAATCAATAGCTGCACCAGCTTGATGCGCACTTCTTGTGGAAGCATTTGCCCCATTTCTCAATAACTCTTCTTGTAGCTTTCGAGAGCGATATAGTGAGGTAACCGAAAGAAAAATAACGTCGTGAGTAGGAATATTAATTAATTTATCTTTCCATTTTTGACCGACTAATCCCAGAAGGTCTAAAGCTTGGGAATTTAATAATTTTGGTTCCTTATTGTTTCTTAAGGTCATAATCAATCGATATCCTGTTCCTTCTTGGGGTACTTCTTTTAATATCCCTTTTTGTAAAGCTTCTGGCACATCCTCTATCAATCTATCTTCCCACCACGACAACTCATCTCTGCATTTCTCTTGAACTCTTAGCCGCTCATCTTTTCGTAGCCCGTCAAGTTCTATGTTTATATTGGGAGTGCTTCGTTGTATTTCTGTATCCATATGGTTATTTTTTCTTCAACGAAATAATTCTGCGAGTCGAAAGATTCTTAAAATCATTTTTACTAATATACTTACCCTCACCCGCATCCTCAAAATCATTTGAGTCATGAATCCAAAAACCACTAAGTTCTTTTTTACTATTCATTTTAAATCCGTACATTAAAAGAAAGTGTCCTCCTGTTAAACTCTCTGTCGAGGCCAAAACATATGACCCTTTTGAAATTATAAGTGCAATTTCTGAAGCTGGTACGAATTTCTTTAACTCCGCTTTCAGTTTATATTTCTCTGCTAATTTTGCAATACTTTTGTGAAACCAGCCAGTATCTATTTTTGTATCATACCCTCCTAACTCATAACCTTCTTTTATCAATTCTATTGTCTTGTGGTCGAAACTATTTCCATGAACGGTTTTGAGAACCATCTGTAAGCCAACGATACCACATGCTCTCCAGGCCCAATAACTGAATTCTTTTAAATCTTTTGTTCCGAATCGATACGCCGCATCTTTATCCTTTATTGCACCATAAAAACCATCAATCGATGATTTTTTGGCACTTGCTAGTTGGCTTATATAAAATGGCTTCTTGTGAACAAAATAGCTCCCAACCTCTAAAGACTTTAGTTTTCGAGCCACAACTTGTTCACGAACTTCAGCCACTCTCTTTCCCAATGCTTCGTAAAGTAAACTTTTTATATCCTGTCGTTTCATTAATCTAAATTATCTGTCAATTTTCTAGCTTTACCCATTAAAGCAAAGAGAACAGCTTCCCGGTCAGACCAAGGATACTCCTTTCCATTATAAGCCATACTTTTTTCGTGTCCCTTACCACATATAACAACCGTGTCTCCTCTTCTTGCCGTTTTTTCTATAGAAAGCAATATTGCCTTGCCACGTTCTGGTTCTTTAATAATTTTGCTCCTTTTTTGTTTACTTATATCATCAGTACCATTAATAATTTGCTCTATTATGTCGTTTATGTTTTCATTTCGAGGATCCTCGGCAGTAATAATAGAAATATCAGCTAGTCTAGCAGCAATCTTTCCCATTAAGTACCTTTTCTCAATATCCCGTTCGCCGGCACAACCAAAAACAACAATTAATTTCGAATTGCCCTTTTTCCTATTCAGGGTCTCTAATACATTTTCTAAAGCATTTGGTGTGTGAGCAAAATCAATATATATTTTAATTCCTTTCTTGTTTTTTATTTCTTCCATTCGTCCAGGAATACCAGAAAAATCCTTTATTCCTTTAATAATTCTCTCGTTGTCTATATTTAACTCTTTGGCTGCTAAAATTGAGGCCGTTGCATTAAGCCTGTTGTAATTTTCAGCAAATTTATTTCTAATTGCCTTACCTAAGTCTTTTTTAAGAGTTTTTTCACTGTATGAAACGACTTTTGTCCCCGAATTAAGTATTTTTTTAATATGTATATATGAAGAATCACTCTTATTGAGAATCGCTACATCTACGTTTCTAAACATTTTTGCCTTTGTGTTTAAATATTTCGCATATGTTTTATGATAATCCAAATGTTCGTGGGTGATATTGGTAAGAACAGCAATGAAAACGTTTGTTCCTAATAACCGGTGTTGATCTAAGCCATGTGACGTTGCTTCTAAAACTAGATATTTATACCCTTCGTCTGCAATTTTTTTTATCAATTTTTGTAAATGCCATGAGTCGGGGGTGGTTACATGCAAACCGGTATCAATTTCTTTTTCTCCAACATAAGCAGCCACCGTACTCACGAGAGCAACCTTCTTTTTAGCCGCTAGCAATAAATAATAAATCAATGTGGAAGTTGTTGTTTTTCCGTCTGTGCCAGTAACCCCAATCACTTTCAGCTTTCTTGCTGGATATCGGAAATATATAATCGCCAACACTGCCTTCAGAAAATGAAGTTTATTCTTTATAAAAGGTATCACCTATGTATTTTACCAGATTTGAATTCTTTTTAGGCTATCCTGTATAATCGTTCCATATGTCAGCCGAAATGAAGTTTAATGGTATTCCTGAGAAATTTCAGCCACTTTTTACTGGCTCCGCCAGAGATGTATTATTTTTCGCTAATAATATGATTTCTGCTGCTTCCGAAGACGAACAAATAATTCTTTTAGAAGACGATATATTTTGTGGAGCTGTAAGTAGTGCCTTGCATAACCTGGACCAGAGAAGTCCAGAGGCTAGGGTAGAAATCACAGCTTCATTTCACAAAAGGGTTCAGCCTTTTGCATTTAAAACATTTATTGGACGCTCCAATTAACGCCCCTCTTATTTTGTAGGTTGGATTCCGAAGTATATAAAAAGATCTTTCGCGACATTGTACCAAAGAGGAGCCGCTGTTTCCGACGCCCAAGGAGAACTGGAAGGTTCTCTTAAGGTTATCAGCATAACAAAGTCTGGATCATCTGCGGGTGCGAAACCGACGAAACTGGCTATTGTTCTTTCTTCATCATAATGTCCAGCAATAGGAATCTGAGCTGTCCCTGTCTTTCCAGCGACATTAAATCCCCTAAGATGAGTCCATTTTGATTCTCCATTCTTCGCGGCTTCAACCATCATTGCGGTTACCTCATTGGCTGTTTTGGCAGAAATCACTCTTTCGTCAATTTCAGGTTTAATATCTTCTCCCCAAGTTTCTCCCAATATCCTGTCAACAACTTGCGGTGTTACGAGGATACCGTCGTTTGCAATTGCCCCAACAGCACGAACCATTTGGATAGGAGTAGTCACTACTCCCTGCCCAAAGGAAGTTGTCGCTAAATCAACTATGTTCCACGTTCCTTTTTCTCTTAATTTCGGTTCTATTTCTCCTTGGAGATCGACGTTTGTGGCCTTTCCTATACCGAAAGCGTCCAAATAATCATAAAGCGTGTCGGCACCTGTCTTTTGACCTACATAGGACATCCCTACGTTATCGGAGTGAACAATAACGTCAAGCATGGTTTGGTCGGGAGTATATTCATTGTTCCATGTTTTAATAAAATACTTATCTACTTTCAAGGGTCCGTCGCAAATTTCACACTTTGTATCGGGCTCCACAGCATCTGAATCAAGTCCCGCCGCCATTACCAAAACTTTAAAAATCGATCCTGGCTCAAAAGAATCAGAGACAATCGGATTTTTGAAAAAAGTATCTCCAAAATCGGAATAGCTTGCGGGATCGTAAGAAGGATAGGCCGACATTGCCAAAACCGCACCATTTTTTGGATTCATGACAACAGCTGTTCCTCCCACGGCTCCGTATTTTTCAATTCCCTCAGAAAGTTTTTCATCCAATAGAAGCTGGATCGTTTTATCGATGTGTGTTAATAAATCAACACCAGCGATAGCCGTTACTTCCGTCATATCTCCAATCCCAATCGGCAATCCCCTAGCATCCCTTTCCCTTCCTAAAAAACCAGGCTTGCCTGAAAGTGGAGCATTGTAATAACCCTCCAAACCAAAGTAGCCAATATCTTCTCCTTGAGCATCTTTTCCAACAAATCCTAACAAATGGGCGGCACTTGAGGCTTCAGGGTACATCCTTGTTTCTTGTTGTTCAAAACCTATTCCGGCTATTCCCAGCGCTTCAATATTTCGCTTAACTTCTGTACTAATTTTGTGTTTTATGGGAATCCAAACAATTTCCTCTTTCGTTAAAAGGGAATATATTCTTTCAACTTCCAGTAAAACATCTGTTCTTTCTGATTCTTCCTCAAGAAAAAACGGAGCTAGCTTGTCGGCAATTTTTCTGGGGTTTTCTTTTATGTCCGGCAAAGAAGCATAAACTAACCATGCCTCCCCTCTCGCCGCAAGCCATGTTGAGTCACTTGCTAATATATTGCCTCTGGGAGCACCAATATTTTTTCCTGACTGATATTGGTCCCTAGCTTGAGCCGACAAGTCTTTACCCCTAATAATCTGCCAAAAAAATAATCTAGCCAAAAGAACAACGAAGATAATCAAAAAAAATGCGGCTACCAGCTTTAAGCGCGTCTGCATGATTTGTCTTTGTCACGGAAGTTTTGCTACAGCTTCTTTTTCGCTAATATATATAACGTCAGAAGGCTTTATAAACCCTAACTGTTCAGCTTTTTCTCCCATTCCACTTAATGAAGATGAATTAATGAGCTGATTTGAATATTCCTGTTTTTCTTTATTTAGAGCTATCTCTTCATTTTCAAGTTCCGCCAGGTGAGCCCCTAAAGTCGAAGCCTCTATTGCAAAAAATACTGTGGCAACGATAAACATCGCGAGTATCGAAAATAGAGCCATAGAAATATTAAATCCGGCAACTGTTTTTCTTTTATTAATTTGGTTTTCTCTCTTTTTGTTTTGCATAATTATATTTTTTCAAGACACCTTAGTTTTGCACTTCTTGCGCGAGGATTTTTTGTAGTTTCTTCCCTTGCAGGTACTACTGGCTTTTTAGTTAGAACTTTTACTAGATTCTTGTTCCGCATCTCTCTGAAAAAATTCTTAACTAAAGCATCCTCTCCGGAATGAAAACTGATAACGACCAATCTTCCTTCCTTTTTTAACAACCCTAGTGCTTTTGGGAGTGCAATTTTCAGGTTTTCAAGCTCACTATTAACAGCCATTCGCAATGCCATAAAGGGTAGTGTGGCAGGGTTTAGTTTCCCTCCATCAACCCTTGCCCTACTAACAATTGCCAAAAAGTCAGAGGTTTCTTTGATTGGTTTTTCTTTTCTACGAAAAACGACCTCTTTCGCTAATTTTCTAGCAACAGGCTGTATCATTACTGATTCAAATAGATCAATCAGTTGGTCCTCGCGTAAATTGTTTAATAAATCCGCAGCCGTCACGCCTTGCGTTTTAGTATCGATCCTCATATCTAGTGGCGCAGAACCACTTTCAAATGAAAATCCACGCGTTTGAGATTTTAGGTGAATATTACTGACACCAAGATCAAAAAGAATGCCATCAACTTCTTTGACTTCCATTCTCTTTGCAATTTTGTCTATGTCCCTGAAATTTCCGTTTACTAACTTGAAGTGACCCTGAACTGAATCGTTCAGAGTAGGGCAGGCAATATTCAAGCGTTTTTCAGCAATTTCGAGCAACTCTTTATCAGCATCTATTCCTAATACATTTCCTCCGGCTTTTAATATTTCTAACGTGTGTCCAGCCGTTCCAAGGGTTGTATCTATAAAGTAAGCTTGTTTTTTTAAAGGTACATCTAGACCCAAATAGTTAATTACCTCATGGGCCAGGACCGGCTCATGATATTCGCTATTTTTCATCTTTTTCTGCTAATTTTTCAATAAATTCGCCAGCATGGCGAGCAATATACGATTCTCTTTTCTCCCATTCGTCTTTGTCCCAAATCTCAGCTCTATCCCCCAATCCTACGAAAACAACTTTTTTTGACAATTTCGCATAACTTGTCAAAGAGGAGGGTAAAATTACCCTTCCTTGGTCATCAGGGTCAAGTTCGTACGCAGACCCCAGAACAAATCTGTCTGTGTCTCTTACTGGCGCTGTAATAACCTTCGATTCGCCCGTAAGCCTGTTTAAAAGTGCTTCCCAGTTTGCTTCCCCTATTAAGACCAAGCAACCCTCATACCATTTGGCGACGATCATTTTCTTCCCAAGTTTTACTCTTATCTTTTTGGGAATGGCTATTCTTCTTTTTGAGCCTAAATTCGTCGAGTATTGGCCAATAAGCATAATCGGAGTAAGTTAATAATCTAAGTCTTTTGTTATGGTCTGGGCAGATCATGTTTAAGATGGTTCTATTTAGTATTCACCACTTTTCACCACTACATATCATTTTGGTATATTTTCACGGACATGTCAATATGGGCTGTTACCGCTATCAAACACTAAATATAGCGCTAGAGGCTATTCTGAGAGGCCTATGAAGATGCCAATACCCGAAGTCTCACCACTTACACTACTCCATTCGCTGCCTGACCACCTGTGAAGCGTGCCTGAGCCTATTTTAACTGTACCTGAAAGCGTGGTGGCCGAAGAGAAAACTCCATACGGTCCTGAAACTACCTCACCCCCTGGAACTTCCGGTACACCAAAAGTTTCCATAACAACAAAATATTCACTAGACTTTTTGTTTAAACTTACCGTAAAATCCTCGTCTACCGATGCCAATTCAGAAATTCCTGACAATAAAGCAAACTCTGTGGAAAATTTAGCGATAAGCTTGCCCTTTTCATTCCTAAAACGCAAAGTAAGAGTGCCCTTCTCAACACCTTCATCATACCTAAACTTCCCAGACGACTCTGACCCCAAAAGAAGTTCTCTTTCAATTTCATTCTCCCCATCAAGGTTAATCGAGCCAGGGACACCTTGAGTTCGACCGTCGGGCAACTTATATAGTAGTTCATAATCAAGACTGGCTGCATCTATCGTTATTTTCTCTATTACCAATGTAAGCCAATGACCATCATTAGAAGGTGTGAGTGAAGTAATTGGTCTGTCGGACAATGGAACCTCTATTAGGGATGTCTCGTCCTCTGTTATATCCCCCTCTTTTTTGCTTCTGGTCACAAAAAAGTAAGCCCCAACAATTACAACGATTCCTAGTAAAAGTAAAATTAGCGGGAGAAACTTTTTTATCTTTGTCATTTGCCTGATATTTTATTTTCTAGAAAGCTGGCAATCTTGTCAATCGCAATCCTGTCTTGTTTTTTTGTATCTCTATCCCGAATAGTGACCGATTTATCGTTTAATGTATCGAAATCAACCGTTATGCACCAAGGAGTACCAATCTCATCTTGAGCAAAATAGCGCTTACCAATGTTTCCTCTTTCGTCCCAAGCAACCGGGAATTTCTTAATCAAATCCTCATAAATTTCTCTTGCTTTCTTAACAAGTTCCGGCTTATTTGCAAGAAGCGGGAAAATTGCCGCCTTATATGGAGCAAGTTTTGGATGAAGTTTCAAGAAAACTCGCCCTTCTTCTTCATTATATCCATCAAGAAGTGTTATTAAGAAAGTTCTATTGGCACCAAAAGTTGGTTCCACAACGTGCGGGAAAAACGGCTCACCTTCTTCGGGGTGATATCGCAAATCCTCACCAGATTTTTCTGAATGGTTTTTCAAATCATAGTCGGAACGATAAGCTAAACCATACAACTCACCCCAACCGAAAGGAAATTTATACTCTATATCTTCCGTACGGTCAGAATAATGCGAGCGCTCATCCTTTTCGTGTTCTCGCCATCGCAATTTCTTTTCATCTATGCCTAGATCAATAAGCCATTTCCACATTTCTTTCTTCCATTTCTCAAAATACTTTTCACCCTCTTTTGGACCAATGAAATACTCTATTTCCATCATATCGAACTCCAGAGTCCTAAAAATGAAATTTCCTAAAGTAACCTCATTCCTAAAGCCTTTTCCTATTTGAGCCAAACCAAAAGGCAAGCTAGGACGTTGAGTATTAATCACATTTTTGAAATTAACAAACATTCCCTGAGCGGTTTCAGGCCTAAGATAGATTTCTGCACCTCTATTTTCAGTAGCCCCAATTTGAGTTTTAAACATACCCTGAAAAAGTTTTGGCTCTGTCAATTCACCACCACAATCAGGACATTTTGCTTTGTCCTTTAAATGATCCTCTCGGAAGCGCTTGTGGCACTTTTTACATTCAACAAGCGGGTCAACAAAGGATTCAACATGTCCCGATGATTCCCATACCTTAGGATTCATTAAAATACTCGTGTGGATACCAAAAATTTCTTCTCTTTGCTCTACAAACCTTTCCCACCAAAGATTTTTGATATTGCGAAGCAGTTCTGCACCAAGAGGTCCATAATCATAAGTATTAGCCAAGCCTCCGTAAATTTCACTTCCTGGGTATATAAACCCTCGACTCTTTGCAAGAGAAACAATTTTTTCCATCTTGTTCTTCATATCTCTACCAAATTATAACTAGTCAAAACATCATTATCTAGTAGTTAGCTTACTAAAGATCAAGAAAGAAGCTTTTTGCCAACGCGAACTGAATTGATGTTTCTCTCTGTTATTTCTTCTAATAACATATCCGGATTTTTTATCTGTCTTTCTTTTGGCCAGTATCCAAGCAAGATCACTACATCCTTGACAAACCCTTCCCTAAGTTTTTTAAGTGCCCTTTCATTACGAAGAGAATGAATGTATTTCAATAAAAGAAAAAACAATTTTTCGTTTCTTTCTCCTTCGTTAGTCAGTCGCCCTATTACTTCAGTAAAATAATATGCAACAGCAACTTTTTTCAGATTTTTTCGGATTTGGGGGAAAGAAGAAATTATTTCAGCTTCTGTCAAAATATCTAGACTTTTAGTTCTTGCGGCAGAAAATCGAATGTGGCTAAAAACTTCTATCGAACCGCGCTTTCTACTTTTAATTTTTCTTACACTCTTGGCTATTAAGGAAAGCTTGCCATAATCCTTACTGTAAACCACGATAATCCTGTCTGCCTCGGAATAGTTTTTCCTTGCAAGAACAATTGCTTCTGAAGAATATGATCTAGATCTCATTCAAAACATTGTAGCACTCAAACCCGATAAGCTTTACTAAATAGCTAAATTTTAAATTCAAACTCTTTGTCAGTACGAAGAAATAATTCTTCAAGTTGTTTGCCTACTTCTATCGTGTAAAGTGGCGCATCGGTTCCCGACTGCTTCTGAACAAAAAGTTTATACTCATCATCTACTTTAAAAGGTAATTTATACTTTAATGTTACTTTGGCAACACCCAAGGGCCTTAATTCAAAAAAACCAGCAAAAACAGTTTTGTCGAACTCTTCATATGGTTCTACCTTATCCTCAACACCGCTGAAATCTATCAGCTCTGAACCTTTCGGTACGTAAATTCTTACCCAGTTGGGGAGAACCGAATTGAGCCAACCATCATATTTTTCTGGGTTATTATAAGTAATAGTAACCTCCTTCTCTACGCTTCCGTCTTTTGCTATAGAAACACTTTGATTCACTTCCTGAGTAACGTAGAGATTTGATTTTCTCCCACCAAGGTTCGCGTCGTTTATGTGTAAATAATCACCTTCAAAATCATCCATTCTTCCAGCTATTCCAAAAGATTCAACCCCGGCTTGAGCTTTTGAGTCATAAAGGTAGAAAAGAACATGTTTTTCTATCAAGGATTTAAAGACCGCTTCAAAAAGCCCCGGCAATTTGTCTTTTGGTTGACCCATCGCATTTGCTAATATTGAATTCATAAGTGGGCCAATTATTTTCTTTCTGTTTTCGTAATTCTCCGGAGCAAAAACAATTTTCCCCGGCTCATTCTCACTCCAAACAATCGGCCCTTCTACGTCAGCAAAGCTTTCTAATTCATAAACAACTTGAGGGCAATTACATTCTTCGACTATTTCTGTACTAAAATTGCCAAAACCAAAGACTCCAATGGGACCGATGGCGTCCAAAAGATTAACTACAACCTGTGTATCAACAGCAATGATTCCATCAATTTCATCAATGCCTACTTTTTCAATTTCCTCCGAAAAAAGCTTCATACTTTCAGAATAATCCGGACTCCAATTCAAATCTCTTAATCGTAGGTTGGGAGATAAGGCATATGGGCCTTGAAGATAATCTACAATTGGATCTGGCGCTGGAATATATGGTCTGTATGATGCATCGAGATTATATATATCACTTGAGGAAACTGGTTCAAATTTCCCTTTCTCAACCTTTGCAATGGAATACGCTGTCAAGAAACCACCCGTTGGCCGCAATTCTTTATCGTTTTGAAAAAGGATAAGATATGTCCTTCCCTCTTCTGCTCCCAATAAATATGGGGCCGCTTCCAAAAGAGGTTTTCCTTTTTCAATAAATAGCGCCCCCTGGCCAATTAAATCAATTGCCTTACTGACATTTTCTCTAACTGCTAAACCCGCAAACTTGACTGGATATCTTGCCGGGTTTATCTTGTCAATTTCCGACTTAGCGGCACCGGCCTTGATTGCAAGCTCATCTGCTTTAGGAATAATATCCGGAATAGTTTTTATTACAAACTCTATTCTGTCCTGAGCAGTTTGTTGACCATCAGAGGCTTCCTCAGCCACTTCGGAGCCAGTAAGGCCAATGATGTCTGCGTAAGGCTCTATCGCTTCTATTAATATGTCCACTGACTCTAAGCCTAATCTGGCTGCCTTTAGGGCATGGTCCAGATCTTTTGTGTAACCACCAAAGAAGGGAATAATTTTCGTCCATGAAAGAAGTTTGAAGCTTTTTTGCAAACTAACTAATGCCTCTTCCGTCTCTTGTAGTTCAGATTTTATAGCAGGAAGATTTTGTTGTTCTCCCGCAGCAAGAACATCTTGAGCTGAGGCATAAACAGCTTTTACTTTGCCATAAACAAGAAGTGAGGGAATTAACGTCGCAAAGAATAAAACAAGAAGAAATATCCCGCCAATAAGAAAAGCTTTTGCTTTTCGTCCTTTAAATCTGTCTTTAATTGATATTTTTTGTTTTAAGCTTTTTTTATTACCCTCGCCTAACTTAGGAATAGATACTGCCTCTGCTTCATTTTCCTGAATAATATCTGCCACGGGTTGAGAGGTCTTTTCTGGAGCAACAGTCTCTGGCTTAAGCTGGGGAATATCGTTAATTGGCATACTAATCATAATACATAACAAACGAACCATTTATCAATTAATAATCGGGGTTTAATATTAATAAATTTAATGTGAAGGCTTACTATACTGCACCCCTACCAGAAATCATTGCCCAAGGGGTCTTAATTAATATCAGTATATCTAATCCGATAGACCGCTTCCTTGCATAAAATGCATCCATTTCAATTCTTTTGTCAAAATTTACCTCACTTCTCCCTGTCACTTGCCAATAGCCAGTAATTCCAGGTTTTACGGTTAACATCTCTTTTACAAGTTTTTTTGTTTGGGGATATTTTTCCTGTTGTTCTTCCAATTCATCAGGAAAATAGGCACGGGGACCAACGATGCTCATTTCTCCTTTTAAGACATTCACAAACTGTGGAATTTCATCTATCGAGTGCTTTCTAATAAACTTGCCAACCTTAGTAACTCTTGGATCCTCATAAAGTTTGTAACTCGATTTTTTATATTGTTTGTAGAGCTTTTTAAATTTAGGATCCGTTCTAATCAATCCGTGGGCGTTTAAAATCATCGACCTAAATTTGTATAAGCGGAAAAGTTTTCCATTTTTCCCTACTCTCCTGGGCGTATCGGCCATGCACGGCCCTGGCGAGGTCACTTTAATTGCAACCATTGTGATTAAAATAATTGGAGAAAAGATAATCAAAAGAGCGGATGCTCCAACAAGGTCTATTGTTCGTTTAGTAATATCAAACAACATATCGGGCAGAATTATACTATAAAAAGATAGTCTTTTTCTCTTCCTTCAGTTTATTGACTATCTGTTTGACTTTTTGCGCCTGAGACTTGGGTGCAACTAAAACAGCATCTTCCGTTGCAACCACTATCATATCCGTTAATCCGATTACTCCTAACATACGATTGTCTTCGGAAATAATCATTGAATCTGTTGTGTCAATACCTATCCATTCTCCTCCATTATCCAGTATTACACTATTCTCATTCTTATCTTTCTTTCCTACTTTCCATAAAACAGAAAAGTCTCCTAGATCATACCAATCAAATATCCCCTGTACGACAAGAAAGTTCTTAGCTTTTTCCGCCAAGACAACGTCTATTGAAGCATCGGGGGCACTTTTATATTCATTTATTATTTTTCCTTTTCCATAATTCTTTTCTAAAGCTTCAGATATTGCTTCAAGTCTTTTAGACGTAGCAGGTGAATGTTTCTTGACTGCTTTCATGAATGCATCCACTCTCCAAACAAATGGCCCTGTATGCCATAAATAAGAACCTGACTTAAACATTCTTTTTGCATCAGGCAATTTTGGTTTTTCAGTAAAGCGCTCTATTTTAAAAACATTAACGGAGTTGATAATGTCATGAACCCGATCTTTCTTAATATATCCCAGACCAGCATGGGGGTATGTTGGCGCTACTCCGACGGTAACTAAGTTCTCGCCACTCGATGCCGACTTGGCAGCGGCAAAGACTGATTTTCTCCAAGAAACTTTTTTCTCAATAAGCTGATCTGCCCATATATTGGCTATAATCGCTTTTGGGTCTTTCTTTTGTATATAGGCCGCCCCTAGTCCCGCTGCCATGGCTGTATTTTTCCTAGCAGGTTCCACTATCACTCTGCTTTTTGAAATCTCGGGAAGCTCTTCAGCTACCTCATCTGCATATCCAGGAGTTGTAACAACAAACATGCGCTCTGCTGGGATAAGCGGAAGCAATCTTTCGAAGGTGTTTCTAACAAGTGTTTTCTTGCTATTCACTTTTAGGAATTGTTTTGGTCTTTGTTGTTTAGAAAAAGGCCAGAGACGTGTGCCTCCACCGCCACAAAAAATAAGAGCGTATAAATGGGATTTTACATCATCCATACTTTGTGATTCTAAGGATTTCTCTTTTAAATCTTTCTTTTGAGAATCTTTCGGCATTTTTAATTAAATCTTTTTGGTTAAACGATAGCTTTTCAAACTTCTTGACCGCTTTTATCAAACTCTTTTTGTTTTGTTTATCAAAAAACACTCCTGTCTTTCCTTCTATTACTGTATCTAAGGCGCCTCCGGCTTTATAAGCAATCACAGGCGCCCCGGCTGCTTGTGCTTCAAGGGCAACAATTCCGAAATCTTCCTCTTGCGGAAAGATAAATGCTGCGCACTTCTTATAGTAGTCAGCAAGCTTCGTATCTGTCAAATGGCCCACAAATTTTATATTGCTTTTCGCCATGTTTTTTAGTTTTTCTTCTTCGCTCCCCGTACCCACAATAATAAGGGGGAGCCCTAATTCGTTAAAGGCAGAAACAGCAAGATCCACCATCTTGTAAGGAACCAGTCTTGATACAACCAAAAAGAATTTTTCTCTTTTTTCTTTTCCATTCTTATTAGAAAAGTTATTCTTAAAAAAGTCGAGCTCTACAGGCGGAAAAATAACTTCGGAGGGGCGATTGTAGTATTTTTTAATTCTCTTCTGAACGGCATGCGAAATTGCAATCATCTTGTCAGGTCTTTGGGCAGCAATCTTATCCCAAACCCTCAAATAATCAACTACGGGCTTCGAAATTAATTTTAGAAGCGGATTCCTAAAATATATATCGTACCCACTCCAAAGATATCTTGTAGGAGTAAGACAATAGCAAATATGTTTTGTGGGGGGCTGAACAATTACTCCTTTGGCCGCTTCGCTCGTCACTGAAATTATTAGATCAAAACCAGTTAAATCAAGGTTCTCAAAAGCAATTGGAGTAAAAGTACCTAATAATTCATGTTTATCTTTAGTAAAAGGAATTTTTTGCAAAAAGGTTGGAATTACTTTAGGAAAAACTTTTGCCCATGGAGCATTTTCAGTAGAATATACGGCTGTAAAAAGAGGCGCATTCGGAAATACCTCGTGAAGAGCCAAAAGAGTTCTTTCGGCACCACCCCATTTATTTACTCTGTCATACAGAAACGCTGTTTTCATACACCTTTAATGTTTGTTTCGCCATTGTAGCCCAAGAATATCTTTTTATATAATTTTGGTTTATAGCAATACGCTTTTCTCTTTCTTTTATGGACATCGCCATTGTGTTTTTCATTGCCTTTGTCATTGAAGAAAAGTCGAAAGGATTAAAATAAGAAACACTATCTTTATAGACTTCCTTGAACACAGGAATGTCTGAAGCTAACACCAAAGTACCTGCCCGAATCGCCTCCATTCCTGGCAAACCAAAACCTTCTGATAAGGAAGGAAAAATAAAAGCTGTAGAATGTTTAAATAAAACTCCTAAGTCATGGTCCGGTACAAAACCCAAAAGTTTTATGTATTTGTCGGCCTTCGCTTTTTTGATTGTCTCTCTTAATTTTTTCGTAAAGACATTCCTTGCCGAAGTCATAACAAAAAGGACTTTTTTATCAACCTCTTCATTCAATAAAACCATCGCCTCAACAACTCTCTTTAAGTTTTTATGCGGGTACGCATTTCCTGCATAAATAAAATAGGGGGATGAAATATTATATTTTTTAAAAATATTCTCTTTTTTCCCTTTAGACACAATGTTTGTATCCACTCCCTCGTACGTCACCGTAATTTTACTTTTTTCCAAGCCATAGTAGTCGATTAATTCTTTTTTAACAAAGTTACTTGGAACGATAATCTTTTCTGATCCACAAACAGCTTTCCTAAAAACGCGGTGATATCCAATTTTTTTTAGATAGTAAAGAGGCGCAGAAAGTGTTGTCGCATTTCTACCTTTTTGCTTATGCATCAAAATATCATGGATCGTAACTATATATTTTCCTTTAAAAAACACAGGAACATTAAAATGGGGGAAATGAGTAATGGAAGGCTTGTGTTTAGATATAATCCTAGGAAGCCTAATTTGTTCGATAAAACTATAATGCCGAAAATCAACCAACACTTTCTCCCAATTCTCTGGAACGCTTAACTCTTTAAAATATTTCTTCCTTAATAGAAGAACGTATCTATTTTTCTTATCAATATTGGCTAGTTCGTCTATTAAATTAACTAGATACCGCCCCAATCCTGCGTTCTCCAGTCCATACAGTCTTGCATCAATTAATATCTTCATTATAGAAGCATTTTAATTATCCTTAGGACCCTGAGAAACTTAATCCCCGCGATAACTAGCAAATTCAACAACAAAGGATATTTATTCCAAAGTCTTTTCCTGTAAAAGATTTCCATGGAGGTAACGCCCGAAGCCCTAAATTTAATTCTTTCAGCGAGTGGAGCTTTTTTCTTTGCTTTCTTATTTTTCCCTTTTGTGACACCCTTGAGATGAATTATTGAAACCTCTGGATAATATATTATTTTCCATCCAGCTTCTCCTATTTTCCAGCAGAGATCAATATCTTCTCCATCGAGAAAATAATCCTCGTCAAGCCAGTCCACCTTATCCAATATTTTTTTACGAACTAAGAAAAAGGCTCCCTGAATGGCGTCTACTTCATGAGTTGTATCCTCAGGGATATATCCATACCAATATTTTGCAAACAAGGGAGATTTTGGAAATATCTTATCTAAACCAAGAACAAGATGAGTTAATGAAACCCATGGTGTAGGAAAAGACCTTCTTGCGTCTTTATCGACTCCACCATCCAATAAATCAAGCTTGCAAGTTAAGGCTCCAACTTCTTTGTTCTTGTGTAAATATTCTAAACATTTTTTTAAAGTTCCTTTGTGTACTATCGTGTCCGTATTTAGCAACAAAACATTTTCCCCTTTACAGTAGTCCTTTGCCCTATTGTTTCCAGCTGCAAAACCTAGATTTGCATTATTCTCAACCAATATAACCCAACGGAAGTCTTTTTTAAGCATTTCACAGCTACCATCAACTGAGCCGTTGTCAGCAACTATTACTTCAAAACTTGCCTCGTTCTTTACTTTCTCAAGAGAAAGTAAACAATCTTTAAGAAGATCTTTTGTATTATAGTTTAATATTATTATCGAAAGATTTGGTTTTTCTTTCATTAGTTTTTAGGCCGCCTTAATATATTATCGTATATTGGCTGGTGAAGCTTAGTGATTGCTTTCCAATCAAAATTATCTCTAACAAATTTTTGCCCTTCCTTCCCCATTATTTCCGCCGCCTTTTTGTCTCTAATAACTTTTATGGCTTGTTTTGCCAATCCAGACATACTGTCTGAAACAAGTGCGTGCTTACCATTTGTGAGGCCAAGTCCGGCAACACCTATGGAAGTTGATACAATCGGTAATCCGGCCGCCATTGCTTCTAATATCTTCAGTCTCGTCCCTCCTGCACCTTTTATTGGTGTTACCATTACCGTTGATGATAAATATGCATCTCGTGCATCCTCAATCGATTCAGTGATCTCAACATCGTCTCTCTCTTCGGCTAGCTTGACAATTCTTTCCGGTATTCTCCTTCCGACTATCCAAAGTTTTGCGCTAGGCTCTTCTTTATGTATTGTTGGCCATACTTCGTCAATCAGAAGATCTACTGCCTCAACGTTTTGGAGCCATTCAAAATTCGTTACTCCATACATGACTCTTGCTGGATCTTTTTTAACAGCTTTCTTGGCAACATAATAATCCGCATCTACTCCATTTGGAATAATATCAACATTAGTCTCAGGGATTAGTTCCAGCATCGCTTGGCGATCTTCGTTAGAAACAGATACTAGCTTGTCTGCCTTTTTCCAATAATATTTCTCCCAATACCTAAGCTTAAAAACATCGAGTAAATAGAAAGGCTTCAAAAGCAATGGCACTTCGTTGTCAACATAGTGCTTATAAACCATATACTCTATTGTTTGCTCTACAAGAACTGTGGGAACATCTGTTTCCGGTATGTGGGGCATCACATAAAAAGCTTCAGCATGAATCAGGTCATATTTTTCTTTCTCTAGTTCTTCTTTGACCGCTTTTCTTTCAGATGCGGAAAAATTCCTAATAACAACTAGTGGATAAAATCCGAGTTCTGCGAGCAAAATATTTTTAAGCGTCCAAGGGGATTTCGGTCTTGAAAAAACTCTTACTTTTTTACAATATTTTTTGAGTTCGGGTATGAACTTTTTCTCCGATTCATCCTTCTTTAAAGAAAAAAGTGTAATATCGTGCTCTTTTGATAGATGTTTAATAATATTGTACCAACGCGTTTGGCCCCCCGATGTTTGGATGTTAGGCAAGAAAGGAACAAGCATTAGAATTTTTAATTTTTTCTTCATAATTTAGGTTTATTTAGGTCGATTATCACGTAATCATTTGTTTTTTCTACAACCTCGTAACCTTCTTCGACCATAAGTGTGTCAGTATCATTCAGATTTACTGATACATAATAATCTGCTCCTCTTTTTATCAGTGTTTCTAAAGACGTGTCTATAACAGGCCAGCCTTTTCGTTTGGTTTGATAAAGAAAGGCTGTGTCACCGTTATATGGAGCAATAACCAACGCATCTTTTGGGGCTATGTTGTCAATGGCTTGCCCAGCAACCATAATTTCCGGGTGATTTATTTTGTAATACTCTTTCACTCTGTACGCAGTCGCCCCAAGCATCATTATTATTGAGAAAATCAAAAGCGGCCTTGAAAAAATTCGTTTAAAGTCTTTGCTATTCCACATATATATTGCTCCCTGAGCAAGCGCAAGGGAAACTGCTGGAATAATCATTAATTGATAATAATCATGTCTTACGTTGGCAGTTGCGAATATAAGAGTGTACAAAAACATACCTAATAGGAAGAAGTGAATAAAATAATCTTTTGTCTTAGCCTTTAGCAACCCCAAAACAAAAGGTATTAATCCCCAAACACCCAAAATAAGAATTCCTAATCTTTCAACAAAAATCCATCTCCAAAATGCTGGCCGAAAGCGTATGTGGTCACCGTTAAACATCCATTTCCAGCCCGGAATTCCAGCTGGATATTGATTAATCCAAGCTCTCCAAGCTAAAAAAGGGATTACCACTATGCTGGCAAAAACTAACAACTTTATTACTAGTTTTGAATTCTGCAACATTTTTTTCCAATCATATTTTCTAAAAAATAGATAAGCTGCTGGCACAAAATAAAAAGCGGTAAACGGCTTCATCAACATTGAAGTTGTAAACAAAGCTCCCGACAAATACAGCGGGAGAGGTTTCTCGTCTTCTGTAAACCTAACAAAAAACCACAATCCAAGAAGGGCAAGGGTTATAGCAGTAGGGTCAGGCAATATCACTCGAGTGAAATATATATTAAACGGTAAAAGCATATAAAATGCTGCAGCCAAAATACCGCCCCATTTGTTTATAAATTTTTTCCCAAGCAGATAAATTACATATGCAGAAACCAAAGAAGAAAAAATTGCAACTAATCGTCCCCACACTTCTAGTGATAATTGGGGAAATGTATTGACCAAACTGGCATGAATAACATTAAAAATCGGCAGTTCAACGAAACGATAACCATTCGGGTTATACAACCTAGACTGTGTGGCGGAAAAATCATGATAGCGAGGATATAAAAAGTTAATTCCCTCTTCCACATAAATTCTAGTTACAGAAGCTGTGTCGGCCTGGCGAAAGGAATGCCAGTCTGCCACAGGGTTTCCTATTTTATATAGTCTCACCAATAAGCCCAAAATCAATATTATTGCTAACAAATAATATTCAATATTCTTTACTTTTTGTATTCGTTCAATTATTTTTCTCATTTTTTAATAAAACAACGGAAAAACCGGCTAATAGCCAAAAGATTATAGCAAACTTCGATGCCTCGAAAACATCTATGAACATTGCGTTTATAAATATTCCCGGCAGAGCGCCCACAAAACCTGCCATAAAAGCAAGCTCTACTCCATTGAAATTTCTCACCAAAGGAAGCGAATCGTATATTTTCTTGCCAATTCTAATAAAAACCAAAAAGAATGCAAAAAAGCCTAGTATTCCAACTTCACCTAGTAATCTTAAGTAGTCATTGTCTGTTGCTAGTGTAATTGAAGAATATCCTGTACCCAGCAAAGGATTTTTTGAAAGAGCTCGCAATGCCCTTGGCCACTCAACATCAAACCTAATGGAGGTTGATCTGTCCTCAAAAACCGGAACAGGCGTAGGAGTTGGGATTGTAGTTTTTCTCCTTAGGGAATTATCATCAAGCTCTTCTATGGCTATCACTTCTCCCAAAGATTGATTAAATAGTAGTTTATTATTAATCTCTTCTATTTTTTCCTTTCCAACATCAATCAATCTTTGATATCTCGATGTTAAATTCGAAGACATACCAAAGACCAAAATACCAATTAACACCATAATAGGAATGACCTTATATTTTTTGATGAGAATTAATGACAGAATGGCAGCAACAAGATATGAAGCGGCTGAAATTCTTGATCCCGAAAAAGAAAGCAACCACAATCCAGAAAGAATAACAGCTAATATTATCGTCTTGGCTCGAAAATTTTTGATCAAAAGCAATAAAGACAAATAAACGGGTAAAAGCAATATCAAAAAAGTAGCAAGATCGTAATGTCCCGCAAACGTAGCGTTAATATGTCCTCCCTGGACATAGCGTAGAGCGACGCCTTTGGCATATTCCTCATTTTGAGTAACAATGATCGGCCAATTTAAATGTCGCTGGCCAAAACCGTAAAGAAATGCCAATAATATCGATATCATTAATACTTTAAGGAAAAATTCCAGATTGCCCTTGTTTTTCCTGATTGCAATTACTCCCAAAAAGAAAGGAATAAAATATTCCACTCGTCGTAGCCAATGCAACACTCCCAAATGAGGCTGAACTGTTTTGGTCACAAATATGGCGGAGGAAAGAGATACTAAGCCCACCAATAAGAATACAAATATTGCTATATTGGTCTTATTTTTTAAAAATTCGGAAAGCCTGGGTAAAATATGAGCCACTAGCACTAAAACGGCAATTGCCAAAAGAAAATCCTCCAAGCGAATTGAAACATAGGTTCCAGGTATTCTCAAAAGAGGAAATTTCGGATACAAAGGGATTGCCAGCAAAATAGTTGCCACTAAATATTTGGTAATGTCATCAAGCCGCTTTAAAAGCTTTTGCATAAGTTATTGCTGCCTCCTTCCCTTTAAGTAACCCGAATAGCGGCACCCTAAGAGCTGCACCGCCTTTCAAAAATAGCCGAACCAATGGTGTCTGCCAAGCAGGTTTATTCTTTTTGTAAAAAAGCTTCACTCCTTTGTATTCAGAAAGTATCGGAAATTCTGAAGTAGAGCTTGCTCCTCCCAAATGTGTAATATTCCATTTGGGGAGAAACCAAATCTGCCAACCCTTTTTCTTTATCCGCCAACATAAATCAACTTCTTCTGTATACATAAAATAATCCTCATCAAATCCTCCCACCTCCTCGTACAAATCTGTTCTTGTTAGCAGATATGCACCCGTAACCCAATCTCTTTGGTGTGCTTTTTTGAAAAAACGTTCTCCTTTATATAGTGGAGATTGTGGGTGCATGGGATGAAATGGCTTTATAAGACTATCAACAAGTGGGATATTTTCTAGGAAAAACATCCAAGCAAATACTTTAAATAGATTCGGAAAATAACCACCTGTCCCTTGCAAGCTACCGTCCAAATTCCTTAAGGCGCAGGTAGAAGCTCCCACTTTAGAGTTTTTGTTCATCCATAAAACCATCTCACCCAAAACATTCTTTTTCACTATTGTGTCTGAATTCAGGAATAATATATATTTGCTCTTGGCAATTTTTGCTCCTTGATTATTGGCAATACCAAAACCAGCGTTTGTTCTATTGGCAATAATACGTATGGGGTATTTCTTTGCAAGCAATTTCAAAAGCTCTACACTACCATCCTTGGAATCATTATCAACAACAATTACCTCATATTTTATTTTCTTTGTTGTTTTTATTACGGATTCAAGACAATCCTTTAAGATTTTTTTCGTATTAAAACTGACTATTATTATTGATAAGTCCATTATTCTGTTTATACCCTTTTCTTTCTTTTCAGAAAACCTTTAATAGCAGTCTCCCACTCTTTGCCAACAATTACCATCAAAGCCAATGTCAACACTATTACGGCAACTCTGGCAAGACTATTGCTTGGTACAAATCTCACCGTAATTTTTTGATACCAATCTTTACCTTCTATGTATATAGCATCTTTCTTTAAGGCAGGCTTAAAACCATTAATATAGACCGACTCTCTAAAAGGATGAACAATCTCTTCTAGAAAAGTGCTTCTTGTTTGGTCTCTAATAATCATTCGCGCTTCTTCCGGGGGATAGTTTAATCTGTATGAAGGTAAATATATTCCGAAAATAACAGGCTTTTCAAATTGGTCTTTATAATGAATCATTACCTCCTCACGGGTGTAGTTTGTAAAATATGCTTTTCTTAAAGGTGTTTCCGTGTCTGCTGGTTCATTTGACTGAAGTGCATCTGGTGGTGGCTCCGGAAAGGTTGGATTAGGCAATAAAAGGTAAATAATAAATAGTGTGCTAAAGCAGCTGAAGAATATCTTTGTTATTCTTTTCATTAGAAGTATTATTGAAAAAGTCTTGCCCTACCCAGCTTGTATTTTAGATTTTTGTTTTTGCGTTCTCCAATAGTTTTCGCCGGTACTCCTCCTGCTATCGCAAAATTAGGTACATTCTTAGAAACAACCGCTCCTGCAGCTACTATTGCACCTTTGCCAATTTTAACCCCGGGCAAAATAATTACCCTAGGGCCAATAAACACATAGTCATCTATCTCTACAGGCTCTTCTCTTGCAGAAAAATCCTCTGCTTCGATATCATGCTCTGAGTTATAAATCAAAACATTTGAAGCTATGTCAACATGATTTCCTATTGTTAGTTTAGCCCTACCGTCCAGAAACACACGATCACCAATAATAGATCCTTCTCCTATCTTTATGTTCTTGGGTTGAAAGAAATTGGCCCACATGTGAATCACTGATCCTCTACCTATTTTCATACCAGCCAGCTTATAGAAAAACTTGCGGCAAGTGTGGAAAGGTATATGTCCCACCCAACGTAAAACCATTAATTCAAGATCAAGAAAATAATTACAAAAACGACTACATATTTTAGAATACGCTTGGACGAGAGTAAGGCCTTGACCCATTCGATCGCGAAAGATAGGCATTATAAAGGAATTATAACACCTACGAGCCTACCTGCCCACTTTAGAAGTATTTACTTTCTCTAATATCTTAACTGTCTTTCGAGCTGTATCCTCCCAAGAGAACTTTTCTGCCTGCCTCATACCTTTTCCAACAAGGAGCTTATAGCTTGTTTCGTTCATTGAAAGAACCTTAGTAACTCCCCTGGCTATATCTGGAATATTATAAGGATCAACAAATATCCCAGCTTTATCTGTAACTTCACGCAAGGCTGCTATATCGGAAACAACGACAGGCGTACCACACGCCATTGAAGTCAAAGCATCCATCCCAAAACCTTCCCAAAACGAAGGAAGTGTAAAAACTTTTGCACCAGAGATTAGAGCTGGCTTATCCTCTTCAGAAATAAAGTCTGTAAAAATAATTTTGCTTTCTAGCTTCAAATTCTTAACCTTTTTGAAAATTGATTCATATAACCAACCCTTTTTACCAGCTATAACCAGTTGATATTTCGGAAAATCTTTAAGAACAAGTTTCCACGCCTCCAAAAGACCTTCTATGTTCTTGCTAGGCTTGAGAGTGCTGATAAAAAGTACATAGTCACCAACTATAGCGTACTTATTTTTGACACGTCGCACATCATTGTCGCTTATATTTATGTTAAAGCGACTCTTATCATATCCATGCTGCGTAACCTTTATCTTGTCTGAGACGGAAGGGTAGTGTCGTACAATGTCACCCTTTGTACTATTTGATACTGCAATGATAGCTTTTGATATATAAAGTGAGATGGCAGTCCAATATTTCAACTGCCAAAAGTCATATTTCTTAAATTGTCCCGAAAATTCGAGATATCCGAGGTCATGAATAGTACATACTCTTGGAATGACAGAAATCGGTGGAACATAATGATTTGGAGTGAAAAAAACATCAGGTTTTTCTTTATCAAAAAGCAGCCTAGGCATCAACTTTGTGAGAACCCAGAGTTTCTGTCCCGGGATAATTTTATATTTCCATCCAGAATTTTCTTTAGGAAGGTCTTTTTGGGGACTAGAACTCAAGTAAACTATGACCTTATGTCTATTTTTCCATTCCTCCTGTAGTTTATAGATATTTTTCAATAATTCGAAGGCATATTGGTTCACACCAACCCTTTTTTCAATATTTGCTTCGTTTCCGTCTATTCCAATTAACATAAAAGTCTATTTTTTAGCCTCGTTATATACTTCCAGAGTCATTTCTGCTGTTTTTTCCCAAGAAAAGTCTTTTGAGCGCTCTAACCCTTTACTAATTAACCCCTTCTTGCGATTTAGGGCGTTTTTTATCCCTTCTGTAATAGAATTTACATCAAACGGATCAACAATTTCCGCTGCATCACCGGCAACTTCGGGAAGACTTGAAGTATTGGATGTAACGACGGGGGTTTTGCAAGAAAAAGCTTCTAATACGGGTAGTCCAAAACCTTCATATATTGTGGGGTAAACCAAAGCTTCGGCCCCTGAATAATACGTAGGCATTTTACTTATATCTACCTGTCCGGTAAAAATTACTCCACTCTTCTGCTCAATTCTTTTGTACGGGTGGCCAAGAATAATTAATTTTAAATTTCGTCCTGCCCTTACTTTCTCATATGCTTCAATGATTCTTTCTGTATTTTTTCTTGGACCAACCCCAACCGCAAGAATATATCCTTCCTTAATCCTATGGCTTCTTTTTAATTTTTCTATCTCTTTTTTCTCGGCAGGCTTATAGATAGGATCAGCAGCTTCTGGTATTACTCTAATTCTATCTTCAGACACACCATTCACCATCAAATCCTCTTTGCTGGCATCAGAGGGAACAATAACAACGTCTATCTCTCTTTTAATGTGTTTCAGCCTTGCTTTGTGGGCCGACACTATCCTCGGGTGAGAATATTGAGGAAAACGCAAGGGCACTAAATCATGAATAGTTGTCACTTTAAAAGCGTTGCTGGGTGGTTGTGTCCAGTCAGAAGAATGGAAAACATCCAGGTCACCAACTAGTTTTTCTATTCTCAATACATGAAGCCTATTCCAAAGAATATCTGCCATGGTCGGGGGAAAAGGATACACTTTACCGCTGACATTGCCCTTAAGGCCTGTAAGAAAAGCTTCCAATTCGTTCCTTCTTCTTAAAGAACCCCCAAAGACTACATAGTCGCTGTCTTTATCCAAAGACAAAAGTGCTTTAATAAGATTTCTGGTATAAGTTGAAACACCAGTACCGTAAACAATTTGTGATATATCAATTCCGATTTTCATAACTACTTTGTCCAATATGTTACCTGGCCAACACCTATAAAATCAAAGATTTCATCTTTTCCAAAGCCCACATCCTGTATCGTCTGCACCACTATTCCTTTCGGGTCTGAAAGATCGTGCAAGTATTCAAAATAATACACTCCTTGTCGATTGTTGATAATCGACAAAGTTTTTTGTTTTGTTTCAGCTTCGTCTGCCAATATTGAGTTTGTTGCCCCAAAAGCATCAATTTCTCCCTTCTCATACCACATATAAGGAGCGAAAGGTTGGGGGTTCTCAAAAACAACCACATCTTTATCCTTCTGCGCTCTGCTTTCAATAAAACTTACTGCCTGGCGCCACTGTTCTCTTTGTTGGTAGGGCTCGCCAACATAAAATAGCCAACCAACAATATTCACCGCAAGAAGCAAGCCTCCAATTAGAACTCGCTTTTCTCTGTCTTTAATTTGATTAACACCCCAGGCAACAAGTAAATAAAATGCAGGAACTACATATAAAAATCTGAAGTAAATAAATGCGGGAAAAACTAAAGAGGCAATAAAGGTCAGGGATAAGGGTACCAAAAGCCAACTCCATATAATACATATCTTTTTTCTCTCTTTAAGCGCCTTACTAAGCGAATAAATAAAAGGCAAGGAAGAAATTCCTATTAAGCTGTAATATAAAACCTTATTCTTAAAGGAAATTCTTCCTAAAATAAATTTTGCCCAAACCAATAAGGCTTGTTTGGGGGTTGCTCCTCCAGCTAGCCTGCTCCACGCAGGAAGTTTTTGCATAAGCCAGGCTCCTCTTTCCAGCTGAACTAAGAAGATGGGAAGCCATAATGCCCCAGAAAAGACCAGGGGCAAATGAGAAAGAAGAAATTTTATCCACCAATCCTTTTTTTGTTTTTTTATAAAAGCAAACAACCAAAAAAGAGGTAATAGAAACACAGGAACATAATCTATGAATACTAGTGCCGTTATCGATAATGAAAAGAGGATCCAGGGATATTTTTGTTTAACTTTGGTATCAAGTGTCAGCAAGAAATAATAAATAGCCATGGAAGCAAAAAGCCCTGCCATAATATACATTCTTGCTTCCTGAGAATAGTAAATATGGAAAGGGGAGCTTGCTAATAAAAGCGCCGAAAATAAGGGATAAGATACCTTTTTCTTATTTGTAAATATTTTCGCGATTAAAAACGTAAAATATACTGTCAAAACTCCGAACAATACTGACAGGCCCCTTAGTGCCACCTCTGAATAACCAAATAGATTACCCCAGCCCTCAAGGGCCAAATAATATAGTGGTGGGTGATTATCTCCTTTCGGAAATTGAGTTGCTATTTGAACAATGTTTTGTTCTTTGACTACCAAGGCTCCTATTGCCTCATCTAACCAGAATGATTGATTGATGACAACAAGCCTTAGAATCAGTGCTAGGAATAATATTGATAATAAATATCTGTAGTTATGAAGGTATTTAAACATCTATTTTGACTGTTTTTTCAAAAAAATATATTCCAGGATACCAAGAAAAATTCCAAAATCATATACCACCTTAAAAATTAAAAATGCAGGCTGAAGTTTAATTATTGATTTAAACAAACCAACAATTAAGGAAACGGGCAAAGACGCGCGGATGAGTGCAACCATGCACCCCAAAACACCTAATTTATACGGCCTTTTGCCTACCCACTTGGCATGCTTAAAAATTTCAAACAAAGAGCTTGGATTTTTATGATAAAACCTGGCTCCTTTGGCAACCACGGCTTCATAGCCTAGTTTTTCGCTTAAGCTGTAATCATCCGTGTATCCACCAGGATCAAAACCGTCCACTTTATCAAATTCACTCTTTAAAATAGCCCTAAATACTTTTTGTTTGTCCGGATAATTCGCAGGGTGGCGACGCTTATCAGCCCAACCTTCATTAATATTCCAGCATTTGGCCCATATGTTACCCCAATTTGAAACATGTTCTTCTTTACTAAATGTTCCTTTTTCTTCTCCTGAATCAATTGGCTTTACTAATTTCTCTAGAAAATCTTTATCAAAAGTCATGTCTGCATCTACAAAAACAAGAATTTCGCTGGTTGCCCTTTCTGATCCTAAATTTCTTCCTGCTCCTGGACCCTTATGGTTTTGTTTAATAATTACTAATTTGTATTTATTTGGATTAAATCCCTTAACTAACTTAGGCGTCTTATCTGTTGAACCATCGTCAACAATGATCACTTCGAAATTGGAGTGTGTTTGTTTGTCTAGAGAGGATAGGCAATCAATAATTACATCTTCTTCGTTGTATGCAGGAATAACTACAGATATTTTTTTCATTTTGT
>JAHJHG010000006.1 GCA_018823885.1 Patescibacteria group bacterium
GAACTTTGTGAAGATGTTGGAATGAGTGTAAATTGTCAAACTTTTAATCAAGTCTCTTCTCAAACTGGGTGGAGTGGTCAAAACGGTGATGGTGGAACAACGTATACATCGGGAACACAGGGTACGTATACTGTTCAAACTGCCCTCACCAAGGGTTTAACTTATTATTGGAGAGGGTCTGCAATTGACCCTGCTGGATCAAACACTTTTGGTTCTACTAGCAGTGTAATTAATTTTATAGTTAGCCAAAATCCAACCGCCCCAACAAGCCTTTTGACAGAGGGGCTTACCAATCCAACAAATATAACTGATACCACACCTGAATTTTCTGCCCTTTGCAATGACCCCGATACTGGTCAGGTTCTCAATAAATATCAAATCCAGGTAGATGATGATAGTGATTTTTCATCAACTCTTTGGGATTCTGGCTCTTCTGGAACTTCAATGACTGATTGTATTGCCGGTAATCGCTCCCAAGACATTACATATGGGGAAAGTGCATTAGTTCTTGACGGAACAACTTACTACTGGAGAATAAAATTCTGGGATGATACTGGCCTTGAAGGCGTTTGGGACACTGAAAGTGCAACATTTGCCATGGCATCACACCTTACTCCTTCAAATTGCACCATTCAAGAAAATCCAGAAGACTTATCTTTAATTCTTTCGTGGGTGGACAATTCAACAATTGAAACTCAATACCGAATAGAAAGAAATGTAAGTGCTGCCGGTTTCTTGTTCCTCATAAATAAAGCAGCCGACTCTCAAAGCCATGAAGATACTGATGTTTCACAAGGAAATACTTATCAATATCGAGTCCGTGCAGAGAATGCTACTAATACTGATTGGTGCACAACTAGCACTCTCACCTTAAGTGCAGGTACTTTTGAATTGAAGGGTCTGAATTTCAAAGGAATTAATATACAGTAAATTTGTATGTTGCAGGACAATTTATTGTTGGATTCAACAAAGCAATAACGCAAAATGTTGATTTTAACCGGTCGGCAATAGAAGCTAAATAGTAGTTTTTCCCCATTCACTTTTATGTAAAGTATTGACATATAGCTCTTCTTCTTATTTAATGAATTTAGTACTAGTGGATGTCTAACATGCAAATGCCCTCCTTGAGGAAAATGACGTTTTTAAAAAAAATTAGTGGGCATTGGGCGAATCTTTCTTCAGGTTTTAAGCAAGCTCTGTCTGTTTTACTGATTTTAACCCTAGCTGTCGTTTTATGGCTATTATTAGTTAAGCAAACTAAAACTGCCCGCGAAAACCTCCAGGTCATACCGTCAGGGTCTACCCCTACGGCTACTTTAAAACCCACCCCTGTCCCTTTACCAGCACCCACTCCCGCACCGAGGCCTCTTCCTTCTGGTAAGCAGATTTATAACTTAAGTCATGGGGAAAATGTCGTAGGACCTAAGATAAGTCAGGTAATTGTTGACCCTCTTGATCCCTCCGTGGGCGGAACTCAAATTGTAACAATCAAAATAACCCATACAAGCCCTGTCATAGAAGCTAAAGCAACATTAGAAACAGACAATATGAGCAAGACTTATACTTTCGAGCGCATCGGCGGAGTCGATACTGACGGGACCTGGCAAGCCTCCTGGAAAATGGAGGATTCATATGATCAGAACTATTACCTATCCTTTAAACTGACAAGCGAAACTGATACCTATGAAGGCGGTTTAACTTTTAGATAAAATGCTCGAAAACTTGTTTAAATTGATTGTTGTTTCAGGGCTTGTTATTAGTGGATTTTTCGTTGCATCATCACCCACCCATGCTGTCGATTGTGCTCGTCCCATAAGTAGTGATTTTACTGTAACATCCGATTGTGTATTCGCGGGCTTAGTTGACGGCGTTGATGAGGGGACTGTATCATCCAATACAGCTATTTTAACCGTCCAAAGCGGTATATTGACTGTCAATGCTGATCAAGCCGTTGTTTTTGGTATCCTTAGCTTAACTGGCGGTTCCGTCGCCCTAAGTGGACAACTAAACGTAGGAATGCCTATCTGGGTAGTCGACGCTGATGCTGATGGCTATCCTGCCTCCACAACTCAATATGCTCAAACTAATGCACCCACTAACGGAAGAAGAAGAAACCTGATGATTTCTTTGACGGCTGATTGCAATGATTCTCTTAACACGGTTCATACTAACACTTGGGTCTGTGATACTTGCTATGAGAGCTGTTGTGACTCACATGGATATTGTGGCGGAACCTGTACCTCCAGCAGTTGTGCTCAAGGACCATTTGCCAACTGCGCCGCTCCCTATGATGTTTGGAACTACCCATACAACACTTGTTATTGTTCCTACTGCCCTATCTATGAGAATTGCAACCCTTATAGCTGCAACTGTGCGTGGCAGTGTCTCTGACTTACTTTATTTCTTCCCTTATTCCTCTGATTACGCTATCCGTTTTTCCAAATCCCCAGGGTCCTGTTTTTTGAAAGCAGTTGAGATAAACCTTATAAAGGTATAGAAAACTGCATATTCTCTTGTTGACTAAGAAGATTCCTAGTAATATAAATACATAGTTGCTTTAGTTTTGTTGAAAAATATATGGAAAACACTCTAGAAAAAATAGAAAAAATCATTCTCTACGCAACTGTTTTCTTAACTCCCCTTGTGGTTCTTTCTGTTTTCCCGAACCCTCTTTCTGCGCCCAAACTAATCGTCCTTAGCTTCGGTGTCGGTTTAGCCATACTGATCAAAGCGATAAGGGTAATACTAAAAGGCTCGTTGGATTTCTCAGTCGGCAAATTTGATATATCTGTACTTATTCTCTTAATCTCATATCTTGCCTCAAGTATTCTAATAACACCGAATAAAATGGAAGCCTTTTTTATCCCTGGAACCACAACTGTTATTATTGCCTCCGCTTTGCTTTATTTCCTTGTCTCTGGACTCAAAGATAAAGAACAAAAAACTCTCTCTCTTGTTGTTTTTCTCTCAGGAGTTACCCTTTCTATAATTTCTCTATTATCTTTCTCAAAAGCCTTTGAGTACATTCCACAACTACCTGCATTTATGAAAGATCCTCTATTTAATACTTTGGGTAGACAACTTCCTTCCGTTATATTTCTAATGGCCGTACTTCCTTTAGGAATAGGTTTAATTGTCTCTCAGAAAGAGGTTGCCAAAAAAGCTTTCATTGCTTTGGCTACCGTTCTTTTGGTTCTCGGAATTGGAATATCTATTTACAATCTTCTCCCCGGAAAACCAGCGGAACCAAGACTTCTCGATTTTGATACTTCCTGGGCAGTCGCCATCGATACCTTAAAGAAATCCCCTATTCTTGGGGCAGGTCCTGGAAATTATTTGACAGCCTTTAATCAATTTAAACCCCTTTCCTATAACCAAACCGACAATTGGAATTTAAGATTCACTTCTGCCAGAAACTTTTATTTAACCGCACTCACCGAAACAGGATTTTCGGGAGCCGTCGCATTAATTTTCATTCTTCTGGAAGTATATAGGCGCTTAAGAAAAATCTTTGGAAAAAATAAGAATGAGTTAACCAATAAGACCCTTATAGAAAACACTACCCTAATCTCTCTGGTCATACTTTTGGTCAGTTTTATCTTCTTTGCAGCCGTTCAAAGCCATATCATGCTCCTTTTTATCCTCTTGGCCCTAAGTTCCCAAGGGCGAAGGATAAAACTGAATCTCTCTGCACAAGAAACCGATGAAAATAATATCTTATCCTCCTCACTTGCAACCCGATTACCAGCATTTCTTGTCAGTGTTCCCGTAATCGTTGCTCTCATTGTCTTTGCGGTTTTCTCAAGTCGGGCGCTAGCCGCTGAAGCAAAATACAAAAAAGGGCTTGATGCTTTGGTTCAGAATGACGGAGGAACAACCTACGAGCTCTTGCGTCAAGCGATAAATACCAATCCATATGTCGATCGATATCACGCCAGCTATTCTCAAATAAACCTAGCGCTTGCAAACACCATTGCTCAAAATGAAGATATCACCGACCAAGATAGAGAAACCATTACTCGACTCATTGAACAAGCAATAAGAGAAGCAAAAGCAACGGTCACTCTAAATCCTCAAAGGGCAGGCAATTGGGAGGTCCTTGCAAGAACATATCAAGCCATAGCACCTTTTGCTCAAGGAGCTGATCAATTTACCATTCAAACTTTTGGTCAAGCCGTCGCCCTAGACCCTATTAACCCTGATTTAAGAATTTCTTTAGGTGGAACATTCTATGCTTTAGGAGATTATGACAATGCAATAGACGCCTTTAAGTTGGCTGTTCTGGCTAAATCCGATCACGCCAATGCTCATTACAATTTAGCTTTTGCGTACCGCGAAAAAGGCGAAATTGAAAAAGCAATTCAAGAAATGACAATCGTCCTCTCTTTGGCAGACAAAGAGACTAATGATTATGAGCTAGCCAAAACCGAGCTAGAAAGCCTTGAAGCAAGAAGGCCTGCGGCAGAGACCCAGGGAACCGACAATTTAACACCTCCTCAAGAAGCAAAACCACCTGTCATAGAACCTCCTTTGGAATTGCCTGAAGACGCCGAACCACCTGTAGTGCCAACCACCTCCCCTAGTCCAACCCCAACGCCAACTGCTGAATAAACTACTTACCTATTTCGAGGTTTTAGAAAAAGGTTTCTTTTCCTTATGCAATACCTTCATCGCCTCTTTATACCCATAAATCTTTGCAAAACGGACAGAAAATCCTAAGAAAGCCAAAAAGATTATCAAAACAGAAACCGCTTGCCTAAAATATATAGGGGTCATGGAAACTAATATATCTTCCGTGGGCGTTGCAATGACCAAAATCCACTCTCTGTCTTTAGTAGATATTGGAGAATACGCAATAAGTCTTGTTTTTAATGGAAATACGGTTCCCACGTTTTCCGGATAGGCCACTTCTAATTTCCCTTCTTGGACATTTTTCAGAAGTTCTTTTAATCTCCCTGCTAAAATTTCGTTCCCCAAGAAAGGGTGTTCTATTATAAATTCTATGGCATTTCCTCCCTGAAGCTCCTCGTCCGTAGCATATATGAAATTTCCATCGCGTTTTATAATATAAATCTCAGTTTTATCCGAAATTTTGAGGTGATTCATATATTGGTCTGTCAAACTACTGACAGAAACCCCCATGATTAACACACCGTTGAAATCTCCCCCTTTGTCAATCACCGGAGATACTATTGGGACTACATAATAATTCTCTCCTCTTAATCTGGATTCTACTGCTGCGGAAACATAATAATCCGAGCTCTCCGCATTCTTGGCCCAAATAAAGTATTCCCTGTCGGCAAGAGAAATATCTGCTTCCCCCGGCAACTCACGGTAAGCAGCCTTTATAACTTTCCCGTCCCTGTCGGTTAGGATAATGTTTGTTACTGGCGTATTTTCCCATCTGGATATAGCGCTTTCTAAGAAAATGTCCGTTTGAGGTCCGGGTTTTACTATTTCATCTCTATCAGACATTATTACTACCGAATTTCCAATTAACTCGAAAAAGGTTGCTATCGATGAAGCCCCTGCCCGTGCATTAGATTGCTCTCTATGAAGCATCTGCTCAGTTAGAGCATCCCGCGCACCCTTTCCCAAAAAAACATAGAAAACGACTCCTAAGAATACCAAAAGGAGAAGAGCGAAGAAAAAAATACTATTAAAAAGATTTGAAAACTTAAGGGCCAGGCGTTTGAACATCAAATTAAAAATCCTTACACCCCTAGAGTATATACCAAAATGACAAGGGTTAATTACCAGTACAAGAATTTCTTGTTTGAAAGACTCCACAATACCCTTAACGACTCGAGCTCATAGACGACTGTAAAGAAAATGGTTTAATATCTGATACACTTAGATTAATGCTGGTTGTATGATAATAATATGAATAAATACCACAAATTTCTTTTTTATTACAGCCTAGTTGTCTCAACAATTCTTTTTATCACTTCCATTTTTCTTACCCCCACACCTCAGAATTTCTTTCTATTGGTTCTATTTATGCCCATTACTTTCTATTTTTGGCTAAAGGTTATTTCCAGCAAAGAGAAATCAAAGCAGTCCGAAGAAAGCACTCTCAATTGGTCCTTAAAAATGGCAGGAATTGTTTTCTTGCTGGGAATGCTAGGAGTATTTGCCTTTTTCTTAGCCGGCAAAACAGATCCTATCAGTCAAAATCTTTCGGCCATGACGAAAATCTATTTGGCTTCGATTGATGAATTAAAAACAGAGGTTGAACAGCTGGCCTCACAGTCTCCTGAAAGCGAACAATTACTAAGTGAGGTAAGAGAAGACATTAAAGACGAATTAGAAGCTCTCAGGGGCGATAAGATGACCTCCGGAACCACTCTCGGCCTTACCTCTGATGATACAGACAATTATGCCTATTTGGGCAACCTAATTGGCAACATTACCATTGCCGACAGCAAATGGAGCAAAATCGATGTTTTTCAAGACACTGTCTCCTCTTCTAAAATAGTTGGCCAGATAGAATATGGAGAAAAATATCCCTTCTTTGAAAGTAAGGGCAGCTGGTATCAAATTGAACTTCCCAGTGGTCAAAATGGCTGGGTATCAGCCAGTTTTGTTAAGGAAGTAGGAGGAATATAAATGAAGATCTCTCAAAAAATATTTTTTGTTTATTGTGCAATTCTAGCCTTGTTTATTTCCATTAGTGGTATCTTGAACATCACCTCCATTGAGACCGCCCTCCTTCAACTTGTTTTCCTACCCGTACCAATATACTTTTTGGTCTCTATTGGTAGATATTTAATACAAAACAAAAATAGAAAAAAGACAAAAAACAAAGAAGGTTTGCCTTTAGGTTCAGGTTTTTCCCTAGGAAAAGGCCGCGTTGTTTTTGTTGTCATTATCTTTCTTCTTTTATTGGCAACCAGTGCTCGAAGAATATTGACCACCAATAAAACCCCAGCTGAGGCAGAACCTCAAAAAGAAGGTGTAAACATTAATGAATATATTGTAGAAGAACCCAAAAAATTCGTTCTTATCAGGTCTGATGACGCCAGTTCTGAAATCAATGTCCGGGAAGAATCATCCACTGCATCCGAGATTCTTGGTAAAGTGGTCGTTAATGAAAAATATGAATACGTATCAGAAAATGAAAATTGGTTTGAGATAGTCTTTGATGAAGAATTAACAGGATGGGTGCATAAAGATTATGCAATAATAGCAGAAGAAAACAATGAAGACGCTGAAGAATAATCTTGTTCAATAGTATGAAGAAATTACTTATTTACTACAATTTCATCATTGTCACTTTAATGATTGTGGCAGGGTTTTTGGGCACCGGTAATTATGCTCAATTAGCAAGCGCTGTCCTTTTCTTTCCTTTAGCGGCTTATTTTCTTTTCCTTGTTCTACCCAATAGAAACAAGGCAATTATTTTTCCTGAACTAAGGAGAATTGGAAAAACAAAAGACAAAAAAGCCGAAACAGGAATCCTAAAGGCAGAAAAAATTGAGGACGATGGCCCAGACAAAAAGCGGATGGATGCCAACCGACGGGCTTTTGTCAAACTTATCGGTTCAGCCGGTGTTACTCTTTTTCTTTTCTCAATATTCACAAAAAAAGCGCAAGGCGCTTTCTTTGGTAGTGTTCCTGGACCGGGCACCGTTGCCTTAAAAGACACAACTGACACTCAAATCGATCCCGCCATAAAACTGCCGACAGACGGCTACAAGATTTCGGGAATTGATGACTCCTCCCCCGCTTACTATGGATTCGTAGATAAAGATGGGGACTGGTTTATTATGCAAGAAACAAGTGCGGGACAATATAAATACTACAAAAAAACGGATGATGACAATGATTTTGAAACCGATTGGCTAGTTCGTGGAGGTTTTACTTACAGATATTTTGATGCCATATTCTAGATCTAGTTGATATTTCGGCTTAAATTTTGTATATATACTTAGCTAGATAAATACCATGAAAAAAGAATATACGTTAATCTTTATCGTCGGACTATTCCTTTTGGCCTATGTTCTCGATGCGGTAGTTGAACCTCTCGGAGTTGTTTTGTCCTCGCCTTACCAATACATTAATCCCAGTATTTATTCTCAATATCCCTTTACGGGTGCTTCTATCGTCATCAAGGCACTGGGAATATTCTTAACCCCTCTGTTTTTTCTTTCTTTCATGGAAAAACAATATACTGCTAAAGGCTTAATCCTTTTAATTGTCGCCGGATTGACACAGCTCTACGGTGTCCAAGAACTGGCAACTGGCGCCAAACTTTTGCCTATCGAGTGGACGGTTTCCTTGGCTTTGGGTGGAGCAGCCCTTCTTGCACCAATGATCATATATTTCATTCGCGGTACCTTTTCTTCCGTCTCTAAGACGATTGTCGGACCATCTTTAGACGAAGACCCATTTGAAGAAGAAGAACAGGAATAAATTTATTCTCCCAATATAATTCTGGCTGAAGCATCAGAATCCTCTAATTCTCCTGAAATTGAAGATATGTCGAGTTCGCTCTCAACATCCTTTAAAAGAATTTCAACCAATCCCTCAAATTCTGGATTAACATATAGCTCATTACCTTCCGTGACATCGGCATTACCGATTTCCGTAATCTCATAACCTAGTGCCTCAAAAATTTCGGCAGCATCTCCGGCAGCCCCAGCCACACCAGAACCATTCATAATCTCAAGAGTTATCTCTTCTCTCTCTAATTGCGTCGGGGCCGGAGTGGCCGTTGGCTCTTCCGTTATCCCCTCTTCTATGGTAATTTCCTCCTGGGTTGTTTTTTCTGTATATCTGTTAGTAAGATAGAAAATCCAGCCGGTTATACCAAAGACAAACAAAACAACAATTAATCCTGCCGTAAATAACTTGCGGTTGGTTTTTTCTAAAGGAATTTCTTCATCCAATGGTCTTTCACTCAAAGTTGTTTCTGTTTCGGAAGAAAGCTCCTGTTCTTCGCCTGAGGCAGGCACTTCTTTTGAATCAGAAGAAGCCGGTTCATCTCGTGAAGGAACTTCTTCAACAACCACCTTATTCTCTACTTCAGGAGTTACCTTCTCTTCTTTGCTTTCTTTTGAAGTTACTTTCTTTTTAGCAACCATATAATTCTTAGCTAAATTTATAGTACTACAAATTTTTATTACTTGTCTAGACAAAAGCTTCTTACTATCCCTCTTAAAAAACGTTAAAATAAATTCAGAATGTTGCTTGCCCAATTTCTTCTAGTTAATACACACTTTGTTCTATCTTTACTTGCTGCGCTTGTAACTTTCGCCGTAGCTTGGCTATATTTTGATGCCTGGCTAAATAAAAAAGATTTCAACGAGGGCTATAAATTTTTAGGATTTCTCTTATTAACAGTTTCTTTTGTAATCCAGGCCACTCTAATAGAACAATCTCTTTTGGAGCACTCAATATTGGAGTCCGATGTAATAAACACCTTAAGAGCAGCTTTCAGAATTTCGGGGTATTTGATTTTAATAATCGGCCAGATTGTCGTTCCTCTTCAACCCCTCCCTGAATATCGGAAGAAAAAAACCAAAAAAATTTCTTCTGCGGTATCAGTTCTCCCCTTCCTTGGTGTTACGGCAATTCAGCTTACATCTTTCTCATTCCCTATCTTGGCAATACTGACCGCATTTCTATACTTAAGAAGGGCAACAGTTGGATTGGAAAACCACCTTAAAGCAATATCTTTAAGCTTTTTCATTCTTGCATTTTCAGAACTAGCGGGGTTAGCCTATCTTTTCAGAAATACTGACAACATAACCGTTGCCAATATTGTTGCTCCTTTCGGACCTTTATGGATACTCGAACGCATTCTTCTTGCCGCAAGTATTTTCATATTAGGCCGCTGGGTATGGAGCTATCTTCTTAAAAGGTTTGAAACCCAGCTCTTTATGATTTTTACAACTTCTGTCTTGACCATATTCCTTCTAACCACTATCTTTTTCACTTTTGCATCACTTAGTAATTTACGTCGAGATATCCTAACCAGTCTCAAAACTGATGTTGGTGTCTTAAGTTACACGATAGAGAGCAAAAAGGCGGAAACTTTGTCAGATGCCCAAGTGATTGCCCAAAACACCGAAATTGTTTCTGCTGTTTCCGAATCCGACAGGAAAAAATTGTCAGACTTGGCTGTTCCCATCCTTCTGGCTAAAAAACAAGCTTCTTTGGTAGTCGTTTCAGACACCGGTGCCGTCCTAATGAGGGCAGAAGAACCTGAAAGAGCCGGTGGTTCACTTTCAGATAATCCCCTTATAAAACGGGCCTTGGCAGATAAAGAGGTTACTTCGGTTGTCACTAAAGAAGGCGTGATAGCACCGATTGTTGCGGTTAGAGCAGCCGTGCCCGTTAAATCTGGAGAAGAAGTTATTGGAGTTGTCATGGTAGGAAGCGATATCGATAATGCCTTTGTTGACGGTGTTAAAGAAGCAACGGGCCTGGATGCAAGTGTTTATGCGGACAACATTCGCTCTGCTACCACCTTTGTCGCTCCTGATGGTAAATCGCGCTGGATTGGGATAAAAGAAGAAACAGAAGAAGTAAAAAAGACTGTTCTTGTTGATGGAGAAATCTATACGGGCTCTGTCAAACTTTTAAATGTCCCCTATTTCGCAGCGTATGCGCCTCTCAAGAATATTGACAACAACCCCGTGGGGATGCTTTTTGTAGGAAGACCTGAAGTATCGATCTTGCAAACTGCAAGTAGGTCAATTGAGTTGACATTTATAACTACTGCCATTTTACTCATTATCTCAATTCTCCCTGCATATTTCGTTTCCAAATATATAGTAGGTCAAATAAGTTGAGGCTACCTGAAAAGATATAGTTGACGCGCCCATAATAAATCTGCGATAAATAATAAAGGGAAAAATGACGCCTGAGAATCCTTACTTTGGAGCAACTAATAAAGAATTAGATACAAAACGCCTTGAGATTCAATCAAGTGGTTTCAATCCTTACACTGAGAAATTTTTAGAAGATTTAGGTCTATCAAAAGAAACTGCTTTAGATCTGGCAACTGGAACAGGGGCCGTCCTAACAATACTGGCGAAATATGCAAATCGGATCACAGCGCTTGACTCTGACAAAGATCAGCTAGCTGAGGCTCAAAAAGTTATCGAGCTATTCAATCTTGGGAGCAAAGTAGAACTTAGGCAAGGAAACGCTTTAGAACTAGACTTGCCTGACAATACATTCAGCATAGTTCACGCAAGACTCCTTCTTACAAATCTTCCAACAAAAACGCACTCGCAAGTGGTAAACGAGTCTATCAGGGTTCTCAAACCCGGTGGGGTGTTAGTTCTGGAAGAACTCGGAGTTGACCGGGGATGGCACGCCAAACCTCCTTCTTCACATTTTGAAACTCTTGTTAATGCCGTCATTGAAGCACGCAACAGAACGGAGATCTCTAACCAAACAGGGCCAGAATTGGAAGATTTGGTCACAATCTCTGGTCTAAAAACGATAGCTAAAAATTCATACTCTATCGAAAGTCGTGCCAAGGATCCTTTTACACAGCTTAATGTCATGTTTATGACCCTCTATACTCCTCTTCTCGTAAGAACCGGCGCTTTGAGTAAAGAGGAAAGTGAAGTTCATTTGGAAGGCCTCAAAAATGATATTAAGGATAATCCTGATATGAAAGTTTGGGCACCGCAAATGTTTCAGGTTGCGGCGAAAAAACTCTCCTAAAAGGTTTGCCTTTTCCTCCATTTTCATTCATCATTAAAATGAAATGATAGATCTTCTTCTAAGTATTATTGTTTGGATCTGTGCAGTAGGAAATCTCTTCCTTGGTTTCCTTGTTTATACTAGAAAAAAGAAAACTGTCATCTCAATCACCTTTGCTTCATTCGCCACCAGTGCTGCGTTTTGGACCATGGCACTTTTCTTCTTTGAGCATCCAATTATTTTCTCTAGCCTTATTTGGCTAAAAATTGTTTATTGCATCGTTCTCCTGATGACTGGGTTGCTTTTCTCTTTTTCCTTTATTTTTCCCCGAAAAACCACTAGGCCACGTACTCTTCCTATTTTGTTTTTTATTCTCACGGCTATCTTCTTCGCCTATTTAATCAGTTGCACAAAATTGTTTGTAGCAAACGTTACATTAGAGCCCTGGGGTTACAAACAAATATTAGGACATGCCTATCCATTTTTCGCATCCTGGGCCACTTTCTTTATCTTCTGGGCACTTTATAATTTCTACCAAAGTCATAAAAAGGGACGGGGTCTGGAAAGAGCTCAAGTCAAGTTTATATTTTTAGGGATGTTCTTTTTTACTTTAATCCCAATCGTCCTAGATGCCATTCTTCCAATTTTTTTCAAAAACTCCAAGTTTATTTGGTTCAGTCCCATCTCTGCAATCTTTCTTGTTGGCTTCACGGCCTACGCAATTATAAAACACCGCTTTTTAGACATCCGTCTAATTATTGCTCGCTCCATCTCGTATGCATTGTTGATTATTACCTTTAGCCTCATTTATGCAGGTGGCCTATTTGGTCTTGGCACACTCATCACAAGAAGCCAGGGAACTACTGCTAACTCAATAGTCTCTGCTGTCTTAGCGATCGCTATAGCTTTTTCTTTTCAACCTCTCAGGCGATTCCTTGAAAAAATAACAGATAAAATTTTTTACAAAGAAAAATATGACTCAAATAAGCTTATCTATAAACTTTCACTAAAAATGGCAGAAAATATTCAATTAGATGTTTTAACGGGAGAAATTTTGGAAATACTAAGAGATGAAATGAGAATATCTACAGCCTCTTTCCTTGTTATTACTAAAAAAGGGCTCGAATACACCATTAAAGACCATAATACATTCCATTCTCAACCCACAAAAGAAGAGCTTAAATTGATAAGCGAAGAGGGTAAAATCTTAATATTTGAAGAACTAGAGAAAGGAAAAGTTAAAAACGTTCTCCGAAAACACAATCTTTCAGTATTTACACCCTTAACAACTAAAGGAAAACGGGTGGGATATTTATTACTAGGCGAAAAATCTTCAGGTGATATTTATTACGATCAAGACATTAAAACCTTAAGTATACTTGCATCCCAATTCGCCATCTCAATCCAAAACGCTCAAAGCTACGAAGAAATTACGAAATTCAATAAAACCTTAAAACAAGAGGTAGATAAAGCAACCTTAAACCTTCAGGTCGCCAATAAACGCTTAACAGAATTAGGGAAATTAAAAGATGAATTTTTCTCAATCGCGGCCCATGAGTTAAGAACACCTTTGACGGCAATACAAGGAAATACTTCCCTCATCCAAGAATATTTTGGTGATGATATTAGAAAAAACAAAGATCTGGAAGAAATGGTGGAAGATGTGAACGAATCAAGTAAAAGACTAATTAAAATTGTCAATGATTACCTGGATGCTTCCAGGCTTGAGCAAGGAAGAATCGTGTTCAAGAATAAGAATATTGACATAAAAGAAATAATCACCGATGTTGTTGCTGAAACAAAAGAATTAGCTACTGAGAAAAATTTATACATAAAGCTGGGCGAGGAAATAAATGCCAAACTTCTCCAGGTCTTTGCAGACAAAGATCGGGTCAAGCAAGTTATCTATAATTTAGTCGGAAATGCAATTAAATATACCAAACAAGGAGGGCTTACAATTCATGCCCAGGAAGAAAACGGATCATTGCTTCTAAGGTTTGAAGATACCGGGATAGGAATTGACCCAGAGGGGCAGCAACTACTCTTCCAAAAGTTCCAACAAGTAGGAGAAAATCATTTAGATAGGAAGACAAATCGTGGTGCGGGTATTGGCCTCTATATCTCTAAGCTTTTAGTAGAAAGCATGGGAGGAAAAATATATTTAGAGAAATCAGAGGTAAATAAGGGCTCTATCTTTACTTTTACTCTACCTCTGGCCAAGGTTGCAAAGACTGCCTAATAGTTATATAAATTAGATATGCCGAGAATACTAATTATCGAAGACGACCCCTTAATGACCCGTTTGTATCAAAAGGTTTTTAGGTTTGAAAAATACGATGTTGATGTTGCTTCGAATGGCAAGTTGGGTTTAGAAAAAGTCAAATTGGAGAAACCAACCCTCATCCTTCTTGACATCATGATGCCAGAAATGAATGGTCTGGAGGTCTTGACAAAGTTAAAGGCTGATGAAGAAACCAAGAAAATACCAGTTATCGTTTTAACAAATCTGGCCGGAACTCAAGATGCAGAAACCGCTATGGCTAAGGGAGCCGTTCGATATATTGTTAAAAGCGAGCATGATCCTAAAGAAGTAGTTAAAATCGTTAAAGAAATATTGGCAGGATATACGAGAGATAAGATACCAGAAGTAAGCAAAGAAAAAAAAGAGTAAATTCTAAATTATCTATCTAGCTATATCATTCCTGCAAAGATATTTTCAACTTCTTCCTGATTTAAAACCCCTGTTATTATTCTTTTAACGATTCCCTTTCTGTCTAAGAAGTAATGAGTCGGAAGTGAGTATATACTGTAATCTTCTATCAACCTTCCGTCAGCATCTATTACAATAGGTAAACTATAATTCCCTCGTTTAGCAAAAATGGAAACTTTAGAGCTTGTTTCCTGAGTTGAAACTACTGCCATCTGAGTATCCCCACCTGTCATATTGTTAAGAACGGCTAGTTGTTCCAAAGATGGAGATGACCAAGTACTGATAAAAGTCAGTAATAAAGGCTTTCCCCGCGTGTCAGTTAACCCAAACTCACCATCAATAGTAGGCAGAGTAAATACAGGGGCTTCCTTTCCTAATATATCCCACTTCGCTGCTTCTACCGGTATGACTGGGGTACTAATATTGACATTCGCTTTATCTCCGGAAAAATCAGGTAAGGTGAAAACAAAGGGCCCCAGATTAATCCGTCTGCCAACTTCAAGCTCGAAATCAGCATTGATGGGAGCGGGGACTGAAAGAGTAAATATCTTGCTGGTTAGAGTTGTATAACCGGAGGAACTGATTCTAAAATAGTATGTACCAGGTGGTAAAAAGTATTGGTAGTTTCCACTCTCATCTGTTTCTTGCGGGTTTTCTTGACCAAAAGGTTTTGCATCCCAAAGCGTCCAAATCTCACTTAATGGATCCTTGTAATAAGCACTAACTTTGGCCTCTTTGGGTGGCTTCTGAGTATCTTTTGCCACCACTTTACCTGGACTAAGAACAACAACTGAATTAAGAATTCTTTCCGTTTCGTTCTCGGCACCATCTTTTGCTTTTACCAGCAACTCATAAAATCCTGGATCGGGAAAGTTAATTGTTCCGGACCAAAGACCTGTTTCCGGTGAACGAGGTAAAGAATACATGGCGTCATTGGCATATAAATCAATAGAAGTCGGACCACCAACAGTTGACAATGTAATTCTTTGTTCTAACCCTGCCATGGTCACTATTACCCCATCTTTATTCGGCATTAGTATTAAAGGGCCCAAAGAAAGAAGGTTTCCTCCAACCAATGGAGGAAGGCGGTCTATTATTAAAGTATGTGTTTTTGAAGTACCCCTGTTCCCTGCTCCATCTGTAGCTCTAACCACTATTTCATAATTACCATCATCAAAGATTTCGGGAACAAAACTAAATTCCGTCGAAGTTGCTCCAGGGTCGATAATTTCATCAACGGGTAACCAATTGACTCCCCCATCCGTTGAATAATCAACTCCAGCTATTCTTGATTTATCCGAAGCCCTTCCTGTTATTAATGGTGGTTGTTCAAAAGGATCATCAAAATCCGTAGTGATAGTAACACTTGGTGGTATTTTATCCGTTGGGGCTTTAACAATGATTGTTTGTGTCGTTGTCACTGTTTGTGTCGTTGTCACTGTAGTCGCCATACCAACACTGGTAGCCGTACCAGTTGTAAAAGAATTTTCAGTAGTACAACCCTGATTCCCTGCTGCATCTGTACTGCAAGCCCGATAATAGTAGGTTGTACTAGCCCCTAAATTGTCTGGAGAAAGCGAATGAGAGGTTGACAATGTCGCGCTATTTTTGTTAAGAGAATATATTCCTGTTTCTAAGCCATATTCGACTAAAGAAGTTGCCGACTCGCTACTTGTCCAAGCCACCACCGCAGATGAGCTTCCTATACTTGAAACACTTAAATTCGATATTGTGGGGGCGGTAATATCAGTCCCCCCGGTAACATTAAACGCCAAGTTGCCCGAACAAGAAAAAGAATTCGCTCCTCCTGCGTCATCCGAAACCTCCACTGACCAATTTCCAGAAGCCCCAGCAATATCGCCAATGTCAGCTGAAATATTAGGAGTAATAGTTCCTCCTGCAGCAAGAGGGTCCTGATAATACCTATATGTTATTGAGTCGCTAGCCCAATCTGTATACCAAGCTGGATAGACTGAAGCCCCCTTAAAAGTTACGCCATCGTTCGGTCTAGTAATTTTAAACCATAAAACATCGGCCGCATCTGTATTGTTTAACGTAAAAATAAAAGCAATCCCATTAACATTGGCCTCTGGATCATTTGGGGTAACGGAAACAGAGCAAGAACTAATGATCGCTTCTGCCGGTTTTATAAATTCAAAACGAAGAAATGCAACAAAAGCAAAAACAAAAATAATCGCCAAATATTTTTTAGTCCGAGCAGGCATTACTTTATTCTACTATGGAAAATGTTACCGACAAAGAACCCTTGAACAAAACCACACAACCCCGCTATTATTAAAATATACTTATATGGTTGGTGTTGTTACATTTTGGGAAACTTTTATCGGAGTAGATAATCCAATCTACATTGGAGATATATGGGCTAACACCATAAGACCACTTGGTGGTACCCATTTATTTTATGTTGACCAGCAAGGAATAGGAACACCGAGCATAGATGCTTCTATCGTTTCTAAAACCTATTCTACTTTCCAAGAAGTATTGGATGACAACCCCGATGCAACCTATGTGTTTCTTGAGGCTGAAAGGAGTATTCCAAAAGGTACCGATTTTACTTACTTAAAAGACTTTGTTCATCCCAAAGAAGACGTCATTTATGTTTTCGGCAAAGATAGTTCTGATGTGTTCACAGAGAACCTGCCACTTGAAGGAAATCATGTTGTATCAATTACCACAAATGATAATCTTGTGCTCTGGTCATTAATAACAGTCGGTATCGTTCTGTATGATAGAAAGGTTAAATAATGGCATTTTCAATTACATCAGATATGACCACTATTGATACTTGTTCTGATACCACAAACTGGTCAGGAACTATTACTCCTACGCAAGACACTGAGGTGTTTATTGAGGGCGCCGCCTCAGTCGGAATGGTAAAAGTATCACAGGGGAAATTTATTGAAAAATTTGATTATTATACTGAAAAAGCAAGCAATTATTATAATGCTTCTACTAATCCTACTCATTTATATTTTTGGGTAAATGTCTCCAACGGCGGTGGACTTTATCCGCTGTCTAGTGGAACAGAATCTACAGAAGGCGGAGTTAGACTATATATGGAAGACAGCGCTGGTGCTTATGTTGAGTGGTACGTTGCAGGTTCAGACACTTACTCTGGTGGTTGGAGATGTTTCGTAGCCTACACCGATGCCGCGCCCAATAACTCATCTGGTTCAATTAACAAATCACAAATTCGATATTTTGGTGTAACTCTAAATATGCAAGCTAAAACCACAGCTAACGTGAGAAATGCTTGGATAGATTTTATCAGATATGGTTCAGGTCTCATTTGTAGTGGAACCGACACGGGCCAAATGACTTGGGATGATATTTATGCCGGTGATCTTGCGGGTCCACATGGGGTTATTAGAAAAGAAGGTGGAATTTTCTTCGTACAAGGATCGGTCACCATAGGCGACAATATTGGAACAAGTGCAACAGATTTCAGTGATGCTAACCAAGTTCTCGTATTTGAAGACGCAAACGTTTCAAGTACTTTATATAACATTACAATCGTCGGCAATGCCACAGGAGATACTGATTTTCAAATGGGAACCAAATCGGGTACGGCAGGAATTTCAGGATGCATTATCAGGTCGGCTGGTATAAATAAATATGATTTCACTTGTACCGATACTGCAGTCGAAGAGCTGTTGTTATACGGGTGTACTTTTTATGATGCGGACGTTATTTCTCTCCCGGCCTATTCCGCCTCGGCTCCACTTAGAGAAGTATTAAACTGCAACTTTGAGGCGTGTAATCAGGTTGATCCTGATACTTGTACAGTAACTAATTGTAATTTCATTAACGCTGATGACAGAGGGTGTTTGATAGATACTTCATCTCACCATATTACCGATTCAAATTTTATTGCCTGTCCAGACGCAGTACATATTAATACTGCTGATACTTATACTTTTTCTGGTCTTATCTTCACCAACAACACCTATGACGTAGAAAACTCATCTGCCGGTGTCGTAAATATTAACGTATCCGGAACTGGAGCGGCTTCCTCAGCTGAAAATACTGGTGGGGGCTCTACAAACTTTATTTCGTCCGTTGATGTAGATGCCAAAGTACTAAACGATGCAGGCTCAAATATAGAAAATGCGCAAGTGTATATTCAAAAATCCGATACTGGAAAACAATGGAATTATGTTTCTCATTCTGGAAATGCATTAAACGACACTGACTTTGTGGTTACTGGAGCAATTGACGATGATTTGCCCTCATCAGGGTGGATACACGTTTGGGACAAATCAGATAATTCCAAGCAGAATTATAGATATACCGGATGGGCAACGGCAACAGATACAACTTTTACACTAAAAACTAATGTAACAGGAAGTGCAACAAGTGAAGATGGAACAAGCCCAGAAATAAAATTAATTTCTACATCGTCTGATTTTATAGCAATGAAAACGGCTGGGACTATTGAAGAAGGAGACTCAATTTATAATTCAACTGATTTAAGCTGGGCTATTGTAGACGAAATAGTAGATGCAGACAATGTAACTACAACTCCACTACAAGGTGGTTCGGACAATAAATGGCAAGCCAGTGATGGATTCAGTCTACATAAATTAGTAAAGGCTTATACTCTCACCGATGATAAAATAGACATTCCCCTATTCAACGGACAGACTGATTCAAACGGAGAAATATCAACCTCATATAACTATGGAGAAATTGGAAATCCTCCTGGTCAGTCTGGTTATACTTCCCTGCCCATTTGGATCAGAATTAGATCAAACCAAGGTACACCTAAATATATTCCATACAACACGAGCGGAACCATAACAGGAAGTGGATACGATTTAACGGCGGTTATCACAGAAGACGATGTAGCAACATAAAAATGGGTCTTGATTATATTAGGAGAAATGTCTCATTATAGTTTATAGTTAATTACAGGACAAAAATATGAAAATAAAACTAATTAGTTATCCCTATAAGGATTATGAAGTTGGAGAGATTGTTGATCTTGGTGAAGACAAAAATAGGTCGATGGTGTCTTTGCAAAGAGCTGTTTGGGTTGAAGAAGAAGAGAAAAAGAAAAGGACACCAAAAAAGACCGTTACAAAAACAGCCACGCAAACACAAGACGATGTAATTGAAGAAGAAGAAAAACCAGCAAAAGAGACCGAAGAAGTTGAAGAAACAAAAAAGCCGACTCGAGGACCAGACGGGAAATTTGTAAGCAAAGAGGAAACAGAAAATACAGAAAAACCTAAAAAAAAAGGCTTTCTGAGTAGGCTGAGGTAAAACAAGAGTAGGATGGAAATTTTTAATTTACACTCTAATAATAAAAAGAAAATTAAAGGCTTGAAAGTTACGTCACACAAAGAATATGATAAGAACGGGAAGAAGCGTACCAATCGGTACGTAGAGTTTACGGTTGTCGGAAAAAATCGACAATGGAAAGATTTTATGCCGGTTGAAGACTTTAAAAAATTGAATCCCGAGATTAATATCTAACTGCCATGGCAATACAAAACGATTTTACAGTCTACCCTACATCAAAAGTAATTAGGCATACTTCTGGAACAACCGTTTACTCAGCGGTTGCTTTCTACTCCTGGTTAATGAACACTTTTGACGAGCCAGGATACTTGACCTATGAAACCCCGATAAGGTTCAACACACCAACTTCGTTCACGATGATTAATGGCTGGTTTCTAGACGATGGGGATGGCAATCCCGCTGACACGGAAGATGGCCACATTCTTAAATATATAACTGGTGGTGGTATTGATACCTCCGGTTATGCCACAGTTTCTGATCCTATCTATATGGCAGACCTGGCTACTTCTACAGTCGATTTTGTCTACACAGATAAAGACCTACAAGTAACGTCTGGAGCAGCCGTGGGCCCACTACTGGCCTATAAAAATGATTACCCCACTTCCGCCCGCATTCGTATTTGGGTCAGAGATACTGAATCACACGGAGCACTCGCCACATCAACTGTCACAGAGGTCACCACTGCGGGAGGTTCGGGAACGGGTACTACTGATGGCACCACAGCATCTGTAAGCGGTGATGAGATTTACCACAATCTGTTTACCATTGCGTCCTTTCCAACTGACGTTTATCCCCAGGTATATGTCTATCAACGACACCCTGTAACAACACAAAGTTATAACACCAGAGTCCGCATAGCGGAGTGGTCTGGTTTTACCAACTGGGACAGAGGTTCGGATGGAATTGATGTCCTCATTCCAGTCAAGCTAGGTGGTACAGCTGTTGACGGTGGCAACCTTACAGCTTTCGTCCGCGAAACTGGCGACACCTACACTTTTGTTAAGTCTACACTGACATCATCAGGTAGAACCCCTATCGCTACTGAAACTTCCGCTGACGAGGTAAATATTACTGAAGGTGAACACTATTTGCTTTACGACGGTTCTGATACTGGCTCATTTTCCGCTGATGATGTCATTACCGACAGCGATGTTTCAACGGGTGTCCCCCCCTCCTGGTACGCCGAGGTAGTTGAGGTAGATGAATTTACTGCCACTGCCACCGGTTTGCTCACAATTCGGTCTTTGCACGGAACCATTTCAGACAATGACGATATTTATGTCACCGCTTATTCTGCTGGTGCACCGGTGAGCGTACTTGAGGGTACAGTTAATGGTACTGTGGGCGACACACTTGTGACACACACTGGAGCTGGTACTGAACCGGTTATAGGAGACATTGATTTACCTTTTGAAGGGGGTACTAGTGGAGCACACCGAGTCTTGAGAGGGTATGATAATGCTGAAAACAAGCTTGTTATGCAGGTATATCATACATTTGGCACTCTCGACTCTCAGGTTTATACCGGATCGGGCAGAGATGCTCTTTACATAGATTTTTCATTAACTGAAGTAGTAGACGCTCCAGCCAGTGGTACTGGTCTCATGAGTGTAACCACATCAGCAGTTAGCACTACTTTAATCTCTGGATTTTCTGATGTCACAGTGGCTCATATGAACGGTACTGTAACAGTCAGTGGTATTGCCAACGGCCCACTTATTCTTGGAGATAGATTCACGTACAACACAGGGGCCCAATCTGGGATCTTAATTTATGCCGATAGCCTAACTGCCCCCACATCTCTCATGCTCGGGAATATTGATCCTGACAATGAACCAGATGCGTCAGACCAATTTGCTTTCCAGCTCGCCGGATCTGGTGCATGTACTGTCGACTGTGACTCTGTTTTGACTGATAATAATTCACAAAATTTTGAATTTACTCTTCAATCGACTGGGGCGCTTTACACTATTTTTATTGAAGGAGGATCCATTTACAACGCTGGTCGAAGTCTTGCCGATATCTATGCATATTTGCAATACTACGTTCGAGACGGCCAGAATATATCCGAGAGAACTATCTATACCAGCGATGGCACTGCCATTACAAAATTAGCGGCCGAAGAATATATCAAGGCAGTCGATGTAACTGCTTATTCTGCAACCAAACCAGCACCGTTCGGAACCTTAGCTGGAACCACTTTCTTCGGTGCCCAAGGTGTGTGGCTGCAGGGCATGACAAGCACTGACAACAACAACATAAAATTCATTGATGCTGGTACAAGCCCCACTTGGGTAGGAACTCTCCGAGAGCCTGATCCATCTATAAACTTAACGATAAGTAACACTAGGGTTGGCGATAGAATAGCAGTCTACCTAGAAAGTGGCTCTACTACTTTGCCTGACAAAGCTCAATACACGAGCCATGCCACACTTAATGCTCAAAGTGACTCAACTTTTGATAGAAATGCCTCTGATGGTGCATTCCCCATCGACACACCAACTTTTGGAACTTTTATCGCAGTTGCCACTGATGAAAGCGAGGAGCACAGATATAGATATACTTCTTATAACGCAACTGGTGGTGGTGGTTCCGATGGACAATTAGTGTTACCGACTGAAAGGACGGGAACGGCGACAGCTGGTTCTACTGGACAAACTTTGGTAGCTTCGGCTGCAACGTTTGTTAGCTGGGTCGACCAGAATGGATTAACAACCCAAATTGGAGATATTATCAGAAGAACCAATAATGAGGGTGGGTGGGCGTATATCACCAGCATCGATTCAGAAACACAAGTTACGACAACACTATTTAACGCTGGCATCACTCAGGGTTGGGATGATACTGCAACAGCTGATACATTTGAGATGCTCTCTTTAGTGCAATTATATGATGACAGCGATACTTTCTTTATCCCTTATATGGACTTTAGAGAATCCGCTGGAACGGATGGTTCCCCGGGTTCAGAAACAGTAACAGTATTGTATTATGCAAATCGAGAAGTAGTAATTGAGGTTCGCAACGTCGAAGCTTCCACTCAGATTATTCCTTTCAAAACCACCGGAACTATTTCTTCAACAGGTTTGACTCAGTCTGTAATTAGAAACGAAGATACTGTTTACACTTAAACCCAATTAGTTTGATTTTGAAGGAGATCTAAGCTTCTCTAAGATTATTCTCGTTTCAAGTGCTTTTTTAGTCTCACCTGTAAAATAATATACTTGGCCAAGATTATAGTATGCTTCCCGGTACTTCGGATATATTTTAATCGCTCTTTTGTAAAAAAATTCAGCCTCCTTAAGTCGATCTGTACTCATGTAAACATTTCCCAAGTTATTATAGACTACTCCACTATTCGGCTTTATTTTTAAAGCTTTGACATAAATATTTTCTGCTTCCTTAAAAAGCCCCGCACATTTATAGGCCACTCCAAGATTGCAGTAAGCCTTAAAGTAATCAGGCATAATTTTAATAGCCTGTTTATAACTGGCAATGGCTTTGGGATATTCCCTCTTTTTCAAAAAATCGTTGCCAGCCTGATAGTACACTTTTGCCTGCTGCTGCTTCATTTTGTAAATTGTACCATTTAAGATGACGAACACTTTGACTTCGAGCAATCTGCTGCTACAGGCGATTATTATTAGTTTAAGCTCCTAATGCCGTTAACAACTAGATTTGAAGGAATTCTTCCGACATAATAGTATGAGTTATGGCAATAAGAGTAAATCCTTACGTTAGCCCTAGAATTATAGAGGTTCAAGCACCCCTTACAGAAATCTCTATTCAAGACTTAACTGACCAAATAAAAGACTGGGAAGACGAACCAGCCGATCTTGCCTTTCCTATTTTGATTAGAACGTACGGAAAACAACCTCTTGGTGGCGGATCTTTCGTGGGAATAACAGCTGTATTACAAAACGCAAAAATTTCTTTTGAAGCTAGGGACGGATTAGATACTCCACCCGAGGTTTTATGTACTATCTCCGGAGGAAATTTAGTTGCCGTTGACGATGTTGGTGCCTCAATGAACCCTATTCACCCAACTGCTTATACTCAAGTTGTTATTGCCCAGTCAACCTCTCCTTCTATTATTACTCCACCCGAAGACCTTAACATGCTTTACCTTATTGAATCTCTAAGAGGTACTGGTAAATCTTTGGGGAGTATTTTCTACTGGGATCCGGAAGGTGGAAGCGATACAAACGATGGGAGCCAACCTAGTGAAGCTGTTCAAACCTTTGCCGCAGCACAGGCATTGACGACAGCCGGAGCGGGAGATATTATTTTTGCTCTCTCAACCCACTCAAGTGGAATCACAACTACCTCTGAAAAACTAAGCATTACTACCGCGGGCCTGAAAGTAAGAGGCCCTGGCTACAGACTTCAATTGATTCCATCGGCCACCGGTTCCCCTACCGTCAATATCTCAGCCAACTCTGCTGAATTTGAGGGTTTTTATATCGAAACGAAGAGTGGAGGAACAGACAACGGAATCACAGCGACTGGAAATAATGTGGTGATTAAAGACTGTTGGGTAAATTCTGCCACTGGTAATGGAATTGATATTTCCTCGACCAGTAGAACTGAAATTAATACTTGCGTGATTGAAGAGAGTGTTGGTTACGGAATCAATGTGGGGGCAACAACAAGTCTCTCAACAATTCGAAAATGTATCATCTCTGGCAACTCCGAAGGAGTATATATTGCGGGGGCCAGCATTACGGACAACATATTGGAAAACAATATAATTTACAACAACACGACCAGCGGAATTGAAATTGGCAACGGAGTGGTCAGAACCGGGATTCGATTGCATCATACTTTTGCCGCCAATAACCCCAATATCACTGACGATGGAACAGGGACTTATCAAGACACATCAGGGACAATCGAGCAAGGGGATATCGACAACATTGTTAGTGGGGTTTGGGATGAAGTAATTTCAGCTACAGCTCATGCGGGTGCCGGAAGTGCCGGAAAGACATTGAGGGACGCGAAAACGAAAGCCACCCTTGCTTCCCTTAAGTAATATGAGCTATCTCTAACTCGTAGGCCATTTTTTCTCCTATAAATTTAATCTTTGCGAGCTCTACCTCATTCAACTCTTCATTGGCTCCACCAATTCCAATTCTTACTTTCCAGAAATCTTTGCTGTTTAATTTCTTCTCCATTTTCAAAATTGCTTCCGGGGCAGAACCTAAATTTTTACTTATATCAAACTGGCCAAAAGTAAGGTTTTCGTCAGGATAAATAATATAAAAGTCTTCGGGAATCACTCTGTAAAACGCGTAGAGACCAAAGGCAACATCATCAAACTTGTCTGTAGGGGTCCTAGGCTTAACCACCATCGTCAAAGGATTCAGATTGGTAGTCATGAGCATATATTTTGATCTCATCGCCCAGCCGCTTACCATGGCGTTAGGATATAGCTTTCTCACTTTTTCCACGGCATAATCAATAATCATATAACCCACATTGCTTCGGGCTTTTGCATACCGTATTCCGGGGTTCCCGTAAGCAATAATCAGTCTTACTTTTTCCTCTATATTCTTTTCCTCTGTCATCTCTTTTAAGTCCCCATTCTTTCAAAATATGATAGCATTTTTTCCCCTCTTGCTTTTGGAAAATATTTCTTTTACCATCTTACTAGAATGCCAGCCTTCTTAAAAAACATCGGAGCAGTCGAGCTCATCATCATTGCCCTCATTCTTGTTCTTCTTTTCGGAGGTAAAAAGTTTAAGGAATTAGCTCGTGGACTTGGAGAGTCAAAACACGAAGCGAAAAAACTTAAAGAAGAAATTATAGGCAAGGGCAAGAAGGATTCTGAAGAAGACGCTTCTTGACTAGTTGCCACAAACAAGTAAGAATTAATAAGTAAGGGAGGTGGTAGATAGTGATCAAGAATCTAGGAACAACTGAACTAATAATTATCGCTTTAATCTTAATACTTCTATTTGGTGGCAAAAAGATACCTGAGTTTATAAAGGGTGTCGGAGAGGCTGTTAAAGAATTCCGAAAGGCGTCTAAAGAAGACTAATTTTCTATGCTAAAAAACTTAGGAACGGTTGAATTTGTGGTTATCGGAGTAATCGCAGTTCTTTTGTTTGGAAGCAAAAGAATAACAGATGTGGCCAAAGGCCTGGGCAAGTCAACAAAGGAATTCAAAAAAGCACAAAGTGAATACGAAAAAACAGTTAACAAAGATGTCTCCGAAGAAGAGTCGGAAGACAAAGATAAGGAGGTGACATAGATGTTTGGAAAACTTGGAGCATTAGAATTAATTATTATCGCTTTTGTCTTAATCCTACTTTTCGGTGGCAAAAAGATCCCTGAATTAGTTCGCGGAATCGGTGAGGCCGTTCGTGAATTTAAAAAGGGTGCCAAAGAAGAAAAAAAAGATTAAATTACTCCTCTTGCACATATCCCCCTGTTTAACTTATCATTAGACAAATTAGCTTTTATCTATGTTAAATAACGTTGGACCGGCTGAAATGATAATCATTGGTATTGTGGCTCTTTTCCTTTTCGGAAACAAGAAACTGTCCGAATTGGCTCGAGGCCTCGGGGAGTCAACTAAAGAATTTAAAAAGATTAAAAAAGACATTGGAAAAGAAATTGATACAGACTAATAAATATTTAAGACCGGAAGGGGGTGTTATAAATGCCTAGTCGATTTGGAGCATTAGAAATTGCCATTATCGCTTTGATTCTTATATTGCTTTTTGGTGGTAAAAAGATCCCTGAATTAATAAAGGGGGTCGGAAAAGGAATCCGAGAGTATCGCAAAGCGTCAAAAGAAGAGAAAAAGGAATAAATGGACGATATATATAATCGCTTCTTCCCGTACCTTATGGAGGTTCGAAAAAGGCTGTTTTTTATAGCCTCTATTTTTCTTATTTCATCCGCCCTGGGTTTCATCTATTACGAGAAGATAATCACCACCAGCCTGGGTATTTTTAATCTTGAGGGAATAAATATTGTTTTTACCTCTCCTTTTCAATTTTTAGAACTTTCAATTAATTCCGGCCTCCTGGTCGGTTTGATTGCTGTTTTCCCTCTGATAATAGTTCAGGTCCTGTCATTCTTAAAACCCGCCTTAAAGAAAAGCGAATTTAAGCTGGTTATTTCTCTCTTGCCCTTAAGTATCTTTCTTTTTATCTTCGGATTTACCTACGGCATCTTTATCATGAGATATGTCTTGGTTATCTTCTATGAGAAGTCCTTAGCGCTTTCCATTGGCAACTTCTTAGATGTTAGCAAGTTCCTCTCTCAGATTCTGCTTACCTCGGCTCTAATGGGCCTAGCCTTCCAATTTCCTGTTATCTTGACAGTCCTAATGCGCCTAAGAGTAATAACGTATAGCGCCCTTTCAAAACAAAGAATGATCGCTTACTCCTCCTCAATTATCTTTGCCGCCTTTTTGCCACCTACCGACCTGCTCTCTCTTGCCCTTTTAACAGTCCCTCTTGTAATACTTTTCGAAACTACGCTATTATTAAACAAGGTGGTATTCAAAGCCCCCCTTAAACCAAAAAAGGAGGTGAAACGTAATGTTTAAAACAATTGGATCAACAGAACTACTAATAATTGCCATAATATTACTTATTCTTTTTGGAGGAAGAAAGCTTCCAGAGCTTGGAAAAGGAATGGGAGAATCTGTAAAGGAATTTAGAAAATCTTTAAAGAAAGAACCTAAAACCAAAAAGTAATTCCTTTGCTAACCCCTCTACTCGCCTTAATAGCACCATTCATTGTTTGGCCTATTGAGTTAATATTGCCATATCCTCACATCATTGAGGAGTTGGCAAAAGCGGTTCTTGTTTTTACCCTACTGGATCTTCCGGATCGTTTAACGAAAATCAAACTTACGATCTTAATCGGAGTACTTTTTGCATTCTCCGAATCAGTCCTCTATCTTTTCAATATTCAAATGGTCGGCATTATGCGGACATATTTTGTCAGACTTCTTGTCACCATTCCACTTCATGTCATCACAACATTAATCATTTTATTACCGGCCCTGAAAAATAAGAAATTAATTATTGTCGGAGTTTTATTTGCTTCCCTAATCCACTACCTCTTCAATTTATACATCTAATAACAGTAAACAAGAGATACATTGATAAATAGTTGGCTATACTATTATATATATTGATATATTATAGTTGCCAAGATAAGAAGGCAGTGCTCAAATCTTCATCTGAAAAATCCTGAATGATATTTGCTTTCTTCTTTTTATAAAAATTTAGAGCGGCCGGACTTCTATCACTAACATATGCATAGATTTCTCTAATCCCCTTATCTTTTGTAAAAGCTAATACTTTTTCAAATAATTTATTGCTGTACCCCTCTCCTCTAAGTTCTGGTTTGACATACATGTACATCAACTCAAACGGATCTGGGTCCATCTGAAAATCATTCTTAACCCATCCTTCTTCTTTAAAGGTCTGTCCCCACACTTTCATTTTGGCTGGTGAGTGACCAATAACCACAAAGCCAATTCTTTCTCCTTTTTTGTTTTCTTGAAAAATAACATATACCTTGGAGTTTCTTTCCTCGTCGCTTAAATCAAATTCCTTATTTATTCTTTTAACAAAATGTGAATAGGCTTTATCATCGCCAACAATATCAGCGATCTCCCGTATCTCGTCTCTGCTCATAAAACTATTATGAAACAGGAAAGAATAATTAGAAAGTATTAATTGAAGTCTTACTTATTAATACTCAAGAGAAGAATACTCTTTTGAAACCCAGCCTAATGTTCCATCATTCAGCTCTATCTGGTACCAATCAGCTTTTTCGTCTATGAGAGCAAAAGATTCACCCGGTTCAACTTTGGCAATCTCTATTCCGCCGGGGGCCTTTCTCACTCTTAACCAGCCTGTAGGAGTATCTTCAATCATCACCGTGCCTCCAATGGGGTCAGTTAGGCTTTCAAACTCTTCCTCTCCTAACGAATCTTCTTCAAAAGGTACCCCTTCTACAACAAATTCTAAATAAACCCAGCCTTCTGTGTAATCGCCCTCTTTCTCGTTCACAAAGGCAATGTTCGCCCAATCTCCTTCCTCCCCTATCCTAACCACTTCTTGAGTTACCTTAAGGCGCATGATCACCGCAGAAGTTAATGACGGCTCTTCTCTGATGTTGACCGAAGAACCGACCGGTACTTCTACCATCACAATATCCTCTCCCCCAGTCGCATCTTCTTCAAGCTCTTCTTCCTCAAGGTCAATTACTTCAGCTTCCTCCTGCTCACCCAAAACAAACTCCGATTCGTCTATGGTTTCGGCCACTTGCTGAGAAACAATTTTGGCGGTGATCACCTTGCTGGTAATAAAAGCGGTCAGGGCGGCAATCCCGGCACCAAACAGAATGAATAAAACAGCCAGTCTAATGGCAACCTGCTTTCTAATACGTCTTCTGGCTTCACCATTTGTCTTCTTTGTCTTTGTTTTCATCTTCATGGGTTGTGTCTTCTTCTTATTGCTCTTGGCCATCTCCTTGTCTCTAAGAGTCTTCATGTAGACTGCCAGGAAAATAAATCCGCCGGCAACGATAACAATCATTCCCCAAACGGCCAGTGTTTGGGTACTGCCGACAAAACCAAAGAGGGTGCCGATAGAACCTGCTTCAGTGACCAATTCTTGAAGTTTGTCCATCTTGGTGTTGACAGCATCAAGTTCGATTTCGGCCTCACGGTAAGCTCTAATCTTTTGTTCGGGAGTAATAGCCGTCTTCTGAAGTTCAATAATTTTGTCTAAAGAAACATCAATATCGCTTTTAAGAGTCACTCCTTGAGCGAAGTAGGATGTCTTCTCAAGTGGTCTGGAAAGTTCTTCTGCTTGTTTGCGTAAACTTTCTACCTGTTCTTCCGTAATTACCCAAATATCGTTTACCTGAATTGATACCGTTTTTGTTTGTCCGGCTCCTAATGTAAACTCACCTTCTACGTAATATTGATCTTGCTCTGCATCATATTTAACTGTTAAATCATCATCTGTTGAAATAATATCTTCCTCTCTCACTTCGGGAGGCAAATAGTATTTTAACGGAACAGTTTGGCTAATTAAGCTGGAAGGGTTTGTTATTAATGACTTAAAAACAATGCTTCCCAATTCAAGCCAGGTGCTGGCAATGGTTGAGCCCGCCTTTTTGGCCAAAAATGTTTCGTTTGCTTGAATTAATCCCTTTAAGCTCAATAATTTGTTCTTGAGGATCTTTTCGTCCGAAGTATCTTTGTAAGTCGAAGCGCCTAAAACTTTTTCTATCCTCGGCAATCTGTTGATGGCAATTATCTTGTTGTATAAGGTATTGATTTTAGAAACTCGATCATTGGCTCTTGTTGAATTCCATTTTGCCAATACATTATCAATATCACCTTTTCGAGTTTCAAAAATATCAGCTAAGTCTCTAACCTCTTTTATCTTCCCGAACAATGTCCTTTGGTTTGAAGAATCTGCAGCATCCCCAACCAATGTCTCAAGTCTATCGATATTACCTACCAGGCCTTTTATTTCATTGTAGGCAAAATTGGTTTTACCATAAGAACCAAGCCTGTATTGAGTGGCTGAAAGAACATTGCCAATGGCGATTGCCTGATTATAAACATCCTCGGTTGCTTTCCACCCCCAAGCTTCCTTTAGCCAATTTATTTGTCCAAAAATGGTGTCTTTGTTGTCTGAATCCCCCTCATCTCCCAACATTGCCGAAAGCTCCATGACATTCGAAAGAAGCTCTCTTTCGCTTAGTTTTGACCACTTCGTAACCAATAAGCTTGCCTTACTTCTCAAATATTGATTGTTTACATAGAGTGTGTTGGCAACTGATTTTGTTTGCTCAAGCTTCTCCCCCAAATCAGGGGTTTCTTCTTCTTCAATGAAATTTTGAATGATTGGTTCGTTAACCAGCCGCTCAAGCAAAAGCCTGTTTTCATTAATTGTTGCTTCCATACTGGAAATATCTATTGCATCTTCGTCCCCTGCATTAAGACTGGTCAAGGATCGTGAGGCGTTTGACCATATATTAGAAATCAAATCACCAAAATTGGAAAGAGTTCTGCCTGAATATCCCCACACAGCCGATGAAATATCTCCGGTGGAGGGAGTAGTTGACGACGCTTTAACTTCGTAACTCTTGTCTAAACACAAATAATCACCACTGGCCGTACAACAAACTTGAGCTCGATAAAGACCGGTAGTGGTTGGGGCTGTAAAAGTATGATAATACCAACCATCTGTAGCCTTGGACATTACCTCTCCATTAAGATGAAGAGATCCATCGGGATAACGGCTAGTAATAGTACAATCAGCCGTAGTAATAGGAACATAAGAGTCATCATAAAGAAACTCTCCTACTGTGCAACTACTGCTTACTGTGCAATCTTGAGGACTTCCTGCTGAGGCCAAAGTATTCCGGGGGAAAACAAGGGCCCCAGCAAGAGCAGAAACAGCAATTGCCACAAACACTTGTTTTTGAACAGTTTGGGCAGTTACCATATTTTACCTACACCTTCTCTTTCGCTACTCGCCGGAGTTCAGAGACAGACTCTCCTACTCCCTTGGCAAGTTCTGGCAGCTTCTTGCCGCCAAAGAGAACAAAAAGCATCACAGCTATTACGCCTAGCTCTGTTGCTCCTATGTTATTTAACATGCAGTCAATCACCTCCCTTCTAATAAGTTGGCTGGGTTTCCAACAGGTAAAACCAAAGTGTATTTAGTTGGGCAGGATTTTCCGTGAAAACCCAGCTGTCTCCAGTATTGACTGTTATTTGATATATTGTCAAGGGGCATTTTCTATCCAATTTTTCTTATCATAATCTTATCATATTTTGTTATTCTAGCCTCAAATTTAGGAAATTATTCCAAGATTGACTCTGTGATGTGATTATGATACATTCTTGTTACATGACAATTTTGGCTTACAATTTATCTTCGAACATAAAAGACAATTTGCAAAAAATTGAAGCCCTTCGACGCCAGATATTACTTCTTCCCATTCCTCCAAAAACAGAGCTCAGACTAAAATGGGAAGCCTCTCTTCAACGAACTTATTGGTCATTAATTTTGGCAGGTAATCCTCTCAGTAAAACCGATATGGTCAAGCTCCTTTCCACTCAGAGCAAGACAAGGCTAAACCCAGAACAGAAGGAAGTGGTCAATTACAAAAAGACCCTCGATTTCATAAGAGAGAACTGGCTTATCTCCTCAAAACCCGTAAGTCTCACTACCATAAAGAAACTTTACGATCTTGCCTGCAAACCTACACTTGGTACCAATACCCGGCTCAGCTCAAATTCAAAAAAACTTCAACCCTTCATTGATTATCTGCAGGCAGGTAAGGAAAGCCCTGTCATTCAAGCTGGTATTGCCCAGATATCAACCATTAATGCCGATGCCTTTGGTGAAGGCAACGGCTCTATTGCCAGACTGGTCCCCTATTTGTATTTATATAAGCATGGATATGATTTCCGAGGGTTGTTGGTATTGGATGAATATTTAAGAAAAGATCTTTTTTCTCTAAAAGAAGCAATTGAAAGCGTTGGCAGAAATAAACACTTAACTCTTTGGCTGGAATATTTCACTAATGGAATTCTCACCCAACTCCAAAGTGCATACAAGATTGCTTCTTCTGCAAAATTCCAAACAGATCTCCCGGCCGCCTTTTGGAAATTAAATGACAGACAGGTAGACATTTTAAATTCTCTTGAGCAACCGGGGGCGAAAGCTACAAATAAGAAAGTTCAAGAGAAATATAAGGTATCTCAAATTACAGCATCTAGGGATTTATCAAAGCTTGTTAAGTTAGGGCTTCTTTTCTCCCACGGTAAAGGTCGCTCCGCTCACTATACCAAAGTATAAGGCAATGTATAAGAAGGTATCAGTTTAGTGGACCCGCCGAGAATCGAACTCGGGACTCACCCATGCGAAGGGTACGGTATACCACTTACCTACGGGCCCAAGAGATTAAATTATACCAAATCCATATCTTTCCGCTTTACTGAAGTACACTAAGAGGATTTAGATAGACACCGTTTCGGATAACCTCGAAATGAAGATGTATTCCCGTCGATCTACCGGTTGAACCCATTTTACCAATGGCTGTACCTCTGGCCACTGTTTGTCCGGGGACAACATAGACTTGTGATAAGTGAGCGTAAAGAGTTCTGTAACCATTGCCATGATCGATTATCACTCTGTTTCCATATCCATAACCATCAAGCCATCCGGCAGCAACAACCGTTCCCGAATCAGCCGCTAAGATACTGGGAGCGGCCCTATTAGCGATATCAATTCCTTTGTGGTACCAAACAAATCTCTGGGTGATCGAACCGCCTGCGGGCCAAACAAAGCTTCCTGAAGCCACTACCGTTCCAGCATCAGGTGTAATTTGCCTGATTCTTGGGGAAGTAGGAGCGGCGGCAGGAGGAATACCATCAGGAACCACGATTGTTTGGCCAATAGCTAATTCAAAAGTCTCATCATTGGTAAAGGAATTAAAAGGAAAATCAACAATTCCCTGAGGTGAAGTGTCATATTTTTTGGCAATCGAGTAAACAGTATCGCCTTTGCTTACCTTGTGGGAAACGCCGACCACCGGTAAAACCTCTAATGTCTGTCCCGCTTTTATCGTATCTTTGCTGCCCAGATTATTCTGCCAACGAATTGTGTCCGCAGATATTCCGAATTTTTCAGCAATTGTACCTACTGTATCTCCTTCAAGAACTGTATATTCAATTGCTTTATCACGCATTTTCTCGGAAACCAAAGTGTTTGTGTAGGAATCTTCTGTCGCCGCAGAAAGAACGGTTGAAGTGGAAGGAATATCCCAAGGATCAACGCTTCTCCCGGGAAACTCTTGGGCAATAATCGGGGCAATCATCATACCAACGGCCGCCAAACCGGCCATACCGGAATGCATAAGGCGCCTAGCCATCTTTCCTCTTTGCTTATAAAGAGCAGTAACAAAAACACCCTTTCCCTCTTCAAAGCGCAAGAAAGATAAATGCAAGTTCTTAATGATGTAAACAGTCAACTCTTTAAAAAAGAGTTTGAGGTCAAAAAAGAAGCTTAAAATTAAATCGTAGGTTTCTTCCATTTTTTGTCGGTAGAATGAAGATAACACATGGAAAAATGATGGTCAAATAAACTCGGGGAGCAAAAAAATTACCCAACTACGATACCTTGAGGCTGTCAAGAAAATCTCTGTTGCTTTCCGACTTTTTTAGCCTCTCAAGAAGTGTTTCTGTTCTTTCCTCTTGGGAAACCATCTCCAACATTCGCCTAAGGGTGTGAATCAATTCCAAATCCTTCTTGCCATACAATAACTCTTCCTGTCTCGTACCAGACAGGGAGACATCAATCGCCGGGAAAATTCTTTTGTCCGCAAGCTTTCTGACAAGATGAATTTCCATATTTCCGGTACCTTTGAATTCTTCATAAATCAGATCATCCATTCTGGAGCCCGTCTCTACCAAACATGTCCCAAGGATGGTCAACGAACCTTTGTCTTCAATCCTCCTGGCAGCTCCAAAAAGTTTTTTGGCCGGGAAAAGAGCAACAGGGTCAAAACCTCCTGTTAGTGTTCTCCCTGATGTTGGCAAAGCCAGATTGTATGCACGAGCCATCCTGGTTATTGAATCAAGAACAACAACTACATCTTTACCGTCTTCCACTAGTCGCCTTGCCCGTTCAAGAGCCAATTCCCCTACTCTTGTTTGTGCACCTGGAGATTCATCGAAATTGCTGGCAGCCACTTCTCCTTTTCCACCAGTCACTTCCTCCATGTGACGAACAATGTCGGTTACTTCTTCCGGTCTTTCACCAATAAGGGCAGCCATCAAGTGGACATTTTTACCTCCCTTGGCTTTACCTTCTTCAGGATAATTTTTAGCTATTCCCGAAAGAATATCCTTTAGAAGCCATGTTTTCCCAGCTTTTGGAGGAGACACAATCAATCCTCTTTGACCAAACCCAATAGGAGCAATTAAATCCAAAACGCGGGTTGTCAGTATGTCTTTATCCGTACTAAGTATTATTTGTGCATCAGGATAGACGGCGGTAAGGTCATCATAATTCGCCCTATCGATGACTTTATCAATCGGATTTCCATTAACTTCTTCCACTTTGAGAAGTCCCCAAAATCGCTCATTTTCTTTGGGACGTCGCGCTTGCCCGGTAATCAAATCCCCTACTCTCAAATTAAATCTCCTAATCTGAGAAGCGGAAATATAAATATCCTTCTCCGAAGCGGCAAATTTTGGCCTTAGAAGTCCGGATCCTTCATTGGCAATATCCAATACTCCCTGAACATGTTCCGTGGGAAGACCTGAGTCCGGAATAGCCCTTCTATCGACAATTAGATTTTTTGGTTCTTGTGTTTGAATATCGGTTTCTCCTTTTCCAAGAAAACCGGTCGGTTCAGATGATGTCAATGTTTTCTCTTCTTCCACAGAATCAGCGACCTTCTTTACGTCTGAAGTTGTTGTACGAGTGGAACTAGAACTGATAGATTTTTTCGTTGCGGCCATTAAAATAAAACTCTACATTGTAAGAAAATCCGGAAGTGCCTGTCGGCTTTCGAGCTTGATTTGATCCTAATGATCCTTAAGCTAGCGTTATTTTAACTTTAGGCTCTTACCTTTGTCAACTGCCAAGTCTGATTTTCCCTTTTTGTTATATAACCAGATTAAACCAATTACTGAGATGGCAATACCAAAATACTCAAGATATTGCGGCCAAAAAACAAAAATTAGTCTTTGATTGCCTTCTGTTGCAAACCATCCATTGGCCCAGGAATTTACTTTTACGTGTTTTAAATAATCTCCGGAAAACCAAGGAAATACCTTATTGAAAACATTGATATCGTCTTCCTCAAACCCAAAACCTAACCACCCCGACTCATATCCCTGACCCAAGACAATAAGTCCTTCCTTTGAGTTTGTTTTTAGGTTGTAATAGCCGGTTCCAACCTTCTGGCTCTCAAGAATTTCTATATCATTTCCGACGTTACTATAGCTATCTGGTACAAGCTTTATGCTTTGCAATACCGATATAGGAACGGGAATGAGTTCAATTCTCTCTAAAATGTTCTCTGAAGAGACACGACCATAAGAGCGGGTTTCCAGATTAAGTGTATAACCCGAACCGTCAATGTCCTTCGGTAGAATAACAAAGGTTTCATTAAACTTGCCCTCGGGAAGTAGTTCTTCCAAATCCATCCTTTTTGTTTTTGTGTTTTGCAGATAGAACTTGAGACTTCTTCCTTCTGTGTTTTCTCCGCTAATTCGCAATACATATCCTTGGGAATAGGAAAGGCCAGGATAACTGAAAAAGTCGCAACTTACTCCCCCATCAAAGGCTTTATAGGTAATTTTATCTCCATCATTTTCTTTCGAAACAGAACCTATCTTCTTCAAATCACAGTTATAGCCTGCATCAAACCCCCTCCTTAAGGAAAAATCTTCTTCAATTTTTTCGTCTATCGCCACACTTGTCTTCACTCGTTTCTCATTGTTAAGTTCTATCTTGACAGCACCGCTATTATCTGAGATTACTAATTTCTTTGTACCGGAGAAATCTAGGGGCAAACTATAGAAAACAACATTATCTTCCTCAATTTCAACATCGATTCCAGCTCTTCTATCAAAATTTGCATACGGGTATGTTAATCCTTCTTTGTCCTCAACATACACACCGTTTTCAACATATATTGCGTTCTTCTCTGAATATTTCGTGTCACCGTCTACTAGAACATAAGACTTTGGAGTACTGAGATAATTCTTGTTCTGTCCAAAATCAGTTTCGTAAATTGAAAGAAAACCAAATTCCTGAACAATCTTTGTGTGAGAAGATTCAGTAAGCATTCTCTTAATCTCGTTTATGCGGAGAATCTCTGCTAATCCCCCGGCATTTAAGATCGATTCATCCAGTAAAAGATAGTTTACTTGATATTTTCCCAAAGTATTCTCTAAGCCTTCTAAATCATCTGAATAGAGAGCAAAGGAGGCTTCATTGTAAAAACTTTCGTTATACGGACTCCAACGGTCAAATTCCCGGTCTAGTGTGGGTTGAGTCAAGCCAAACCAGGTAAAACCAGCCCCTTGGTAACCCCAAGAGTTAAACTGCCAACCCCAAAGAGAATGGAGCGGTAATTTGGCTATCCTAGCTGTTGGATCTTTCTTGTTAAACCATTCAAAAACCTCGAAATATTCATTAGGAATTTCAACTTTCATTGAGGGGCTGATTAAATATCCTTCAAAAGCAGGCAAGGAAAAGTAAATCAGTGATGCACAAATAATGAAGAAACAACTCACACTCAACTTGATCTTTTTAAGCTTTTCGAGAACAAATTGAGCAAAAAAGGAGAAGTAAGTAGCCAGTGTAAAAATTAAAAGGATTGAAATCTTGGTAAACGAAAATCTTAATCCCTCCTTGAAGAGAGCTAGATTATCTCTCAATAAATTAAAGAGTGATTCAAACGGAGGGTTTGCGTTAATCCAAAAGAAAACAGCAACTGCCAAAAGCGGCAGTAATGAAAAAGAATAGCCTGAACCACCAAACATGGAAATAATTGAACCCGACACTGCTAACCCAAACAAAGTATATCCAACTATCTCAATACCAGGCTTATTGAGGTGGGTTTTCCATTCATCCATCAAGTCAACGAACGTATTTTCGCCTGTATTAAACTCTCTCCAATTAAAAAGAAAGTTTTTCGACAGGGCCAAACTCTCTATATCTCCAAAGGATTTGCCTTGCAGAAACGCTTCGTCACTAAAAATACGGTGAATTCTTGAACTAGTTACTTCTTTCGAGTGGTTGACAATAAAATACAAATTTGGCAGAAGCCAAAACGAATTCAGAAGCAGGGTAAGAAAAACAATGACTATTCCCCTCTTAAACACTCTTCTGCCTTTAATCAGTGAAAGTAAGGCAATATAAACAACCAACGCACCTAGATAGACATAGAACAGAGTTGCCGTGTGTGCCATGCCGGCAGCAAACAGAGTTGCTAGGGAAAACCAAATGAGAAACTTTCCTTTTCCTTGCCTAAGATACAAAACAGTTAACAAAAACAACCAAGGAAGAGCGGCAAAATGGATAGCAAACATTTCTAAGGGGACATAGAAATGCTGAAGAGTGGTCAAGTTTAGGACATAAAAAAGAGCGGCTAAAAAAGCAGATGAACCGAGATAGTGACGCTTAGTAATAGCCAGTAAGTATTTTGAGAAATAATAAATACCTAAAGCGCCCAACCCCAAACAGAGAAAGAAAAATACATATCTAACCGCCGAGAGAGGTAAAATCAAAGACAGCAAAAAAACAATTAAAAGTCTCGGAATTTCAGCAATATGAGCCTGAGAAGCAACCGCCCCAACTCCTTGATGCTCCTGCCAAACGCCAAAAAATGCGCGCTTAAGATAAAGGCCCAAATTGAATTCAGGATGAAGGGTGTCCCAGCCGGAAAGAATGGTTCCTGGAACATAATTTTTCCAAACCAAAACACCAGTAATCAAAATTAGAAGTACTGGGAATAGAAATTTTTGAAGATGTTTATTAAATTTCATACTCTCATCTTAACAAACAACTAAAATTAGTTATTTACTAAGGTGAAACGGCAGCGCTTTGAAATTCTCTATGGTAGAGAACCAAGGCGCTGCCAGATCGAAACATACAGATTAGTTGCTTTCGAGAAGCTTCCAGTTGTCCAAATCGCCTGCTTTGACTTCAAACTTCTGATAGAAGTGACTGTCAACATCAAACAGGACAACGTGAACAGTGGTGCAACCAGTTGCTCCGCAGTTGGTTCCACCCGTAGTGGTGCTGGTAACCAATTGCTCGCGAAACCAGTCCTTGGATACATATGCCCCAGGAGGCATGATGGACCAAGTGGCGTGACCAGGAACGAATTCCACCACCATTGCGGTCATGTTGAGATCAGAATCAACGATCGTATCGTCAATCCGCCCGCGAATAAGGACCAAATAATTCAATCCTTTTGCGCCGGGCAAAACCAAGGAAACGCCGTCAACCGTGATTATTCCCTTGCCAAGGCTAAAGGGAGTAAATCCTCCTTCAGGGACATTAGCAAAATGCTCTGCCTCAACAGAAGGAATTACCCAAGTAGCCGCATCATCCAAGATGGCACCGGGTTCCGCGATCAACCAGGAACTTTCCTCGTTGAAAACATCGATTGTTTGAACCGGAGTTTGGAAGAGCTCTCCTGCAGGCATTCCGCCAGCAATGAGAGCAAACTCAACTGGATCACTTTTTACTATCTCTTCTTTCTCTTCTTCGGCTGGAACTGGTGTTACTGGCGGTAAGGTCGCGGCTTTGAGCTCCTCTGCTAGCTCAGCAATCGTCGATTTTTTATCTTCGATTTCCGCTTCGATTTCCGCTATTTCGGAAAAAAGGATCACGGCCCAAACAAGCAACACAGTAATTAAAAGAATACCAAGAGCCACTCCAATCCACCCAAAAAACTTTTTCCAATTCATTTTGCACCTCCCGTGCTTGTATTTAATTGCGGATAGAATTTGCTTAACAGTCTTTTTAAAGACTGGATTTTCTGTATGTTTCGTTAATGTGCCTCCTAAAAACCTCCGAAAAAGCGCGAAAAAAATATTTGACAGGCCTTTTCTTTGGTCTAGGAAACGTTTTTGCTTTTAATTTCTTAAAGGCAAAGGAGAAGAAATAATATGGGTTTTTTGATTATTTACTCTCCTCTACCTCCATGGAAGTGTTTATCTATTAACCTGCGCCTTCTTTGCAAATTTTTTAGAAAGATACAGAAGTGATCCTGAAGCTAAAAGAAACCCTGTGCCTAAAATAGCAGGATTAATATCACCCAAGTCAGTATCTACCGGCTCATGAGTTTCTGCCCCGCAAACCACTCCGCCACCATACACAGTGACACAATTTTCCTGCGCCAGAACTGCTTTTGGCAGAGAAAATAAAACAGCGGTAATTACTAAAGATAAAAATAGTTTTTTCATACGATTAGGTGGCATTATATGTAATATAGGATGAGATGTCAAGGCTGTAGGATTTATTAACTAAATCTCTAAAAGTCTGGCATATTTATAGATCCTAATAGGCGAACTTAAGGTCTCACAGGTATATAAAATCAAGTCTGCAGAGTAATCAGATATTTCTTCAGCTTCCTCCGTCGCATAGACTTCATAAACATACTTTCTTTGACGCCAAATAATTTCTACTATATCCCCTTCTTTAAGTTTAGGTAGATTAAAAAATGAATTTTCCCGCCTAAAAATATTATTCCAAGCCAAATACCCAAATCTGTGAGCAGCCATTATCGTCGGTTTATTTCTGGTATATGGAGTGCCGAAATCAGAAACTCTCCAAATTCCTTTTTTCAAAGCCTTCTCATAATATTCAAGAGTTGATTCTTGAATTTCCGAATTTACACCAATCGAAGAGATCCTGATTGTATTTTCAAGAGGCAAAGATGCATCAAACCTTGGCTGATAACCAATATTGCTCACGGTGTTCATCAATCCATTAACTTCATTTGCCTCCGTTTTCGCGAATATTTTGGAAGCAAACGCAACACCCTGAGTCTTTGTTGCATGCCAGATAGATGGAGCGAAAGAAATAAATAACAATATTGTCCCAATTACAGCTGTTGTTTTTGCCGCCTTAATCAATAATTCAGAAATCTTTAATGAAAAGCTGTTTGTATCAACAGGTTTTTGCCAAACAAAAATATCACCCGCTGTAGAGGCGCCTTTGTACGTGTGAATAAAGACAGTATTTTCCATATATAAATTCAAAATCTGAAGCCGAAAATAGGTTCAAAAACCTAAATCGGCCCCACAAGGAGCGGGTAGTAAGCCTGCCCTACGTACCACCCGCCCCCTCTGGAGCCGAACACTAAACGGGTCTTGACAAGACCCTCATTTTAATTTTAGTCTGTTCTTGGATTTATCTTGATTCCTGTCCTCAAGACAAACTGCACTTGTCTTGCCCAAGGTAAATCTGAACGAAGGGCATCTCTATTTGTGGCAAACCTGCAAGTTCTCACGAATTGGCAGGGCCAACGGTGGAGATGCTCTTTTTTTGGTTAAAGAACTGTGAATAGTTTACATCGATATTATTCATTTTGTCAAATCCTATAACTAAATGTACCTACTCCTTGTATCTCCCCCATAGTAACTACTTACATATAATTAGCTTTGTGATTCGGTAATTCTCTGGGAAAAAAATAAAATGTGGAAAACTTGGGGAAATCTTCTTCTACCTCAATAATTTCTTGATCGCCTGGTTTAAAAACTTTGTGTTTCCTTGTGACATTGTAATATTAAAACCTAACCTTCTTGCTTCTCTAAGTCTTCTTGCTTCCACCGCTACTTCTCGTATCTCCCCCAAAAGCCCAACCTCTCCAATTGCCATAAGTTTATTGGGAAGTGCTTTATCAAAAAAGGCGGATGCCAAGGACAAACATATTGCCAGATCGACACCGGTATCTTTAACACGAATTCCACTGGTAATATTAACAAAACAATCGTATTCATATAGAGGCAAGCCACAGCGGCGAGCCAAAACAGCAATTAATAGCTCCAACCTTTTTGAATCAATCCCTTGTGCAATTCTTCTAGGAAAGGCCAGTTTTGTGGGTACAACAAGGCTTTGAATTTCAACAATGATCGGTCGAGTTCCTTGCATTACTGAGGAAACAACACTCCCTGCTACGTTTCTTACCCCTTTTGTTAAGAACATTTTCTCTGGATCGGTCATACTTATTAAACCTTTGTCTTCCATTGAAAATATTCCCACTTCATCCGTCGGGCCAAAACGATTTTTGACAGCACGAAGAAGTCTCAATGCCGTTGTTTTATCACCTTCAAACCACAACACCGTATCGACTATATGAGCCAGAACCGCAGGTCCAGCCACCACTCCCTCTTTGGTTACATGTCCTACTAAAAAGAGAGGTACGTTTTTCCCTTTAGCCGCAGATAATAACCTAAAAGCACATTCCCGAACTTGCCCGACAGAGCCTGCGAGCCCTGAAAGATCTTGTGTTGTCGTTGTTTGAATCGAGTCTATTATCACGCATGATATTTTTTTAACTTCTTTAATCTGAGCCACAATTGCATCCACATCTGTTTCTTCCATTATCTGGATACTTTTCTTGGTTACCTTTAATCTGTCTGCCCTTAATTTAAGCTGATGAGCAGATTCCTCGCCTGAGACATATAAAGTATCACCAAGCTTATCTGCCAGTTGAAGTAAAAGTGTTGATTTCCCAATACCGGGTTCTCCCGCTAAAAGACCTACTTGGCCTGAAACCAATCCCCCTCCCAAAACCCTATCCAGTTCAGATATCTTTGTAGATGTTCTTGGGATTCTTCTAGAAGGAATTGAAGATAAACTAACAGGTTTTTTGCCGCCTCTTGTTTTTCTTGCCCTACTTTCTTCTCTTTCCTTTTCAATAATTGTTTCAACCAAGCTTCCCCAGGTCTCACAATTTGGACATTTACCAGCCCACCCAACCTGGGCATAGCCACACTGTTGACAAACATATTGTGAGTGAGTTTTCGCCATTTGGCCAATTATATATTATTCATTCGCCCTCTTCTTCAGGCGCCTGATCATTGAGATATCCCAATCTTTCTCCGACTACCAATTTTCTCATTTCACTCACTCTATCCGTACCCGCATCTCTCATAATTTTACTTGCACGATTAATAATTTCATTCACCACCTCAATGCTCTGTCCAAGAGCTTGTGCTCCTTGAAAAACTATTTCATTAGAACTTACTTTTAGATAAATAAGCCTAAGCCTTACAATTCCATCTCTTTCTTTCCGAAGATCATCAATCGCTTCTTCTCCTTGTTCGGCTAGAAAGGAAGCATAAAAATCTATATTTTCTTCTAGTTCGGGGGCAAATTGTGGTATTTTTCTTTCTGGCCCACTCATATTTTTTAGACAGGAGTTTACTTGTATCCAGCTGGCTTAGCCGTAAGAACTAAGCCTAAAGAAATTTTTCTAGAACTGGCATCTGTTTCCTCAATATAGCAATTTACTTCTTGGCCTCTTTCGTATCTTTTGCCTGGGGGAATTTTTGTTAAATGAATTAATCCTTCAATTCCCGGTTCCAATTGCACAAATACGCCAAAATCAGACAATCTTGCTACTTTGCCTGTTACTTTATTATCTTTCTTATACTTCTTCCCCGCACTCTCCCAAGGATCTTTTTGAGCGTGTTTCATAGACAAAGAAAGTCTTCCATTCTTCTTCCCTATCGCCTTAACCTTGACTGCATCTCCCTCTTTTAAAACATCACTCGGTTTATCAACTTTATCCCAGGAAATCTCCGAGATGTGGACCAAGCCTTCAATTGGAGTCATTTTTTTCTTCGATTCTTCTTTTATTTGAACAAAGCATCCAAAATCCGAGACTGTTGTGACCACTCCGTCATATATTTTCCCTTCAATTATTTTTTCTAAGGCTTTCTGGGCAAGTTCAATATTTGCGGCTTCTGATACAGCTTTTTCGGAAAGAACCACCTTGTTGGAAGCCCGATTAAGATCAATTATTTGTACCTTAAAGCTATTTTCAATTAATACTGATGTATCTTTTGCGGCTTCTTTTCCAATTTGAGAGCCTGGAATAAAACCGCTCATACCCATCACATCAACGATTACTCCCGATGGATTCACCGCTTTACCAAGAACAATTATTGGTTTTTTGTCCTTCTTTGCCTTTTCTAGCTTTTTCCAAATAGAGTTTTGAGCCGCTCTTCTCAAAGAAAGAACCGTATAACCGTCTGGTGTTTCGGTGATAAGAACACTTGCTTCAATTTCATCCCCTATCTCTAAATCTTTAACAAAAGATTTAGCTTCCTCGAAAGCTTTTTCAGCCACAACACCTTCTGTTTTTGAACCAATATCAAGGAGAACTTTTTTGCCAGTTATTTCAACTATTTTACCTGTTACTCTTTGGCCAACAGATAAGCCTTTAGGTTCTCCACCATAGGCAGCCAGGAGCTCTTCCATGCTCTTTATCTCAGAGGTCTTTTTTGAAGTTTTTTTCTTTGCTACCACTTACCATACCACCTTTCTTTTTAGTACAAAGGCATTATACAGCATACTAGCCTCAAATTCAATCCACAAAAAAAGCCCAGCAATGAACTATTTTCGCATAGAGTTGCCCCTATACTATCGTCGCCGCTGGTGTGTTTTACTTTCCTGTTCGGAATGGGAAGGAGTAGGACCACACCGCTAAAATTACTAGGCTATTTTTATGGTTAATAGATTTTCTCTATTAACCACATATGTTAATGTTTTTTGTTCTCTGAAAACTGAAGGGAATGGGTCGTTAAATTCATCGACTGATTCGCGCAGGTAAGCTTAAAGTATTACTACTCTTCCACTGCCTGCCGATTAACCGGATGATCTCTCCGGAGTCTTCTTGTCAATGACAAATGAGTCCTCATCTCGGGGTGGGCTTCCCACTTATATGCTTTCAGCGGTTATCCCTTAGGAATGTAGCTACCCGGCGTTGCCGTAAACACGACAACCGGCACACTAGGGATTCCCCCAACCTGGTCCTCTCGTACTGAGGTTAGCTCCCCTCAAGACTCAAACGTTTCCACCGGATAGAGTCCGAACTGTCTTACGACGTTCTGAACCCAGCTCACGTACCACTTTAATGGGCGAACAGACCAACCCTTGGGACCTTCTTCAGCCCCAGGATGTGATGAGCCGACATCGAGGTAGCGATCCGCGCCGTCGATATGGACTCTCGGGCGCGACTACTCTGTTATCCCCGGGGTAGCTTTTATCCGTTAAGCTCCGTCCGCAACCATAGCGGATCGGAGGATCACTAAGACCTACTTTCGTACCTGTTTGGCCCGTCGGCCTCACAGTCAAGCTGGCTTAAACCTTTATGCTTTCACTACGATTTCCATCCGTAGCAAGCCAACCTTTGTACCCCTGCGTTACCTTTTAGCAGGGTACCGCCCCAGTAAAACTGCCCACCTAGCACGTTCCCTCAACCAGTATTCAAGGTTGTTAGGTAAGATTTACCACATTTCAAAGAGAGGTGTTTCATCGACGAGCCGAAGCTCTCCCTCCTACTCTCAACAGTTAAAATGCATAAATCAATGCCAAGCTACAGTAAAGCTCCACGGGGTCTTTTTGTCCTGGTGGAAATAGGCCGCGTCTTCACAGCCAACGCAATTTCGCCGGGGGAATTCTCAAGACAGTTGCTAGCTCGTTACGCCATTCGTGCACGTCGGAACTTACCCGACAAGGAACTTCGCTACCGTAGAACAGTTCACTTTTGTTACTTCCTTGATTAAATCAAGGTGGTGTGGATATTTCTACCACACTCCCCATGTCTCCATGAGGGTCGGACTATATCATACCCAACTTAAATTGGATTTTGGCGTATAGTCTCTGGGGGTTCTTCCAATATGGAAGCCTTCCCTGCTGATTGTCCCTATTCATTGGTTTTTCAGGTATCAGTTAACTTGTTGCCAAATTAACGGCCTACCAATGACTTAATAGGATATTCCAGCATATAGCCAAATTTTACAACTACAATTGATTCATAGTTACTGCTGCCGTTTACCGGAGCTTCGGTTCAAAGCCTAATGTCCGAAGACAGAAGACCTATCCCTTTAACTTACCAGCACTGGGCAGGCGTCAGCCCGTATACATCACCTTTCGGTTTCGCACGGACCTGTGTTTTTGATAAACAGTCGTCTAGCAAACGTTTGTCGCAACCCACAATGAAGTGGGCATCCCATCTCCCGAAGTTACGGGAAGCTTGTTTGCCGAGTTCCTTAAGAATCCTTCTCCCGATCGCCTTAGTATTCTCTACCTGCCCACCTGTGTCGGTTTACGGTACGGCTTGATTTGAATCTCGTTGCGAGCCTTTTCTCGCAAGCTGAATAACTTGAAATTACCCTAATCTCTTAGTGCTTTGTATCATTGCTTGATTAATCATTAAAACGGATTTTCCAATTTCAACTATCTTACAATTTACACTTTCATTTGTCTGAAAGCTTCAAGCGTCCTGCTCAGTTAACCCCCAACTCAAACGATTCACTCCAAGTAGCAGAATTTTAACTGCTTGTCCATCGACTACGCCATTATGGCCTCGCCTTAGGAGCCGACTAACCCGTCGAGGACGAACCTTGCGACGGAAACCTTGGGCATTCGGCGGATGTGATTCTCACACATCTAGTGCGCTACTCATACCGGCATTCTCACTTCCATGTACTCCACCCAACTTTCCAGTTGAGCTTCACTGCGCATGGAACGCTCCCCTACCACGTACATCTTACGATGCACATCTCTAGCTTCGGTACCTGACTTAATCCTCGATAAATTTTCGGCGCCCTCTTTCATCGACCAGTGAGCTGTTACGCTTTCTTTAAAGGATGGCTGCTTCTAAGCCAACCTCCTGGCTGTCTATGAAAAAAGACTTCCTTTCAAACTTAGTCAGAATTTAGAGACCTTAGCCGAGAGTCCGGGTTGTTTCCCTCTCGTCACACGAGCTTAGCCCCGTATGACTGTCTAGCCGCGATTTATGGGTTATTCGGAGTTTGGTTGAGTTATCTCACTTACGTTCGATAACCCATCCAGTAGCTCTACCACCCCATATTTTTACACGACCACGGTGCCTAAACACCTTTCGGGGAGAACCAGCTATCTCCAAGTTCGATTGGCATATTGCCGCTATCCACAAGTCATCCCAGCCTATTGCAACAGACACGGGTTCGGGCCTCCTTCTGATTTTCATCAGAGTTCACCCTGCTCATGGATAGATCACTTGGTTTCGGGTCTACCACCTAGTACCTATAATCGCCCTATTCGGACTCGCTTTCGCTGTGCTTTCACCACTAAAGTGGCTTAAACAAGGTACTAAAGGAGGTAACTCGCCGGTTCATTCTTCAATAGGCACGAGATCACTCTAATAAATTAAAGCTCTCTCGGTTTGTCCGCAAACAGTTTCAGGTTCTATTTCACTGGGCGTTCCGCCCTTCTTTTCGCCTTTCCCTCACGGTACTAGTTCACTATCGGTTCTTATCATATATTTAGCCTTGGAGGATGGCTCCCCCGGATTCCCACAGAGTATGTGCTCCGTGGTACTTGGGATACTCCTAGAGGTTAATTTGGTTTTACGTACAAGACTTTCACTTTCTTTGGTCAACTATTCCAAGTTGTTCCGCTACCTTATTAACTCCCACATTAGAGTCCCGCAACCCCAAAAAAATTCCGAAGAATCTTCTTGGTTTAGGCTTTTGCCATTTCGCTCGCCGCTACTGAGGCAATCTCAATTGATTTCTCTTCCTCGCCCTACTTAGATGTTTCAGTTCGGGCGGTTCCCTACTTTTTCGTGCATACAAACCGAAGTCTGCATGTTAAGAAAAAGCTGACTACAGATAAATGTAGCCGGGTTTCCCCATTCGGACACCGCCGGGTCATAGGATTGTGGCTCCTAACCGGCGATTATCGCTGCCATATGCGTCCTTCTTCGGTAGATAAGACCAAGGCATCCACTGTCTGCGTTAGTAGAATTTTGCGACCTTTCCCTTCAGATGTCAAAGAACAAAGTGGACCTGACCGGGCTCGAACCGGTGACCTCTACATTGCAAATGTAGCGCTCTTGCCAGCTGAGCTACAGGCCCGAAAAATAATAATATTAATTTTTAAACTAAAAAACCGGCCTTGAAGCCGGTTACATAAAAGAAGCGTATAAACTATCTAGCCACTATCAATGCCCCCAAGGGCTTGTCTTTGGTTAAATGTTGAGCTTCTCATAAAGTAACTTGCCTCAATCGGCAGAGACTATTATATATAGTAAGAAACAAAGAGTCAACAGAGGAGAAAGTAGAAGTGTGTGGGTCCGGATGGGATCGAACCATCGACCTCTTACTTATCAGGTAAGCGCTCTAGCCACTGAGCTACGGACCCTGGAGCAACCAATAATTTACCATAAATTAGCCTTAAAAACAAACTATTAATATCTGCTACATTTTCAGAAAGCTACCATATATAATAGTTGTATGACGAACTTAACAACGCTTCTTTTAAAACTTCCACGAAATACTGAAGTTACACCTGAAGCAGCTCAAACATTCCTCTCTGCATTAACACAAATAAATTCAGTTTCCTCTTTAAGAAAATTATTAGGCACAAAATCACAAGCCTTAGCTTTGGAAATTGTGCTTTTCGATCAACAAATAAGGTTTCAAATAACTTGCGACCGCGACCTGGTTCCTTTTCTTAAAACACAAATTCAGTCTAACTATCCCCTTGTCCTAATTGAGCAAACACAAGACCCATTAGTAAATAAAAGGCTTGAAATAAAAAAACTCTGTCTTGCTAAGGGAAGTTATTACCCAATTGCAACTTTCGAATCATTTCAAGACATTGACCCTCTCTCCTCTGTTCTTTCTGTTTTATCAAAAGGCAATCCTGATGAAGTCGGCCTTGTTCAGTTCGCCTTGGAGGCAACAGGTTCTTCTTGGCAAAGAAAAGGGGCTCTTTATGCAGAAAGAGGTACAAAGAATGAAGATGGTTCTTATTCCCCAAGATCGGACGCAAACATAATAACTGAGAAAATTTCTTACCCAGGTTTCAAGGTCACAATAAGGCTTGCTGCAAACACGAAACAAACCCTTAGAGAACTTATATCTAGCTTTGGAGTATTCACAAGAGCTGATGGAAATAGGCTCTCATCGAAGAAAACTTCACAGCTAAAGAAAAAGTCTGCTCTAGCTTGCCTTTTACAAAGAAAGGTCGTAGATAACCAAATATTAAACATTCAAGAACTGGCAACTATTTGGCATCTTCCAAGCGATAAGATAAAAACCACCTCCATTGCTTGGGGAACGTCTGTTCTTTCAGAGCCCCCCGAAAATTTACCTATCGCAATCGATAAGTCAGAAGATGAAAAAAGGGAAATAAACTACTTTGCCAAAACTCATTTCAAAAACAAAGAAACAATATTTGGTATTGAGACTCCAGACAGAAGACGCCACATATGGACCTTAGGAAAAACAGGTACCGGTAAATCCACTCTAATTGCCAACATGGCCATCGATGATCTCAAGAAAGGTCGTGGTTTAGCCGTTATAGATCCCCATGGAGATCTTATTGAAATACTTCTTGATTATATTCCGAAGAACAGAATTAACGATGTCATTTACTTCAATCCCGCAGATAGCCAACCTCCAACAATTAATCCTCTTGAGGTTAGAACTCGTGAGGAAGCAGAACTGGCTGCTTCCGGTCTTCTTTCAATATTCACAAAAATTTGGGCCAATGTCTGGTCCGCACGGATGGAATATATCTTAAGAAACTCATTCCTCACTTTAGCGCAAACTCCTAACTCTACTTTGGCGGATGTTTTGAAACTTCTGGCAAATAGAAAATTCAGAGATCAAATCGTAGAAAAAATTGATGACCCAAATCTTGTCCACTTCTGGAAAGAAGAATTCGATAAAATGCCGGAAAGACTTCAAAAGGAGGCTATTTCCCCTATTCAGAATAAGGTAGGCCAATTTGTCCTATCACCTATGATTCGCGAAATAATCGGTCAACCAAAAGGTTCTTTTAGAATTGACGAGATCATGGATGGCGGAAAAATATTCCTTGCCAATTTATCACAAGGAAGAATCGGAGAAGATAATGCTAATTTACTTGGCGCCATGTTGATAACGAAAATCCAACTTGCGGCCATGCATCGAGTCGAGATAAGGGAACAGGAAAGACGCGATTTCTATCTCTATGTCGATGAGTTCCAGAATTTTGCCACCACATCATTTATAAAAATCCTCTCAGAAGCCAGAAAATACAGACTTAACTTGATGCTTGCAAACCAATATATTGCTCAAATTCCCGAAGAGGTTCAAAAAGCAATATTAGGAAATATCGGAACAATGATTAGTTTTACCGCCGGTGCGGAAGACGCGCAAATTCTTCAAAAAGAGTTTTCAGAAGTCTTTACCGAAAACGACCTTGTCAACCTATCACGCTTCCAAGTGGCCATTAAACTTACTATAGATGGGCAATCCAACAGACCCTTCTTAGCTCATACTCTGCCTCTTCCTGTCTCAAGAAACCAGAACAGGCCAAAAGTTATTACGGCCTCAAGGGAAAGATGGTCAAAAAGAGAAAAACCACAACAAGACCTGGAACAAAAGCCATATACACCTAAACAGAAACCATACACACCCAGACATCGACAATACCCACGTAGGAGCAAGTCCCATCAAAGATAATTATTAACTTTAATAGTGCTTCCTCTCTTGAATAATCCCATAATCTTGCAATATTGCGCATATTTGTTATAATTTTCTCAGTCTTTCCCTTCTGGCCTATCGCAGGTGAGATGTGGGAAAGATGTAAAGTTCTTTAATAACGGGAGAATATAATCTCCTCGGGACGCAATGGGTACTTAAAACCTTTTTTGAGTATCTTTTGCGTCTCGGGGGCAAAGGGCAGGAGACGTAAAAATCCAACCATTCTTATCAAAAAGGAGAATAGCAACTATGAAGCGTTGGAAAATTGTAAGTTTGTTGGCTGTTTTCGCTCTTCTGATCACCGCTGTACCAGTATTTGCCATGGCAGAAAACGGAGCTCCATGGACCGGAGATCCAGATCCATATGCCTGTAACGTCTATCAGGACTGTTTCTACACAGTAACTGTCTGCATCGATGGTACAACCTACGAAGTAGGTATCTACTACGACCCAGCGACTCAAACCGCTGCGTACATGGAAGCAGACGCCTTAGGCTGGTCGGATATCGTCCTTACAATCGGCGCCTGTCCATATGTATGCGAAGTGAGACCGCTTTACCGAATGGTCACTCTGGTTGATAACGACGCACCTGACTGGTATTTGTATGATGGTCGTTGTTACATTATCATGCACGAAGACGGAACTGTCCCCTCAGTTGATCGCCAGGCCGAAGTTTGTAGTGTTTGCGAGCATCCTGATTTCATCTATGAAGGAGATGGTCCCGCTCTTTACGACTCCTATGTCGGTGTGGATTGCTATGGCAACTACGTCTATGCAGATCCTCTGTGGGATCCTGAATGGATCAATCTGGATCCTGACAACATCTGTCACGAAGAATCCTGCATTACCAAATAGATCCGAGGAAGGTGTCTGTACACTACTGCCCAAAAGGCACCTTCCTGCTCTACCCATTATTCTCCCGTTTTAATTTTTTTTAGATACTTCATGAACCTATAATTTGTAATTTTTATCATTTGTGCTATAATTCTTCAAGAAATTTCCTACTCGCTTATTGTAAATGTAGTATGGAAAAATTCTAATTAAATTTTGTTCTTTAACAACAAGATAATACCTTTTTGCGCTTCTTGCGCAAAAAAATGTAAATTGTCAAAAAACTCATAACAAAAGGAGGAAAAGCATGACAAAAGGATAGCCGCGTCTTCTGTCCTATGGGGCTACTTCCCCAAATAGACGTAATCGTTTTTCAAAAAAGGAGAAAGTACGATGAAGAAACTTTTTGTTATCGCATTGACACTGTTACTATTGTTAGTAGCAGCGGTCGCCGTATCAGCGGCCACTCCCCTCCCAGTATGTCCAGAAAGTGGAGGCGGCTGGACCAGGGTTAATAACGGAAATTGGACTGAAGTCACGGGCGCGACTAACTACTGCTTTAAGTTCGGGAATGGTGCAGCGCCTGGAGCCGGACCATCATGCGCACCAGAACCTGCGCTCTACGGCTCGAGCTACCCGGGAGCAACACCCGCAAGTCGGTGTCCCCTAAATCACTGGGCATACTTTGTTCCCCCGGAACCTCAGTGTGGACCGAACGAGTGGTCAACTGAAGAGGGGTGTATACCCAAAACCGACATCTGTCATGCAACCGGTAGTTGGATTCACCCATTCCAACTGATCTCCCCTTCCAATATCGGCATTCTCATGGGGCATGTTGGTCCAGGCCATCAAAGTGGTGAGGACATCATCCCGCCGATCCCCTTCTATCTGCCAGCAGGTCAAAATTGGAATACGGTTGGGCAGGCTATCTTCAACAACGGATGTGAATTGCCTGAGCCTCATGACTACGAGCTTGTGTTTGACTATCGTAACGAATGCGATGGTAATAATTACTATCGCATCATGCTGACGGATTTTGGTCAGTATGTCACCACTCTCTATCACAGTGGTTACTTCGTATGGTCTGAGCCGTTCTTGCTCGAAAACAAAACGTTTGGACCGTTTGATCTTGGCGAGTTTGGGACATTCCCTGCTGTAACGCTGGATGAACCCTTGGATTGCCAAGTCGAACATGAACTTGCGTTCGTGTATACGAATAAGTGCGTCGGTTGGTCCTATGGGTATGTACTCGATGGCGTCGAAACAATCATCGCCTCTGGTGAATGGGTTGATCCATATGGTGAGCCGGAAAAGATCTTTGTAAGTTTTGAGGTCTTCCTACCCGCAGGTGAGATTGCAAATCGCAGTCCCATCTTCGGCCCGTGGTACCTTGTGGAACCAGCCGATTGCCAGATCTTCCGCACGTACAAGGCTCATCAAGCATATCTTGCGGATAGTTGCGAGGGAATCCATCGAGTGATCAACTTGTACGAAGGCCCAGCCAGTGATCCGTATGATGTATTGGTTGGCACTCTCTACAACGAGACGGTTCTGTTCTCGGATCCTTTCAATCTCGAGACCATTCCGGCCGTCACCGTTGATGTCCCGGCAGCGTATGGCCCAGACTACACCTTCGCCGCTATGGACGAACCATCAACCTGTTACAGCACCTGTGATCTGACCACTCCGGTGGTACAAGATCCTGTTTGGAACCCGTGGTCACCATGGGTATACAATCCTATCAGCGGTCTTGAGGAAAGTTTCCACACAGGAACACAGACAACCTTATTCATGGACAGTGTCGATGAAGGGTATGTCTGTGGCTCATCGGTTGAAGAGTTATTCGAATCTCGAACACGGGAAGTGGATTACTCGCTAACCGTCGTTGGTTCCGGAGACTGCTTCAACTGGGAGTACGTCCCTGCTTTCACCAAGGGTGGTGAAATGACCGTCGTTGGCGATCTGACAGGCGAATGGCTGGACATCTATGGGCCTGAAACCGCTCCAGTACCAACCGTCACTGTTGTATGGCCAAGCGGCTATGCTCTGACAGTTACACCTGAAGCCGTTGTCAAAGATGTTGGCTGTATTCAATGCCGAATCACGCCTTACTACCCACAAGCGTCATACCATGACGCAGCTGCTCCTGGCGTTTACTGGCAAGGTCCATTCGGTCTAGGAGCTGGTGTGTGTAGCGTTATTCATCCTGAAGGCCAAGTACCTTCAGCTGAGCGCGTAACCACGATCTGCTCCCTCTGCCCCGATGTGTTTGAAGGTGGTTATATCTATCAGGTTAACCACATGTTCTATGACGGCTGGGTCTACAAGGTCCAGTGCTACGGTCAAGAACCTCACTACACGTACATGGGGTACAACTGGGACGCATACGTCAGAATTGGCGAATACACCACAGAAGGTGAACGCCTCTCCTGCCGCGTTCAAGGTTGTGCGGACTGGATTCACGAAAACATGGTGGAATAGCTCTGAGATAGCTTAGCCATGTGTGAGGTGTCACTCAACTATGTACAACCGAGTGGCACCTCATTTCCAAATTACGACAATTACATTCAAAATCAATACAACAAATTATATTTATCGCAAATATGAATATTTGTTTTTTGGTTTTACGGTATTATCTTGTTTCGCGTCTACTGAATATCAGTACTGAAGAGTCTTCCAAAAGGCAAGACGAAACGCAAAAACCCGCTTTAAAAAAGCGGGTTTCTTTGTTTTAACAATCAAAATACGACTAGAAGCGGGTTCGGTTTTTTTACAGTTTAACCGTGACCTAAAAGCTGGGTGTATACCTACCCTCAGATAAATCTGAAAGCAGTCGTGATACTCCTTAGAAAGGAGGTGATCCATCCGCTCCTTCCAGAACGGATACCTTGTTACGACTTAATTCTTGTCGCTGGTCTCACCTTCCCCCGATTCAATCGAGGTTCGGGTGCTTCCAACTTCACTAACTTGACGGGCGGTGTGTACAAGACCTGAGAACGTATTCACCGCGGCTTGGCTGATCCGCGATTACTACCAATTCCACGTTCATGAGGGCGAATTGCAGCCCTCAATCCCCACTGAGAAGCCGTTTGATGGGATTAGCTCCGTGTTACCACTTGGCAACCCATTGTCGGCTCCATTGTAGCATGTGTGTAGCCCTGGACATAAGGGCCATGCTGACTTAACGTCGTCCCCGCCTTCCTCCCGAGAATGACTCGGGCAGTCCCGTATGAATATTCAACATACGGCGAGGGTTGCGCTCGTTACCCCACTGAAGGGAACACCTCACGACACGAGCTGACGATAGCCATGCAGCACCTGTTCTAGTACCTTCGAAAGAGTCACCATTTCTGGTGATGTGCAACTAGTATGTCAAGTCCAGGTAAGGTTCTTCGGTTCGTCTCGAATTAAACCACATGCTCCACTGGTTGTGCAGGTCCCCGTCAATTCCTTTGAGTTTTAGTCTTGCGACCGTACTCCCCAGGCGGCTCGCTTAACGCGTTAGCTTGCGAGACGGAAAAATAAATTCCCCATCCCTAGCGAGCATCGTTTACGGCTAGGACTACAGCGGTCTCTAATCGCTTTCGCTACCCTAGCTTTCGTTCCTCAGCGTCAAGAAATGCCTAGTTACCCGCCTTCGCCCTTGGTGTTCTTGTCGATATCAACGGATTTCACCCCTACACCGACAATTCCAGTAACCCCGACATTCTTCAATTCTGGTAGTATTATGCCCCTTCCCGAGGTTAAGCCCCGGTCTTTGAAACATAACTTACCAAAAAGCCTACGAACTCTTTACGCCCAATAAATCCGGACAACGCTTGCACCCTACGTATTACCGCAGCTGCTGGCACGTAGTTAGCGGGTGCTTATTCTCCAGTCGGTCTCCCTTCTGGCAAAAGAGGTTTACAACCCTAAGGCCTTCATCCCTCACGCGGCGTCGCGGCGTCAGACTTTCGTCCATTGCGCACGATTCCCGGTTGCTGCCACCCGTAGGTGTAAGGCCCGTGTCTCAGTGCCTTTCTGGGGGAACACGCTCTCACGCCCCCTACCCGTCGTAGCCTTGGTAGGCTATTACCCTACCAACAAGCTGATGGGCCGCAGGCTCCTCCCTCGGCGGGCAGTTACGCCCTTTCATCCTTGGATCTTATGCGGTATTAACTACTCTTTCGAGTAGGTATTCCACACCAAGGGGTAGATTCCTACGTGTTACTCAGCCGTTCGCGACTTACTATCCGAAGATAGCTCGTTCCACTTGCATGCCTAAGGCACGCCGCCAGCGTTCGTCCTGGGCCAGGATCAAACCCTCAAATAGTGACGAGTTTTGAACCTAAACATGCATAAGCACGAATAAGTATTCGTCTTACGCTTCCAGTCATATTTTGATTGTCAAAGTGCGCACATTTTTGAGACTAAAAAACCGCCCAGATGGACGGCTTCACAAGGCTTTTTAAGCCATCTGGTATTTCGTCTTACATCATGTGCATCGTTATTATAACACACGATTCAATGGGGTCAACGAGAAGTAAATAATTGTTTTTGCAGCCCTCCAACCCTACTTCTTTTCCATCACTTTGGTCATCATAAACTCGAGAAGATCGCTCCTAGAGATTAAATAGACACTATATTTTATTCAGCAATAACGAAGTTGACTTGTCCTATTTTCTTTCATTAAACCTCCCTTAACTCCATCCCCTCTTTATGAAGCCACTCGGCAAGAAAATCTGATACTTTAGTTCCGGAAATACCTTTCTTGGTATAAATTTGTATTACAGAAGGATTTTGTCCAGAAATTATCTGGGCATTTCTTTCAAAATTTCCTAAACCCTCTCTTAATCTTTCGGGAAGATTGTCCGTAAACTCAATAACACATCTATCACTGTCAACTGGAACTATTACTAAATCGATTTCTCCTTCTATTAACAGCTGAGGAACATCTTTCCAAGGTACATTCGTAGAATATCTTATTCCTTCTTTTTCAATCATATAATAATCGTGTAATTACTTTCCTGCAAGATAAACTAGACAAAATTAAAGGCTTTCAATTCACCTTTCTTCCATCACTTTAGACATCATGAATTCGAGGAGATCACTCCTGGAGACTAAATAGACGCCGTATTTACCGGCCAGTTTTGTTGCACGAAGTTTTTTCTCTCTAATCCAACGCCTAATCGTATCAGGGTGTTTTTTGAGATATTTGGCAGTTTGTTTAACTGTCAGATAATCCTTCACAATACCTTAGTATATCATAATGTATCAGTGGTACCTAGGGAGCACAATTAGGCCAAATAGAAGCATGGCCTATTGAATAAGCATAGGCAGCCGTTTGAACTGCCTCTTCGGCATTAAGACGCAAATCAATATCAGTATCCTCCCCCATTAATAGTCTGTATTTAATCCATGTATTGGGAGAGAACTGAAAAAGACCAGCATAATTGAGTTTTATCGCCAAAGGATTAAACCCAGATTCACAAACAGCCAGATGTCTCAAAACATTAGGGTCAACACCATATTGACCAGCAAATCTTTCAATAAATCCATGAATTTCCTCAGAACTGAAAACAGGTTGCTGAATTGGTGTAGGACTAGGTGAAGGTGTTGAAGTGGGCTTTGGTGTTTGAGTTGGTTCGGAAGTTGGTGAAGGCGTAGGGCTAGGTGTCATCACTAAAGAAGAATCATGAGTTAAACTACCATCTCCGGCAACATAATATTCTGAAAGAACCTCACCTTTTAAAAAAAAATCCTCCCCAAAAAAACTCATACCAAAATACCCAAGCAAGAAACCCATCAAAAGAGGGGCAACAAGAAATATTTTCCTGAACATATTAACGCCCCTCATTAAACCACAATGTAAATAGATTAGAAAGCGAGCAGAGTGTTTCAAAAAATGATGAGCATGCCGATCTTGGCCTTTTTGCTCCTATAACTAGATGTTGTACCTGCAGTTATAATCCGAAAAAATCATTCATACGGGTCTGAGCCCTATCTATCCCTAGAAGTGTTCCAAACTAAAACTAAGCGCAATAAATAGAATACTATAGAAGTGGTCGACCGCGTTCTTTTATTATGTGTGAATCATAAATATCAACACAATACGATTAAGCTTTGGATAATTCATATATACAACATTGAAATAGGTTTTGATATCAAGAAATATTTAGACATCTCTAAATACACCCCAATTTACAAGTAAATTATTTCAACCTTAGGGACAACTCTCTCTTAAGAGAATTTAAATTTTGTAGCGTCTCTGAAATTTCAAGCGTTCTCCACTTCCATTGTTTGGCCTTATTCAGGTTTTTGTCTGACACAATATTGACAACAGAACACACAGAATACTTTCTGTCATTAAATCCTATCTTTATATATTCATCTTGATCTTCTTGGTCAAAGTCAAAACCAACTAATATATGTACGCCATTTTTTTCGATAAGGGTATATCTATCTTTAAAATCATAATGTTCCTCAATAAAGTGATAAAATGGAGCAAGCTTCGGATCGAGGTCCCACATAATTCCTCCAACGTTCTCTTCCATCGAGTGTGCACTAGAGTCAGAATTTTCTTCAACCACTTTTGTTGTAATCTCAAAAAACACTTTGTTTCTCAAATTATATAAAATGTCCTCAATTCTCTCTGAATAATTTTGTACCTGACTTTTCCTTTCGGCTCGAGGTTTTTCCTTCTTAATTTTGTTTGCCAAAGCTAAATACATAGTATGCTCATCTACATATTCTTTAAATGAACTAAGCCCAGAAGAATCAATCTGGGATTTTGTCTTATCAAGTTTCTCAAACCAATCCAAAAATCCTTCTTCATATTTTGTTTTTAAAGTCTTTAATCTCACGCTCTCAAGGTCGGGAAAACTAAATTTATCCTTTAAAGAATAAATACACACACTTGTTTCAAGTTCTTTGCCGTCTTTATCTGTGGCTTTCCGTTTTTCCTCTTTAGAATCAATTATTCCGTACATTTCATTCCTTTCAGCCCTCAATAGAAAATCCTCAATTGCACCTGCAAAATCTTGTCTTGATGCCTCATCAAGATCATCCAATCTTAATCTTTTTTGTATATCTTTTGGCAATATGCCCAAGAAATCGTCTTCTTTTATCTCGATTGATTTGTTACTTTGTAAAATTCCGCACACCTCACGCATAACCAAATATAATTTTTCATTGGTCTCGTATTCTCCTGGGTATAATTTTTCATCGTAAGATGCATTTAAAAACACCTGTAGGGCGGCACAGGTCTCCCAGTCCTCTGGTATATTGCCCTTGGATAATCCCTCAGCAGAATACACTTTTACCGAAGGTGTTTCATCCTTGTTAAAATTAATGAAATTCTCTATCAGATTATGTGTGTCAAAAATGTGGTTTTTAGCTTGCCAACTAACAAAAGATATAAATTTACTAAAAGACTTTGCATACTCCTCCGCAATATGGCCTTTTACGTAACTCATTACAATATCTTTAATGTCTGCATAATACATTGGCGAAAGAAACAGTCTGTCTGTGAACAAAGTGTACACATTTGAATACGGGTCGGTTTTCCGTTTGTTTTCTAAAATATGAAAAAAGTCATCGCTTCCCACAAATACAAAGATTGAGTTTGATAAAGTAAACAAATTTTTTAGCGACTTAACAACTTTGTAAATTGTATGGGTGGCAACAGCATCCTCATTTAATTCTTCTGCGCTATCAAGTTTGTCCAATTCATCTATCACAAAAACAACTTTGTAGTCCTTGTTCAGCTCCACAAGCACTTGATTTAAACCAAACTCAATTGTATCGGATGACAAGTCGTATTTCGCGATACCTGTTTTTCCAGTTTTTTTATCTATTCCTGATTCTTCTCCTTCAACCGATCCATTTGTGAATGTAAAATTCAAATTAACGTTTAACAGAATCAAAATAAAGGCAGCTCCAATCAAAAACAAGATAATCATTACCCAAGGATTAGGATTTGGGTAAAATCTAGTCAACATGTCCGCAAGCAGCCAAAAGCCAAAACCACCACTCAACCATTTCAAAAATAACTTCACCGATGATCCTATGTCCCACTTGATGATGGTTTCCTGTGTTTCTTTTTCTTCGTGATATGAAGATTGTTTTTTAACTAACTCACTTATATTTTTATCTTTGAACTCAGAATAATAACTTTTTTGATATAAACCTTCCAATATATCTTTTGTGTTTGACTTAACGCCTTTCCACTTGCTTTTATTTAGTGTCAAATACAAAGATCGAGTAAGAGAATTTAATACTTTTTTCCTAATACTACCCCCTTTGGCAATACTTGCTAGTGTGGCCTCAAGAACAATTAATGACTTTTTGTTTTTTGAGTGTTTTATCTGTCTTAGAACCTCTTTCACGAATGACGTTTTGCCAATTCCCCTGGCTCCTCCAATCAATACACATGCGGCCTTACGATTTAAAATAACGTTTTTGAATTTTTGTATCAATTCGTCCCGACCTTTAAAAACGCTTTTGTCACTATCTACATCAATAGGGTCCCGATAATTTGTTCTTATATCAAACTTAAGTATTGTTGCCATAAAAAACCTGCCTTCAGGCAGGTCAACTGATTCGATTGTATATCCCTTTTCCTACAGAAACAAGCGGAGCGCTCTATACAACTGTTTTTAAATTTAACTGTTAGGCAGCTTTTGGAACTATACCCAAGAATCCTGCCTATCCTGCTGCGGGACAGGGATTTGAACCCCAATTTCCGCTTCCAAAGAGCGGCGTGCTACCATTACACCATCCCGCAAGGAAAATGTGAGCCCGGAAGGATTCGAACCTTCGACCATCAGCTTAAAAGGCTGTTGCTCTGCCACTGAGCTACGGGCCCATGTGTATTTTTGTTGTGACCCCACAGGGACTCGAACCCTGGTTCCAGGCCTGAAAAGCCCGTGTCCTAGGCCACTAGACGATGGGGCCAAGAATACAAAATAATACACTATTCCAATTCAAGGCCATAGTATTTTACCAAATAACCCCATGGAATGCTACAATATGGCCTAGTTATGGTCAAATTAAACGCCCAGCAATTAAGAAAATCTGAGCCTAATATAAAGGAAGTTGAGAAAATAGAAAGAAATCCAATTTACCTTGTGTTAGATAGAATCATTGATACATACAACACAGGCTCTCTTTTTAGACTGGCTGATGCTATTGCTGTTGAAAAAATGTATCTCTGTGGCGAAATGGAATATCCACCATTGTCCCGAATACATAAAGCAGCTGTAGGAACCGAGAAGTGGGTCCCTTGGGAGAAAAAGAATTCCACACTTGCCGCGGTTAAAGAACTAAAAAAGAAAGGTGTCCAAATAATAGTCGTTGAACAAGATAGCCGATCTGTTTCATACAAGAAGATTGAGCCTAACTTGCCCGTTGCCATTGTTGTCGGGAGTGAAACTGGAGGTATTGAAAAAAAAGTGTTAGATGAGGCAGATATTATCGTTGAATTACCAATGCTTGGGATAAATAGATCTTTTAATGTCTGGGGGTCAGCGGCCGTTATCTCGTACAAAGTGCTAGAATTTATTGAGAAATGAAAAACTTGCCCAAAAGTATCTTTTCCCTGCTAATTGCCCTTCTTTTGGTTGCAGTTTTGCTTATCCTCCCCGATGCAGACGTCACCTTCAAAAAACAGCTTGATTTTCTTACTAAAAGTGACAATGCGGCCATTGCCTTTGGCTATTATCTTCTTCAAAAAATAATATCTGGCGCTTTAGTTATTTTTCTAACAATAACCATTTCTATTGCCGGTCATAGAACATATAAGAAATATAGAAGCGAAATTTGAAGTTATTGACTTTGAAGGGCTACGTCTATTGCCTGCTTCATGGAATCAAAAGGAAGTGCTCCCGGTATAAGCCAAGCTTCACCTTTATCATTTAATATAATATTTCCAGGCGTTCCATTAACTCCTGCGGCCATTCCACCTTGATATTGGTTTTCAACCTTCTCATCGTTGTTACCAGCCTCAAGACAATTTGCAAATTCACTTGCGTCAAGACCAATATTTGCGGCCACTTTCTTAAGTCCGGCATCAGTAAGGTTCGTTGTTTGGTCTGCAAATACTCCACCTATAAAGGCCCAAAAACTTTCGTCTCCCCCTTTCTCTGCAGCGCACTCGGACGCTATGGCAGCGGGACGGGCTCTATCATGAAATTCCAGAGGAAAATGCCTATACACCCAAGCAATATCGTCTCCATATTCATCTTTTAGCTGTTGCGCCGTGGCATGGAAAGTCGAACAATACGGACACTCAAGATCTGAGTATTCAATTAGAATAACCTTTGCGTCTTTGTTTCCTTTAATATGGTCTTCGTCGCTTATGGGTACAATATTTTTTACCTGATCCTCTGTTAGTTTGCCATCTGCTGGGGGCGGCACAACATCGGCCGGCTGAGCAACACCCTCTACTTTTCCTCCCTCAAGAGTGCTCACTTTTTGCCAAAGAATCCCAACTGCAAAAGCAAGTATTACTGTCGCCACAAGAAGAATCGGGGTCAATTTTTCAAAGGTGCCTTCTTTGGTGGACTTTTCTGGCATATGGAGATATTGCTCGAAAAAGCCCTATTTGTCAAGGGTTGTCTCTTGCTTCTTATTCCCCTGTTTTTCGTCCAAATACTTTAAGGCTTCCATCCCCGCCATACAACCAAAACCTGCGGCCGTTATCGCCTGACGGTAATGATAATCATGAACGTCACCAGCGACAAATACTCCATCTGTGCTGGTTTTAGTATGATCATTAACAACAATATAGCCTTTTTCATCAAGCTCGACCTTGCCTTTAAAAATAGCGGTTGAAGGGGTGTGCCCTACGGCTACAAAAACTCCGTCTACTACCAGTTCGCTTTTTTCCCCTGTCTTGGTGTTTTCAAGAAGTATTTTTTCTAGTTTTTGTTCTCCAACAAACTCTTTTACTTGAGTATCCCAAATTACTTTAATTTTTTTATTATCTTTCACCTTTTTCTGCATGGCCGCCGAGGCCCTAAATTCTTCTCTCCTGTGGACAATGGTTATGGAATTTGAATATTTCGTAAGAACCAAGGCTTCTTCCATTGCAGAATCCCCTCCTCCAATGACAGCCGTGTCTTTGTCTTTAAAAAATGGAGCATCACATGGAGCACAAGATGAAACTCCTCTTCCACGCAATCTGTCTTCACCTGGTACTCCAAGCCATTTAGTCTCTGCTCCAGTGGCGATAATTACCGATTTTGCTAGGTATTTTGTTTCTCCAACTGTCAATTCAAAATATTCTTTACTAAAATCAACGGCCTCTACATTTTTCTCGATGAATTCCGCTCCAAACCTCTCACTTTGCTTCCTCATTTTTTGCATCAAATCAGGACCCTCAATTCCTTCATGAAAGCCTGGATAATTATCTACTTCTGTTGTTAGCATTAATTGACCACCCCACTTTTCTCCTCCTAATATCAAAGTCGAAGCAGCTCCTCTTGTTGTGTAAATAGCGGCTGTCAATGAAGCGGGTCCGGAACCTATTACTGCGACATCCCAAGGTTCTGTGAAGTTTTTCGGTTTTTGTGCAAATTCAATCTTTTGCTTTTCATCCATACTAATATTTCTACAAAGCCAGGCAAGCCTAATGAATCATTAGGCTGCCTTCTTCTTTTTTAACAAATTTATACTGCAGGAGGTGTTCCTGCTCCAGGTGTTCCTTTGTCCTCCTCTGTTATTGGCGCGGGGACTGTAGGTGCTGGCTCCGGAGTTACTACTTCTGGTGTTTCTGATACAGGTTTGTCTATTGGCTCCGGAGTAACCGCTGGTTCCACTGGTTGATCCATCGGTACTACTGGAGGAGTTTGATCTCCAACGGTAGGCTGATCAGTGCCTGTAGGTGTAGGAGTTGTTACTCCTGTGTCATCTGTTTTATCTTGTTTAGGATCCAAATTACTCACCCCCTTCTAATTAAATACCTTTTTTAATAAGGTCTTCAAAAACTTTTTTTCCTGCAAATCCAATTTGACGTCCTATTTCGTTGCCGTCTTTAATAAGAACTGTTGTCGGAATAGACATAACATCATAATCGGCAGCAGATTTTTGATTCTCATCTATATTGAGTTTAACAATCTGAATCTTACCTTCGTATTCCTCAGCAAGTTCATCTAATACAGGACCAGCCATTCTGCAAGGACCGCACCAAGGAGCCCAAAAATCAACCAAAACAGGAATCGTCGATTTTAAGACCTTCTCATCAAAAACTGCATCTGTTATTTCCATCGTTGCCATACGGTTCTCACTATACCCAGCAAAACCACGCCCAGTCAATACGCAAAGCACACGGCTCTGCCAAGATTAAACTACTTATAATACGAAACTCAACAATAAAAGAACTAAAAACATTATTGACCAATAAACTTTTGCTTGATTTTCGCTTATTTCGAAATTATATCCCCCGGTCCAATTGTCCATATTGCCCGTTTCTACTAAATCTACTGCCTGATCAACCAAAAGGTGCAAGAAAAATGCTAAAACGACTCCTCTACTAAACAGGCTGCCTGAAGAAGTAACCACCAAGAAAGCAAGAACAATAAAGACCAACTGGAAAAGGCCCGAATGAAATACCAATTTTGTTCTTTCGCTCCGAGTTTCGGCTAAAAGACGGAACGACTTTGAAAGATTTCTTTTCCCCATCATATAGCCCACTCTTTGCGAAGTAAGTTCGTGAGGTTTTAGAAAATATACATATATAAAATGATCTAAATCAGGCAGGATATTACCAAATATTCCCCCTATCCAAAGGGGCCAATAAGAAAGGCTCATCCAGCCCTTGGCAAGAGATATAAAGATAAAAAGGGAAATTAAGAACGAGTAATGTATGAAAATTTCTTTTTTCATTACGGCAGTTTACTTAAGAATACTTTAGTTACCTCTCAATTTCAAAGCCTGTATGCTCCTTGGTCGCCTTTTTCCATTTAACTTCTACGTACTTAACCCCCGCGACGCTTGGTCCTATTTTGCATTTATTGATTATTTCTTCTATTTTATCTTTTGGCCCTTCAAAAACAGCCTCCACTCTACCGTCAGTAAGATTTTTTACCCAGCCGGTTAAACCTAATCTTTCAGCCTGAGTACGAACCCAAACGCGATAGAAAACACCTTGAACTTCCCCTTTGATAAATACGTGTGCGCTTGTGTTCATTTAACCATCTCTTTCTTTTTCTACTTTTCTCAGTCCGTAAACACCTGGACAAACATTTTGCCGTATATTCCATTATCAATAACTCCAATGCCAACTTTATTAAACTTAGGCTCTAAAATATTTTCTCTGTGCCCCTCTGAATTCATTAATCCTACGTGTGCCGATGACACAGTCGGAGCTAGAGCTAAGTTCTCCCCCGCATAATCGTAATTAATTCCTGCTTCCGTCAATCTATCTCCAGCATCTTTTCCCTCAGGCGAAACATGGCCAAAATATTTTCTTTCCCACATGTCAGTGGCGTGCACCCTTGCTACCGAAACAATTTCTGTATCCCAGCTGAGCTTATTCAAACCGGCCGCCTCTCTTTCTTCATTCACCAATTTGAACATTTCCCCTTCAGACGCTTCATCAACTAGTAATTCTTGGGTGGCAACTTCAAGAGCAACTCTTTCCTTGCTTTCAGGCTTAATGGTGAAATAAGTAAGAGAATCTTCTATTACTCCCCCAAATATTTCGTTTATCTTACTTTCAATTCCCGCTGTTTGTTCTAAGATGTACCCACCTATCTTTGACTCTGTCGTGCTTAGTTTAATCTTGGGCGAAACAGGAAGACCAAGAACAAGAGTTAAAATAAAGGCAACAATAATTAACCCTTCACCCAAGGCAGGTAAAATTGCCAATATTTTTTGACCTTTTATTTTTCTATATTTTTTAGGGAGCTTTGTAATCGCATGACCAAATAAATAACCCAACAACGCTTCTGTCAATATCGCTGTTATTAAAAAACCTAAGGCATTTGAAGCTGATGGAGAGAGCGAAAAATTAGCTCGAAGCAATCCGGCTGTAAATTGATAGGCTCGGAAAGAAATGAGAATCGAGCCCAGAAAAGAAAAGAAATCTGCAAGTATTACCCAAAATCCATGTCTTACTCCTTCGGTTACAAAAAACAATATTATGGCGATTATGAGTAAATCAACCCAGTTCCCATTTAGGCTTAATATATTCATTTTTGTTTCTTTGCTTCTGCTTCTTTTTTAAGTTGTTGTAATTTCCACATAAATAATCGTGGTTTACTTTTAACATTTGCCGCATCTTTAACAAAATTTTTTGCCACCTCCAATAATCCACGAGGGGTTTCTTTTGCCAGTTTTATATATAAAGATGTGTTTTTTAAGTCCCCCATTTCCTTAGCAAGCTCATAACCATATTTTTGAAACTCGTGAGAAATATATTTGTCCTCGTCAATCTTAAATCTTTTCAATACATCCCCAACTAATGAAAATTCTTTATTTTTGCCTCGTTTTTTTATATTTTTTGTCATTTGTCTTGAAGTTTTCTCTTATACACAGCAATCAATGGCAGCGTGCTCAAAACTGCGGCAATTATAAAACCTTCTTCCAATCTGCCACCATATAACATCCAGACAATAAGTAATATTAAAGACAACAGCCCACCTATTGTAATGGCTGTTTCTCTAAAAAGAATCGCTCTCGCGGACCCGCCTTCAACTCCTTTTTTATAAGTTAAGGTATTTAAAGGCAGTTCAACCATTCTTTGACCGAAATTCCAAACACTGTCCGCTAAGATAAAGATTGGTAAAGATTTTTTAATAATCCTAATAATCCAAGAGAGTGTAACCAAAGGTACTCCGATAGAAATAATCTTTCTTTCCCCTTGTTTATCAACCCATCTCCCCAAAACTAAAGAGAAAATCGCTGCAAAAAATATTGATACCGACACTACTGCTCCCAGGCTGATGACCTGCCCAAAAAATCTAAACAGAAACACAGGCCAAATAACCATATAAAGAATAGTTTCAGCTGATGATCCAATATAGGCAAGTGAAATGGATTTATGGCTCTTTATCAATGAAATCACCTCAGAAAACTTAATGTCTCTCCTTTGCCTTCTTTCGTGATCTTTCCCTAATAAAAGAAGGGCGATACCCATAAAAACTCCTGAGAATATATATAGAGAGTTAAAGCCCAAAAAACTGATAAGTAAGGCTCCCAGGAAAGGAGATAAAACAGCAACGATCGTTTCTAAAAACCTCGCTTCACCTATATTAAGACCAAAATGATCACCATCCCCCTCCTTAATAAAATACCCGTGATATCCCCACCAGAAAAAGCCGACATGAATCCCCCAAAAAATTGCCGCTGGGATAAGTAAATACGGACACAGAGATGTAAAAACTAAACTTAAGATAAATATAACAAAAGGCACAAATGATGCCCAAATCATGCTCTTAAAACCAATCTTCTGGCTTAAATTTTCAGAAAAGGAAAGACTGATAGTCTTCGACAATATGGCAATTACGTAATACAAAAGGACAACAATAATCGCATAACGTGAGTCCAAACCATATTTTTGCCCAATTTCATAGATATATATTGGAGAAAAAATAGAAATAAGTGTAACGGCCACTCTTCGCGCCACACCACTTAAAAGAAGAGGCTTTAATTCATTTTTACGATAATTAAAAAAATTAAAGTTATTTGGAAGATGCCAAGTAAGCATTATTTGTTTTTAACCATTAACGATATAACTTCTCTATTTATTTTAACAATCACGGGAGTAATAATTTTGACTTCTTCTTCTGTAAAATCTTGCAAAACATATGCTTCTCCGGAGATCTTGTTCTCCGCACTTCGGTTATCTACACCAATCCTTACCCTCCAAAAATCAGTTTTCCCTATTTTATCCTCAATTGACTTGATCCCTTTATGAAGTTTCGGACCTTTTCCTTTTTGAATTTTATAGTCTCCCAAAGCAATATCTAAATCATCGTGAATAACCCATAAGTCAGAGCTTTTTATTTTATACTGATCAATTAATTTCTTCACAGCTTCGCCTGATTGATTCATAAAAGTTTGAGGTTTGGCCAACATAAATAATCCTTCGTGTTTGATTATTAATGACTGAAATTTCTTAACCGAGGACCATTCTTCTTCAAACAGTTGGTTCGCCATTTCATCAACAACTAAATAACCGCTGTTGTGGCGATTGTTTCTGTGTTTATCCCCCGGATTACCTAGGCCTACTATTAATTTCATCGGTTTAATTTTAGCACTTACTTCCTTACGAAGGGAACGAAGTGAAAAATGCCATGTTCTTCTTTTTTAATTTTTCTATCTTCTCCTTTAAAAAACTTGGTCATCATCTTATCACTTCCTTTACCTACGGGTGCGACAAGAACACCCCCCTCTTTTAATTGGTCAAATAATACTTGAGGTACTTCACCCTCTATCCCTGCTGTTACCAGGATTGCATCAAACGGCGCCTTCTCGAGCCACCCTACTCCCCCTGTCCCTGCTTTTGTATACACATTCTTAAAATTCAGTTTTGCTAATTTCTTTCGCGCTTTTCTGGCCAAATCCTCAATTATCTCTATCGTAAAAACTTCTTTAGCCAGAAGAGAAAGAATTGCTGCTTGATAACCAGAACCCGTTCCTATTTCAAGAACTCTTTCTTTGCCTTTAAGATTCAGCAAATCGGTCATAAAGGCGACTGTATACGGCTGAGACATTGTCTGGCCGTGTCCTATGGGTACAGGGCTATCCCCGTATGCAGAATGCCGATACTCTTTGGGGGAGAATTTATCACGAGGAACCTGAAGCATGGCAGAAAAAACACTGGGCGAGTCAAGGTCATACCTTGTCTTTATCTCCCAAACCATCTTCTCTCGGGGATTCATTTTTCTATGCCTTCTCTGCTAATTGCTTTGCAAACTTTCCAAAGAGAGGGACTTCCCATTTTTCTCCTTGCCAAGCTTTATATATTAATAGGAGCCAAAGAACAAAAGAAACAATCCCGATTAGTGGTACTAATGGCAAAAGGAAAATAGTTAACCCTAATATAAACTGCAAAATAAATAGTCCAATAAAGACCACTATCGATTGCATTGCGTGGAAACGGACATAGGCATCTTTCTCAATAACCAAGAAAATAACACCAGTAATTGGACCTAATACATATGCCATCGCTCCAGCAGTATTTTTATTTAAACCTGTACCTGATTTTGTCGCCATCTCTATCACCCCCTCTTTTTATGAAACAAGTCTGTTTCTATGATTTCAAAAGCAACAAGATTAGTCAAGGTCTGCAAAATATAAAAATATCTCCTGGGGATCATTACGCTACAAACTAATATCTAAATAATGATTCTCAAACAAAGGTGGCAAGAAGAAAAAGGAGATAAAGAAGGAGGAGAATGCCAGCTTCCCACCTGTCCAGCCTGTGCTTGCTCCTTATAAAATACCAAAAAGTAATAAAGATTAATAAGAAAGCTCCTACGGCAATCATATACTCGCTTCCCGAAACTACCTTAATGGGGTAAATAACCGCAGCAATGCCGATTACAAGGGTTGAGTTGGCAATAATCGAGCCCAGCAAGTTTCCAAAAAACATGGATGGCTGGCGATCTTCTAAGGAGCGCAGAGAAAACGCAAGCTCAGGTAAAGATGTCCCGGCTGCGATAAGAATAAGTCCAATAACAAACACCTCGACTCCTGCGGCCACGGCCAACTGAGTTGACAGTTTCACAATCACGTCTGCAGAAAAAAGAAGAACTGCAATTCCAACAAAAAGTTTGCCAAATTCCTTTGTTCTTGCTCCATTAATATGATTTACTTTCCTCAAGAAACGGTAATAAAAACTTTCTTTTTTATGCTCCTCTGCGATTTCAAGAAAACGTCCTTTAAAGAAACCTGTAGCATAAGCTCCATACATAGCCAGTAGAACAAGGCCATCTACGCGACTGAGTTCTCCGTCCAAAACCAAAGCAAGGGGCATAATTCCGGCAACTAAGGCTATTAATGCATCGCGCTTCAGAAAATCTCCATGAACATTTACTTTGCCAACAATGAAAGCAGTTAGTCCCGCAACTAAAGAAATGTTAGCAATATTCGAACCAACAATTACACCCAAGGTGATACTTGGCGTTTTTTCAATTGCTGAAGTTATAGAAACGAAGAGTTCGGGAAAAGAAGTGCCTACGGCCAGGATAATTGCCGAAAGAGCAAAAAGGCCGGTTTTTGTCTGTTTGGCTATCCTTCTTAAGGCAACAATTGCCATATCGGCGGATTTAACAAGAATAAACGAAAATAGAATTAGTAATAGTATTAACCCTGGAACCATTCTGGTTTTCCTCTAAATAATACTTTAGCAGTTTCAATAATGATAAACATTAGTATTGATGCTGAAAAAACAATCGCCCATTGCAGAACGGTCAAGGGAACAATTCCCAGAAAATCTCGCGAGAATTCGAAAAGAAAGGGGGCTACTTGAAGCACCAGTCCTGCCAATACAGCTATATTTAGCCATCGATTAGCGAACACCTTCCCTTTCCAAAAAGAAACTGTCAGGGTCCTTATCGAGAAAACATAAACAAGTGAGTTTACGCCTAATGTAGCAAAAGCGATTGAACGGGCAACCGGCAGTTCTCCTGTTGTTTTATAAAAATAGATAAATAGAGCTAGGGCAACAATACCGCCAACCAAAGAAACTATCAATATTATGTCTTTCATCCAAGTGTTCACGATTGGCTCCTTAGAGGAGCGCGGAGCTCTTTTCATAATGTCAGGCGCCCGGGGATCAACCGTTAAAGCAAGATCGGGAAAACCATCCGAAATCAAGTTAATCCACAATATTTGTCCTGCCGTTACCGCCAGAGGTAAGCCCAAAATAAGCGTACCCAAAACAGCGACAATTTCTTCAAAAGCATCGCTCATCAGGTAAAGAATTATTTTTCTAATGTTGTCAAATATTCCTCTGCCTTCTTCTATCGCCTCAACAATGGTCGCAAAACTCGAATCAAGAAGAATCAAGTCAGCCGTTTCCTTAGCAACATCGGTGGCTTCTCCAACCACAATTCCAATATCGGCTTTTTTCAGAGCAGGGGCATCGTTAACGCCATCCCCCATCATGGCAACTACCTCTCCATTTTTCTTTAACGCCTCGACTATTTTTAATTTATGCTCTGGTGTTGTTCTCGCAAAAAGCTTTGTCTCACCCTCAATAAGCATGGCCGCCAATTTATCAACATTAAGCTTTGCCACATCTTCACCCAAAACAACGCAATTATCTTCGCAGGCAATACCAAGCTGGTCCATAACAGAAATTGCAGTTTGGGGATAATCTCCCGTAATCACTAAAAACTTAACCCCTGCCGCTCTTGTTTTCTTAAAAGCCTCACCTACTCCAGGTCTTACCGGATCTGAAAAAGCCAAAAGCCCAACCCACTCAAGATCTTTTTTGACATCCCTTTCTTTTATTTCTTTATAACTTGAAGGAACCTTCTTTCTTGCCATTCCTATAAGTCTTTTGCCGTGTGACGATAGTTCCTTGATTGTCTGATTTAATTCTTGTTTTTCTTTTTTACTTAGGGTTGACCATTCAATCAAAAACTCCGGAGCCCCATTTACGAAAAGCATATTCCCTCCATCCTTCCATCTACTTAAACTCGCAAAAAACCTGTTCTTTGAAGTAAAAGGAATACTAGTAATGCGGGTGTGTTTTTTTCTTAAGCTTTTCGAATTCTTAAGTTTTTTCCCTGCCCATTCCCAGGCAGCGATAAGAAGAGGATCGTCTAAATCATTTGCCAGAATCGCTTGAGAAGCTATATCGTGTTCTTTTCCAATAGCGTCGACAACCCTCATTTTCCCCTCCGTCAGAGTGCCTGTTTTATCTACACAAATTACGGTAACGCTACCTAATGTTTCCGCCGAAACTAAATTTCTAACCAAGCCCTTTCTTTTTAAGATTCTCTGCATTCCTATGGCTAAAACCACAGTCAATCCAACCAAAAGACCTTCAGGAATACTCGAAACCGCCAAGGCTACGGCAGTCGTAAAAAGATCAATTATTTCTAATCCTTTAAGCATGCCAACAACAAAAACAATGGCTGTCAATCCTAATACCAACAATGAAAGCTGTTTGCTTAAAGTTTTGAGTTGTACTCGTAAAGGAGTGTCTTGACTAGGCTCCTGAATTTTCTCGGCAATCTTCCCAATCTCAGTATCCTCTCCGGTAATCTCAACAATCATTTTCGCTTGCCCAGAAACGACAATTGTGCCCATAAAAGCTTTATCGTTTTCCTTTTTGGCAACGGATACAGATTCCCCCGTCAATATTGCCTCTGATACAAAGAGTTTATTAACTTCTACCAATTTTCCGTCTGCGGGAATCTTTTCTCCTTGACCTAAAACAACAATATCTCCAGGAACAACTTCTGAGACATCTATCTTTTCCAAATGTCCATTTCTTATTACTTGAGCCTCAGGATGAATAAGTTTTTTGAGGGCAAAGAGAGCTTTGCTGGCACGCCTTTCTTGAAAAAACCCTAATATCGTATTTAAAAAAACAGCAAAGAAAATTATGGCTGTATCTGAGCGATGGTTCAGGAAAAATGTTACAACTCCTGCCGCCACCAAAACATAAACCAAAGGATTTTTCAGTTGAGAAATAAAAATAATCAAATCGCTTGGAGGAGGCTTCTCAGGCAAGATGTTGGGGCCATGTTTTTGCCGTTGCTCTGCTGCTTCCTTAGAAGTTAAACCCTTTTGCTCAGGTGGCATATTTTAATGCTAGCAAACAACTACACATTTTGCATTTTAAAAAGTCTTTTGACTTCAGAAGTTGTAGTTGCCTGACTCACGTTTTTGTCATCCCTGAAGCGCACTAGGCGCGGGAACCTTAAAGCATATCTGCTAGAATGTGTAGGGCTTTTGGTAATATCATCTGCCGCAACTTCCATAACTAATACAGGTTCTATCCAATAGTCTGGTTCCAAGTTTTTGTGAACAATATAAGCTTTCGGCTTTTCTTTCACTTCAAGCTTGGTTAAGCGTTTCTTAAATTCTTTAAATTGCTCATCTGTTATTCCTGTACCTATTTTTGAAATGGTTTTTATTTGCTCCCCATCTCTTACGCCTACCAAAAGCTGTCCCATCCCAAATTGGGCTCTTCTTCCCTTCCCTACTGAATATCCCATCACAACACAATCAACCGTATCTGATAACTTTCCTGTTGATTTTTCTGCTTCCTTCATCTTTACCCATCGCCAACCGGTCCTACCAGGAATATATGCACTATCCACCTTCTTTAACATTATTCCTTCATATCCTTCCTTCCTTTTTTGCTTATTTAACCTGCTGATTTCATCAGGATCCTCAGTTAGATGATTTTCAACTATCTTGAAATACTCACCTTTATTAATAGATTGCTCTAAAATTTTTCTTCTCTCGAGATAGGATTTATCCATTAAATTTTTCCCATCTTTACTCAGTAAATCAAAAACATAAAACTTTATAGGCACTTTGGAAGTAGTCTCATTAATTGAGTGCTTTCTCCTTCGAGTCATTGTTGTTTGAAAACTCGCCATCGCTATTTTTTTCTCGTCAAGCCCAACCGCTTCCGCGTCAAAAATAATTTCTTTTGCTTTAACAAAGTTACTGATATTTGTTAATTCAGGAAACATCCAACTTGTTTCATTAAGATTTCTGGTAAAAGATTTAATAAATCCATTCTTACCTGCCTTGAAATGAATTTGGATTCTCAAGCCATCTAACTTAGGCTCAACGGCCACCTTCCCCATCTTTTTAATCATCTCAGTAGGGCTCTTAATTCTCTGAGCCAGCATTGGCAAAACAGGAATTCCCAAAGTTGGAGAAATATTCTTGGCTACCTTCTCTATACCCAGTTTTTTAACCTTCTTCGTCAAAGCCCCAACATCAGGTATCACTCGATACGCCCTCTCCAGTTTTGATTTTGCACTTTTATCTCCATTTTTCATCCAAGACAACGCATCTAATATTGTTTTATCCGAAAATCCGAGTCGAAGTTTGCCAATAGGAATTCTAGCAACAAATCTGGCACTTAAGGGGTCAAGATCCTTCAATAGTTTTGCCATTTCGTTTATCTTTCTTTCCTGACTCCCTCCCCCTTCATCTTGAGCAATTGCGAGGGTCCTTTCATAAACCTGAATCACACTTAAATTCTTTCCTTTACCAACAGCAACTTTTGTGACAACATCGCCCAGGTCTCCTTCTTTCTTATATATAGTTCTTATCTCTTTAATTTCTTTACCGTAGGCTTCGGAAACCGCACGGAGCATCATTCTGTCAGCAATATTAAATACAATATTTTTATAATTTGGAGCAAGTTTCCCCAAAACGAGGTAGGTAATCTTGTCTATCTCTTCCGCACCTGCTTTTTTGAAAATCGAGGACAATATTTTAGTAATTTCAATTCTCGAAGAGGTTTCTTCTAACTTCTCAAGATATTTTGCGAGTTCACTAAATTTCATCATTCTATATATTAAACCATATATGTATTGTTATTAAGCTTCGTTTTTGACTTCAATCTTTTTCCCCATTTATATTTGTTTGCCAAAGTATGAGGAAAAGAAAAGAAATGCAAAAATCACCAAGCTGATAAAAACCAGGCCAAAAGTAATACTGATTAAGCCAGCCCACTTTTCATGCACAACTTTATTTATCCCTTCTCCAATAAGGGCCAACCCAAAAAGGCTTGGTAAAACCAAAATCATATATAGAAACTGTGGATCAGATGGTGACATGTCTTTATCTATTGCCCATATGGTACCTGGCTGCTTTTGTTCGACCTTTTTTATTAATTATGTCTTTATCCATTAAATCTCTTATGTCTCTTAAAACCGTATCTTCTGAAACCATCGGCAGCACGCTCTTGAGATCTTGCATTACGGCCGAACCTTGATCAGAGAGATATTCCACAAGTCTCATTTGGCGCTCGCTTAAGGCCACTTGTTTACCCATTTTTGTTTTTAGTCTCGTATCTACAGAAAGTTTCCTAACTTTATCTTTTATTTTAGTTAACTCAACAGCCACAACTTCCGTAAAATATTCAAGCCATGGCGTTAAATCACGTTGTCCAATATTCGGAGATTGCTTGTCTACCAAAGAAAAGGCATCATAGTAGGAGCCTGGATCCTGGTCAAAATGTTCTTCTAAAGCGAAAAATTGCTTAATATCATAATTCTCTCGCCTCAAAATTAAGGAGGCAAAAGCTCGAGCTGTCCTTCCGTTTCCTTCAACAAAAGGGTGGATAGCAACCAAAACATAATGGGCAATTCCGGCTTTAATGATTGGATGAAGTGGCTTAGTCTCTTTTGCATTCAGCCATCCGATAAAATCTTCCAAAAGAAACGGCACTTCCACAAAAGGAGGTGGCTGGAAAATAATTTTGCCCGTCCCTTCTTCTTTGACTACAACTTGGCTTGTTCTAAAAACACCAACCTTTTCTTCGGCAACGATTTTTTGAACCGTTTCTTTGTGAATATCTTTAAGAATGTCTAAATCATACCCTCCCCTTTTGCTTGCCAATTCCTCTAAAAGCCCCACAGCTCTTCTGTAATTTATTACTTCCTGAATATCCCGAGCTCGGGCAACAACGTTTTCCCCCTCAAGAACTTTTTTAGTCTGGGAAAGGCTTAAATCATTTCCTTCAATATGGGTCCCGTGGTAAATCGTCCTTACAATTGCATCTGATTGAAATTGTTTTTCAAAAGAAGGAACTAGCGGGGCATTTTCAATTACCTCCTTTGCAGCCTCAATTAAGCCAACATTTTTCAAAACGATATTGGAGATAGAGAATATAGGAGAATACATTTCTACTTAATTATCGCAAAATTTGCGGAAAAAACAATGTTATTATGAAGCGTTTTATGTATCTGGTATTATACTGTTAGCATGCTGGAAACAGCCAAAAAGGAAACCAAGCAATTTAAAAAAAGGTTTGCTAAACAAACCCTTACCCTTGTTACTAGTGGTTTTGGCCTAGTGGCTGCATTAGCCTGGAACGAACTTATTAAAGAGTTCGTCAAAGAATATGTCAAACCTTTTTTTGGAGAGTCTTCTGGAATAATTTCACTTCTAATTTATGCTGTCTTTGTAACTTTGCTGGCCGTTCTAGTAACCTACAATCTGTCAAAAATTAAGGAGAACAACTAGTCCTCATCATCAGGTAGGTCCATTGATTTCCGTACGGCTCTCTCTTTCTCCTCGTCTCGTTCATCCATCGCTTTCGACACTATGTCAGCGTTGAAACTTCCTCTTTCCTCTTTAGTAAGCGGTGGGCGTATCTCGATTTTAGAAGAAGAGTTTTCCCCCTTACTCGACTCTGATACCACCACTTTCCGTCTTTTAAAATATTTCGCACCCGTATCCGGATTTTTATGATCGAAAACGTTTTTCCATACTGTCTTCTTTTTTGCTTTTTTTGGCTCTCCTTCAGTCATATCTTCTCTATTTTATCCGTTTAGCCGTATCTTTTCTACTTTTTCAAGTTTTTCAACAAAATGAGGATTGGCTGTTGTAATAATGGTTTGTTGTCCTTTTGAGGCCTTCATAACTACTTTTCTGTGATCAGGGTCAAGCTCGGAAAAAATATCGTCTAGTAAAAGAGTTGGTTTTTCTCCTGTCTCACTTTTAATAAAAGCTAATTCTGCCAACTTGAGCCATAAAACGCCCATTCTCTGTTCCCCTCTTGAACCATACCTTGCTAATTCTCTTGCTCTTTTATTATCGGGGTTTTTCACTTTAAAACAAAAGTCATCCCTGTGTGGACCTACCAGGGTTGTGGCTGCAGCCACTTCCTCATCTTTGTACTGCTCAAGCCTTGCTTCGCTGATTGCACTTTTGTCATATTCTACGGTGAAATCTTGCTCGTTAAGAGAGGGTTTGTTATTTATAAAACCAATAAGCTCTTCTCGTTTTTGAGAAATATAATTCCCGTTTTTAATAATTAGCCTGTCCCAAAAAAGCAACTGACTTCTCGGCAAACCCTCTTCCCTCATTCTAAAAAGAAGCTTATTTCGTTGTCTTAACCCTTTCTCGTAAGAAAGCGCGGCTCTTCGGTATTCTCTATCAACTTGAGATAAAACTGTATCTAGAAATCGCCTTCTAATACTTGGTGATTCCGTCACAAGCTCTAAGTCCCAAGGGCCAAAAAGGACCATTCTGAAATTACCGGCAAAATCAATTAATCTTTTACTCACACCATTAACTAACATCCTTTTTCTCGCCACTTTTTCTGGTTTTGCCGTCCCTACTCCTATCTCCCCTCGCGTGAGAACCGCCTCTAATTTTATTGTTGATTCTCCCTTACCCACCCCATCCTTGAACAATCCTTTCGCTCTCGCAACCTCTTCATCATAATTAATCATCTCCTCTTCAATCCTAGCTCTAAAACTTTTACCTGTTGAAAGAAGAAAAAGACTTTCTAGTATATTTGTTTTTCCTGATGCATTTGGACCCACTATTACAGTTGTTTTTTGGGAAAATTCAAATAATTTGTCTTCGATGTTTCTGAAATTTGAAAGATGGATCTTTAAAACACTCATTGCTTCTGACATTTGGGGCAGTAATATGTACCTCGACCTCCTAATCTTATCTTTTCAATCTTTCCTTCACACCCAAAACATTTCTTTCCAGCTCGACCGTAAACCAGAAAATGGTCTTGATACGAACCTTTATGCCCTAAAGCATCAAGATAGTATTGATCAGAGGCTCCACGATATTTTATCCCTGCTTTCAGAACCTTTTCAATCGCTCTAAAAAGTTTTTTAATTTCATCTTCTTTTAAATCATTTGCCTTCCTTCCTGGGTGAATTTTTGCCAGAAACAAGGCATCACAAGCATAAATATTACCGATACCGGAGATTTTCTTTTGATCCATGAGAAGCACCTTGATTGCCCGAGAGGTTGAAGCAGTAATTGCCTTAAATTCTTTCAAACTAAGATCATCTAGAGGTTCGGGTCCAAACTCGGCCAATATTTTTTCCAGCTCTTTTTTGTCCTGCAGTAGCTTTACCCATCCAAATTTGCGCAAATCAGTAAAACGAAGCTCCTTATCTCCACTCAACATAAGTGTTACATGTTGCCACTTATCTCTAATAGCTCCTTTCTTCCTAACTAAAAGTCTTCCCGTCAGTTTTAAATGAATGACCAATATTTTGCCACTAGAAAGAAAAATTTGCAGAAGCTTGGCCCGCCTCTCTATCTTTCTAATGCTGGCGCCGATAATCTCCTTTTTTACTACCCCCAACGAAGGCTTGATTTGTTTAACCGAATCAGTTTCTATATCCAATATTTTCTTACCAACAATTAATTTGGTTAAGTCTTTTCTGATTGTTTCAACTTCAGGTAATTCAGGCATTTTTTTTAATAAACAATTTTATTTCCTTTTTAAATCTCTCTTTCGAAAATTTTTTCGCTTGTTTAATACAATCCTCGGACTTTATTTTACTCTTTTCAAATTTCTTTATTGCCGTTATAAGTGAATCTGTACTTGCTTCGTCAAAAAATATACCTGTTTTGTCTTCAATAACAGATTCTAAATAGCCCCCGCCCCGGAAAGCAATAACTGGTGTACCCACCATCATTGCTTCCACAGGAGTTATTCCGAAATCTTCATCTTGAGCCAAAGCTAAAAATACCTTTGCTCCAGCATATAGCTGAGCTAGTTTTTCGTCTGACACATATCCTAAAAATTCAATATTCTTCTTGGTAAGTTTTTGCAGAGTTTTGTATTCTGTATAATAGCCAGCTGGTTTTCCTGCAATTTTTAGTTTAATTCCAAGTTTTACGGCCGCTTTTACAGCCAAATCAAGACCTTTTCCTCCAACTAATCTCGATATCACTAAATAATAATCTTCCTTTTTTATTTTCACTGCCCTGGGCAGTTCCACCGGTGGATAAATCACTTTTGCTCGTCGTCTATAAAATTTCCAAATTCTTTCTGCCACATTATTAGAATTAGCAATGAAAAAATTAACTCTCTGGGCAGCTTTGAAATCATACATTCTCATAAAGTGTCCGATAATTTGTCCATACACTCGTACTGGCCAGTATTTTTGCCATTCTATTGAAGTCCGATACCCGTAAAGCCATCGGGGAGGCGTGTGGCAGTAACATATTTCTATAGTTTTCTTCCCTTTTCGAAAACCCTTAGTTATGTACCAACCCGCAGAACCAATAACAACATCATATTTAGAGAAATCAAAACTATTCCAAATCAAAGGAGCTAAAAACCTTAATGGACTGTGTAAGTATTTACTGAAAAAAGGAATCTGGTGAACCCAAGAGACTTTGACATTTCTGTTTTTGAACCTTTGCCAGGCTGGAGAATCTTTCTTATAAAATGCAGTATAAATAGGAGCCTTAGGCCAAATTTCAGAAAGGGCTAGAAGCACTCTTTCTGCCCCTCCGAACTCATTTAAATAATCGTGAACTAAAGCTATTTTCATTATTTTATAGGAGGCTCATTTGCTTTTCGTTGCTTATCTCCTCCCCTACTTTATTGGCTCTCTTTGTTAAAGTTTTAAAACCATATTCTGCAAAAAGATCTAAAACATTCTTATTATTAACTTTCCATTTACCAGACTTTTCAACATCCAATTTAACCGGCACATTGGTCACTATTTCCGCTAATTTTTGAGAAACTATTGCCATATCCTTTCCTTCTTTTAATTTCCTGGCCGTACTTTCTTGTATCTTATCTATGTTTTTATAAATATTCTCTACTGTTTTATATTCCGCTAATAACTTTGTAGCTGTTTTTGGTCCAATACCCGGAACCCCTGGGTAATTATCTGAAGGGTCTCCTATTAATGCCTTGTAATCATCTACTTGGTCAGGTCTTACACCTAATTTCTCCATAACATCTTTTTCTTCCATTAATTTTGCATCAGACAATCCCCGTATAGGTAAATATACTTTTGTTTTCTTTGTCACAAGCTGCAAAATATCTTTATCTCCTGTCACTATGACAATCTCGTCTAATTTTTTTTCTGCTTGTTTGGCTAATGTCCCTATTACATCATCCGCCTCAAAACCAGCTTTATCATAGAATGGGATACCAAAGGCATCAACCACTCTCTTTGTTTTATCAAACTGTGAGATTAACTTCTTGTCCGTTTCGGGTCTCTGCGCCTGATAATGCTCATACTCCTTGTGTCTGAAAGTCGGCTCTTTTCTATCAAAAGCAACAACTATGTGGGTAGGTTCCAAGTCTTGAATAACTCTTAGCAGCATTGAAATAAACCCATACACTGCATTAATAGGTTCACCTCTTTTTGTAGTTAAAGGAGGAAGTGCGTGATAGGCTCGATGAAGAATGGCGTTTCCGTCAATTAGGATTAATTTGCTCATGAGGATATTTTATCAAGATTCTAATTACTTGTTAGCTTTTTTGCCAACAATTTTCTCAAAATCATCTCTATCTAGAGTCTCTTTTTTAAGCAATGCCTTGCTAACTTTGTCAAGAATCTTTCTTTCCTTCTTTATAATTAAAATTGCATCTTTATAACACTTTTCAACAATCGTTTTAATCTCATTATCCACCTTTTCCTGCATTGCCGGAGATATTTGTGCAGGCTCATACCAGTTAGGTTTCCCCATTTCGTCATAACTTACTTGCGGACCTAAATCAATTGGCCCAAGAGAACTCATACCAAAACTAACAACCATAGCTCGTGCCAACCTCGTTGCTTGTTCAATATCATTTGAGGCCCCTGATGTCATTTCATTAAATACCTCTTCTTCGGCCGCTCGCCCGCCTAACATTGCTGTAATTTGCTGCAATACTCTATTTTTAGTTTCATGAACCCTGTCGCCAGCAGGAGGAATAAATGTATGTCCTAAACTCATTCCTCTAGCAACAATTGAGATTCTTTGGACCGGGTCCATTTTAGGTAAAAAATGTGTGACAATCGCATGCCCTGCCTCATGATAGGTAGTTATTTTTCTATCTTCATCGCTTTGCAAACGCTTTTTAGCAGGACCCAGTTTTACTTTAGTCGCCGCCTCCTCTATATCTTCTGCATCAATCGTTGTTTTGTTATTTCTTGCCGCAGATATGGCTGCTTCATTGAGCATGTTTTCAAGATCTGCTCCCGAAAAACCAACCGTTCTGTCTGCTATCCCACTCCATTTGACTCCTTTTGTAAATTTCTTGCCAATGGCGTGAATTTTTAAAATTGCTTGCCTCCCTTCTTTGTCTGGCATATCAAGCATTATTCTCCTATCAAACCTTCCTGGCCTAAGAAGAGCTGGGTCAAGTAAATCTCCTCGGTTGGTTGCAGCGATAATAATCACATTATCATTTGGGGTAAATCCATCCATTTCGACCAAAATCTGATTTAATGTTTGTTCGCGTTCATCATGACCCCCAACAAAACCCCTACCTCTTTGTCTTCCAATAGCATCAATTTCGTCAATAAAGATTATAGAAGGTGCTGAGGCCTTTGCTTGTGCAAATAAATCTCGGGCACGGGAGGCACCAACACCTACGAGCATTTCCATAAACTCAGAACCAGCCATACTGAAAAATGGAACACCCGTTTCTCCTGCAACCGCGCGAGCCAGAAGAGTTTTCCCAACCCCGGCAGGACCAAACAAAATAGCTCCTTTGGGTGTACGGGCACCAATTTTCCTATATTTTGCTGGATTCTTTAAAAAGTCTACAACCTCTTCCAATTCTTTTTTAGCCTCATCAACTCCTGCAACATCTTTAAAAGTTACGGACTGTTTTCCTTTCGCAAAAAGCTTTGCCTTTGAACGCCCGAAAGAGAAAATATCTTGAGCCCCTTTTGTTTGAGCTCTAATAATAAAGAAGAAGAAAGCAGCCATAAGACCGATTGGAAGCAAAATACTCAATATGTCCCCTATTGCCTTTGCCATTGTCTGGTCAACAACATCATAGTTTACTGAAGTTGGCTCTATATTAGACTTTTCCAAAAGATCGGCAAAACTTTGGTTCTGCTCTTTTGTCGCTGTTTTTACTCCACCGTCTTTGTAGGTTAACGTTAATCTCTCATTTTCTATTATAATTTTCTCAACTTTTTCCTCTTTTATATCTATTAATGCCTGAGAAATTTCAACTTTTTGACTTAGCCCTTCTTCACTAAATAGAGAGAGAAAGAAGGGGAGGAAGAATAATATAAGAAGCCCAGTTAGAACTAGCTTCCAAAAATTCAGTTGAATTTTGAACTGAAAACCTCTCTTTCCCGGTAGTCGTATAAACTTACCTGCTTTTTTTACTTTTTTGATATTGCTCATAACTTGCTTTGGCATTATACCACCAGACCCTGGTGAGGTTAATCCCTAGTGCACTCGTATCCCATTCGGAACCTTTCTCTCTAAGGAGAACATGACGGGAGGCGTTTCTTCATCATCTTTAGGAACAGCCATAATCATCATACATTCGCTAATGTTTTGTTTTCCATTCTCTTTTGGTCCAATTTTCTTAGGCTCCAGATTAATAATAAATGGAAATTGTTTACCAATTAAATCCTCGGGCTTAAAAAATTTCATAATGCCCGCAAAAGCTGTTTTCTTGCCAATCTCCTTTCCAAAATCGACATTAAGTTTCATAACCCAATGGCTCCATTCAGGAACTTCTGCCTCGATCACAGTTCCAATTCTAATATCTAACTTTTGAAAATCCTCGAAAGTAATTTTTGTCATATCTTAAGTTAACCCCATTGCCTCTTTGACTTCGGAGAGAGTTTTTTGAGCCTCTAGACGAACTTTCTTTTTTCCATTTCTTAATATTTCTTCAACTATTTCGGGATTCTTTTGAAACTCTTTTCTTCGTTCTCTGATTGGCTCTAGAAATCCATTTAATACTTCTGTCAAACAGCTTTTTACCTCAACATCTCCAACAGTCCCTTCTTTGTATCTTTTCTTAAGATCTTTAATCTTTTCTTCGTTCTCTTCTCCACCAAATTCATCTAAATAAATAAAAACCGGGTTTCCTTCAACTTTTCCTGGGTCGGTAGCATGAACTCTTGTTGGATCTGTATACATGCCCTTTACTTTTCTTTCAACTTCTTCCTTTGAATCCGAAAGATAAATTGCATTATTTAATGATTTGCTCATTTTTAATTTTCCATCCGTCCCAGGCAAAGTCGGAGTTTCTCCTACAAGAGCCTTCGTTTCCGGAAATACCTTTTCATAAGTCTTATTAAAAGTTCTGGCTATTTCGCGAGCAAGTTCAACATGTGACTCTTGATCTTTGCCAACAGGAACTAAATCTCCTTTGACCATTAATATATCGGCTGCCTGAAGAATAGGATAAGCCAAAAGACCCATCGATGGCTGATTAATCTCCAAATCTTTCATTATCTCCTTTAGAGTAGGAATCCGTTGGGCCCGAGGGACAGTAACCAACATTGAAAAAATAAGAAAAAGCTCAGCGACCTCAGGTATGCTGGATTGTCGATAAAAAACAATCTTTCCAGGATCCATGCCAACAGAAAGATAATCAAAAACCATATCTTCTATATTCTTATTAAATTTAGAAATATCTTCCTTACTGGGCTTGGTAGTCAACGCATGGTAATCTGCAATAATGATAAAAGTTTCATACGTATCTTGCAGTTTTACTCTGTTTTTGAGCGTACCAACATAATGACCCAAATGTAACTTCCCTGTTGGTCGATCGCCTGTTAAAATTCGTTTCTTTTGCATATCTTTAGTTTACCAAAAATAGAAAAATCCGCCTCCTGAAAGGACGGATTTATACCGTGGTGCCACCTTTCTTCTCCTTCATCACTTAGGCTACGAAGGACTTATTCTTAAAAGGCTCCCGCACTCCAAACGCATGCAGTAATAATGCCTTTTGTGCCAACGGGTGGAGTCGAACCACCGACCTATCGCTTATGAAACGATTGCTCTAACCACTGAGCTACGTTGGCATGGCTTGCATTAAGCTTGCCGTATATGTTGCGGAGCCGGGAGTTGAACCCGGTCTGCGAGATTATGAGCCTCGCGTGCATCCGTACACTACCCCGCACGTATTAGCCTTGCTATATTACCAAATTTGAGGTCATCTAACAAGTTTCGAGTGAAATCAAAACTCTCCTAAAAGAAAAGCTTAAACCACTTTTTCCAGTTGGGATCAGGGAGTATTTCTTCCTCTTTTTCATCATTGGGAGCGAACTTTTTAATCGTCTCTTCGTCGGGCAAAACGATAATGGTTTCTCCTTCTTTTGCTAATCCTAATTTATCCCTTAATTGCTTCTCAACAAATTCGTCACTTTTGAAAGTTTCAACTCTTTGACTCAACTCTTCATTTTCTTTTCGTATTTTTTCTATATGTTCTTCTCTTTCTTTCAGTCTTTCTTTTGCTTCTCTCACTTTTATTATGTTCCTGGTAAGAGAAACCAGCATCAAGAGAGAAATAACCACAAATACGATGTTTGAATAAGTTTTTAGCTTTGCCTGTATTTTTGTTGTAAGTGTTTCAAACATTTTCTCACCCTTGTCTACCGGCTTAACCGCAAGCAAGATTCAATCTTGCAGTCAGGTAGCTTATAATATGTTGACCTTTTCCAGAATTATGCTATTATATAAACCGATAATCCTAATTAAGCTTGCCCATAGCCTTCTGTCCTAATATTATGACACAAGATACTTTTAAGAACCTATTACCCAAGTTTACCAAAGCTTTGGAAGAAAAGGGCCGATCCCCATCGACCATCCTTGCCTATAGAGCGGACTTGGAACAACTTATTGATTTTTTACAAGGAAAAAACAAGGTTTTAACTGGTGACGCTAGACCGGCAGACATTGAAGCTTTCCGAGACTCTTTATTGGCTCAAAAATACACACCCAAGTCCGTATCAAGAAAACTAAACGCCGTAAAAACTTTTTTTAGATGGCTTGTTTCCGAAAAACTTGTAGTCACAGACTCATCTGTCGACGTGGCTCACCCTAAAATAGAACCCTCAGTGCCCAAGTTCTTATCCCCTATTGAGTATCGTGCCTTAAGAGACGTTGTTAGAGGAGATGATAGAATCGCCGCCATTGTTGAAATTATTTTACAGGTGGGGCTAAGAATTTCGGAAGTTGCAGACTTAAAGATAGCCAACATTAGCAAGGATAAAGTTAAAATCGAAGCATATGCAACTCAACCAGAAAGAACTATTCCTTTTAATAAGCCGGCAAAAGACGTGTTGGCTCGATATCTAAAACTGCGTCCCAAAACAGATTCTCCATATGTTTTCGTAAGCAAAAACGGAAATCCCTTGGCTGTCAGAAATATCAGGGCAGCAATTGATAGATATATGCAAAGGGCAGAAGTTCCTGGTTATTCCGTTAATGATTTAAGAACAACCTTTCTTGTCGAAAATCTAAAAGCCGGGGTTGATTTAATTCTTCTTTCTCAGGTAATGGGCCACAAAAGGCTATCAACCACAGAACGCTACTTGGAACTTGCTGAGGTGAAAGAACCAGGCAAGAAACAGGTCCTCGAAGAACTCTAATAAGATTCTAGCTTTCCCCTTATTGCGACTATTTCATTCTTTCTGCGTTGAAAGTCCGCCCAAGTTTCTTTAACCATAAGAATAGACTCTGCCTGGTCAAGCATATTTTCAAGTATTTTTCTCTGTTTATTTGATAATGAAGTATTGCTGTCAAACACTCCATGCCATACTTTTATTGGAACACCAGATTTCCAAATAGCCCAAGTATCATAATCTTTCCCCTTGAGTGCAGCACCGTCTCCTTTGTCATAATATTCGAAGGTATTGACAGCAAGGTCAATTGCCTCATTAATAGCTCCAGTTAGAACCAGCGCCTCTGCCAAAAACCCTCGAAGCTCAAGTCCATTAATTCTTTGACTAAAATCTTTTTCATCGTCAAAACGGGAAATCGCCAGACTAAAATGTCTCACGGCGGAATCATAATCACCATCAAATTGACTAATTTCTCCCATAAACCGATGTGATCTTGTAAGTTTTTTCTCCACGTTGTGTTCTGTTATACATTGATGAGCGTCCTTCGCCATTTCTCGCATCATCTCCAAACCTTGGTCATATCTTTCACTTCCCTTCTTGTCTATATCTCTTTCGTCCATCACAAGGTGTTTTCCATAAAGATATTCTTCCCAAAAGAAATCAACAGCAGCCTCATGTAATTCCGCTTCAATCATTTTCTCTCGATACAACCTAATATCATTAATAACCGCCTTTGCCCCAAACTCTTCTCGTTTTTCGGCAATTTCTTTTCTAATCCTCGGAAGATTTTCTGAAGTTACTTTTATTTCAAAAGATGGTCTTTCTGTCATAAGTGGGCCCGGGAAGAGTCGAACTTCCGTCTATACTTTATAAGAGTATCGTCCTAACCGTTGAACGACAGGCCCGTCTTGTGCCTAATTATATCAACATCTCTTCCAAGTTGCCAGAATACTGATCTGCTACGGCTTTTATTCCCATCATAATTTTTTCCTTAACTCTGGCATCAGATACCCTTAGTCCACATGTCCCGTGCCCAAAACCCTTGTGTGTCATTCCCTCTCTTGTACTTTTTTTAATATACGGTTTGTAAAAACGCACCAAAGAAATCCTAAGCTTTTTGCTCCAATACCTTTTTTCCTCTTCTATATCCATATCACTATAAAGATGTAAATAAACCTTTATCTTCTTTTTCGGGATTCTTAACCCTATTGTTAACCAATCATAGAAAAATTTTAAAACTTGAGGATCTGTGTTGTTTAAGCCAACGTTGCCGTTGTAAATACCCTTAACACCCTCTCCCCAATAAAGGAATAGGCCGGCTATATAAAATTCCTTCTTACTTAGCGGCAACAGCTGTTTTTTCTTCTCCTCATAAAAATTCCGTATGCGCTTCTCTCTTTTCTTGCGCATGGTTTCTCGATATTTTTCTATTCTGACCTCACTGGTAGCCCTCAACTTCATCAGTTTCTTAATCTGTTTCTTGTTTAAAGGACAAGTTCTTAACCAATAACTTAACGTGCTCTTGCTAACCCCAACTTTTTTCTTAATTTGGTTGTAGCTTTTGCCTTGTTTACGAAGTTCCAAAGCTTTTCTTCTTTCTTCTCTTTTTGCCATTGAAATACCCAAATAATATCCGAATATCTATATTCAGATTATCAATTATAGAAAACTCAGTCAAGCACTAATTAGAAGTTTTTACCGCCTCTTTAAAGTCTTCCTTTTTTCCTTAGATGTTAATTGGGGTATCAAAGTTTCGCGCGCCTAATAACTTCTGCTTCAACTAATCTCACGTCTTTCCCATACTTCAGCCTACTCATTTCTTTTATTATTTCTGCCACTCTCGGATTCATTGTACTTGCTTGCTGCTCCATATCTTTTGTCAAGTCCATTGAAAACGGAGGAACTGGTTCATTCTTAACCGTTGTTTTTGTGTAAACATGATACCTTTCAATATTTAGAAGGTCTTCCTCGGTAAAAACCGGAGTAAATTCGTGAGCCAAATAACCTGCATCAGTTACCCCGACCCTAAAACAAGCGATTGTTCCAACGTTCCCAAAAACAGCATTCTTGATCTCCTCTTCTACTTGACCAATAAACTGGTTTGCAACAACAAGATTAAGACGATATTTTCTGGCCTCAGAAAGAATCTGAGCAAAATCCGGGGTGGCAAAATTTTGAAACTCATCGACATAAAGATAAAAATCTTTGCGCTCTTCTTCCGGCAGATCTTGCCTACTCATAGCCGACATTAATAATCTAGGAACTAAAATTAATCCCAGGAAATTTGAGTTCTCCTCCCCTATTTCACCTTTGGCCAAATTGATAAGAAGAATTTTTTGTTCATCCATTATTTCTCTGAAAGAAAATGCACTCTCTGACTGGCCAATAATATTTCTTACCATTTTATTTGTAACAAAACGTCCGAATTTGGAAACAATGTAATCTAAAACTTCTGACTTATGAAAATCCGCAGTTTGAGCGATTTGGTCAGTCCAATAACGCCTAATGATTGGGTCTTTAACCTTCGGAAGAAGTTCTTGAACATATTTTGCATCGGTCAAAACCCTGACCACCTCAACAAAAGTCGCCCCCTCATCACACATAACCGTAAGCATTGCATTTCTGACGGCATGCTCAAATCTCGGACCCACAATTCCAGTTTTATAAGGATCAAAAAGTTTGTACATCATATTTATAATTGCCGTGGCAACGAAATGTTTTTGATCCTCTGTTTTGGCTTCAAGTAAGTTAAGTCCCATTGGACGATCCGTATCTGATGGATTGAAGTAAATAACGTCTTCCGCCCTTTCGGGCGGAATCATCTCTAAAATATCTTTCACCGCATCGCCATGAGGATCCATGAAACAAAGCCCTCTTCCCTCTCTGATGTCTTGCATAATCAAATCTTTAAGCATTTCTGTCTTACCTGTTCCAGTTTTTCCAATAATGTACATGTGTCGACGCCTATCGTCTTCCGATATAAATACCGGGCGTTTTACTCCTCGATAGGTACTTGTTCCCACAAAAAGACCTTCCGAAGGAATTTCTGATGGAGCTGGGGCTGTTTTTGCGTAAAGCCAGAAAATATGAGGCGTGGTTACTTGTTTATTGGGAAAATGATAAATTGTTGCAAGCTCTTCTGAATTTAATATTGTCGGTCTGTTCCCAAAAAAATGGAACATGGGCTGATATCTATAGAGAAAATCTTCCACAAATAATGCTTTTCTCCTTATTTTTCTGCTTTTGAAGCCGTTTAGTTCTCCAGAATACTGCTCGAAGCTTCCCACGATATTTGATAAATGTGCTTTGGCGCTTGGCAAATCTTTCGCAACAGTGACTATTCTTATTGATGTCTCAAATCCTGATTTGCCGCTTTTGCTTTCTACTCCTTCCAGCGTTTTTGCCGAAACTGAAAATTTAGCATTTTCCGGATCCGATTCTTGCTTCTTTGTATCGGAGATAAATTTCCTTGCTTCCTTCTGCCAAGAAGGTTTTGCTGGGGAAATTAGTACTTGCACGGCCGCTGCTTCTCCCTCTCCCATTTTGGCTAAAGCCGAAGTAATTGCTGCTAAAGGATCTGTCGGTAATTCTTTAAAGGTTTTTAAAGGATAGAAATTGCTGCGCTTAAGCTGAATTGATTTGTAGGCTACTTTTCCATCTTCCGTGAAAATATTGTACTCGGGGACTTCTGAAATTTCCGCGTCAGGGTATGCACCATGAACTTGCTTCTCGACCAGGTCTTTTAATTTATTTGGAGCCCAAATATAAAATTTAATATCTTCCTGTTTCGCAACCATCTCAAAAGATACTGCTGGCTGAACCGAAAATTTTTGTTTCCATCCTCCTTTTTTAATTGTGTAAAGAGAGGCAAACAGCTGCTCCATGGCATCAATTTTTATTTCATTTCCACGCGGAACCGCAACTTGAAGCAAGGTCGACTCAATAGATCGATCCTCTCTCCCCCTCCATCTATATAGAGTAAAAGCTAAATAACCTAATCCCACTAAAAACAATAGTCCTAGTCCAATCAGAACCATTGCAATAATGATTGCGTTAAAATTTATTGCTGTTATCGGCATTTCATCTTTCCTTCCCAGTAATAATCTTCCATCCAAAATGTGTCGCCTTTTTTATCATTCTCAACCAATAAACTCCTAGCCAAGTTAATGAATTCGCCGGTTTTCCTTGTGACCAAGTAGATACGGTGGCTTGCCCGGCCGGAAGTTTAATTTTAATTTTTTGGGTTGCTGGAGTTTGAATTAAATGTCTACCTTTATCTTTTACTCTGGCCTTGACGGCTGTTTCAACGGCTTTTATGCCTGTATCTTCAAGGTGTGGGGGTAATTCAAATTCCTCTGCTCTTTCCACTACAGAGGCGCGAGGTTCTTTTTCCAGTGATCTTGGCATAAAATCATTGTATCACCTGCCTATCGGCAGGCAAGGTCTGTAGAGGAACTCGCAGGCTTTATTTTGCACCTTGCCAAAATTTTTCTTTCGCCCCACGGTCGTGGTTGACTGTCCTTGCCAAAATATAGAGAAAGTCGGAAAGACGATTTAGGTAAACCAATACTTGAGGTTTTATTTCTTCTTTTTTGCTAAGGGCAACGACTATTCGTTCAGCTCTCCTAGCCAAAGCTCTGGCATAATATAACTGCGCTCCAACTAAAGTTCCTCCTGGAAGAATAAAGTGTTTTACGGCGGGTAATTTCTTTTGCATTTTGTCTATCTGTCTTTCAAGATATTTAGTTTTAGTAGAATATAAACGCAAGTTGGCACCCGCCAGTATCGAACCTATTGTAAAAAGTTCTTCTTGAAGTTTTTCTATTGTCCTTTTTAATCCTGGCTCCTCACTAAAAGAAATAATCCCCAAATAACTGTTTACTTCGTCTATTGCGCCGAGAGCGTCAATCTTCAACGAATCTTTCGCCACCATCACTTTTCGAGAAGTTTTACTATTAAAAAGAGTGGTCTCTCCTTTGTCACCAATCTTTGTATATATTGCCATTTACGCCTTTCTCTTAATTGGTTCTGAGAATCCCTGGATCAAGTCGTTAACATTCTGAATGACCACAGGCATAACACTTAGAGCAACCTTCCTCAAAAACTAGGGCGCTTGCTCCACACGAAGGGCAGAGGTCTCCGGGAATTTCAAATGATGACACTGAAATCTGTTTGGTTGCTTCCTCTAAATTTAAAGAATCCTTCGAAAAAGTCGGGACCGACGTGGGGTCATTTGTGTCCGCATGGCGGACTTGCTCTGTTTGCACAGAAGCATTCGCCACCAGGTTAGTCCCGACTTCCCCATTAGAATCTTTGGCAACGACATGATTTCCGTTGCCGTTTATCTTAAAACCAAAATGAGATGACAAGGCTACTGCAATGGCGTCTGGCAAAGAGCGTATCTTCTTTGGTCCGAACCCTACAGACCTCCTGCCACCTATTCCAGAAAGCTGAAAGGCTACCTCTTCTGCTCTCTCCCTCGGACTTGAAGCTCCCCTCAGCCTTAGCGCTGTGGAAATTGTACGCCCCAATGCTTCTGCCATCGCCGCCACATCAGTGCCCGCCTTGCCAACATTAATAAACACCTCCAACGGATCTCTTTTTTCGTTTTCGTTTATCGTCACAAAAGCTGTTCCTACTGGTGTTTTCAATTTATAGGTGGCACCAATAACCTTAAACGGTCTCACCTGCATTGATCCATCTATTTCCAATTCTTTTTTACCAATGACGTCTTTTGTTCCCATGTTTAGTACCTGTGTACCTTTACAGCCATCTCTAAAAACAGTAATTCCCTTACAATTAAACTCCCAAGCCAAAAGATAAGCTTCTTTGATGTCCTTAACTGCTATCTTACTTCGCATATTTATTGTTTTACTCACAGCATTTTCTGTGTACTTTTGAAAAGCAGCTTGCATCTTTATATGCCAATCGTGGTGAATTTCGTGCGCTGTACCAAATATCCCTCTTACCTCTTCCGGAACCTCTTTTATTTTTCTTACTGTTCCTCGTTCGGCCACTTTCTGCTTTATATCTTCTGACCAAAATCCTCGTTCCTTTGCTAATGCCTCGAATCTCGGATTTATAAAAGTAAGGGTTCTATCTAAATGTTTGTCTTTAACTATGTGTCGAAAAGCTATGGCGAAAAGCGGCTCAATTCCACTTGAAGCTCCGGCGATTATCGATATTGTCCCAGTGGGGGCAATTGTGGTTACCGTAGAATTTCTTCTAGGTTTCTCATTTTTATATATACTCACAGGCCAAAGAGGAAATGGACCACGCTCTTTGGCAATCTCCTGAGAAGCACTTACAGCTTCCTCTTGTATTGTCTTCATTACCTTCTCCCCCAGCTTTACTGCTTCATCGCTGTCATAGGGAATACCTAAATCAATAAGCATATCCGCCCAACCTCCAACTCCCAATCCAATTCTCCTAATTCCAAGCACCGTGCGTCTTATTTCCTCAAGCGGCAAGGGGTTTACTTCAATAATGCTATCTAAAAATCGAACGGCGATTCTTGTTGTGTTTTTTAGCTTTTCCCAATTAATAATTTTTTCTCCATTCTCCTCTTTAATAAAATAAGTCAAGAAAATACTTCCCAGGTTGCAAGCATCGAATGGGTAAAGTTCTTGTTCTCCACAAGGATTGGTGGCTTCAATTGGCCCCATTGATGGAACAGGATTTGAAGACTCTCTGTTTCTTCTATCAATAAAGACAAGACCAGGATCTCCAGTTTTCCACGCGCTATCTGCAATCTCATTAAATACTTTTCTTGCTAATAGCGAACTTGCCTTCTTCTTTGTATTTGGATCAATAAGATCATATTTTTTATTCTTTTTGTAGGCCTCCATAAATTTATCAGTTATGGCGACAGAAATATTGAAATTGGTAAGGCCACCCTCCTCTTTGCAATGAATAAAGTCTAAAATGTCTGGGTGATCTACTCTTAGAATCCCCATATTGGCGCCGCGCCTTTTCCCCCCCTGTTTAACCTCGTTAGTGGCCGCGTCAAAAATCCTCATAAAGGAAATGGGGCCTGAGGCAACTCCGCCACTTCTTTTTACCATTGAGCCTTGGGGCCTGAGGCGATTGAATGAAAATCCTGTTCCTCCCCCACTTTGATGAATTAATGCTTGATTTTTTATAGACTCAAATATTCCCCTAATAGAATCTTCGACAGGTAAAACAAAGCATCCAGAGTATTGCAAATTATTATCTGTTCCGGCATTCATTAAGGTTGGAGAGTTGGGGAGAAAAACGTGTTCAGTAAAAAGTTTATAATATTCTTTTGCTTGAATTTTAACTTCTTTTCTGTTCCTACCCCAAAGAGCCTCCGCTGAAGCAGCCTCCCAAGACACTCTCCAACACATATCTTCCGGTGTTTCAATTATCTTCCCCTTTGCGTCTTTCATTAAATAGCGTTCTCCTAGCACCTTCGAAGCTTGCTCGCTCCATTCCCCTTTGGAAAGTCCCTTGGGTAAAGGGGGCATTTTCCCTATTTTTGTTTTAATTCGCTCGTTTATCTCGCTAAGTGAGGGGAATTCCAGGTTATCAAGCGACAGTTTTTGTTCTCCGTTTGTACGCGAAGAGGTTTTTCTCTTTTTGGAGGGATTTTTAATAACTCTTTTTTTTGTTTTTGGCATATATGTTAGTGATTCTTTTCAATCGCTTTTTCGAAATCTTTCAGGTCAGCAAACTCCAAATACACACTGGCAAATCTCAACCAGGCTATTCTGTCAATTTTTTTAAGTCTTTTCAATACCGCATTTCCTATTACTCTCGAACCAACTTCTTCTTTTTCTTGCCTTAACATTTCCCTTTCAATTTGATCTACTATGTCGTCCACCAAATCAAGTGAAATTGGTCTTTTTTCAATTGCCCTCAAAATTCCCCTTTTGATTTTTTCTCTGTCAAAAGGCTCGCGTTTTCCGTCCTTCTTAATAACCCAAAGGACCTGCCCTCTTACTTTCTCGTATGTCGTAAAACGCTTGTGACATTTGCCACATTCACGCCTTCTTCTAACTGCTTGTCCTTCATCAACAACTCTTGATTCAAGAACCTGATTATCATCGCTGGCACAAAAAGGGCATTTCATATATGAAAAATAAATCACTATCCTTAGAGCACCAAAAATAATCTAACACTAGATGTGTATTGTCAACTAGTAACATCTATGTCATTAAACATCACTTCAGGCATTACCCGAACCTAGTTTTTTGCAACCAATATTTAACAAAATTATTAAGTGGAATTATTTGAAGAGAAAAATACAGCAATTCAAGAATGTGTCAAAAATTCGCGTTTACATTTTCCACTCAAAACGAGGAGTTACTCCGACTCGAAGGGGTTTTCGACAACAGGCAATCCTTTTCCCTGCAAGGCATTTCTTGTTTTGTTATATGTCTCTTTGGAATAATCTTGTACTCTTCCAATCCCTGGTTTTGCATCTTCCGGAGCGATCGTTAATATCTCGTCTATCATTTGTCTGTGTTTAAGAGAAGCCTTTGAAAGAATGGTCAAAAACTCAGAAGTGTCTAGACCATTTTGTCGATTCTCTTGTTCAATCGCACAAGCTTTCTCTAAATATTTTTCTGCTTTTGTTAAGGTCGAAAAGGCAATCTCAGATTTATCTTTCTCAAATAAGGTCTTGCTCATAGCAAGCCTTTTATCCGCAAAAAGAAGCTCTAGCTCTGCTTTCCTGCTTGGATTAGTCGTTAACAATAGCCACAATCTATCTCTAAAAGCTTTTATTGGCCAAAAAGGACTGTCGGGGGATATTCTTCCAGGATAAGGAAGCATATAATCAATTTCTGCGGCTTCACCTTCTTGCCCCTCTTCTTGAATTTCGGTTTCTTGGGAAAAAACATATTTGACAGACGCTGTTCTAAGAACTGAAGTAAATAGAATTGCAAAAGCAAAAACTAAAGTTGAGACAACTATCAATATTCGCCTATACATCTAAGTAAAACTATCCTAAATCCACAGTAAATAAAAGTCAAGTTATTGGCATAAGATTGATTAAATGAAAAGATTACCTAAACAATATTATTGGCCATTGCCAAAGAATATGGAGAAGAATGGACGAGAAGACATTTCGTGTTCTTGCGAAAACAAATGCTGACCCAACACCGAAAAGAGCGGTTAGGAAGAGATAAACCAAGGAAGAAATCAAAGATAGTTTCCAAACAAATATTACTACTGGAACATGAACCAATGCCCAAACAACGCTTGTTGTAATATTAGCTAACCATTCGTTATTAAGAGCGCCCCAAACTCTATTGAATAAATATCCCCGAAAAGACACCTCTTCGGAAAAGGCAGTAACAAAGGAAATTCCCAAAGAAGCAAGAAGCGCTTTCTCCCCAATATTGGCTGTAAATTCAAAGCCACCATATTTTACGAAATTAATAATAATGGCCTCTATTGCAAATACTGCTCCCAGCGCTAAAGTAAAGTAAATCGCCGGAAATAATTTCTTGATTGTTATCCCTACAGAAGATAAATTTCCACCTTCCTTTTTGACCAAATAAATGACCGGAAGCAACCAGACTATTGGTTTTATTATCAATTCCTCAATTTCTTCTGGGAGTTTGAAAAGAAGGCGATAAAAACCCCAAACAACTAAAAGATAAGCAGCCAATATTGTGGCGTGTTTTATGGCAGCTTCCTTTTTAGGCATAATTAAAAATTAACTATTAGTCAATTCTATCTTGCAATCTTTAAACGTGGTATCTATTGTTTCTATTATCAAATCTACCTTCGTTTTTGCTTGATCAAAATCTATTGCGTTTCTTTCGTTGGGAAACCAGTGAAAAAGTAAATTTCTACATACCTTCCAAGTGTTCCACATTTTATCGGCCAAGTCCTTCCCTCCACAAAACTGAACAATCTTGTCATAAACACTTTCTTTGGCTCTTAAACGCCTTTCCAAAGACGGGTTAAGAGCCTTCCCTACCCTAAAGCGCTTACCATAGTAATCTTCTTCGCTTATAAAACCTCTTTCCAAAAAAACAAGCTTCAGGAATCCTTCGTATGCTTTTGCTGCAGGAAAGACTATAAATGAATAGTCATGAAATTTCTCGTCCCACAAACTTACTTTTTCAAGCAATAAAGTGGCTTCCCGGAGAAGTCCCTGAAGGTCCTTCCCTAAATATTCCCACCAATTTTTTTTCTCAAGAGAAAAATCCATAGGCTGCTTAAAGACCAAGTGTTAGTGAAATTACTGTCTTCGACTCTTCAACTGTAACGCCGATAAACCCACTCACGTCATTTTTTTCGAATGCAAAAGTTGTCGAATCATCTGTCTTGGAAGTAAAACTCAATGTCCACCCAGCGTCTTCAAGTTCGCTTTCGTAAAAATTACTAATCTTACTGACAGAATCTTTTGTCTCCCAAACAAGAGAAAGGCCATCTGTGTCATCACCTTTTGCCACCCAAGAACTAGCTAGTTTTGCATCTGGATAAATCGGAAAATCTGATGGAAAATTATCAGGCAACCTTCCCTCTTCTTCAAAAGAAAACTCCCCTTCCTCTGTTGTAATTGTTACCTTTTCTCCATCCTTATCAACATCAACAGCTCCTCCTGTTAGTCTGGAAAAAATATTTCCTACAACCAAATCTTTTGCTTTCCTGTAAAAAATGCCTCCCAGTATCACTGCTACCACTATTATTGCCGCTAGTATCACCAAAATCGGCGCTTTTTTATTAGATCCGCGCTTTTCTTTTTTCTCTTCTTTTTCCTTTGTTTTTTCTTTTTTCTCTTCTTTTTCTTCCACTTACCGTCACCTCCCACTAACTCAATCTTTTAAGTCTGTTTATAATTTAAGTATACTTTGTATAATACCTGAAGATTAGATGAAAAATAAAGAAAAGCCAACAATCAAGAAGTCCATAAAGAAAAAGAAGTTTTTTCTAAAGATTAAGAAGTATTTCAAAAATGAGAAGTCGAGAAAAAAGTTTCTCTTTGTGTTTGTTGTCGGTACCGTTCTGCTCTGGCTTTTTTGGGGCATACCGCTCCCCACCAACCTTTCTTCTGAGCAATATCCTGTATCAACAAAACTTTTTGATCGAAATGGCAAGTTGATTTATGAAATTTATACTGAAAAAAGGAGAACCCCTATCGACCTTGAGGATATCCCTGAACATGTAAAGTTGGCGACAATTTCCATAGAAGATAAAGATTTTTATAAACATTACGGTTTTTCTCCAATTGGAATCACCAGGGCAGCCGTCAATATTGTTTTTAAAAGAAAGCTCCAAGGTGGATCAACTTTGACCCAACAACTAGTTAAAAATGCTTTATTAACACCGCACAGAACGATTAGAAGGAAGATTAGAGAATTTGTATTATCGATGATTGTTGAGGCTATTTACTCCAAAGACCAAATTCTAGAGATGTATTTCAATCAAATTCCATATGGTTCAACGGCATATGGGATAGAAGCGGCAACTGAACTGTATTTTGACAAAACGGTTAAAGACTTAAGTCTTGCAGAGGGAGCCTTATTGGCTGGAATAACCCAAGCACCAACCAGATACTCACCTTTTGGAGCGCACCCCGAACTCGCAAAAGGCAGACAAGAAACTGTGTTGCGACGAATGGTAGAAGACGGACACATAACCAGCGAAGAAGCTGACGAGGCAATGAAAGAAGAAATTATCTATGCTGAGCCTGAAAAACAACAAGCTACCCATTTTGCTCTTTGGGTAAAAGAACAACTGGCCGAAAAATATGGCGATGCGGTGGTTGAACAAGGTGGCTTGCGCGTTACAACTACTCTTGATTTAGAACTTCAAGAATTTGCCGAAACCACGGTCGCCACGGAGGTTGCCAAGCTTGAAAGATATGATGTTGGAAATGGAGCCTCTCTCGTGACCAGACCCAAAAGTGGTGAGATACTGGCGATGGTTGGTTCTAAAGATTATTTTGCCGAAGACGAAGATGGAAAAGTAAACATTATCTTTGCCAATAGACAGCCAGGCTCATCCATTAAACCTCTCAACTATGCCTTAGCCTTCAGAGACGAAAGAATAACCCCTTCAACAGTTCTTGCAGATGTTCCTACTTGTTTTACCGTTGCCGGACAACCTCTCTATTGTCCAAGAAATTATGACGGAGAATTCCATGGTGCCGTTCAGGCACGTTTCGCCCTAGGGAGCTCTTTTAACCTCCCGGCCGTAAAAGTATTGGCATTAAATGGACTTGATAACTTTGTTGAATTTGCTACTAATATGGGCATAACAACTTTTACCGACCCTTCAAACTATGGTCTCTCTTTGACACTGGGTGGAGGTGAAGTCAAACCTTATGACATGGCGGTTGCCTTTGGTGTTTTTGCTAACCAGGGAATAAAACAACCTTTGATTTCTATTCTAAAGGTAGAAGATTGGCGTGGAAAAGTTCTTGAAGAAACTAATATTGATGAGATTGAAGGAGACAGGGTTCTAGATCCTGACGTTTCTTTCCTGATCTCTCACATCCTGCATGACAATAATGCTAGAACCCCCGCCTTTGGAGAAAGTTCATATCTTAACGTAGGAGGCCATCCAGAAGTGTCCGTAAAAACAGGAACGACAAATGATAGGCGTGATAATTGGACCATTGGCTACACTTCCCATATTCTGGTTGTTACTTGGGTGGGAAACAATGATAACTCGCCTATGAGTGGCGCTGTTTCCGGAGTTTCGGGAGCATCTCCTATTTGGAACAAGATTATTAGAGAGGCCCTTAGCAAAGCTGAAGATGGTTTTTATAATGAAGAAGAGCAAAGTCACGCCTGGCCACTGCAACCAAGTGGAGTTGTGGGAGCAACTGTTTGTTCAACAACTGGTGTATTGCCATCTGGACCCGAAGGAGACCTTGGTTGTCCCCCTCGTTTTGAATATTTCTTGTCTGGAAATATCCCTGAAGCTATTGAAGGAGGAAATCAAGATATACAAATCGACAAAACAACCGGGGCCTTGGCAAACCCGGACACCCCACCTGAAAACATAGAAACTCAAAATCACCCAGTTATTTACGATCCCTTAGGAACCCTTATGTGTCTTGATTGTATTATTCCCGAAAAGGCAGTTACCGTAAGATATCCACTTTCCTTTTAAAATAGGCCAAAGACCCCCTTTCGAGAAATGTCCCAAGCTGGTAAAATATAGGTTGTGGCCCGCAAGCCAAAACTGCCTACCAATAGGCAGGCGAAACAAAATGTTAAACTTGCCCCAAAATTAGACAAAAACCACCTTGCTCCCTTAGGAAAGGTGTTAGTTTTTGCTGGTAAACCTTTTTACCTCACTCTTACCTATCTTGCCATTACTCTTCTTTTTACCATCTACTGGACTGGACGAATAACCCGACTGTTTCTGGGCTTTCTTATATTTATCACTCTTAAGTTTTTAAACAAACTCCCCGACCTTATCAAAAAACCTGACTTCACATACAAATTAAAGGGCGTTAAGCTTCTGGGTCTTAAATTAAAACTTAGGGCTATTAGTCTTCCAAAACTTAAACTACCGAAGATTAGTTTTAAATTCAGAACAGCGCTAGTTATATTAATTACTCTCTTCTCTCTCTTTTGGCTATTAATTCTTAAAGATCTCCCCTCCCCTAAAGAATTAGTAACCAGGAAACAAGAAATGTCAACAAAAATATACGACAGGAATGGTGAGCTGCTTTTCAAAATATATAAAGACAAAAATAGAACCCCAGTATCTTTGAATCAGGTTCCTATTCAAGTAAGACTTGCAACATTGGCCGCCGAAGATGCTGAATTTTATCAACACCTAGGTTTTTCCGTTCGAGGGATTATGAGGTCGACAATAAGGAATGCAACCCGGGGAGAACTAGCTGGCGGTTCAACGATCACTCAGCAACTTGTTAAAAATGCCTTACTTTCTTCCGAAAAAACAATTATCCGAAAAGTTAGAGAGATTGTATTGGCCATTGGAGTTGAACTAACTTTCACCAAAGACGAAATCCTTGAAATGTATTTAAATGAAGTCTCTTATGGAGGTACAGCTTATGGTATTGAAGAGGCTTCACAAGTTTACTTCGCCAAAGATGTAGGAAGCCTAAATCTTGCCGAAGCGGCTCTACTAGCCGGACTTCCAAAAAGTCCTACAAAATATTCCCCCTTCGGACCAAATCCTGATTTTGCAATAGAGCGCCAGAGAGAAGTAATCAGGCTCATGAGAATAAACAAATATATAAGCGAAGAGCAGGAGGAAGCAGCTTTAAATGAAAAACTATCTTTTGCTCCAAATAAAATTGATATTAAAGCTCCTCATTTTGTGATGTCGGTAAAACAGTCATTGGTTGAAAAATATGGTGAAGAATTAATTGAAAAAGGCGGTTTAGAAATAACAACCACCCTTGATTATTCCGTCCAAAAAATGGCAGAAGAGGCTGTTACCAACGAAATCGAAAGACTTAGTTCTCTCAATGTAACAAACGGGGCCGCTCTTGTTATGAATCCACAAACAGGTGAAATTCTAGCGATGGTCGGTTCAAAAAATTACTTTGACACCGAAGCCGGAGGAAATGTAAATGTCATCACCAGACTTAGACAACCCGGTTCTGCGATAAAACCCATTAATTATGCCTATGCGCTTTCAAATGGACATACGCTAGCAACGATATTGGCGGATACACCAGTTATTTTTTCGATTCAAGGGCAGGAACCCTATTCCCCTAAGAACTATGATGGAAAATTTCGAGGGAGTATTTCATTGAGAAGTGCATTGGCTGAATCTAGAAATGTACCCGCCGTTAAGGTGCTCGCAAATTACGGTGTAAACAAGATGATTGAAATGGGTCAAAAAATGGGAATCACAACTTGGGAAGATACTTCAAGATTTGGTCTTTCTTTAACCCTAGGAGGGGGTGACATAAAACTTATTGACCTGGCCAAAGCTTACGCAACACTGGCTAATTATGGAGAGCGCCCTGATTTTGTATCGATACTTAGCGCCACAAATTACAAGGGTGAAGTAATAGAAGAGAATGTCTGCACTCAAAGCAAGCTGGGAAAGTATCTCATTGGATTAACACCGTACACCTATGCAGCCGAGGCAGCAAAAAACGTCTGCGAAAGGGAACAGGTCGTAGATCCTAGGGTTGCTTTCTTGCTAACTGATATCCTAAGCGACAATCAAGCGCGAGCGCCGGCTTTTGGAAGCCAATCTCTCCTTAATATTCCAGGACATCCTGAAGTAGCTGTTAAAACAGGAACGAGCAATGACTTACGAGATAATTTAGCTATTGGCTATAACCAAGATTATCTGGTCGCTGTTTGGGTTGGCAATAATGACAATTCTCCAATGGCAAGAGTCGCTTCAGGCATCACAGGAGCAACTCCTATCTGGAACAAAATTATGAGTACTCTTTTGGCAAATGAGCAGAATAAGGAGTGGGAAGTACCAGAAGGATTAAAAGAAGTTCCTGTTTGTACTCTTACGGGCACTCTTCCCTGTGAAGGTTGTCCTGTCCGTCTGGAATGGTTCCTGGAAGAAAACCAGCCCCAAAAGGCTTGTAGGATAGAACAAGTCCTTAAAGAAAAAGAAAAGAAGGAAAAAGCGGAAGGAGAAATATTGGAACCGGCCGCAAGAACCGAACAATAAATTACTTGGCTTCCTGGTTATAAATAGCCTTCGATATCTCTGGAAATGCTTGATCTGCTTCTCTTTCAACAACTCCCTTACTTAAAAGAACTAGTATGAAAGGCTCATCTGTAAAAAGAATGCCGGCATCGTTTACAACATGGATTTCTCTCCCGTACTTATGGGCAACATCAATACTCGATGGAATACCGGCCGCAAGCCACTCCTCATATATAGTATCCGTTAAAAAACCGAGAAGTTCGTCCTTGTGTTTTTTAGAAATAACGTCACCTTCCCAAAGTTTCTCAAAGAAAAGACCTATATCATATGGTGTCGTTTTTTGGTCTTCTCCGATAACAACCGTGTTCTCCATTCCCGATATCTCAATCGCCTGTTTTATTTTCTCTTCTCCTAATAAATTTCTTGCAATATTCGCGGCCGTGTTATCCGACTCCTTCCCCATATAGCTCAATATTTCTCGGTAAGTTAACTCAAACCCTTCCGGTTTTCCATAAAGACTTCCTGACCCTGCAACTTTATCACTACTTTTTAGAATGTAAGTTGTCTCTAGGTTTATGCTCCCTTTTTCTGCTTCGAGATACATTGCAAGCATGACTGGAAGTTTATTCAAAGAGGCTGGCTCGAAAGTATCGTTCTCATTGACTCCATAACTAACACCATTATCCAATCTAATAATATATAACCCATAAACTCCCGATAAGCTTTTTGTTTTTTCTTTAAAAGAAGAAATTACTTCCTTCGCTGTTTCATCTAATTCCGCCTTGTCTTTCTCTATTACAATCGTTCCACTTCTAAATGAAGGGAAAGCAATCCTAGACAAACCTGGGAGTTTCCAATTCCTGGCTGAAAATGCAAGTATTACCGACGCCAAAATAGTTGCAGAAAGAACAAAGAATATTAAATACCTTTCCTTCTTGCCCCATGGTGCAGGATCCTTTTTCTTTCTTCGAGATCTGGAATCAGAGTTGAAATTTTTTTTATCTCTCGCAATAAACTTTTCTTCCTTTTGTTCTCTTTCTTCCTTTTCTTTTCTTAAAATCCCCATGTCCGCATTTTACCTGTCAGTGGCTATTACACGCAAGCCTTGCTTATGAAATAACAATCTAGGAAACAATATTTTCTATTAAAGTCTTTTCGTATTATTTTCGGAGTTCAACAGGTGTCTAATTGACTGTGTTTGAATGATTACTTTTTATACTCGGAGTGGGTTATTTCCTCCGTTTCTCCCAAACTTCCTTATTAACTAAGTTTTCAGGTTTTTTGCCCTGAAAAGCATCTAAGATTGCACTAACCGCTTGTTCTCCCATCTTTTCCCTCGCTTCCCAGGTGGCTGATGCAATATGTGGAGTCAGGACTATATTTTCCATTCCAATAAGTTCGGGGTTAATATCTGGTTCGTTATCAAACACGTCTAAGGCAGCACCTAAGAGTTGGCCTGAACGTAAGGCTTCCGCCAGATCCTTTTCATTAACTACCGGACCTCTTGACGTGTTAACGAGATATGAACGCTTCTTCATTTTCGCCAAACTCTCTTTATTAACCATATGCCTTGTTTCTTCAGTTAAGGGAACGTGGAAGGTGACAAAATCGCTTTTAGCCAAAAGCCCCTCTAGTTCGACAAAGGTAACTCCCAATTCCTTTTCCGCTTTTTCATCACGGCTTCTCTTGTTATACAGAACAGTCATGCTGTAACCCTTTGCGCGTCTGGCAACCATGGAGCCAATTCTCCCTAAACCAACTATCCCCAGGGTTTTACCAAGAAGTCCTGTTCCTAAAAAAATACCCGGTTCCCACCCCCTATATCCTCCGCGTCTAGTAGCCTCGTCCGCCTCTACTATACGACGGGCAAGAGAGAGAATTAAGGCCCAGGTATGTTCTGCAACTGCCTCATTGACTTCGTTGCTTGGAGTGTTTGTTACCACTATTCCCCTATCCGTTGCTGCCTTTATATCAACATTGTCAAAACCAACTGCGTAATTTGAAATTATCTTTAATTGCGGTCCAGCTGCATCCATAAGCGACCCGTCAATTCGATCCGTAAGAAGAGTAAGAAGCGCATCTGCATCTCTCACTTTTTCAACTAATTCCTCTTCTTTTAAAGGCCGGTCAAATTCTGAAATAACTACCTCATGTCCTGCGGACGTAAGTTTTTCTATTGCTTTTCCTGGAGTTTTTCTTGTTGCAAATATTTTCATTAAAATTCTCCAACCTTTACTTCACTGCTCCTTGCTCTTTCTATCCATGTCGGCATTTCTGATTCCTTTATTAAACCCCTCTGGGAGCCAATATAGCCTATCACTGAAGCAGAGTTTAAGGTACCCCAAAGGAGTGCCTCCTCAAGGCTTTTCCCTTTTATTAAGGCCGCAATACAACCCGACCCGAAGGCATCTCCTGCCCCAGTTCTTTCGTAGGCATCAACAGGAAGAACCTCTGCCTTAACAAATTTTGTACCATCGTAAACAAAAGAACCATTGCTACCGTCCGTAATAATGGATATTTTTGGACCTAGAGCAGAGAGTGCTTGAAGAAGCTCCTTTTCCTTATTCTTGGTTTCTTTCATTCCTGTAAGTGTTTCCGCCTCTTTTCTGTTTACGTAAACCATATATGAGCAAGAGAGAACATCCTTAATTGAATCAAGGCCGGCCCTCAATTGACGACTGCCAGGATTAAAGGCCAATTTTACTTCTCCATTTTTCTTCATCCAGTCAAGAAGATGATTATAAAAAGGTCTAAACGAATCTCCCATTGAGGTCAGATATATCCAAGGAGCTGATGGAAGTTGAACAGGAAATTCATAACTTCTTGGTGCCTTATAAGTAAAGATTGTCCTTTCTCCTGCAAAATTTATAACCGTAGAATAATTCGAGTTTGTTGCAGGCTGTTGAATGACATAAGTTGTATCAACACCTTCGTTTTTTAGTTTTCCAATAATTTTGTTACCCACATCGTCATCGCCAAGAGTCAAAACGGTGGCTGATTTCACTCCAAGCCTTTTGGTACCAACCGCGTTATTGGCAGCATTTCCTCCAACAGAAATTTCAAAATTATTAACCGGGATTTTGTCACCATAAGAAAAGGCAATAAGGCTCTCTTTTGTGTTTACCTGGCAAAAAGTTTCAAGTTCGTTTGGGGTCATAAAAACATCGAGTGACGAGTCTCCAATTGAAAGTAACTCTATTTGATTATCCATTTTATTCTTTCACTTCTACCTTATATTTTCCCTGTCTCGCAAGCGAAGTGGATCTTGCAACTTCATAAAACACTTCTTGAGCCATAGTAGCATTATTTTCCTCCCCCTTCCAAGCATCAAGAGCGGAACTTTGTAAAGCTCTCCCAAAAGAAAAGCTTAGTTCCCAAGGATATTTATCACCCTCTTCGTTTATTCCATTGAGATTGGCTACAGCCTCCTCAGATGATTGCCCCCCAGAAAGAAATACTATTCCTGGAACTTCCTCCGGAACCGTTGCTTCAAGCGCCCTTAAAGAAAACTGAGCGGCCTCCTTAGGTTCAGCTTTTACTAAAGATTTCTTCCCCGGCAATACCATATTTGTTTTGAGAAGTAATCCTTCCAAAAAGACTTGTTTTTTTTCAAGCTCTTCAAAAACTGTTTTCAATACTAATTTAGTAACAATTTCACACTTAGTAATTGTATGTTCCCCCTCCATTAGAACTTCTGGCTCAACAATTGGCACAAAACCATTCTCTTGAGATATTTTGGCATACTCAGCTAGTCTTTTTGCATTCTCTAAAATAGCCTCTATGGAGGGATAAATTTGATCTATATATACAACGGCTCTCCATTTAGTGAACTTCAATTCCATTTTCTTGTATTCCAATAGTCTTTCTGATAAACCCTTCAAGCCTTTTGTAACCTCTTCTTTATCATTTTGAAAAGGCTCTTTTCCTTCGTCAACTTTTATCCCGGGAATTATTCCTCTTTGGGAAAGATATTCTGGAAAAGCAATGCCTTCGTCATTTTTCTGCTTGACGGTTTCGTCAAACATAATAACTCCACTGATAAACTCCTCTATTTTGGGAGTAGAAAAAAGCATTTGTCTATACTTGCGGTTTAGTTCTGGGGTCGAAGTAATACCAATCGATTCAAATCTTTTTGTTATCGTTCCCGTACTTTCATCAGCCGCCAAAATTCCTTTGTTTTTGGCAACTAACTTTTCAGCAATCTCTTTTAGGGCAACTTTATCCATATATATTGTAAATTAAATTTAACACTTAGCTCTTATGCGGGCAATCCGTTATTAAGAAGTTTTAAGCTTAATAACTCTTTTAACTGCTTTCGCAATATCAACTGATTTCATTTTGTATTTTGCAAGAAGTTCACTAGGTTTGCCAGATTCTCCAAAGGAATCAGGCATACCTACAAAGCCCATTGGTACAGGAAAGTTTCTAGCCAAAACTTCAGAAACAGCGCCCCCAAGACCCCCTGTAATTTGATGTTCTTCAACAGTAACAATTGCTCCAGTTGTTTTCGCGGCTCGAATTATTGCTTGTTCATCAAGAAGTTTAATTGTATGGCAGTTGATAACAAGTGTTTCAATTTTGCTATTATCTAGTTCCTTTGCCGCAAGTAATGCCTCATACACCAATGAACCACAAGCTATTATGGCAACTTGAGGGCTTTTGGTTTCCCAGAGACTCTCAGCTCTACCAATTTTAAAAGGACTCTTTTCCGTTGTAAAAACGGGCGTTTCTTCTCTGGAAAACCTAATATATGTTGGTTTCTCGTTCTTTGCAGCCTCAATAACCGCTTTTTTAGTTTCAATTGCGTCAGCTGGAGCAATCACTATCATGTTTGGTAACGCTCTCATTATGGCAATATCTTCTAACATCTGATGGGTTGCCCCATCGGGACCAACGATTATTCCGGCATGAGAACCAGCAATTTTTACGGGGACGTCATTTAGACAAATCGTTGTTCGTATCTGTTCCCAATTTCTTCCTGGAGAAAATACGGCAAAAGAAGAGATAAAAGGAATTTTACCGTAATTAGCCATCCCAGAGGCTATTGTCGCGAGAGCCTGTTCGGCAACGCCCACTTCAATAAATCTTTTGGGAAATTTGTCCTGAAACAAATGACTTCTTGTACTCTCTGTTAAATCAGCGCACAAGACAACAACATTTTCATCTTTCTCCCCCGCCACAACTAACCCTTCACCATAACCATTCCTTGAAGGAACTTTTTCAATATCCTTTTTGAATACTTGTGTTGACAAATTTGCTGCTTTTCTAATCATCTTCCTTTTTCTTTCTAATCTCTTTTGCGGCAACTTTTAATTCTTCTAGTGCTTTTCCTGCCTCTTCTTTATTGGGCACTTTACCATGCCATTCAGGTAAATCCTCCATAAAAGAAACTCCTTTTCCTGGAGTGATATTGGCTATTATCACTGTTGGTTCTTCTGATTCCATTCTCGCTTTTGTAACAGCATTAATAATTTCTTCCATGTTATGACCGTCAATATCGATTACATGCCAATTAAAGGCTTCGTATTTTTCTTTTAAAGGCTCCAGGGGCATTACATCTTCTGTATCTCCGTCGCTTTGAATGAAATTTCTATCAACAAAACATGTCAAATTAGAAAGTTTATTTTTCCCGGCAAACATTACTGCTTCCCAATGATTTCCTGAGTCGTGTTCGCCGTCACTTGTAATGCAAAATGTTCTAAATCTAGCTCCATCCATTCTGGCCGCATATGCAATTCCGGCGGCCTGAGCCAAACCACAACCTAAAGGGCCCGATGTTGTTTCAAATCCTGAATACCTTGTTCTTTCTGGATGACCTTGAAGGCGGGAGCCCAATTCCCTTAGAGTCTTTAATTCCGATATAGGGAAATAGCCCGAATGAGCCATAGCGGCATAGCGAACAGGACAGATGTGTCCATTTGAAAGAATTAATCTATCTCGTTTTTTCCAAGTTGGCCTCTTGGGATCATGCGTTAATATCTTGAAATACAAAGCTGTAAAAACATCGGCCATACCAAGAGAACCGGCCGCATGCCCAGACCCAGCGGCAACAAACATTCTAATAACCTCTTGCCTTATTTCATTTGCTTTTTTTTCTAATTCTTTAGTAGTCATTTTTCTTACAACTGGAATGCCTTTTCTCTATCATGAATATTATTCTGCTTTTTTAAAGCATCCTCAAATATTTCTATTGCTTCGTATGCTTCAAGGGGGGTTTTAACAACTTTGTATACTTTTAAATCCTCCGGCCTAATTCTCATATTTTTTTTGAAGTCTTTAATAATTTCATTCCAAAATTCACCGTATAGAATTAAGGGCTTGTGGTGACCAAAATATAACCTGGCCAATCCCCAAGCCATACCAAATTCCGAAATTGTGCCTGTCCCTCCTCTAAATATTACGTACGCGTCCCCTAATTCGAGAAGCTTCATTGTTCTTTCCAAATAATTTTTAGCTTCAACCTCTTCGTCCATAGGATTTTCCGGATCTCGGCCCTCATAGTTTGTGATATCTTCCGGATAAAAAGTAACGCCAATCGCTCTACCCCCTGCCGCCTTCGCTCCCTCAGAAACAGCTCTCATCACCCCAGGTCCTCCTCCATTTATGGCCACTAAGCCTTTTTCCGTCAAAAACTTAGCACACTCGTAGGCCTCTTTATACAAAGGGTCATTAGGTGCTGCATCGGCAAAACCGAAATATGAAACCTGTTTTATTTTTTTCATTAATCGCTAGACATTCCCGTCCTGCTCCGTTTTAAAAGAAAGGCTAATGGGGTCAGCTGGGGCAGTTTCCGTAGACAATGTTTTGCCTACTCTAATCACTTGATCGATCAATCTTTCAGCATAACCCCATTCGTTGTCATACCAAGCAAATACTTTAACCAAATTACCGTCAACAACTTGTGTCAATCCTAAATCAACTATGGCTGATTCACTTCTGCCCACTATGTCTGAAGATACAAGGGGTTCATTAGTAACAGCCAATATTCCCTTATATAGTGCATTTCCGCTTGCTTCTGTAAAAGCAGTATTTACTTCTTCTACGGTTACTTCCTTTTTAAGAAGAACTGTAAAATCCGTGATCGAACCAGTAATAATCGGTACTCTAAGAGCCTTTCCATCAAAAAGCCCTTTTAGTTCAGGAATTGTCTCTATTGTTGCCGCTGCGGCACCCGTTGAAGTAGGAACAATGTTTTCCGCTGCGGCTCTTGCCCTTCTCAGATCTTTGTGAGAATTATCCTGCAACTTTTGATCATCTGTATAGCCGTGAATAGTGGTCATCATTGCTTTTTCTATCCCAAATTTAGAATGCAGTACGGCGGCGACAGGCGCAACGCAGTTTGTTGTGCAACTTGCATTTGAAATTATCTCCGCTTCTCCCTTGTATTCATTAACACCCAAAACATATGTCCCGACATTTCCTCCCTTACTGGGAGCAGAAATGATCACCCTCTTTGCTCCAGCTTGAGCATGTTTCTTAGCATCATCTTCTGTATTAAATTTACCGGTTGATTCGATAACAACCTCTACACCATATTTTTTCCAGGGAATTTTTACGGGGTCTTTTTGGGCCAAGACTGGAATTTTCTTACCTTCTACTTTTAAATATCCGATAAGTGGATCCTCGTCTGTTGCTTCTTTTGCTTTCTTAACTTCTTCCCCCACCACCTTTTTCTCAAATTTCCGATACATTGTATCGTAATTGACCAAGTGCGCCCAACCTGAAACATCCATACTGCCCGAAGTATTTATGGCAACAAATTCAATATCATTAGGGTGCTTAAGAAGAGCAACCCTGAAGGCTATCCTTCCAATTCTTCCAAAACCATTTATTGCAGTTTTTATCATGGCAGGTTATTTACTAGTTTAACAAGGCCTCTATTCCCGGTAAAGTTCCTTTTGCTAAAAATTCAAGACTCGCTCCACCTCCTACTGAAATCCAGTCAAACTTTTCTGTTAGGCCCAATATTGATATTGTCTTCTGGGTTTCTCCACCACCCGCTAACTTATACGCCTGAGAATCAGCAATTGCCTTAAAAACTCTCTTTGTTCCCATCATATGACCTTCTTCTTCACATTTACCCATGGGTCCAGCAACAACGATTGTCCCTGCTTTACTGATTTCTTCCTCAAATTTTTCAATTGCATGAATGGTGATATCTTCTTTGTCCATAATTAATTTTGCTACCAAAAGTTTTTTATCGTTTATCTCTTCTGGCATATATTCTGGTAAGCGTCCACCAATTAGAATTTTATCTGCAAATTTTTTAAAATCCTCTAAGTAATCCAGCTTATCTTTCTTAATACCTCCGATGATTAGAAGAACAGGCCTTTTGGGGTCTTTTAAAACTTTCTCTAAATTTTCAACTTCCTCAATAAAACGAAGCCCTGCCGCCGAGGGCAACAGCTCAGGTAACCTGATAATTGATGCATGTTTTCTGTGGCTTGCCGCGAAAGCCTCATTAATATAAACATCACAATCTTCCGCCAAATCTTCTGCATAATGCTCATTATTTTCTACCTCTCCACTGTCAAAACGTAAGTTTTCAGATACTTCCAAATCTATATTTTTGACTTTCTCTTCTCCCCACTCTTGAACCAGTAATTTCTCTAAAGCAACACTTACCGTGTCCAAACTTAGCTCTTTTAATTCCCTTCCTTCCGGTCGTCCTTTATGCCCTATTATTGTGATTTTTGCAGCTTTCTGGGTTAATATTTTCAGTGTTGGCAAAAGGGCTTCTAGTCTACCAATTCCATCCTTTGGAACATCAATATCTAAGTCCGCGCGCAAGAGGACTTTTTTATCTTGAAAGTCTAAATCTTCAATTTTAGGCAGGTTCATATGAAGTAATCTTATTTACCCTCCTTTTATGTTTTTCTTCTTTTGAAAAAAATGTCTCTAAAAATGTATCGGCAATCACCTTGGCTGTATCTAAATCCACATAATCTGCGCCTAATGACAAAATATTGGCGTCGTTATGTTCTCTCGCCATCTTTGCCATCTTCACATTTAGGCAAACGGCAGCCCTAATGCCTTTCACCTTATTAGCCGCAATTGCTTCCCCGTTTCCGCTTCTGCCGAGAATTATCCCCGTCGCTCCTATTTCTTTGGCCACCTTCTCCGCTAAAGGGAGAACAAAATCGGGATAATCATCTTGGGGGTCAGGCTCTTTATTTCCCATATCCTCAATCACATATCCTTTTCCTTGTAAGTATTTCGCAAGTTCTTTTTTTAGTTCATACCCCCCGTGATCTGAAGCGATATATATTTTCATATTTATTTAAACCCTTCCGTCAAATCCAAGAGTTCCTTCTTGGGATCGTTGGCAACAACAACGTCACTGGCAACAGCCACACCAACGGCACCTAATTCTACGCATTTCTTGACATCCCTTGCCGAACTCACCCCTGCCCCAACAATGAGGGGTATCCCCGCTTCATTTGAAAGTGAAACAGCCTTGGCAATTAGTTCCGGCTGCGCCTGAGATACCGAAGTTGTTTTACTACCAATTAGTTCCGGAGGTTCATAGGCTGCATATGTAGGCTTCAAACTTAATATTTTTACTAACTCGGCGACGTCAGATGCAAATATCAAAGTTTTTAGATTAACTTCTTTAGCTCTTTTAACCACTGCCTCTAATTTATCAAAATCTGGCAGCTTCTTTTCCGAATGATTAAGGAAAGTACCTAAAGCTCCATCTTCAAAAACGGCCTCTGGTAAAATAGCTCCCGTATGGGCTCCGTAGTCTTCGAGGTCAACATTTTGTGCCCAAACTTCAAGCTTTGATCCCCCCACTATTTCTTTAATATCTGTTGCTTGAACTACCGGAATAATCTTAATTTGTGTTTCCTCCGATACTCCCTCTATGATTTTTACCAAATCAATAGCTTTTTCCCCGCTACCTTCTTTGTAGGTTTTAAAATTTATGAATATCATTCTTGTATTCCTAAAACTGAGTTTATCTTGCCTTTGTCGAATCCTATTACCGTTTCTTTGGTATTATCATCTTTTATAATAACGACAAATGGAACACCTTTAAAGCCGCCTGATTCTTTCTCCATTTCTTCACCAGCCGCTTTATCTTGATCAATTAATTTTTCCGTAAAAGCAACTTTCCTAGCTTCCAAATATTCTTTAAGTGCATTGCAATATGGACAAGTTGTTGTTGAATATATGACGATCTGCATTTATTTCACCTCCTTTTATCTTTTTCCAAGCGTCTATCTCATTTTATCTGGTATCTGAAGTTATTGAAAGCGACTAATGTGCGGGAGAAATAACACTTAGGAAATACATTAATAATATCCCAATAACAAGAAGGGATAATTTCTTCCATGTAGAAACCCCTTTTTCTTCTTCTCCAACTTCCGGCAAGAAATCCGAAGCACCCAAATAAAGGAATATGCCGGCAGAAATAGCTAATAATATCCCGATTTTATCGTGAGCATTTCTTAAATAGAAGTAAACCAAGAGCGCTCCGGGGAAAGTGGCTGTTGCTGAAAGTAGATTGGCCATAAAGGTTTTACCCCGAGACCAACCGGCAGACATCAAAACACCAAAATCTCCAATTTCGTGAGGTGTTTCATGCAAAAAGGTGGAAAGAGTGACCACCAAACCAAAATAGGGGTCAACTAAATAAGCGGAGGCAATGGCAACCCCGTCGATAAAGTTATGAATCGTGTCTCCAAAAACAACCAAAGGGGCAGAGGCCTTGATCGTCACATGTTTATGGCCTTCATGATGGTGGAGGTGAGCAAAATACTGCTCAAAAAAGAATGAGAAAAGTAAGGCTATTAAAACAATAAAATAGGCCGGTTCCCCAATAAGATGAACGGCCTCTGGCAATAAATGAAGAAGTGACACGGAGAGAAGAACTCCAGCGGCAAAAGGGACAGCGTACTTGCAGAGTGTCCTGGCCCATTCTTTCTTTAGAAGGAACACCACTCCTCCGACCAATCCTGCCACGCTCCCGACAAAAGAGAGCAATAATATGGCAATTAACGGATTCATATAATTAATCTAGCCAAACAAGTAACTTAATACTATCAACCAGGGCGGTTGCTCAACATGGACTATTTCTCCAGTAAGGACAGAAACGCTTGCTTCCACTTCAACTGGATAATCCAGAAGGTTAAAAAGATTTAAAACTTTCTCCCCGCTTAATACATAAACAAGTTCACCTCTGTCTCCCTCTATCAAGGACGCCTTTTTGTCAGTAAATCTAGTTATCACTTTGGCTCGTAAGGCCGACTCGGCTGCTTCTATGGGTAAAACAGAAAGAAATCTGGCACCAGAAGGGGTTTGAACGGAAATCTCGTTTTTGTTTGGATCAATATTAATTGGATAGCTTGTCGTTACGGATATTCCTTTTTGTTCTATATTAAATTCGCCGTCTATTATTCTAATGGCCAGCTTTTTTGTTTCTCCTCTTTCCTCAACCTCAATCAGATCATCCTGCCAGTTGGTTACATCTAAGCTCCGATTGCCCTCACTTGAATCAATGCTCAAACTTATACTCCCATCTTCTTTCTCCAAACTTATTTTTGCATCGCTTGTTGTTTCAAAACTTGCCGCCACATCGGTTATCTCAAGATGTTCTCTTTCGGGAATACTTAATGAAATGGAGTCTGTACTAGAAAGAACCTTCCAGATTATGTCTCCTTCTCCATTAACCACAAGGAGGCTTTCTGCCTTTACGGCCACACTTGAAATACAAAATAAAATAGAAAGAGTAAGAATAAAAACAAACTTTTTCATTAAGTTTAGGATAGCTTGCTTAACCAGAAGATGTCAACGAAGATTGGCTATTAAAAAGCGCCTTCAAGAACGTGTTTCTCCGGAATATCGTCTTCTGTTTCCTCAAGAGTAATAACAACTCCCTGATAATCTAAATAATCTATCTCTGATTCAAATTCTAAAAGATAGCCACCCTTGGCAAGTCTCATTATACCGGTTGAGATAAAATCAAAGTCGGCATCCCCTTCTTTACCTCTTACCAACCAGCCCTCATAGAAAAATCCTTCTTCTGGGCCGGGCAAATCGGCTAAGACTACATGGATAAAGGTACCATTATCGTAGCTTCTGGTGGCAATCCCCGAAGCATCGCCTCCTACCGCATCTTTTAATTGAGCCTTCTCTATGTCTTCTGGAATCTCAACACTGAAAATTCCCTCCATTTTCTCTTCAACTGATGGTGTTTCGGGAACCTTAAGTTCTTCTTTGGGTTTTTGAAACCAATAAATAATCCCTGCCAAAGCGGCAAGGACGATAAGACCAATTACTATATCCTTTCTTTTCACCTGCAAAGATTAACAAAAAAGTGAATAGGTGTCAATTAACTAAGCAAAACCAATAATTTCCGCATATTCCCCGCATAATTACCGCAGGGTTAAAAATATCAACTTTCCATTCTGGTATATAGTCCAAAAAGGGCCAAAATTGCGGCGACAAGAAGCCATTGAGTGGAGGCTAACCAGATATCAACCCCTAAATAACCAATCCCTGCTAAGAGAATTGAAATGATAGCCCCGCCCATTAATACTTGCGAAATTAATTTTAAGTCTTTCTTCTTCAATGTTCTCACCCCCTATGTGAACAAGATATCGTTAGCAAAACTTCAACCTAAGACCTCACTTAAATATTAGCATAAAATTCTCCTTGAAAAATTAAATATTTTGAGAAATAATGCATTTAGAGGTTGTGTTTAAGGAAGCAGGTGTAAATCCTGCGCTGTGCCGCAACTGTGATCCGCTAATCAGCGGAGAGTCAGAAAACTAACAACCTTCAAGTATCCCGAGCAGGAAAAAATGATCAAAGAAACCTCTTTAGCACTAAATACTAGAAATTGGCTCCCCAAAGAAGGTGAATCTGTTGATAGAGCAAGAAACAGAGCCACTCATGATTTTGCCGCGGCATCAATTGAACAAAGGAAGGCGCCCCCCGAGGAGAGAATAAACACCTTTATTTATATTCTGGGTAAAGATGGGCAGCTATATGATAAGGAAACAGGTGAAAAACCCACCCTCAGGTGGGCAACAGAAACAGACCACCTTGAAAACCACGCATTTCAAATAATGGAACTCTGGGCAAGGGAAGGTTCATCAGAGAATCTTGCCTGGTTTAGTCCCCCAGATGACAAACATGGGTACACTGAGGCCCGCTTAGTGGTATCTAAGATTGAAAAAGAAAAAGAAGAAATATCAATTATCTGTAGGGCTTTTTGCCTCCCCTATTCCAAAGACGAATGTATCGACCTTGCCAAAGAAATTGCAGTAACTTCTACCGAGAACACTACCCACATTAATTCTGGAGATACTCTTCGGGCATTTCCGATCTTCTTTAATCCTCCAAATAATCTAGCTTGGTACGAATACTTAGAAGAAAAAATCAAGGAGCCGAATATTTGGAAAAAGGTAAAAAGCGGAGATGATTATAGAAACAAAAGAGAGGCGTTGAGGCTTTCAAGACCTGTTATTGAAAAACACTTCGATTTAATAGTTGCCACCGAGAGCGCATATGGATACGTTCTTGCCGGAGCTTTAATGGAAAGGGAGATAGCTATGTCTGGAGTAATCTTTCAAGCAAGGGGAAGTTGCGGCATGTCTAATCAAGAAGCCCTAGGAGGCTTTAAAAATAATTCAGGTATATTTGATACTGTATTTTCCAGCGCGGCAACATCCAACCACGAATCCTCTTTCAGTTGTCCAAGTTGTCACAAGGCAATACCCTCAGGTCTTGGGATAACTGTTTGTCCTCATTGTGGGGCCAAAAAGGAAGATTATGGAAAATGTGTTTAAAATCAGAATTCTGGATTGAAATTTTCCTTGCTGGTATAATATGGTTTGCTTATATTCCCCGGTAGCTCAGCGGTAGAGCGCTCGCCTGTTAAGCGAAGGGTCGTAGGTTCGAATCCTACCCGGGGAGCCCACTTATTTCCAAGACCTTACTTTGATACAATTCTCTTAGTGAAAAAAATAATCTTAATTGTAGGATTAATAATTATAGCTCTAGCCATAGGGACATACTTCTATCGACAAGCTACCAAATCCCGCCAACGCCCATCCGAAGTTATTATGGGAAATCAGACTTGGTCCGGCGAAAAACTGATAACTGGCGACGTATACATTGAGGGAAACTTAACAGTCTTGCCCGGCACTATTGTGCGCTTTGCTGTTGGTGATGATCAAAATTCTGGAGAAGAAATTGAACCGGATGGCTTCAATAATTCAGATCCAACGCGTCTCTTGAAGTATGAAAAAACTCATTCCGGTTTATATGTTACCGGAAAGTTAACAGCGGTTGGAACTCCTGACAAGCAGATTATTTTTACCTCAGCCGCTAAAGAGCCAAATTATGCGGATTGGGTTTCCCTAGGCTTTGGTGGTGACGGGAGCATAATAGAACACTGCATTGTTGAATGGTCAAGAAACAGTATTACCCCAGGAAGAAACCAGCCAAATACAATTATAAGAAATAACGTTATAAGAAATACTTTCTGGGGTGCCATAGGAGCTGGCTTTTCAGGTGCACATATCTACAACAATGAAATATGGGAGGCTGGCCACGAAGGTATAGATGTGCAGGGTGGCAACCCGATCATAGAAAACAATGTCATATACGATTCCCACTCCGGCATAGTGATTCTAAAGGGTTCTGCAACAGTGAGGAACAATACAATGATAAACGTGGGCGGCGGAGTCCATGTTGATGATAGGGCCACACCGACACTTAAAAACAATTCTGTAGAACTCGCCCCCAAGGATTCGACAAAAGAATGGCGCTACGGAGACTTTGCCTACACCATGAGGAAAGAAAAATGAGAATCTAAAATGTGTTAATATTCAATTGATGGAAGGTGATACCCCACAAGTTCCTGTTACTCAAAAAGTCCAGCCCGGAGTTAAAGAAGTTCCTCAAACTCCGCAGCAACCCCCAATTGTTCCTCAAACGCCCCCCGAATCAACCCCTCCCCCAAAACCTGAGAAGAGGCTGAAAACAAAAAAGGGTGTTCTGTTTCTTATTTTCATACCTGTTTTGATTTTAATTGCTTATGGTATTTTTATTGCCACAACATATTGGAATTGCTCTAAAACCACTCCCCAAGCATGTGAGATGGGCAAATGTGGCTTTTCTCCATCTGGATTTAGTTTTGTGAGTGATATGAAAGATAATTGCTGTGGGAATACTTTGTGCGAAGAAGATTATGAAACAAGCTCAGATTGTCCAGAAGACTGTCCCAGCTGCGATGATAATAGTAAGCTTACAGTAGATAGTTTTAGTTACCAAACTCAGAAGTGTGAGAATATTGCTACCCACTATTTTATTGAGGATTTTGAGGAAGGCAAGACCAGCATAGACAAAAAAGTAAACTGGAAAATTATGGATGACCAAGGGAATAAGGTTCTGGATTGTCCGGGAAAAGAAATCGGTGGTGTACAAAATGATTGGGGAAATTTTGGATATGCAGACTGGACCAACTATAAATCTGAACTGCGCTTTAAGTTGGTGGAAAACCTTGAGGGTTTTGGATTTCACTTTTTTTCAAAAGAAGATCAAGGTTATATCGTAGACATTCGAGAAAGAAAAATCACTTTAAAGAAAGGGGGCCAGCAAAGCAGAGTGGAAGTTTCTTTAGAGCCTTTTGATTTTAAGTTAGATGAGTGGTATGTGTTAAAAACAGAAAAAACAGAAAACAACATCAATATTTATATTGACGATACCCAAGTTTTCGAATACAAAGATAGTCAACCTGTTAATACAGGCCAATTGCGCATAGAAACATTTGGAGATGGGCATGTCAGGCTTGATGATATTTCAATAAAAAAATGAAATTGAAAATCCTAATTATATTAATGATTCTGATTGGTCTAGGTGTGGGAGGATTTTTTGTTTGGAAAAATATTACTGGCCCTAAAGTTGAGAAAGGAGTAGTTCCAGCACCATCCACCGAAGTAAGTGTTTACAAAGGTACTTGGACGCCCACTCTATTATCCAAAAATTCTATAAAGCTAGCTTCTGATATGCGAAAGTTGAAGGACATGGGGGCAAATACAGTTTTCTTTCAGGGCGCTCCCCCTCAGGTCGAGCATTGCCTTGAAGGACTTCCTCCCGATCACGAATTGGTTAAAATAATGAAAGAAATTATTCCGATTGAAAAAGAACTTTTGATTTCCAACATTCAAATCGCACACAAAAATGGTTTAAAAGTTGCCTTAACCATGTCAAAGTGCATGCCTCAATCAAAGAAGATAAGCATAGGGGCATGGAACTCTAGAGTTGTTGAACTCGCCAAATTAGCAGAAGAGCATGAAGTTGAACTCTTTGCTCCTATGAATGAACCGGAAGTGCTGTTTGGCCCATCCGCATCTGCAACTTGGGGGCAAGATATCCTTCCTAGAATAAAAGAGGTTTATCACGGCAAGATTATTTGGAAGGGAGGGGCTCCTGGTGATATAGAACCTGACCCCGGGAATCCCAATCTAACGAACTTCTCAGGATATGATTACCTTGGATTTACCCTCGGTATAGGCTCTGGTCCCGGTACGCTAGAAATGTTCTCTCGAAATATTGATAATGAACTGGATACAATGCTCAGTCTTGCAGAAAGAGACAATTGTGAAGGAGTCATGATTAGCGAATTTTATGGCAGGTTGCCCGGGGATTGGGAAGAGAGAGAATGGAATGAAGAAAAAGAGGCAAGAGCCCATGAGATTGTGCTTGAAAAGGGAAGTAAGTATGATGAGGTTGTTGGATTTTTTGTTTTAGATTTTCTTGAATTAAGTTTTTTTGGGGAAGATTTGCTAGGACTGCCTGGCCCTGAAGAGTCCTCAAAAACAGAAGAAGTAATTAGAAGATGGTTCACAGAAATTTTGTAGAACGGTTGTAATTTATTCTCATTATTGCCGTACGAAAATCGTCCCATTCTGCGAGCCCATAAAGTTGCAAAGCAAAATTACTTCGTGAGCTTTAAACCAATAATAATCCCAATAATTGCTCCCACACTGCCAAAAATCAGTGATGAAATAGAAAGAAAACCAGCTCCCCATATCTTAGGAACATAAGCTCCCACAATAGAACCAGCAAAAAGGAAGAAATATATCATCAACTTTGAAGACATAATCCATTCTATACCCTAAGACAATAATTGGACGTTCGAAAGCCCATCCTGTGAGCAAACATTATTCAGAGGAGGGGTAAAAAAGGGTAAGACATTCTTCAATTTGAGATAGTACAAATTCTTGCAACAAAACAGGATGGAGGTCGCCTACCATAATTTTATCAGGCAATTCCGATAAAGGCACCCATTGCCAGTTGCTGTGTTTTTCTGGTTCAACATTAATTGGTTCTTTTTCGTCGGTTGCTCCATCGAAAAAAGTAAAGAATAAGTGAGTTAAATAATTTTTTTTGTTATCACAGATCAGTATTCCCTCTTGTCTTGGGTGAGCACTAATTAAATATTCTGTCCAGAAAAGGTGAATTCCTGTCTCTTCCAACAATTCTCTAGTTGCACCGTCTCTCGGTGTCTCACCTGGTTTCACACAACCACCGGGAAGTGTATAGCCCCTGCGATTAAGTCGTTTGGCAACTAAAAAATAGGGGATATTATTATCAATTTTAATGAGTAGTAAAGCAGCTGCATGAATAATGGAGTTTTCAGGCCCAAAACCAGGCAAGAAATCTTGTTTTTCGGGAGACATGGGCTATCCTACCACACCTCCCAGAAAAATAGTAAATTCTAAAATCATTCCAATAAATAGCATGCACTTGATATAATTTGAGTGTGAGAAAATTTCTCTTTTGGTTACTTCTTGTAATTACTGTCCTGCTTTTTGTCCGATTTGTTATTGGTGGGTCCGAAGATGATTGGATTTGTGTTGAGGGACAATGGGTAAAACACGGGTCTCCCTCCGTACCAAAACCAGAAGAAAAATGTAATTAATAAAACGCAGTAAAAATACTCTGGGAATTAGCCACAAACTCAAAGCCTATAACATTGACATTCTTCCTCATTCTTGGTACCATAATTCCGCACATTTCAGCCGAAGATTTATCTATCATGGCCAATCTTGGCCACTATTCCCAAGGAGGAATATCATGGGAAAGAAACTGGTTATGGCGATGCTTGTTGTAATTTTGCTTACCGCCGCCGTCGCAAGTGCTGCTTTTGCAGGTGGTGGGCCCGGAGAGCCTAATTGGACAGAACAGAGCAGGCAATGTTCTGAAATTGGTGATGGGCCACCGTTCACTCGAGGACCAGAAGCGTCTTGTCGAAACCGAATGATCGAGCTCGACCCAAATGCGAATACGCCCTACAAATTCGGTAACTAGCTGGTCATCGACCGCGCTAATTTAGCTGAATAGCATCCCAGCAAGACCCCCTCCGACAGAGCTTGGCTACGATAGCAAGTTTTTTGTTCGGAGGGGATTTTTTTGGCATTAAAAGCTTTGGCAACTTGGGGTAAAATATAAAGTGTGAAACTCTCATTAAAAACAGGTCTCAGTTTTGGTTTGACTTCAGGAATAATTACAACTCTCGGTTTGATCGTGGGACTTCATGCTGGCACTCATTCTAAAATCGTTATCATTGGTGGAATTCTTACTATTGCTATTACTGACGCCTTTTCCGACGCTTTAGGTATTCATGTATCTCAAGAATCCCAAAATAGACATTCTGGTAAGTCAATTTGGGAATCAACGATAGCTACTTTTCTCTCAAAATTTGTCTTTGCTCTTACTTTCATTGCTCCTATCTTATTATTTGAACTTTCTAAAGCCATTTTGATATGTGTTGTTTGGGGGTTTCTGGTTCTTTCTATTTACAATTTTATTATCGCTAAGCAACAAAAGAAAAATCCATGGAAGATGGTAACAGAGCATTTAATTATTGGCCTCATTGTTGTCTTAATCACCAATTTTGTGGGTGGCTGGATAGCCACAATTTTTAGCTAAAGGCTATACAAAACCCAGTTTCATTTTTTTACTACAACGATAATTTGCGATTCGCCGAATAACGCCAGAGTTATATTGTCTAGAAATGTAATCATATCCGAAACCAAACTAAATCTATTCGCGACTCGTATAATTGGATGTAGAAATTTAAACACATATAACGAATTTCGCAATATTCCCTCTGTCTTCTTTGAATAAACCACCTTGAAATTGTGTTTTTCCAACAAAGCACTTAGGCTTTCCAAGGTATATCTTCTTAAATGTCCCGATCTTTTATCGAATGCTTCTATTGCACCAAATTTGATAAGAGGAGCGTTTTTGGAAGGAACGGTTATCATCGCTAAACCTCCTCTTTTCGCCAAACGATGAATCATTTTTACGGCTATCTTGTCATCTTTGAGATGCTCAAGCACTTCTGAGCAAATGACGAAGGCATACTTCCCTTTTGGTTCCAATTTAAGAAAGTTTCCAAGAATAAATTTAACTTTGCCTTTAAGGTCAAATGCCTCTAGTGATTTATTGGCAATATCTACTGCCCTTTCAGATATTTCTATCCCTGTGACATTTCTTCCCTTTGAGGCTAAATATAGATCAAGAGTACCAACCCCGCTTCCGACATCCAAAATATCCTTATTTGTACAGTATTTATCTAACACCAAGACAATATGTCTGTAAGTAAAGTCTTTTTTACCAATAATTCTTTTTGGCAAAAGCCTTCCCTCGTGGTATTTTTCATAAAATTTCTTAAAATCCATATCATTCAGATTCTAGCATTATTCTCTGGCATTGCTATTTTGATATAATAGGCAATATGAAAACAAAAAGGAAAATATTTCTACCAAAATGGCAACGCTGGTTCATAATTCCATTTTTTGTTGGTACGTGGTCATTCATTACTTATATGGAGTTTTTCAATCTGGAGAATTCTGAAAAGCTGGGCCTTGTAGGATATATCTTTATGACTGTTTTGTTCTTGGGCTTGGCAGCAATGATGTGGCTAATGACCAGCGGAAGACTGCCTGCCTATATTATTGAAGAAACAAAAGAAAAAGAAAAATAAGTTTAAAAATCATCCTAATAAACAAGCAGGCTGGATTTAAAAATATACCAATAGCCATGAAGACTGATATAATACAGATACTGATAGATGCAAATTGCTGAAATACTATTTCTTCTAATAGGCTCCTTTTTCTCCTTATTTTATGGAATTCGTTCATATTTTATCTTTACACTCCGAACAGTAGATAAAATCGAAAGAGAGCGCTATGAGAAATCAATTACAATGAAGATTCACAATTTTTTTGTCAATTTTACTGGATCTGCAATTGGATGGATGTGTTTGTATCTTCTTTACAAAGATATATTTTCTTCAGGCATTACAAACATAAATTTAGACAATATCAACTTCGGACATGCGCTGCTGGTATTCATAGCACTCCTTGGAATATGGGGCATCCTGCCTCACACTTTCTGGGGCCTGGCTTCATCTGCCAAATATATGGCCGAAAAGGCCCTGGGTAGACTTAAATAGCTTCCGCCATTTTCCCCCTACATTTCGCCAATTTCTGCCGAGCAAACTCAATTAGTAATCAATACCAGAATTTTCCATCATGGCATCGAGGTCCATGAAATTAACTCCTGATGGCACATTAAATTCTGCGTCGGTAACTACAGCTGGTAAACAAGTGTATCCAATAGGGGCACTTCCCTCAGGTTGTTCCCACATGTCATACTCTTCTTCGTCGAAGCAAGTTTTAATACCCTGGTTATCTACATCCGACCAGGTGTACATGCAGTTGTCTTTCATAATCACGTTCCCTTCTTTACCGTCTTGCATGGTCACCTTGCCTTTGTACTGCTTGCCCTTGATAATCCCGGAGTACTCAACTCCATTCACTTCATAACTACACTTCATGGGTACTCCCAAGGCAACCGCTGCTTTAAGAGATCCTGAAAATGGACTACTTTCAGAAACTTTTTCCGTTAGGTCGCCTACGCTCGTACCATTACCTCCCTTTAGAAAAAACCAAGCCCCTCCAGCCGCCGCTATAACCAAAACGATAATAATTAATTGTTTTCCCTTCACATTAATCACCCCCTTCCATACAACATAGTAATATTTAACTGATTCTGTTTGCAACAGCCATATAAACTTCTCTATTTGATATAATGAGACCTGTGAAGAAATCATTGTTACCAACAATCTTCTATGCCTTAATCGGGGTCTTTGTGGTCATCGTAAGTATGTTTTTTGTTCCCGTTGTTAGAAACTTCGTTCAAGGCCCATTCCTTTTTCTATTCCCTTTTGTGGTGTTTTCATTATTAGGTGTTGCACTAATAGTTTTAACCACTAAAAGCAAGATAAAAGGAAAGCATCGAAAATTTTTGTTATTGACCGGAGTTTCCGCCGCAGGATTTTTTGTAAGTATTTTTTTACATAATTTCTTCTATGCCTTGGCTATTGTTTCCAGCCAGATTGTTGTCCTTAAATATATATTCGAATTTCTTCACACCGTATTTTTTCTTCTAGCAATTCCCATTTGCCCTCTGGGTTTCTTAGTCGGTGCCATTGGCAGCACAATTATCTTCGTTAGGAAAAGAAAAAGAAAGTAATTACTCCATTCATACAAACTTGACAGGCGTCTTTACGGTGTTATAATGAATATATATTCGATATGAATATTCGAAAGAGGGTGATAGATTATGCCAAAATATGACGGAACAGGACCCAGAGGAATGGGTCCACGAACAGGTAGGGGCTTTGGTCCTTGTGGCCTAGGCTTAGGCTGGAGGCAAAGGTTTGGTGGAGAACGAGGAATGGGAAGATATTTTAATTGGAACTGGCCTCAAACACCAAAAGATCAACTAGAGGCTCTCGATGATTACAAAAAAGCGTTAGAGGAAGAACTAGAAGATGTTAGTAAAGAAAGAGTAGAATTAAGTAAAGACAAATAAACTAATCATCATGCCTAGACCAAAAAAAATCCGCCGCATGCGGTTCAATCCGAATGTATATTATTTTAAGCCCAGGGGTGTTCCCCTTAGGGCCCTGGAAGAGGTCGTTTTAGCCCCAGATGAACTTGAAGCACTGAAGTTACATGATGTAGATGGTTTGGATCAGTTGGGCGCGGCAAAAAAGATGAAGATATCCCAACCCACTTTTGCACGAATAATTGACGCTACCTATAAGAAGATCGCCGAGGCCTTAATAAAAGGGAAGGCTATCAAACTTGAAGAGAGAAGCTAAAAACAACTTTTATACATATTTTGTTAAGATTGTTTGTTTTCTAATGTTTTTCTGATATAATGTTTTTCTGTCAGGCGTCTTAATTTTGGTCTCCGAATGGGCTCCAAAAAAGACTTCTGCTTTTCGAGGGGGTGATAGATAGTGAATTCTAAACTTTATGTAGGTAACCTTTCTTATAATGTTACCAGTGATCAATTAGCAACACATTTTGGTGAGGCTGGTACCGTGGTTGACTCTGTTGTAATTACAGAACAACATTCCGGACGCTCAAAGGGCTTTGGTTTCGTTGAGATGAGTAGCCCCGAAGAGGCAAAGAAAGCAATCGAAATGTTTAATGGTAAAGACTTTGAAGGTAGAGATTTGGTCGTAAACGAAGCTCGCCCCAAAGAACCAAGATAGAGAACATGCTTCTCTAGCTTTCCAAGAATAAAGTTACAGCTTTTGTTGTGATATGTTGTTATTGTGTATTTTTTGAAAACCTAGTATTGTTTTTGGTAAAATATATAACTAGAAAGTAAATTTTATTAAATGAAACGCTTTTCTTTATTAGTTGGTTTTGTGTCAATCCTAATAATTATTGGGGGGGTATTTATATTCTCTAATGATTCTAAGAATGAGACTGAAGCTACTCCCCCTAACTTGCCTGACTCTTATGAGTACTATTGGGGGGAGGGATGCCCCCATTGTGCAAATGTAGAAAAAGTTCTTGGTACTTGGGACAACAGAGACAAAATACAAATAGACAAAAAAGAAGTCTATAAGAACCAGGAAAACGCAGAATTATTTAAATCAAGAGTTGAATACTGCGAACTCCCTAACAACCAGGTAGGCATACCATTCCTATTTACTCCTGAAGGAGAATGTGTCGTCGGTGACACACCAATTATTAATCTGCTTGAACAAATAAAATTTGAGGAAGAGTAGATTACTCTAAGTAGTCTTGCAACTTCTTTCTTCGGCTGGGGTGCTTAAGTTTTCTTAAGGCTTTGGCCTCAATTTGTCGAATTCTTTCCCTGGTTACCCCAAAAACCTTTCCCACTTCTTCTAGGGTCATTTGCTTGTTTCCCTCTAATCCAAACCTAAGTTTTAATACTCTTGCTTCCCTATCTGAAAGGGTATGCAATACTTCATCTAAGTGATCTTTTAGTAATTGTTTTGATGCTTGATCTACAGGAGATAGTTGGCTTTCATCCGGAATAAAGTCGCCCAGAAAGCTCTCCTTGTCATCCCCCACGGGGGTTTCGAGGGAGGTTACTTCTTGGGCAATTTTAAATATCTCTCTCACTCTGTCTGCGTCAATCTCTAGCTCTTCACCAATCTCTTCAGGAGTAGGCTCCCTTCCCAACTCTTGCATTAAGCGACGGCTAACCCGATAGAGTTTATTGATAGTTTCGACCATATGAACAGGAATTCTTATCGTTCTAGCCTGATCGGCAATCGCCCTGGTTATGGCCTGCCTTATCCACCAAGTGGCATAGGTTGAAAATTTGTAGCCTCTTCTCCAATCGTATTTTTCAACAGCCCGAATCAAACCCTGATTCCCTTCTTGAATTAGATCAAGTAAGGAAAGTCCTCGCCCAATATATTTTTTGGCAATGGAGACAACAAGTCTCAAATTAGACTCCGTTAGTTTGCTTTTAGCTTTCTTTTCGTTCTTTTCGTAACGTTTAGCAAGCTCTATTTCCTCTTCGGCAACAAGAAGTGGAACTTTTCCAATTTCTCTTAAATACTGTCTTACTGGATCGGTAGATTGAGAACCTTCCAGTTTCGTCAATATTTCAACCTCGCGTTCTACTTTTTCTTTTTCCTTCTCATCACTGGTTGTCTCGTCTACGGATACTGACTCAAAAACATCAATATTCTTTGTTAGTAACTGTTCGTATAAATTATCCAGCTCCTCTATTCTTTTCTCCGCGTCAGGGAAAGCTTCCAGTATTTCCTCTTGGGTTAAAAATCCTTGATTTTTGCCTTTTCTAACTAACTTTTCTATATCTTTTCTTTGTTTTGCCATGTATTTATATATTAAAGGATTATACTCTTACTTTCACTCTCTTCAAGTTGTGTTAGCCTCTCAGAAAGCTCGCCGAATTTTTCCTCAGCTTTTCTTAATTTAGCTTTCTCACCTTTCTCCTCATACTCGCTAATTTTTTCACCTAGCGCCGAAAGCTCATCTTTTATCTTTAATAAACCAAGCTCCCTTATTACCATCTCTTGTTCTTTTTTTAGAACCTGAGGTCTCTCTATTAGGTTTTGAACATCTTCTAAAATCATATCTGCAAACCCTTGGACTAGCTCTTTCGGGAGACTTGCCGCAAAGTCAGACGGGTTAAATTCTTTGTTTCCTGCAGAGTATTTCTTGTATTCTTCTGCTATCCTCGTTGTCAATGGTGCGGCAAAGAGTGAAAATGTTTTTTTCTCAGAAAGAATTTTAGGATCCGACTGAAAAGCAAGAGCCAGCAATCTTTCTTCTAATAGTTCGCGCCTTGATATTACTTTAGGCTTTGTGGGAATAGCTATTTTCGGCGTCCCGGTAGCCGCTGCTGTTTTTGTTTTCCTTGTTTGGTCAGCTACAGCATCTCTAGGCACACCCAATTTCCTGGCAACCTTTTCAATATAGTGAGCTTGAACAATTTCATCCGATATTTCCGCCAAAATAGGACTTATTTCTTTGCTTATCTTAGCCTTACCCGTCCCTGATGTTTCATCATACTTTGAAAAAATGAGGTCGACCAAAAAGTCCCATACGCCTTGTGCTTTTTTTAATGCCTTTTTGTACTCTCCTGGAGCTTTTCTAGCCATTTCATCAGGATCCTTATACTTTCCAAGTCTGGCCACTTTTACCTCTACTCCCTGGTCCTGAGCCAAAGTAATGCTTCGCCTGGCAGCCTTATCTCCTGCAGCATCGGAATCAAGGGCAAGAATAAATTCATTGCCAAACCTACTAAGTAGTTTTACTTGATCTTCTGTTAAAGCTGTACCTTTGATAGCTACCGTGTTTTTTACTCCAGACTGCCAAGAAGAAATCATGTCTAGTTCGCCTTCAACCACCACCACTGAGTTTTCTTTCTTGATGTCCCTCCTTGTCGAATTTAACCCATAAAGGACCTTGCTTTTGTGATAAATCTCTGTCTCAGGAGAATTGATATATTTACCAGCTTCTGTTTTTATTGAAGGAAGGATGCGCCCGGCAAGACCAATGTTGTTCCCTCGGTGGTCAAGGAGCGGAAAAATTATCCTACCTTTAAATCTATCTATCGCTCCGCCTCCCCTTCGGTAGACAATGCCCGCCTTTTCCAAATCCTGATAACTAAATTTTTTCTTATCGATCAAGAATTTTTTTAAAGCAAGAGGGACATTTGGAGAAAAACCAATATTGAATGCTTTTATCGTTTCGAGCTTAAGACCGCGTTCTTTAATTAAATAATCCAACGCGGGTTTCCCTACTTTGTGATTTAAAAGAATGTAGTTATAAAATTTTGCCGCCAGAGCATTTATTTCAATGAGTTTCTCTTTCTCTCCCTTGCCTTTAAATTGTCGCTGTATTAGCTTAACGCCGGCTCTATCTGCCAAATACTTTAATGCCTCAGGAAAATCCATTCCTTCGTATTTCTGTAAAAAGGAAATAACGTCTCCTGATTCACCACAACCAAAACACTTAAATATCTGAAGTTCGGGAGAAACCATAAAAGAAGGGGTTTTCTCACTATGAAATGGACATAATCCTTTATAATTTCTACCTGCTTTTTTAAGTTCAACATGTTCCGAGATTATCGGAACAATATCTGTCTTTGTTTTAACTTCTTCTATTTGATCTTGAGGCATCTTGATGCGATTTTAACACAAACCTAAGTTTTCCCGAAGAAAAACCAGAGGCTTAATTTCTGCGGTGGGTACAGGATTCGAACCTGTGTAGGGATTTCTCCCTCTGGTTTTCAAGACCAGCGCGATTGTCCACTCCGCCAACCCACCAAGTTTTATTAAACCTAAAACGTTTCCATTCGTAAAATTGAACTACCGAGTATTTCGTGTACACGCTCTGGCAATTCCGCATGTTCATCAAGAAACTCTTTAGTTCTGCTGCCTAGCCCTTTTTGAACTATCCCTGACAATATCACTGCGGCCCGGCATTGATCTAAAGGATTTTCAAGTTCCTCCATGGCCCGAAAGCATAACTCTATAACTTTATCAACTTCATCCCCTGTTAAATTCGTTTTTCTCTCTTTTAATCTGTCCATTATCTCTGCCGAACTCATGCGGTGAGGGTGGGATTCGAACCCACGGTAGCCTTACGACTACACACGCTTTCCAAGCGAGCCCGTTAGACCACTCCGGCACCTCACCTTAGCTTCAAATAGTAATCAACATTATATCAGACTTAATGGAAAATAGACTTTTGTATGAAGAATTCTACTGTTCTTTGTTTTTTTCCGCTTTTTCCCATTTCTTTAACTCTTGTCTTGCCTGTTTTAACATCAGCCTCTCTCTTTTTGAACGAAGCTTTCTTACTGCTTGGGCATATTCAAACCAACCACTTTCTTCAAACCCTATCACTTTTACCTCTTCCTCTTCTCTTCCTCCTTTTTTTTCTCCTTCTTCCTCTTCTATTTCCTTTAAGAGCATTATGTAATAAAGATGTCTTTGTGGAACAACTTTGCCATTAATAGTCGCTGAACCTCCTGCACGACCAGCTTCTTCTAAAACCTGTGTGTTTATACCTCCCTGTTCCATCATTAGTCGCATGGCTGCCCTAGCCGAGGATTCTGCTTTCCTGGCAATAATTTTGGGGATTTCCCACTCATCGCTTTCGTCAGACTGCCTTGCTAAAAACCAGCGTTTTTTGCCTCTTATCGCCCTATAGACAATGGCACCTGAAATTAATACTAAATCTTTATTCATATATGTTTATATTACCTTTTTTTGCGGAGGGTACAGGATTCGAACCTGTGCCTCCCTATGGGAGAATGGTTTTCGAAACCATCGCCTTAGACCACTCGGCCAACCCTCCTTATCATATTCATTATTTTGTGCACCCGGTGAGAATCGAACTCACAGTCTTCGGCTCCGCAAGCCGACGCTTTATCCTATTAAGCTACGAGTGCTTGTTAGATTCCGGGGATTTTTTTAGAAAACCAGCTGGCTGCTTTATCAAGAGAAGAAGGTGTTGCCTTTTCCTCAGGTAGATATTTCAAAAGACTGGTTTTGAGATTCTCTTTCTCATCAGGATTAATGACCAACTCCAGCCTATCCGGTATACCATACTTTTGAACAATCAGTAATTGAGAGTCAAATCTCTTACCAAACCAAAACCTAATAAGCCCCTCCCACTCAAATGTTTTTTCGCCAATCTTTATCCCCCTGTTGGTGACTGAATAGCCAATATTTTCCGGCTCAACAGTCGTCATAACATAGACCAGAAAAACGATAGAAACAATTAAGATTACTGGCATAAAACCCTCAGCAAAGAAGAGAATTAATCCCACTATTGCCGCCATAGCAATAATTGTTACCCAAAATTCCCTATTCATTCTCTTGAATGGTCTTGCCGGAGCAGACCAGCTAAGCAATTCCTTTTCTGGTTCATGCCGCGGTTTTTCCCCAACAGACCCCTCTGGTTTTTCTTTAAAAGTACTTTTTTCTGATTTTCTTTCGTCTTGAGCAGACATTCCAAGTTCACATTATACCTTATTTTAGCTTCCCAGGTAAACCCAAGTTTGCTATAATACAAACATTGGAGGTGTCGCATAGTTGGTCAATTGCACGGGCTTGCTAAGCCCGAGCCTTCGGGCTACGTGGGTTCGAATCCCACCGCCTCCGCCAGTTGGGAAATGTCTTTGTTGGCTCGCCCTCTGCGAGGGCTCGCCAGCCGATTTTAAGCGCAAATTGGAATTTTTTATCTTTCAAAATGAAGTTCGAGCCGATATTTTTTAGAAATGCTCGGATTTCCTGATTGTCGCTTTGCGACAAAAGAATTTTGGCTTGGCTACTGGCTAAAATCATTTCTTTCATCGGTTCGAGCCAATTATTTCCTTTTTGTTCAAAATCTCTTATCTTCCCCAAAATGTCCTGCTTTTCGTTAAGCAGTTTTGATTTTTTGGCTTGGTATTCTTCGGGCTCAATTCCTTTGCCACCGATAAACAAATCAAGCAGGTTTTCAGCTTTGTTTTCAATTTCCACTTTTTGAGTTTGGAGATTTTGAACAAAAACTTTCGTTTCTTCTCTCACTTGCTCTTTTTCTTTGTCTATTTCGGCAAGCATATTATTTGCCCACTCGTCAGGCAAAGAAACTTTTTGAATAATCCCTTTCATCTGTTCAACAAGATTTTCTTCTCGCAGATATTTTTCATTACAAGGTTGCTTTTTCTTGGTACAACGATAATAGTGATGTCCTTTTTGTTTTTCGGCAGTTATGAGGCAGTCGCAATTTCCGCATTTCATCAACCCCGAAAAAGCAAATTCGTGTTTTCGCTTGCGTTTCTTTTTACCTCGGTTGCTCATTACTTGTTGAACAGAATCAAAAAGTTTCTTGGAAATAATTGGCTCGTGCGTTCCGTCATAGATTTCACCGTTGAAAGAAAATACGCCGTAGTAAATCTGATTTTGAAGCATACGCTGGACACAGGAAACGGAAAGAACATTGCCTTTGTAGCTTCTTAGCCCCGCTTGATCCAAAATTATCGCAACAGCTTTCAAGGTATATTCGCCAGTCGAATAAAGTTCAAATGCTTTTCTGACAAGCGGTGCTTTTTCGCTATCAACATCAATGCCTCTCGTCTTGTGATTATTCAAATAACCAAGCGGGGCAAAGTTTGGCCAAATACCTTTTCGCAGTTTTGCCCGATGACCTCGTTTGATATTTTCGCTTAGATTGTCGATGTAATACTTGCTTTGGCCAAAGGCAATGTTCATCATGAATTTCCCTTGTGGCGTCGAGTCGAACCAAAATGTGGGGAATTTCAAATCTTTGATTTTTCCTGTATCCAGCAAATAAATGATTTTGCCCCCGTCAATTGAATTTCTAGCCAGTCGATCCGGATGCCAAGCCAAAATTCCTTGGGCTTCGCCTTTCTCAATCCGACCGAGCATTTCACCGAAAATTTTTCGGCCAGGTTCTTTGGCAGTTTTTGCCTCGCTAAGTGAGGCGACGATTTCAAGTTTTTCTTTGGCGGCAAATTCTTTTAATTCGGAAATTTGAGATTCAATGCTCAAAATCTGTCGTTCTTCGCTATCCGTTGATTTTCGGGTGTAGATAAAATATTTCATAGTTTCTCCTTAAAAATTAAAAATGAAAATTCGGGAAGCCCGCTTTTGGCCAGCCCCGCAGTAGCGGGGCAAAGATAAAAAATTCCAATTTGCGCCTAAAATCGGCTGGCGAGCCCTCGCAGAGGGCGAGCCAACAAAGACATTTCCCAACTGGCGGTGTGCGTTTGAAAAAATTCGAACAGATTTCGCCCAAAATTTGTAGGGCGGGCGGAATTCCCCCAAAACCCCCCTTCCGCCCGCCCGCAGAAGCGACACTTTCGGATTGAAAAACTGCCAAAGAACCTGAAAAAATATCGGCTCGAACTTCATTTTGGGCCAAAAGCGGGCTTCCCTCATTTTTAATTGGACTAATTTCATTTTATTTGGTAGTATAACAATAAGGGTAATAATCATGCTTACTACAATACTACCAAAACTTTACTAATATGACAAGTGGAAAAACAATCAGCGAAAATATAAAGAAAGCGCGGGCTAAACTTGGCTTAACACAAGATGATTTAGCAAAGAAAGCGGATATTAAATACACAACGCTTACCAAAGTCGAAAGTGGTGTTGTTAATAAACCAAGCGTTCAAACTATGGCGAAAATCGCCAAGGCGTTGGGCGTTTCAATTGAGGAGTTAATAAAATAAAACTATGTTAAAAAAATTGGTAATTTGGTTAAACATTATTGTGCTCAGTTTGTTTATTGTGCAATTTTTTACTACTCCAGGCATTGTTTTCTTTTTGACTGCAAACGAAACGAGCCTAATAGGAAAAGTATCAGATTTATTTTATATGACGTTGCTTTTTTTAACCCCTTTGTTGACTATTATTTTGTTTTTTAAAAAAATATCTAAATAAATTCGTGAAAGAAAAAATGAAAATAATTATAGATTTTCTATGGTATTCTTATGAATAATATGGTTCAAAAATCAAAATATCAGACATATCAAATAGCAAAATTTGTTATTCTTTCAGTTTTACTTATATACGGACTGTATTTCAAGATGCACATACCTTTAACATTGGTTTTAATTCTTGAAATTTTGCTATTCATTAAAGTTCTTCC
>JAHJHG010000007.1 GCA_018823885.1 Patescibacteria group bacterium
GCAAGGCTGTTCTGAGCAGAAACCGAAACATCATCTGGTACGCACTTTAGTACTTCTAAATTGTCCGTCATCCAAGATTCATGTCGATAAAAAGCTCTTTTGAACAAGCTATTTATCGGGGCATGCAAGAAGTAATCTTCTGCAACAATTAATCCTACTATTATTATTGCAATTAGAGACCCTGCAAAATAGGCTTTTTTCTTAAATCTTTTCTGCAAATTATTAAAGCCATAGATACTTCCCCAAGCCATTATCGTTGCCATAGGCAAAGAATAGGCAAAATAAGGGGTCCAGCGAATTGTTTTCGCATAATCAAGAAATCGGCTGGCAAATTGCTCAAAAACCAAGATCAAAGTAGAAGGCGCAAATATGGGCAAGAATCCCCATGGCCAAAAGGCAGTGAACATTGTATTAATTTTTACGGGAGAATCAATAAAGGCTCTTACTAAAACCAGAGGGTTTTTAAGCACATTAAGTATTACTTCAAATGGTGTTTCACCTAAAATTCCAAACCCAGAGTGCCTATAGGTCCCGTCGCCTATTGCCGGCATTATTAATCCAACCAGAAAAGCTGTTGCCCCTAGACCAAAAACAATAGATAGTATTGCTTGTTTCCATCTTTTTCTATCATTCAAAAGCGCCCACAGTCCAAAAGCGGCTAAAAGCAAGCCGATTTCCTCTTTAACTAGCAATGCCAATAAAAATGATAGCCAGTAAAACTTTTGATTTTTTGTTTCCCAAAAATACATAACTGCCCCCAGTGTTAAGGGCAAAAAGGCAAGCTCGTGAAACCCGGAAAAAGTGTGCCACTGTAAAGAGTAGAACAAAAGGTACCCAATAATTACGACCAAACTAAACAAGCGATGCTTGGTTATTTTTTTACTTAAATAATAAAGCGGAGCAGCACCAAGAGCAGTAACAACAGCCTGTACAGAAACGAGTAATTTTACGCTAGGCCATATCCAATACAAAGGAACAATTGTAATCAAAATTATATGGAAATGATCGGCCAACCAAGGAAGATCATGGAAAGACGAATATGGAATCTTGAACAAGGACCATTGCCAAATACCATGATCGAAAACACCTAAATCCCAGCCATAGGTCTCAAAAAGCCTGTGCTTATTAATGGACATAAAACAATAAATTCCGGCAAAAAGAAAGACAAGAAACCATGCAAAATAGTCTTCATATTTTAATATTTTCCCTTTTTCTTTACCCTGAAGAATCTTTTTGACTGTTGTAACTAAATGCATCAATATCCAACCTTGCCCTGCCAAACCCTTCTTTTAAGCATTCTAAGTGGGGTTTGAATCAATGCTTTAACATAATAATCTCTATCCATATTGCCCCAAGTAGATAATATAACATTGGGCCTAGGTTTAAAGAACACTTCTGGATAGTGGAAATCCAGAGGAAAGCTTTTTCCAATTTCTATCTTTTGCTTTATTTTCCTTTTAGGAACATCCAAATCTTTTTCGAGTGTCGATGATCGGATCATATGAGTAAAATGCATAAAATGGGCATTAATAAACTTCCTAAATTTCTGGGGTCTTTTTTGAATGAGCCTCCCTTTTCCATCAAAAAATCCTTGTGTACCATGAGGTTTGTCTAAATGAAGTCCGGAAATTTTCCTATTCATGGCTCTTATCGTATAGTGTCCTACTTTCCCATCAATTCCATATCTTCCGGCCCTTTTTTCTTGATAGTGATAGATATCTCCCACGATGTTGTAGTAGGGATTAACAATTGTTTCAAGCTTGTCTCCTTGTTTATGAATTGTATCTACTACTTTTCTGATTGAATCACTCCACCACACCTCGTCCCCATCAAGAATCAGGACCCAATCTGATTTTGTTTCATCCAGCATTTGTTGTCTTACGAAAGTAAACTCATCAATATTAACTTCTCCTATTTCTTTAAATATAATTTTATGAGGATATTTATTTTGAAGTTTTTTTATAATCTCAACCGTTTTGTCCGTACTGCCCGTATCCCAAATAAGTATTTTGTTTACATAATTAATAACACTCATGATCGCATACCAAAGATATCTTTCCTCATTTTTGACTAATGTGTGTGCCCAAATCTTTTTCATATCAATTTTCTGTGTTTATATCCTTTCCCTCGCCTTAGCATAAATTTTAAAATTGCTTTGTAAATATAGTAAGGATTGTCCAAAAACAGCAAAGCCTTTCCTCTTTTTATTAAATTTTTGTGTTTTTGCAAATAGCCTTCATATTCATCTATGAGTTCATGAATATTGAGGCTATTCTTTGCCATATAATCAATTTCTTCCTCCCAGTAATATCGCGTTTCATTCTCGCCTAGCCAGTCTACTATATGAAACTTAGGAGTATATAGAACTGGATAATTCTTTGGAATAATCTGTAACTTTTTTTTCTTTTTAGTAAAAAACCACTTATGATGCGCATTGCCCGGCACCCTTCTTGGCCCTGTAAGCCAGTTGGTAATATCAAAATGAGAAAACTCCATATCCTTTCCCATCGAAGGTGTCGCAATATAACCCCTTTTTGCCACCCTAGACATCTCATCTAATACTAAAAACGGCTGCGACAAATCTTCAAGGGTGTGAGTACATAGACAAAAATCGAACTCATTGTTCTTAAATGGAAGCCTCTCTCTTGTAATGTCAAGCCTGATAAAATTGTCTGCCTCTAGCTTGGAAGAGCCATAAGGTGCTTCTTCGGGATGAATAATGTCAACCAACGTATGTATTTTAATTTCTTCGTGTTGCTTCATACTCCCCCCAATGTCTAAAACTTTTTCTTTTGAAGATATTCTGAATTTTTTGATAATATGCTTATCTGACAAAGTATTCATGTTTTGGGGCTAGTCCGATAATACCTAATAACTATTGTCCACACATAAACTGCCAATATTGTATTAACTAAACCAAACGCTACAGTTGGGGCATAAACGCCAATTTTGGGAATAAGAATCAGATTGATTATGAAAACTGTGAATATCTGGAAAAACGAAAAAACTCCAATATAAATCGGTTTTTTCATTGCATAAATTATCGCGGGGACTGCAGGAGCGGTAAGAAGAAAAGGAATCATAGATGCAGCTAGTGCCCTAAATACTGGAACAGAGGGTAGATATTTTTGTCCGAAAAGTATTGCGATAAAAGGCTCTGCAATAGCAATCCAAAGAATCACGCCGAAAATTACAGGAACTATTGCCAATGATGCTTTCTTAATATAAGTTTTTTCGCTCTCTTTGTTTCCGAAGGAGGCCAGTCTGGGAGCCAATACAGCTGAAAAACTTGATGTAAGCAGCACAATAAACATGGCTAGCCTAGAAGAAATAGAGTAAAAACCCGTCATTGTCGCCCCTGCCATGGCTGCGAGCATCTGAACATCTAGGCGTCCAGATACTGAAGAAATCACCCTGTTTACACCCAGCCAACCAGAAAAACGAAGAAGCTTTGAGTAAACATCTTTTTCGACCCTAACAAGCAAAAAGCTCGTTCCCAAAAAAGCAAAACCCGCCAATATTACAAAAAAAGTACTTAGCGTAAATGCGACAAATGCTTTCGTTAATGTGAGTCCACCTAACATAAAAAAACCAAAAGCTAACAACAATCTTCCTCCTGCCAAAGACAAATCAACCACGACCGATTGCAAAAAGCGCTTTTGTGCTTGAAGTATCGAAGGGAAAAGAGCCCAAAATAGAAATGCTAGAGATAGTCCGCCCACCCAATAGGCTACCGTCGCGTCTCTTGTAGCAAGAAAACTATTAGAAATAAATGGTGCAAAAAGGACAGTAATTAAAACCAAAACAGAAAGTGCAATCAACCTCACAACAAGCGATGCTTTCATATACTTCTGGGCCTTTAAAACATCTCCTTTGCGCGAAGCTTTTGCTATAAAGCTAATTAGTCCAGACGAAATACCGAGATCAGACAAAGAAGCAATGATCGTGACCAAGTTTACAGCTGCGGAGAATACCCCAAAGTCTGAAACTGATAGTCCTCTAGCGATTAGAAGAGTAAAAAGAAAACTAAAAAAAGCAGATACTAAATTTCCAATAAATAAAACGTATGTATCTCTCGCGGTCGCGGAAGTAGCCAGTGTTGCTATCCTCTTATATTGTCTTTTCACTAGCTAAAATTGTAGCCTTAATGCTCCTTCCTCACAAGAAGGACTGCCCTTGCATCTTGTCTTTCATAAGTTTCTTCTGCTGATACTTGATAAACATCTTTTAGTTCAAAATTGTCAGCAATAAATTCATTTTCCAGATTTTCGGGATTATAAAATATCTGCCTCCATTCTTCTCCCATATAATAATTTTCATCATCTATAAGATAACTTGTGAGATATATTGCATCAAAAGGAATTTCTTTATCATCTTTAAGGTTTAACTGCTCTGGTTTTAATGGAAACCAAATCGTTTTTCTTTCTCCATACCAACTTCCCCAGGTATCAAGATTTGTAATAACCACATCATCTAAGCCTGTATTGTCTCGAAGTAGCCACGACAATCGAACGTAAGCAGGAGGTTTTCCTTTATTTGTTCTTGCAACCTTAAACCTTGAATCTAGAAAAATCACCCCCAGAGTTTGCCCCACTACAAAGAAAAATATCAAGAAAGTAGATATCCCTGTAGTTAAGTGCCCTTTTTTTAACCCAGAATATGTTTTTTTTAGATAGCTGAAAATTGACACTTTTGAGTCAATCATTTTTTCGACTATCCAAACCAGAGTTGCTACCGCAAAAATATAAACAAAAGGAACAGTTGGATGAAGATATCGGTAAAAAGGAATTGTAATTGCATTAACAATAAAGACAATTGCAACCATAAATAAAACCGTTAGTTTTGAAGAATTAATAAGCCTGTTTTTATTGCTTTTGAAAAGACCAATGATAAATAATGCCCAAAGATATGGAGATGCGATTTCAGGAAGAAGTTTATAAAAATTATACATATTATAAAGAAATTTTTTGATCATGATTCCAATATTGGCCAAAAATAAGGCTCGTGGATCAATAAGTGTTTCTCTCAAGGCCACATTGGATGGAGCTATTGTTGAATAATGGAGAGATGAAATAAGTCCCCTGTTAAATATTGATACCAGAAACAATTTATCTCCAAATAATCTGGCAGCAATTTCGTAAATAAGAATAGTTGAAACAACAATAAAAACAATTTTCAAATAAATATAGCGATTGTCCTTTAGATTTAGATAAAGAAAAAATGCCAAGAGAACAATTAAATATATTGGAGCATGGGGCCTTGCAAGATAAATAGGTATGAAACTTAAAAAACCGAATAGGTTGGTCCATTTATTATTTAAAATAAAAAGATAAAAAACCAATAACAATCCAAATACAAAAAGCGTTTCGGTTGCTCCAGTTGTCGCATAGTCCAGAAAGTTAACATTAGCTGCAACTGCCACCGCACTCAAAAACCCGACAAGTCTTCCAAAAAGCTTATTTCCAATTAAATAAACCATTGTTACAATACCTAAATAAAAAATAGATGAAGTAGTAATTACCGATAAATCTGAGATTCCCAGTGCTTTAAACGACGCTAGAAAAGCAAAAGACATCAGAGGCGACATCCAATATGCAGAAAAAAGATTGTCTTTTGTTAAATTTAATAAGGCATTTGAAAATGTAGAATAACTAACTCCATAACCTCTACCAGTAGCAATGTTTCTTGCCAAATCTGCGTACTTTGCACTGTCAGAAAATGTTAAATACGGAGTTTGAGTAAGTTTGTTGAAGAAACAAAGGAACAAAATACTAAGAAGTAGTAACATAATTACTGAAAAGTATTTTCTTAGTAGCATGATCTGATTATATCAGCATTGTATTCATCCTTTATAATAAACAGCGAACAAATCAGGAGAAAACAGTGGCACCCACAAGTGCTTTAATAATCTAAGTCTTCCAGCACAATCAATTCTTTCTCGCTTAAAACCCGCTCTGGAAAAGACTAAGTCTAAAGAGTGCAGTGCAAAGAACCTTATGTGTTCATCACAGACACCAGGAATTACCCCATGTGTTGGTGCTGTTTCGGGGAAATTACCTAACATTAGATTAATTCTGTGAGGCAACCAGGCCACATTCGGCACTTCAACCACCACTCTTCCGCCTTTTCCAACAATTTTCGATAGTTTTGTTAATAATTCCAGCGGCCAAGAAATGTGCTCTAATATTGCCAACATGTAAACTGTATCAAATTTTTGTTTTTTTAATATTGCTTTTTGTACAAAAGTATCTATGTCGCTGATAATATACTCTGTGTTGTCATTGGCTTTCTTCTTGGCTTTCTTAATCAAACCTGGAGCCAAATCAACACCAATAAGTTTTTTGTATTTTTTGTGTAAAAATCTATTTATCAACTCCCCATCACCGCAAGCAACGTCTAAACAGGCTTGTCCAGACAATCCAAGCTCTACTGCAACTTCCTCTCTGGAATAATTTTTAACAAAGCGGTCTAAAAAAACACCCCACCATGGTTGCTTGACTTTCATGGGGTTAGAATAATACTCTTCAAGACACATATAATTAAGCTTATAATTTAACTAAAGATCTTTCAGCATCCAGATAGAATGCTCTACTGCTCTGTCTATCTGGCTTAAGCTCTTAATGACCTTAATAATTGAACCTTTCAAGCCATCATTTCTTAACACTTCTCTAAAAGCAATAAGGTAGCGATCATAAAAAGCTACTTCGATTTTTTTAAAACCCACCACCTCATATAATTTAATAGCTCTTGAGTTACTTTCATACACATTCAGTAAAATCTTATTAATTCCTTCTTTTTTGCACTGGTCAAAAAGTTGATTTGTAAATCCTTTTGCCAGCCCTTTTCCTCGAAACTCTTCTGAAATTACTATTCCGAAATATCCTTTCATTGGAAATAGTGGAAATCTACTAACAAAAGCGTACCCGGCTATTTTTCTTTTTTTTCTGCTCGACAAGAATATTCTTACATCTTTCTTGTCTGCAAATAATTTTTTCAGAAATTCCTCGCTGAAAGGATGAGGATGAAATAGCTTTATGGTTTGAGGAATAAGAGATTTAAAAAAATTTGCCAAAATTTTAGCATGAGAAGCTTTAATTCTTACTATCAAATATTCCTTCGGTTTCTTATCGCTAATATGCATTTTCTTAACTAAGTATGTTCATAACAGTTCTAGCTACGTACAAAGCCTCTTTTTCAGTAAGAGTAACACCAGAAGGTAAATTCAAACCATTGGAGGCCAAATAATCAACTACTGGGAGTCTAATTTTATGATTTATGTATGGCAATTTGTATATTGGATAGAAAAATGGGCGAGTTTCTATGTTTGCTTCCGAAAGTCTATGTATTAATCTATCTCTTGAGGCCTTACTTTTATCAGTTAAAACGATTGAAGACATCCAATAGGTGCTTCTAGCCCATTTCTCTTCGGGGGAGAATTCAATTTTATCAAAACCCTTAAAGGTTTTCTTGTAAATTTCAGCGATCTTTCTTTTTCTCGAAATAAATTTATTTATTCTTTCAAGTTGAGCCAACCCTACCGCTGCTTGAAGATTTGTTAGGGCATAATTGTAGCCAAGTTGGGCATGATAATATAAGCTCACCGCTCTATCTCTCGCACCATCTCTTAAATATTTCACTTTTTCTGCAAGCTTCTTGTCGTTGGTTACAACCATTCCACCTTCACCAGTTGTTATAGTTTTATTCCCAAAGAAACTAAAACAAGACATCTCTCCAAAACTTCCCACTTTTTTTCCATTAACTAATGCTCCGTGCGCTTCTGCTGCATCTTCGATCACAAAAATTTTATATTTCCTGGCTATTTTCATAATTGCTGGCATGTTTACAGGATGTCCATATAAATGCACAGGGATAATTGCTTTGGTTCTTTTGCTAATCTTTTTTTCAATACCCTTGGGATCTAAACACCAATTGAACCTGTCCACTTCAAGAAAAACAGGTTTCGCACCTACATAAAGCACTGCGTTTGCTGTAGCAGCAAAAGTTAAACCAGGAATCAAAACTTCATCACCAGGGCCTATGTCAAACGCCAACAGCGCTAAGTGCAATGCTACTGTTCCATTTGAAACGGGAATGCCATGTTTCACTCCACAATACTTAGCAAATTTTTCACCAAATTCAGGAACATATGAACCGTTTGAAGAAATCCAATTTGTCCTTATACATTTGGTAACGTATTTCAGTTCGTTACCTTTTAAGTCTGGTTCAGCAATAGGTATTTTCTTTCGCATATTTAATCCTTCACCTCTTTTGTAGTTTTATCTATCCGTCTGTAAGCAGAATTCCAAATAGATATATTTTATTCATTTGCTACTTTTCTAATATTCGTATAAAACCTTTCGGCAACCGATTCCCAAGAAAACTTGTCAATTACTATCTTTCTTCCTCTTTTGCCCATGTCCATTCTTAGGGATTTATTGCTAAGCAATTCTATCACCTTTTCTGCCAATTTCGTTTCATTCTTCGGATCTACAAGAAAACCCGCTTCACCATCCTTAAACTGTTCTTTTCCTTCCGGGCTCGTAATTACTGGCGTTTCACAAGCCATGGCCTCTTTTACAGACATGCTCATACTCTGCATAATACTAGGCTGAACAGCAATTTCCGCTAAACCAGCATATAAAGGCAAGTCGTCATATTTCACAAAACCCAGATATTTTATATTTTTGGTCACTCTCAATTCTTTCGCCAATAGCTCCATTCTCTCTTTCTCTTCTTTATTATCTATCGTGTATGAAATTAGAAGTAGCAATTTGGGAATTTCTTTTACTATATAGGGCAGGGCTTTGATAAGGAATGAAGTACCTTTAATCCCAGTAAAATCCGTACTATGGAATACTATTTTTCTATCTTTGTATTTGCTTTTTAGAAAATTTACCTTTACTGGTTTAAAAAAATCTGTATTTACCCCTTCGTAAACAACGTTTACATCTTTTCTTCCATAAACTTTCGCTATCCACTTTTTATTAAAGTTGCTTAAAGTCAAAACTTTTGTTGACTTAATTGTTTGGTTCTTGTCTAAATTATTGTAAAAGGGTTTTATAATTTTTACAAACAATTTTCTTAAAGAAGATAATCCTGCAATAAAATTCGGATCGTGGAAAAAGGCAAATGGTTCATAACACAGCTGTATCGTTTTGTCTGATAAGCGATTTGCTAAGACATTCAGGGGAAACATGCTTGAAATAACAACGTCTGAATTTGTTGCTTCCTGTCTGAGATACCATTTCTCTATACGAAGAAAAAACGGAATCAACAGCCAATAAAAAGGATTGTTTGTTGAAAATCCGAGAAATGTTTTAAATTTTATTCCAGCTTCTGTAAACTCATTCCTAGCAAAACTAGACATCGCCCCTGAGTACAAAACCGTATCGCAATTATATTTACTTCCCAGCCTTCTTATTACCTCATAAATATATCTATGGCCACCCATCCAATTTAAAAAATGGGGATGCAACCATAATACTTTATACTTTTTCCTTTTTTCCATTTTTATTACTTCAATAAAATTCCGTTTGTTCGCGTTTAAATATAGTGTTTCCTAAAACTAAACCAATATAATAAATCATCAATGGAAGAAAAAATATAGACATTCTTCTGGCAGAACCCGGTATTTTCTTCCATTCTACGTTAGTAATACTAAATGCATATGTACCCACAAACAATAGCAACAGATTTACAATAATAATTAATAAAAGCACCAAATGCCCCTTTTTGTGTCGATTCTTGATGTCAATAAAGGCAGCGATTAAAAAGAAAAAAAACATTGGGCCCCACGTTAAAATGATGTTCTGATAAATATATCCTACGACTTCGATAACTCTGTTTAAACTAGCTCCGCTTAATAAAATCTTACTAGCCGAAGATATCTGTCCAGAAGTCGACATTGTATCTCCAAAAAAGCGACTTAGATGCACTTTCCAAGGCTGCTGAATAATTAAAAATCCTGGAAGATATGTCAATATTGGAAAGATGCTTTTCTTGTAAATCGAATAAAGCAAAACAACCACGATTCCAGTCAACCAAAATGGTTCTGTGGCCCTAGTCCAAGTACTTAGTCCAATCAGAAGGGAAGATAATAATAGATAGTTGTTACTTTTATTAATCACTGCCAAATAAAGGTACAAAGTGCCAGTAACATAAAATACAGTATATGGAAGATTTGTGTAGGCTATTACCGACTGCTCAAACAATGTGGGGGTACTTACTAAAACAAACGTGAAAAATATAGCAACGGATATATTTGTATGCCTTCTAAGCACACCATAAAAAATTAAACCAAAAGACAAATAAAATAGAAAATAGGTGAATTTAGGATTTGAACCTCCGGCCACATATACAATTGTATGAGTCAGGGATGTTAATAGCGGGTAATGAGCAAAGTAATCAAATTGCTTGGCTACTTGAACGAAATAACCAGTCTGGGCAATAATTTTTGCTCGAAAATCATATAAGGCCAATGCATCCCATACATATACTGGGTAATATGCATTTATCAATAAACTTATGAAAAATATAAGGCATATCCCAACGCAAATAATTTTTTCATACCTTTTGAGAAATTTAAACTCCTTTAACATGTTCGGAATTTTAATTTCAATTTTTCTTTTTAGGAAATGGCAAATATATCGAACAAGAACAATGAGTGTTAAAAGTAATATCACTATGCTTCCTAGTGTAATTTTGACACCAATCCAGGAATAGAAAAACATCATTAGCGTTGTAAGGCCAAGCCCTAAAATATAGGATAAGCCCAATTTTTCCAAGAAAGGCAAGCCTTCTTTGATCAAGGATGAAAATATTAAACCGAAATATATAATTAGTATAAAAGTCAATAAGACGAACATAGTTATTTTGTAATTTTAATAACTCCCCATAACTCTTTGTCTTTTACTGCTTCGTAAACATAATTTCCCATTACTTTATCTTTGTCTTTCTCATTTGTTATATAAATTATTTCTTCGGCGGCGACATCAAACTTGGGCCAACCATGAGTATAGTCGTATTCTGTCCCAATGGTCTCCCCCCAAGCTATTAACACATAATCTATGTCATTCTTTGTGTAATTAGCTCCAGGTAAATATTCTTCGCCATTCAACACTTTTCTTGGATAAAGAAAATAGCGTAAATATGCAGAATTCCCTGTTTGTGGCCAAGGATATCCTTGTGGGGGTATAAGTATTGTAGATTCTTCAGGTACGTTTGTTTTTATAAAGCTTGTATATTCATAAAACAAAGGAGTCACCTTCTCGCTCATTTTTAAATCATAAGAAGCAAGGGGATTACTCAACATAAAGGAAATATCTTTTTCAATCATCGAGCTTATTCCGATCAAATTATCAGCCGACACCATTAATGCCAATGTGATAATAATCATTTCCGGTCTAATTTTCTTAATTATATTTTTATTATTCACTATCGTATGAAATCCACGGCGGCTTAGGGCATAACTTATTAGTACAACAAAAAGTGGCCACTTAAGCTCTGCTGGATGAACATGTAATTTTGAAAAAACAAAGTTTGAATAGTTTAACTTCTCTAGATTCATCAGTGATAAATACAGTAGCCCAAATAAGAAAGCTAAGCTTAAATTTATCTTGTTCAATTTTTCACTCAAAACACTTTTTTTATACTTTGGATCATATTTTGAAAACAGGCAAGCTGCAATTAATATAAAATAAACCCATAGAGGATTTATCAATAGATATTTCTTTGTCACACCTGGATACAACAATGCCTCTCCGATACTGACCAATAATGCAGATGCCCAAATTAGAGGAAAAATTGAGTAACACAAACTTCTCACTTGTTTTAACAAAACTAGCAGATTTGTTTTATTGTATTTCTGTATATTTTGCATGTTATTTGTTTATTAACCAAAAAACTTAGGATCGGACAAACGCGCGCTTAATAATCTCTGAAAAACCAATCTTTCTTTTACCAAGGCCTGTTCTGGTTTCACCAAGGATAATCTTGACATTTTTAAGAAGCAAATAAGCACTAATAGGCAACAGATAGGTCGAAGATCTCATCAACGATTCCCCCATCTCTACCCACCAATCATACTCTAGAGAAATTAAATATAAACTACCCCAATAGAAAAGTATGCTAAATATTATTACCCATCCAGCGAATATGTCTGCCAACTTCTTTCTTCTGCCAATATTTATGAGGGAAACTAAATAGACCAACAAAGTTAAACCCCATGATCGGATTAGGTATAAGGTAACTTTAAATAAGCCTCCTGTAAATATCCCCAAAATTCCCTCAATTATCGTTATGTGTGAGAAATCAAATATTTGAGGGTTGTCAGCAATGGAACCGACAAAGAATTGCCAAGAATAATATTGCAGAGCACAAAATACAAACAATACTACTATCGACAAGGAAATGGTTTTATTTTTTCGCTTAACTAGTGCCGTGAGAAAAAAAGCTATGACTACAGCGATCCATATGGGCTCTAGAAACCTAATAAATTGAGACGTTCCAATAAGAACCGTTCCAAAAAACAAAGACCACTTCTCTTTAGACTCAATAAAATGAAGGATTAAGAAAAAACCAAAAATTATATAAAGGGTAAATGGCAAGTTCGTATACTCTATTATTGAAGTATAAAAAATATTGGTATTTGCAATCGATAAAAACATTAATAAAGCAGCAAAAAGCACGCCTAAACGTTCTTTTGTTAGTAAAAATATTCCTAAGCCAAGCAGAATCAGATTAAGTGAATAATAAAAACTTATTGGCGCAATTGAGACGTGTTCATGCCAAAAGCGATGGACTATTGATGTGTATGGCGGATAAAGTAGATAGTAATATTGATTCTTGTCATCAAATTTAGAAAGGGATACCATCTCCGAGAAATTCATCCCCTGACTTAAAAATTTTGCACGAGCATCATAAAGAGCAATAGCATCCCATTCAATAGCACCTTTAGATAGATTCACATAGCTTGAAATAATAATTACTACTAACGAAATTGCAAATAGGAAAATAGTAATTTTTGCATCTCTCTTGCCTTTTTTATTTGGCACCACAATCCTCCGTTTTTTTTCAAACATGAAAAATATAATCCCACCCATAAATAACAGTGAATATGAAATTATATCAATAGTCCCCACAACACTTGTTGCATATGCGGGCTCAAGCTTAAAAAAGTAAAGCTTTACCAAAAACATCAAAGAAATAAAAATAATGGCAATAGTAAATTTAGTAATCCTCATTTAAATATAATTTTGTATATTACTATATCGACTTTGTCAGAGATCGTCTCAAGTTCTTCATATGTAACTTTATCTTCTTCATTAAAAATAATTGTTTTTTTTGCTCTATTAATCTCGGGCCAGGGCGGTTCTGTAACATATGGAAAATAGGCTTCACCAATTTCTTCTACAAAAGCTTGATCATTAATAAGAGCACCACTAATTAAAATTCGCGGAAAAAGAAAATATCTTATAATCGGTTGGTTCCCCACTTCCGGCCATTTTGAACCCTGAGGAGGATGAATAATTTTTGCATCCTCGGGAACAATATTCGATAAACTTTCTATATATACATAGCGCCACCCTATTTTGGTTTCATAATCTCCTTTGGGAATCCGCAATAATGTTCGTATATTCGAAAAGGGATACAAAGATAGAAGTAACAAAATTACTATACCCAAAGTCGTTAAAACAATGTTTATATCTGTTATCCATACACCAGCAATTCCCTTTTTTAAAGTTCTGCTAACCACTACAAATATCAACCCCGCAATTAATCCAAAAACAATGTAATTTGCGGTGCTTATAAATCTGAGGTCTTCCGGCCGCACACCATAAGTCGAGTACAGGTAATTCGGATAGTAATAAATATCAAAATCCAGAAGCCATCCTGCAATAAAATTAACAATAGCCGAGGTTAAAGCTACGACAATTAGGGCTACCGTATGTTCCCGCGACACTTTTTCATCAATAAATCTTTTTATCCACGCCACTATAATGACTAGAGAAAACAAAAGAAAAATCGGTTTATAAACTTTATAAGAAAAGGACAATAACAACGCCACAGGGTTATAGATACTAGAAACGTGGGTCATATAATTATATTTAAGAACACCTACAAGGGGGTACAACAAAAACATCATCCATGGCACGATAAACGCGAAGGGATTGTAAATATAATTTTTTAATTTTTTCATTCCAGTTGCCTAATTTCCCAGTAGTAGTTAAAGCTGTCTTCCTTTAGTGGTGGTTCAGAAAGTGTTTTGATGGGCCTTAGGGGAAATTTTTCTCTAAATACAAGAGGGTCAATTTGTTTAATTTCATAACTCTTACTTTTTATAATTTTGTAGTTTAATTTAATCAACTCCGGTTCTTCGATTGCCAATTCAAACGGTATTCGGGTAAAAAGATAGCCCGTATTGGGCAAATCACCTTTAAGCCTTTGAGTCCTTACGTCTTTGTTATATAAATATTTTAAGTGTAGTGGAATCTCATAAAGAACTTCCCACGTGCCTAGACTGTCCGTCGCATTTATATATAATGTCTCGTTCTCAAGGGCTGAGATTGCCATTACCTGATCTGCCCCAAACTCCAAACATTGACTATACCAATTTTTATAGTTTATAGTTTTTGCAAGGTTTACGGGGAAACCAACGAAAAATAAATTCGTAAAGATAATTACCAATACTAAAGTGATTATTATTTTATACATCGCGGTTTTCCCCCATCTGAAAATTGAAGCCATCAAGTAATCAGCAATTTTTGAAAATAGCACTCCAGTGATAATAGAAAAACAAAAAATCGGAACTAAGATATATCTGTCGAGCACAAATCGCCAGGGCAACAATATCGCCGTACTTAGAAAAAAAGCTAGAACCCAGAATAAAAATTGTTCATTTATTATCTCTTTTCTCAATTTTTTTGAAAAAAACACTACGGGAAACGTTAGTCCAACAAGTTTTAAAAAGGGTGAAGTCATGTTGCTAATATGTAGCGTGTAAGCCAAACCATTGCCAAAAAACCTTTCAAAATTAATCTGAAAATTTTCAGCGTAAGCCAGAGTCTCGTTTTGTGGCCTAGCTAGCAATTTCCCTGCAACTACAAATAAAACAACAAAGATTGCCAATTTCACAGAAAGCTTCTTGTCACTTTCCTTTTTTATATATAAAAAGCTTATAAACAAAGGGGCAAACACAATAACAAACGAGGGTTCTTTAACCGTAATTGCTGCTAGCAACATAAAGACTAAAAGAGAAGTAAAAGCCCGTGGATAAGACTTAATCCTTTTTACACCAGATCTAGACAAATATATCAGTGAAAAAAACCCAATGAGTAAAATCTGGTACGGCTCTTGAGGACCCAACCTTATTATGTTTTCAGAAAAAGAAAACGAGGAAACAAATATACCAGACGACAGAATAACCGATAAAGGACCGCCTCCTGCTTGAATAGCTGAAGCCATCAAAAGAAGCAAGAGTAGGTAGCCGACAATATATACCCTAAATTGATGGTGCAGGATGGGATTTATCCCTAACACTTTGTACAAAATATGTTGTATGCCCCAATATCCAGGCCTGAACCTACCGGATTGCTTTTCAATTAAAATCTCCTTAAGGGGAGCACATTCACCGGAATTAAAACATTCATCAAACAAATATGAATTGTGGACAGATTGGCCATCATCTATAAGGGAAAAGTGTTTGTATGAATGCGGAGAAAGAACAAAAAATGCATAAAGAAAATAAAGCAAAGAAACTATAAATACAACTAACCAATACTTTCTAATTACTTCTTTAATTCTCATTGTTTCTTCATTCGTATTTGCACTGAGCCCCCAAGGTATTTCACAATAGGCAGTTTACCAAATAGTGAAAATACTTTGTCAATTCTTATTAACAAGGGTAAGCTGAACACCTTAAGGGGCCAAATAAACTCAGTCATTGAAACATTAACTTCAAAGGGGGCAAAATAGCCACCAAGCGTTAAGGGATTAATTGCCCATTCATCTTTTGAATCTCCTGCCTTTTTCTTTAAATACGGGGTTGATTTAATAAGATAGACCACAGGATTTAAAATATTTGGTTCATAAAAAAAAGCAATGCCTCCTGGCTTTAATACCCTCGCAATTTCTATATTTATCTTAGTCAGATAGAGATGGTGTAATACGTAATACCCACAAACCACATCAAAGGTTCCCTTCTTAAAACCAGTAGAATAAGCGTTTTTTGTGATAAATGATACGTTATCAAGTTCTGCACATTTCCTTCGAGCCACCTTAATAATTTTTTCAGAAATGTCTAATGCGACAACGCTTGACTGTGGCAAACGTGATGCTATTGCTTTTGTATACTCACCCGTACCGCATCCAATTTCCAATATTCTTAAACTCTTTTTTCCATACTTCGCTGTAACAAAATTAACAAATTCTGTGCATTTTTTATTTATTTTATATTCTGTAAATTTATCTTTATATCCATAATTCTTGTCATAAGTCAAAGCAATCCTATTAAAATACTTTCTTTCTTCTACCTCTCTTTTTGTCGATCTTTTTTTGTATATATCTTTTTTCACAATTATCTTTTTAATGCCGCATATAATTTTATTAGATCGGCAGGTGTTTGAAATATTCTATTTGAAAATCTCGGGGACCTTCTCTCAATAATCTCAACAGGAAGCTCTAAAATATCCAGGCCCGCCCTCTGTGATCGAATTACTAACTCCGAATCAAAAATTCCCGTTTCGGTTCTACATCTATTTATAATCGGTAGAAGGATGTTTCTTCTAAAAGCTTTAATCCCGTGAGTATCTGTTCCTTTAAATCCAAAGAAAATCTTTAAAAATAGATTAAAAAAGAATGTGATTAGTTTTCTGTTTAGAGACCTATTGTCCTTAGATGAAGAAAGTAACTTTGAACCCGTAACTAAATCGTATCCCAATAAGTCAGCGTTTATCAAATCAATAAATTTCTTATCCCAAAAATCAACATTAAATATTACAATATATCGCCCCCTTGCTTTTTTAATTCCGCGGATTAGTGCTTTCCCATATGCAGGTTCGAGCAAGCATTCAACCTTAATTCTAAAATTTTTTCGAGCACATGCTTTTGCGATTTCTAATGTATTATCGCTACTTCCATTTTCAACAACTACAACTTCATAAGTTAATCTGGCTACGTCCAGATAGCTAGTAATATCTTTTAGAACTGTTGATAACAACCCCTCCTCGTCCTTTGCTGGTAAAATAACGCTTAATTTCATATTTTTAACGATAACATATTATACTTAAACACTACGGCAATTACTCGTCAAATTTGCTAATTATTATATAGTTGATACATGCGCTACTTGGCGATTATCAAAATTGATATAATCTGAATATTTCTAAAGAGATGAAAAATTCACTCAACTTAGTTGAAAACAACTTAAGAAAAATAATTAAACTTTATTTTAACGGTTTGAGAAAGGCAGGAAAAGTTTGGGGTTCACACATAGAAACATTTCTAAAAAACTCATATATTCACCCCATTCTTTTCTCTGCTTATCCAATATTGTTTTTTTACTCTTACAACATTACGGAACTTTTTCCTAGGGTGCTCTTGTTCCCGATTACTGTTTCTGTCCTTATGACAGTATTCTTGTGGGGCCTATTATATTTCATTTTTAAAAATATTTACAAATCTGCCTTAATAACGTCGGTATTTATTTTATTATTCTTTTCCTTTACTCACCTTTATCAACTATTTATAAATCGTTTTCAAATTGGGGTCACCACACACCACGCGCTTGTCTTTTGTCTCGCTCTTTTAATACTAGTGGCGGTACTTCTTAAAAGAACGAAAAATGAACCCAAGACACTTACTCAGTTATTTAATATCATTTCACTCGCTTTATTCATCTCTGCTTCAATCAACATTGTATCGTACGAAGTTGGAATCAGAAATCAATTAGAGTCGGAAAGTATCTCGCAGGGAGATGCAGTAACTCAAGGAAATCAGGAACCTGTCGAAAACAGAGATATATACTATATTATTCTTGATGCTTATGGACGACAAGATATTCTTAACAAAAGTTATAATTATGACAATACAACATTTATCCAATATCTAGAAAAAAGGGGCTTCTACGTTGCCTCAGAAAGTAACAGTAATTACGCCTATACACATCTATCTCTCCCTTCAACTTTCAATTTTAAATATCTAAATTATTTAACTGATCAATTTGGAAAAGAAAGGCGGACGATGGATCCGGTACTTGCCAAAATGCTTCATGAAAATGAGGTAAGTCGGCTTCTAAAATCCCATGGGTACCAATTTATAAACTTTGGCTCAGGCTGGTTAACAACTGAAAATATATCTACGGCCGATGTCAACATTCGTGAAGGAAAATTCTTTTCTCTCTTTGGAAAAACCCTCATTATAAATGATTTTTACTCTGTATTATTGAATACAACAGCCTTGTCTCCATTTGTTAAAGAAAAACTGTCCAATGCAGCAAGGGAAAAAATGTTATATAACTTTTCTGAACTTGCAGAGATGCCTTATTTGAGAGAAACAAAGTTTATTTTGGCTCATTTTCTACTCCCTCACCCCCCTTATCTTTTCGACAAAAATGGAGAACCAGTACCTGAGGATAAAGCAGGTGGGTATGATAAAAAACTGGACATTGAGCAATTACAGTTCACCAATAAAAAAATTATAGAAACAGTTGACAAAATATTATCTAGATCCAATCCGAAACCTATTATAATTATTGCTTCGGATCACGGACCTCTCTTTCCAGGACTCGAAGATTGGCCAAAAACGCCATCTGAGGAGGTGGTAAAAAAGCGAATGAGTATCTTCAATGCCTACTATTTCCCTGAAGGTGGAAGCGATTTATTATACGATTCGATTACTCCGGTGAATACTTTCAGAATATTATTCAACTATTATTTTGGAACCAAATACGAACTATTAGAGGACAAAAGTTACTTTTCGTGGGCTAATGCCTATTACGAATTTTATGATGTAACCGACCAAATAAAAATCAACGAATAATGCAAAAGGTCTTCTTTTCTTTATAGAAAACTTACATTATATTTATAATCGTAGCTAGGGTTTTTTATAAAGCTTTCATCAGATAGCAAGTGCGCAAGGATCCAGCAACGGGGGCTTTTTTGAGTATTTTAAATTTTTTTGAAAATGATTTTTCAAAATCTTTTTGGGTATAGTTATTAAAAATATCTTCACGAGTCATCAGGAGCTTTTTTACTTGAGAATCTTTTTTTGGCACAAACTCAATAATTAAGAATGTGCCAATTTTGTGACAAAAGTCCGCAATATTATTAAAGGGAAGATTATTAGAAATGGCCAGATGGTGGATAAGTGCTAAGGCCATCACGAGATCAACAGGACCCCGTTCAATTAACGATTGACGCTCAGTATTTGCCCAACCAATTGCTGAGCTGGGATTGATAATGTCGATAATGAGAGGTAAAATATTTTTTTCTTGATTATTTTTAACATGCAAATAGTTTTTTTCAACGGCAATAGGATCGAGATCTGCAGCAACAGTGAAAATTTTTTGCTGACTAGCAATACGACTAAACTCACCGGTGTTGGCGCCAATATCCCAAATTGTTTTTGGTTTAGCAATCTGTATATATTTTTCAACTAGTTTTTTCTTCTGCGTAAACGCCTTGTCTGAATAGTTAGTAAAAGTATAGTATTCACCCCACTCTGTACTTTTCTTTCGATATAATAGTTTTGAAATAGTAGTTTTTAAGTTATCGACAATCCCCAGCAAAGCTACTTTGCTAAGTGAACGCGTCATTCGGTTTATACCCTGACTATTGGCAAACCGTTGCTGCTTATTGGCATGGAAATGAATATGCGAAGCAATAGAAAACGAAAGGCGTGTCCGTTTTGGGAGCAACTTACTGACTAAATCCAAGGGAATTCCGTCAAGGTGAATTCTCAATAATTGATTTAGTCGAATATCAACAAGGCTCATTAATAACAACGGCCCCAGGAAGTGTTGACAAAATTGTTTGTATGCCACCCAAGGTTTACCTGCTTTGTACTGTTGGAATGATAGTAAATCAATTAAGATGGGTTTCCCATCCAAAAATTGGATATTATAGCAACTAGCATCCTTAAGAGACATTCCATGTTGTAGGGCTATTTCCTGAATTCGGAGAGTTAACAAGGCTGCATCCTTAAGTTGACTGAAGGTCCATTCGTAGGGATACGAAACAAAAGGAATCATGTCAGTACTTAAAGTGGCATAGACACTTTGAGAAGTAGAATGATTTTTTGCTAATCGAGTATGAGGAAGTAAATGGCATTGTTGCACCAAAGCTTTATATAACCCAGAATCAAATAAGAGATCAAAGTCCTTTTTATACGAACGGTTAACTTGACGAAAAACTGTTTTACCGCGGTAATACACACATCCACTAGGGTCACGAAAAGAGCTGGGTTCGCACTTAATTTTTTGGCTCCTGATCATCTCTGTTCTTTCGTTGAAAAAGGGCGCTGAAGAAAGATATGAGTTGTCGTAAGTACCTTTTCCCTATATAAACTCCTCCTACCAAGAAGCCAATTGCTATTTGGGTAAGGTAACTACCAGTACCTGGATCAAGATACGCTTCAATATTCGTTGGCAAAACTATTAAGTAAAAAGTTAGCAAGAAAATGACTTCAATCACGTAGATAGTGTATCAAACTTTGTCTAAATATACATCTGCTTTATCCAGATAGACTGATCATATTAAACTACTATGCATTTGAGTTAATATACTCTTGTTAGCCAAAGAAAACGAGAATGGCTCATAAATTTTTACACTAACTTTGCAATTCGTACCGTCAATACCCTTCCCAAATTATGAAGCCTGTGTAAAAAAAGTAAAATCTGGTTGGCCGTATGCTTCTTGGCAATCTCTAAATCTCTTCTTAAAACACTCATATATTGTGTTGATGAAATGTTGCTTGCCATTAACCTAAAATCTGAAATGTGGTCGTTCAGAACTTTTGGCATCTCTGTCTTCCCCAACTTTAACCACAAATCATATTCCATTACCACCCCACCAATTCCACTAAATACTCCATTCTTTTCGTAAGCAGACCTGCTCACGAAAACCGAGGGCTGCATGAGGTAGTTCACAATAAGTAACAAGGGATAATAGTTAATTGTTAAAAGGATATTTTTGTAAAAAGTTACTATTCGTGAAATTTCTTTACCTTCCGAATCAATTACCTTCCCTCTTCCTGCAATCCAAAAAGTTTCTGGATTCTCTTGAAAATATTTACCAACTATTAGTAACGCCCCTCTTTTATAAACGTCATCTGCGTTAATATATGTAATTATTTCACCCGTTGCTTTTTCCAAACCTCTGTTAATTGCGTCTACTTGTCCTCTGTCTTTCTTTGAAATCCAATTAATTATTTTAGGATATTTCTTTGCAAACCCCTTAACAATTCCAACCGTTTCATCTGTAGAGGCTCCATCTTGAATAATTACTTCCAAGTTAGGATACCTCTGGGAAACAATTGATTCTAAGGTTTCTTGGATATATTCCCCCTTGTTATACGAAGGTATAACAATGGAGATTTTTGGAAGAGATTTCATTTTTTACTTTTCTTTTCAACATCCTTCAGTGATTCTCGCCTTACATAATCTTCAAGTTTTTTTTCCATCCGTTTTGTGCTTACATAAGTTCTTGTGACCATCCCAATTACTAATACAAAACCGCCTACAATCATTAAGTCAAAAAGTCTTGTGATAAAGAAGGTTTTCGCAAAAGTTCGTAATATTTCTGGAAATATTACGATAAATATCGTCACTGCCCATATGGTTACCCAAGAAATGATTTCTGTTCTATCAAGCTCCCCTCTTCTGCGATGTAAAATAGCAAAATAAATCATCAAAAAGGCAAAAATAATAGCTATAATTTGTAATCCTAAGATCATAGTCGTATTCTCCAGCGCAAAACATCAAAGAGGATGCTGATGGCATCCAAAATGGTCACGCCTTTTACTTCATCATAGTATACGGTCTCAACTGGTGCCTCGCAATATTTTAGTCCTGACTTTGCCGTTCTTGCTGCCATTTCCGTTTCAACTCCATATCCTTTTGATTCCCAATATATTTTCTCAAAACCTTTCTTGCTTAAACCTCTATAGCCACAAAGTAAATCTGATACATAAATCCCAAACAACAATGACACCAACAACGAAGCAAATTTGTTCCCCATATATCTCACAAATGGAACGCCATGATTTAAATTCCTTGAACCAAAAATAACATCAAATTTATCTTTTTCTAATGCGTCTGTAAAATGAGGCAAATCCTTTACTTTATGTTGTCCATCGGAATCCATAAAAACAACAGCATCGGCTCCCATCCGAAAAGCTGCTTCTGCGCCTGTTTTCATGGCCGCCCCTTTTCCTAAATTTACTTTGTGGCGGAGTACTGTAATCTTGTATTTACTTGCAACATTAAAGGTCTCGTCTTTTGATCCATCATCAACAACAATAATTGGAAAATTTGTTTTTATTACGTCCTTAATAACGTTTCCAATTCTTTCTTCTTCTTGATGTGCTGGAATAACAATAAATATATTCATAGTTCATGCCAATTGTATGGGCTTTATGCTTCCTACGCAACCCAAAAGCCTCGAGTAAACAAAGAGGTCGCAACCAAAAGCCCGAGGATAAGAATCGAGAAAATAATTACCTTAACCCATTTCTTGCGCTTAGAAAGCCAAATAGCCGATAAAATGAAGGCAGGAAAAAGAATAAGAACGTAGCGGTGAAAAGAAGAAAAGCTTCCAGAGAGAGTGGGAATAATATAACCAACGGCTAAATAAAATGCATAACTCAACCTAAGCCTGAAAAAACTTGCTATCGTCAAGACCAAAAACATAAGAGCTGTAACAATTTCCAAATAAGTCACAAAAACAATTGGGAAATATGAATAACTAATGTTTGGCAATATTTTAAAGAAATAGCGATAAAAAACCTGCGGCAATAACACCAGACTCGATGACCGTTGCTGTCCAAAAATACTAACATTGTGAAAAAACTCTAAAGGATCTCCGGTTACCTTGTTTAAGTAGATCATATAAGCAAAAATCCCAAAAACTGAAAGCAATATTCCTAATGCCACAAGATAAAGATTTGATTTTTTCTTTTCTTTTCTCTGTAAATATGCCTCTACGAGCAAAACTGGTACTATGGCAAGACCAACCACCCTCGTTGCTGTCAATAAAACGCCCAATGTGCCTGCAGCAATCCACTTCCTTTTTCTTGCACAATAAAAACTCCAAACCGCAAGAGCTAAAAACAAACTCTCTGTATATATGCTCCCAAAATAAAAAGATGTTGGAAAAACAAGAAGTAAAAGAATTGTCAAGCGAGCGATATCTTTTTTGTAATCAAGTTCTATGAGCTTCCATAATCCAACTAAGGCAACAAAAAAGCTAATATTTGATATCAGTAGGCCAGAAACGGCCAAAGACGCAAAGCTTTCACCTAAAAATTTAGCAATGAAAGCAATTGTTAGTGGATAAACAGGAAAAAAGAAGTAAGTTAGGGGCTGATATCCTTGATAAGCAATTGAAAGATAGTGCTCTCCATCAAAATTGCCCCAGGCCCACAAAAAGGGTTGCTTTAAGTAACTAAACAATCCTCCCCCCAAAAAATTTTGTTGCAATGGCACTGACCCTAATGCAAGAAACAGAAAGAGGAAAAGGATTATTCTCCAGAAAATAAATGATTTTAATATAAATTTTTTGTTTTCAAGTTTCATGCTATTAATAGTTTAATAAATCTCTTGCCTTAACTCTAATAATATCTTCCTCTGATTGACCAACTCCCTCTTGCAATAATTCGAACTTATCTTCAAAAAAGACCTGAAAGAAATTGTTTTGTGATAGAACTACTTTTACTAACTCGCTTGGACTCCAAGGTAATTCTTCATCTTCATTTGTATCATAAAAATCAACAAACATCTTTTTTTCTCCTGCCTCATATTCATTGAAATATGTGTGTGCATTTTTAGCCACTTCAGCACCTTGGCTAATCCAGTGAGTCTCTTTCGTATGATGCAACGTATATATGGACAAAATTACCCACACCGATACAAAAACTAGTTTAAAAATATCAGTTACATTCGCCTTCTCTACTAAATACGAAATAGCAAGCATTACACCGATAAGGGGTAGGGTTAAATAATAAGTAAACTTGTGGAGAGGAAGAAACAATACTGGTAATAAAGTCAAAACAAACCAAATCAAAGAAAATATTATTATCTGAAAATCCTTTTTCTTTAGTTTTTTCCTAACTTTTAATGCCAAATACAGAATGGATGTCATTATTCCCCCAAAGAATAGAAATATCGGTATTATTTCTTTGGACCAAAATCTGAAAAGATTTGGATTAAATTTCAACCCAGGTCCCATAAAATCCACAAGCATCTCAGGCAAGTTAAATGACCAGAGCCCATACCAGAAAAGCGTATTAACAAATCTTGGCGAAAAATCCCAAATGTAACTCTCTCCCTGGGCCAAACCGTAAAGGAAGAAATGGAAATACAGATAAATTAAAAGAATAATTACAAAACCAGACAATGCCAATATAAATTTCCTAACCGGAATCACCCTATCTTTTCTTAGTTTCAAATAACCATAAACTAAAATCAATATACCTGGAATTACTATTGCAGTTTCCTTTGAAAGTAGTGCTAAAATATAAGTAATAACGGACAGGAAGTAATATTTCAAATCTCCTTTCCTGGCAAATTTAATAAAAAGCATAACCGCCAGTAAACAAAAAACAGCCAGTCCTAATTCTTGATAAGTTGCCAGATAATAAAGATGTCCATAATGAGTTGCGGAAGTCGCGTACAAAAACGCGGCGAATAAGGCTATTGAATCATTTTTTGTTATCATGTTTACCAATTTATAAACAAGGTATATAACCAAAAAGAAAGTAATGAATGAGATTACATGAAGAGCAAAAGGATTAAGATTAAAAACTGAATTGCTCAAAAAATAGAATGCCTGAGTGGTTAATGGACGATACACACCTAGCCCTTCTGGTCCTTGAGTGAAATTGAAAAAATTATAAAATTCTGCCAAAGAATTTGCCTTTGATATTTTTAAAAGAAAAAAATCATCATGGGTATAAAAAGTAAAAAGCGAAGGGAAATATATGATAAAGGAAATGAGAAAAACGAAAAGAAGTTTTGTGTTTAAGAACAATTTTCGTATCATTTTCCTAAAACCCCAGAATATAACTTCGCAGTTTGTTTTGCGGCTTTATCCCAAGAAAACTTATCTACTCTCTCTTTGCCCTTCTTTGACAACAAAGCCCTTATTTCAGAACTATTAGCTAACTTCAAAATCTTCTCTGCAATATCTTTAGTATCTTTGGGATTAACTGTAACAGCAGCGTCCTCTGCAACCTCAACCAAAGCTTGTGTTTTTGATATTAAAACAGGAGTTCCGCAAGCAAATGCTTCTAACACGGGAAGACCAAATCCTTCGTAAAGGGAGGGTTGACAGTAAAGAGTAGCTAAATTATATATAGCTTTCAATTCTTCATCAGGAACATATCCTAATCGCAATATTTCCGAGTCTTCAGCATATTTCTCAAAAAATTTTGCAAATTCCCTATTTTCTGGATGCTCTTTGTCAAAATCTTCACTTGCCACTTGTTTCCCTACCATGACTAATGAAATTTTAGCCAGCTTACAAGCATCGGCCAATCTCAATATATTTTTATTGTAATTAACATCTCCAACATATAGTACAAATTTATCTGGTAGTTTATATTTCTTAGCAATTTCCTTTAATTCTTCCGCCTCTTTCGGGATAGGACTATATATTTTCTTAGAACCCTCATAAATGACTCTGATCTTTTCTTGAGGAATGTTTAAAAACCTCACAATGTCTTTTTTAGATGTTTCTGACACGGCAATAATGACGTCGACTTTTTTAATAAGCCACTTTTGGATAATAAATCTTAATTTCCCTTTAATTCCTGAAGGGTACTGCTTGGGATAAATTAGCGGAATGAGATCGTGAATTGTAACAAAGGTTGTTATTTTTTTAAAAAAGGGAAGAGTAATAAAAAATGGGTGAAAATATGGATAGTGAACAATATCGTATTTGGAAAGATTTGTTTTTTTAAAATCCACCGTCTCCACGCTCAAGCCCTTTATCTTTCTTAAATACTTAACTAAAAAGGCAGTGTAAGTTCCCACTCCCCTTATCGCGTGACCTCCAGTTAATGGACCTGAATCTATGGCTACCTTAATCATCTTTTTACTAAATATCGCCAATATGCTCTAGGAAACCTCAAGGCTGAGAAAAAAGAAAAAACAATTCCCTGAAAACCATCCAGTATTCCTTTGTGTCTTATCTGTGTCACGAAAAACCACCCAATAGACTTAATAAAATAATATTCGATAAATTTAATAGGGTTTTTCCCCACTTTATCTCTCTTTAACCCATCCGCTATCAAATCAATATATTTACTATTTCGCTTTAAATATCTTTCAAAGGTTGGGTCAGCCATATGAATTAGATCATTTTGCAACCAACCCACCTTACCGTTCACAACCATTAGTTCATGAACATCTTTGGCTGGGAAATACGCCTTACCATTCTTTACCAACCTGATTACCCCATCGGGATAAACTCCACCATACTTTAAATATTTTCCAAGAAAATAATTCAATCTGGGAACAAAAAAGCCAGCATACGGTTCATTATCTTTACCAATTGTTCCATCCCTTTCGTCCAGTAATCTTTTGTGCTTATTAAATAATTTTTGTTTCTTTTCTGAAAATGATTTTTGGTACATGCCTATTTCCTCATCAGACATCTCAATTACTTTTATTATTTCTTTCGCTAAAGATTTACTTAATCTTTCATCAGCATCAATCTGCAATATCCAATCATACTTAGCAGCAACTAATACTTTTTGCTTATTGATATGAAATATTCTTGGATTAGTGGTTTTTATCACTCTCGCCCCAAATTCTTTGGCTATTTCTCTGGTTCTATCGGTCGAACTACCATCAACAACAACTATTTCATCAGCAATATCTTTCACCGATTCCAGACAATCACCGACATTCTTTTCCTCATTGTAGGTTGATAAAACTACCGATAATTTGTTTTGTTTCGTCATATTAATTAGCCACAATTTCAAATGCAGGCTCTCCATTCGGAGAGTATATCGTTTTGACTATATTTGCGTGCTCTGGTATCTCGTCATCCGTTCCTATAATTAAACTTCTCGGACTATTTGGTGCTTCTTGGTCGTAGTCTATTGGTCTGAAGTAATATTTGTCAAAATTATCAACTGTCGAAAACCCATATTTGTCCCTCCCAGATAAAACATGATTCTCCTGAAACTGTGCTGGAGGATACTTCAAGTAAAAAAGCAGCAACATATATGGCTGATCATACCTAGTTGTAATTATCACCTCATCATATTTGCTTTCCTCTTCTTTTATATACGCTGTAAGTTCTTTTAGTCCATATTGAGACGAATATGGATATTCTTTGGCCATGTGGACCCAATACATATGTAGATATCTTGCAAACTGCCAGGAAATAATCAAAAAGAATAATACAAAAATTGAATTAAGTAATGCTTTTTTATGGACAATCTTGCGCAACCATTTCGAAAGAGATATCAATCCATAAGCCGATATGACCACCAAAGGAATTACCATACTCTGGGCTCGAAGCGCATGAGGTGATTGAAAAGTTAGGGCCGCCGCAAAAGGAGCAATAACAAGCCAAAGTATAATTGGCGACCAACCTTTCGGTTTCTTAGCAATAAAAACCAAACCAGCCACAACAAACAAAATATCAAAAAGATACATCAATCCTGTTTCGGGCACCCTATTTCTTTGAATCTCATCACTGGACAAAAATAAAAACTCTCCCCAAAAGTGCCTTGCCCAGTTATCGGCAAACGCTAGGCTATAATTTACCGCTTTATTGTGAAGTATCCTTGTCGGTAGTGATTGAAAATCAGCATGTTCACCCCTAAGTTCATTTATTCTGGCAAGCGGCCCCGGATCAGCGAAAAGGCCTACTCCTGCCACCCTAGATGTAACCGCAGGTCCGGCGAAATCTATCATTAGCGGCGTAAGCACAACTAAACCGATAATTCCGGCGATTACGGCTCCCTTAATATTCCCAATTATTTTCTTTCTATATATTATTGCCAACCCAATGACAAGAAGTGGGACAACAATACGTGCTGCGTGGTATGTGTAAAGAGAAAAAACAAAAAACAATGAAGAAAGAATCAGCAGTTTTGGTTTTTTAAAAGATCTTATAAATAACCAAACACCAATAGTCATAAAAAAGGTAGCCGCGTTTACTTCCCACCCGCCGCGGGAAAAATGAATGTGCCAGGAAGAAATAGCTAGAAAAAAACTCGATACTAGAGCCAGTGTATCGTCTTTAAACAGCTCTTTAACCAACAAATATAGTATCAATACTGTGGCCACCCCCAGAAGTGCCCCAGGGATTCTTACTGCCCACTCTGTTAGTCCCAAGAGTTTAACAAATGGCAAAACGAGATAGAAATAACCTCCTGGCTTAAAATCATTGAAAGATTGAAAATGGACTGGCCAGGGATTGCTATGTTCGTCCAATCCAGTTTCGATTAGGGAATAGGCGTTATATGCAATGGCGGCCTCATCGGCATTCAGAGCTGGATAATCGGCCAAACGATAAAACCTTAAGAGAAATGCCAAGGCAATAATTGATATCAAGACTATCTTCTTGTACTTATATATATTTATCTTTTTAAATCTTTTCATAATGGCTCTATTATTCTAAAAGCCGGGTTAGTATTCAAATAGTTAATTTCCTTAATTAATTTAAACTGCTCCGGATCACTGGAATCTTCAACCGGAATCCTTATTGTGTCGGCAACAAATAAACTTCCTTTTTCACCCCGATTAACTGACCAGTCAATCGGCGCAAAATATATATTATCTAATCTTTCTACTTGCCCCACATCTCCTACCGCACTTTCTTTGAGTTTTGCTTGAGCCTGATACTTTGCTGGACTGTATTTTTGATAAAACAGGAAATAAATATATGGTTGAGCATAGGATTGCTGCACCTTAATAGTTTCATAATTAGATTGAATAGGAGTAACTGTTCCTACAATTTGTTTGTAACCATACTCCCAACATTTTGAATCATGTTTTGACAGATGGACAAAATATGCGTCTAGATAATAAACATAATTGAGCAAATATATTACCGCCAATCCTCCCAAAATAATTTTTTTGTGTTTCACAATTTTGTTAAATAGAAAAAGTAATCCAAACGAAGACATTAGCACCAAGGGAATTACCATGTTGTAACTTCTTACTGCATGTACCTGATCTCTAGATAAAGCGGCAGGAAGAGGAGCAAGCAACAACCATAGAAAGATAAATATCGATTCTTTTGACCTGGAACGAACCAGAACAATAAACCCAGAAATAATCAAAAGCAAATCTGTGAATATAAACATGCCTGTATAGGGAGCCGAATGTCTTGGATTTTGCCAATCGCCCTCAAAGAATAAGAATCTACCAGTAAAGTGATTAAACCATCGACCCAAAACTCCCCTTGTAAAATTTACTCCTTCGGAATGAAACAAGTAATAGCTTAAGCCCCCTATTTTTTCCTCACCCTGATCAAGAAACTGTTGAATATAATCAGTGGGCCTTGGATATGAGAAAACACTGAAAACCTCAAGTCTTCCTGTTTTGCCTTGGAAAAAACCAAGCAATATTGGAAGTGATACCAACAATCCTATTAAAAAAGCAGTTGCTAGCGTTTTCTTCTCGAATTTAATCACGTCTTTAAAATATATTATTCCCAAAACAACCAACACTATTGCCGTTGAAAGCTTCGCCCCCTGATATGTAATAAGTGTTAGAGCAAAGAAAAAGGCCGAATAAAATAAATGTTTTTGTTTTTCAATTGCTTTTACAAAAAAGTAGATACCAAGAAGGGTGAGGGTTAGAGAAACATTAATTTCCCATGCGCCCCTAGAAAAGTGGATATGCCAGGGATTAATTGCAAGCAAAAAACTTGAGACAAGGGCTATTTTTTTGTCTTTAAAAAACTGCAAACCAATCATATACATCAAAAATACAGCCAATATTCCAAATGCAGCACTAGGCAGTCTTACAGCAAATTCTGTCAGTCCTAAAACAGCCACAGCGGGTACGGTCAAATAGACATAAAGACCGGGCTTAAAATCACCAAAGGATTTAAAGATAATCGGCATAATCTTTCCGTATTCATCTTTACCCGTTTTTAAAATAGAGTAGGCGTTATAACCCAAAGAAGCCTCATCGGGTGCAAGATGAGGAGGAGTACTCCCCAAATTCCACAATCTCAACACCGACGCCAAAAGCAAAATAACAAAAATTATGTTCTTCTTATTTAATAGTTTTTTCATATATTTCAAAGGCTGGTACATCATTTAAGAACTTTATAGTATCAAGCTTATCCCATCCATAAGGATAATTCCCAGGACTGGTAATTAATAAGCAACTAGAATCATTACAATCAATTTCCTTCTTACTTTCCAATACAAAAGTTGCGCCTTCGCTTGGCATCTCCCAATCGTTTACAAAATATAACTTATCAAATGCATCAACCCAGTACCAATCCGTTTGATGAAACCGAATAAGATTTTCATCATTTCGATAATCACTTGGATTCCATGGCCAAAAATATAAGAAAAATTCGTGTGGCTCTCCGTATTTTTTAGTTACAATAACTTTATCGTACTGATCATAATTCTGCTTAACATAGGAAACAGCTTGTTCATATCCATACTGCCATGACCACGAATAATCCTTTCTATAATCTCCGAAATATTCAAAAAGATAATTCCTTGCGAAAGCGGCAAGAATAATGATGTAGGCAACAATCAATAAGCTTCTATATTTCTTATCAAACCACTCAATAAGAGCAATAAATCCCGATGCGCTAATTATCATAGGAATTGGGAGCATTGTTATCGCTCTCAATACATGAGGCGCTTCCCTTGTTAAACTTGATGGAATTGGTGCCAAGAAAAGCCAAGTTAATAACAAAAGAGAACCTTTGTTTGGTTTTTTGATAAGCACAACCAGTCCTATCAGGAAAAAGAGTAGATTGACAATGTATATTAGCCCATGACGAGGAACGCTAAATTGATAATGACTTCCTCCTTCATAAAACAAAAATTCTGGAGAAAAATGAGAAAACCAATTCGAGGTAAATTGAGTTACAAAGTAAGTGCCTTTGTTATAAACCGCTCTTGCCAACAAAGGAGATAGTTCAGAAAGGTTCCTTCCCTCATTTATTTTCGTAATCGCACCTTCATCGATAATAGCCACCCAGCCATACCTTGCTTGGCCCGTGGGGTTTAGCAATTGAGAGAACATCGGCACAAAAATGATCAAGGCAAGAATAGTACTGAGAACAACAAACTTGCTCTTCTTTTTCCAAACCGCCAACAATTCTTTCTTATATATAAATTTCAAAGCTACAAGAAGAAGTGGGACGAAAACACGCGCAGAATTATATGTCCACACCGACAATCCCAAAAGAATTACTGAAATCGGTAGCCATTTTGTTTTTTTAATTCCAATAATAAAAAGGTAAATTCCAGAGACGATGAAAAAAAGCGACAGGTTTGCCTCAAAGGCTCCCCTAGACAAAAACAAGCTCCATGGTTCAATAGCGACAAGAAAAGCTGAAATAAGAGCTACTTTTTTATTGATTAACTCTTTAGCAAGAAGGTAGGTAAAGATAACCACTCCAATGCCCGCAAGAATTGAAGGAAGTCTCACCGCTAATACACTTAGGCCCAAGAAAAACTCGGAAACACTTGTTAAGTAAATGTACACAGGAAGCTTGTAGTCTCCATATGCCCTAAAAATCGCAGGAAAACTTACCCCCCACTCATCTTTTCCCGTTTTTAATATCGAATAGGCATTATATCCATGAGAAATTTCATCCCAGTTCAAAGAAGGGGGCACTTTTGAAATAGCCATAAACCTGAGAACAACGGCCACAAGAAGAATAAGGAAAAACAAACCATACTTTTTTACTAACTTATTTAGCATTTCCTTTACTTGTATCTACAAAAATGAATCCCAGTTCCCCACTCTTAAAATATATCTTTTTAACAATCATTTCCTCTGGAACCTCCTCGATAGGGAAATCCCAGGGAGCGGCAATAAATAGCGAATTTGGATATTCATATCTATCTTGCTTCCAATACGGTCTTTTAATCCGAATATTCTCTGTTGTTCTTGTATCAAGATACTCCACAGGATCATATTTACAATAAAAAAGGACATATAGATGAGGGAGTCCAGTGATATCAGACTTAACCCCAAAAGACTCTGAAATAAATACGTTGTCATATTTATCCTTGTTCTCACATGCGTGAATGGCAATATCTTTATATCCATACTGCCAATATTCAGAAAAGAAGCGAGGTGAATGATTGGTATATATGTCAAAGAAATAAACAAAATTAATAAACAAAACCACTACATATAAGGCTAGCATTTTTGGCCTTTTTAGTTTCGCTGCAATAAATTCAAATCCACTTGCCATCAAAAGAGCAAAAAACGGAAACCACACTAAGGCCCTCAAAGGATGCTGTTCGTTCATCGTCAAGGAGGCCGGCAAAGGTCCAGCAAAAAACCAGAAGAGTGCAAGCTTCCTTATTTCTTTGTTTCTAGATCGAATTAAAGAATAGATACCCATTAATATAATCGGAAGATCCACAAGGAAAAGAAAACCTAGTCCAGAATATCCCGGAGGAGTAAATTGCATCCCCTTCCAAAACCAAAGCCGTAAATCAAAATAATTAAAATATTTGCCCAACCAGTGTCTAAATATTAAATAAGCATTGTTATCAAAAATCAACTCTTTAACATTTTCGTATCCTTCGATGTGTAAAATCCCCGTCAAAGATTGTTCTCTGATTATCGAGGTTGATATCGCTCTTTCTTTTATTGCAGGGGTGAAAAATGTTAAATTCAAAAACGGTATGGCGAAAACCAAAACCACTAAGGCAAAATATACAATATGTTTTTTCGTTTCAGGCTTTGTGAATTTTATTCGGTCTTTATAAATATAAAATAATACCAAAACCAATAATGGGACAAATACCCGCTCTGCATGATAACCCCATACCGCTACGCTAAAAGCTATTGCGCTACCAATTAATTGAAGTTTATTTTTATCCTTCGTCCATTTAATAAATAGCCAAACCCCAAGTGTTGTTAATATCATGGCTGTCAAGCCAGCAAAACTTCCTCTTGAAAAATGAACCCCCCATGATACTAAGGCAACCCACAAGCCCGTCATTATTGCCGATAACCAAGATAATCGCATAGAGCGGATAAAGAAAATAAACAAAATACTCGAAAGCGCAGCAATAAGGGCAACATGGAAGCGCACAGCAAATTCATTCAGACCAAATAAAGCAATTGAAGGAACAGTCAAGTAAATATCAACAGGAGGTTTGTAATCCCCAACTGATTTAAATGCGAGAGGCAACAATTCTCCAAACTCATCACGTCCTGTTTTTAGAATTGAGTAGGCATTATATCCCACAGAAACCTCGTCCATAGAAAGACTGACTGGATACTGTGACAGTTTCCAAAATCTCACAATAAGAGCAATAACAAAAACGACAATTATTGCTCCCAGTATTTTTATATTTTTCTTTTTTAACAAGTTAGCCATAATGCCCTACTTATGATAAACACACCATATATGATTAGTAATCCGATTATTAAATTCCTTTTCTTGCATTCATTAATAAGAAGCTCTATCCCCTGCGAAGCAATATAAATATAAAGCAATAGGACTGGAAAAAGAAAAACAAGATTCCTTGCCCCAGCCAAAAACCCAAAAAGAGGAAAAGCTAATAATAAGAAAAGTGGCTTAAATTCTTTTTGTTTCGCCAGTTTAATCAATCCAAAAACCCAAAAAACAAACGCAAAAAAGGGTACTGGTTCAACTCCTGGAGGTGAAAATTCTGTACCATCACCAGCTTGAAAATATATCCTTGGCGACAAGAGAGAAAGGTATTCAAAAGAGTTGTCAACCAAAACCATTGCTTTGTTGTAATATAGTCGGGAAATTAATTCTTCCTTTTCTTCGCTAAAAGCATTCCATCTCATCTCCTCAACGTATCTCAGCTTCTCATCTGAAAATATCGAAGTAACTTTGCGTTTGACATTAATAGGAAAATTTACCAGCTCTATCGAAGCGTTAATTGGTTGAAAAATTACCCACCAAAACCCTGGAGACAAAAGTAATAAAAGAAAAAAATATATTCTCTTGTGAAGGATTTCACTTATTTTTATGTGCATAAAGCTTTGTAACCGTATCTACTATATATATTGATGGTTCGTCATCTGGATAATAAAATACCATCAACGGATCTGTTACGCCGGGGAAATCCTCTGGTTTTCCAACAAAAACAGCTACCTCCTCCCTATCGGTTTCCCAATAGAAATTTTTGAAAGTGTAATTCCCCAAACTATATTCAGGAAGCTGATCGACCCAAAGCAAATTATTTTCCTTATATAACCAACCTTTCGTTGCCTCTTGATAATCAAGAGGGTCCCACTTGTTGGCATAAGCAACAAATATTTGCGGCTCTGACAATTTCTTACTTACAATTATTTTTCTATCAGGAGCAACATTTTCTGCCAGCCACTGGGTCGCCTCAAAATGGCCATATAACATTGCCTGGGCCGTCTTTTTCGGAGATTGGACAACCCAGTCTTCAATAAACATGGCAAAGAAGATTAAAACTATTGCTACATACCCTATCGTCAATTTCTTTAGTATTTCTTTGCCATACTTTTGTCTAACGGCATCATATAAGCTGATTGCTCCAAAAGCTAAAATAATCTGTATGGCTGGCAGCATAATCACCGCCCGATTACCTGCATAGCCTGGGCCTGTAGCCAAAGCTGCCGGGATTGGAGCGAGAAACAACCAAATAAGGATTATTGATAGAAACTTTTTCTCCTTAAATTTAGAAAGTGAATAGACAAACCAAGCCAGAAATGGTAATTCAAACCAATAAAGCATGCCTCGTCCGGGAATCATTCCATACGTTGCCTCGGCTGGCCCATGAGTAAATAAAAACTGCGGGGAAAAATACAGTAAATAATTACTCATAAAGCGCCTGGCTACAAACAAAACCTTGTTGTGCATAAGCCTAGCAAGGATCGGGTTCATGCCAGATAAAACGGCTGTCACTCTTTCTATTCCTGCCGCTTCCATAGCTCCCTTAAAAAGGCTAATATCTTTTACTCTCTCGCCTGCTCCTTGCAAAAAGGTATAAGACATTAAACCAAGAAAAATTCCCATTATTCCCAGTGGAATTAATAATTCTTTTTTCTTTAACTTCAATAATTCTTTTCTGAAGAAATACACCAACACCACAATCATTATTGGCGTAACAAGCTTGGCGGAATGATAAGAGAAAAGATTTAGACCTAAAATAATAGCTGACCAAATTAATTTTTTCGGTTGTTTTATCCCTTTAATGAAAAGGTATATCCCCAGTGGCATTAGTAATGTTGTTAAACTTGCTTGAAAGGCTCCTCTACTCATAAAAATATGCCAAGGAGAAATCGCCAAAAGAAAACTTGCTACAAGCGCTAATCTTTTGTCTTTTGATTTTGTTCTTTTCTTGTTTAATTTTTTAAGCTCTTTAATTAACAAATAGACAACATAGACCGCAGCCGTACCAGCAAGAGCATTGGGAAGTCGAATGGCTACTTTAGTAAGGCCCAAAGTCGCAATGAAGGGAGTGGCTATGTAGGCATACAGAGGAGGCTTATAATCACCAAAGGATTCAAGAACGAGGGGGAGAGTATGTCCCCACTGATCTTTTCCTGTTTGAATCAATGAATAAGCATCATAACCGTCAGAAGCTTCGTCCGGCGTAAAACCATAGGGGTATGTAGACAAAGAAACTACCCTCAAGAAAAACGCCAGGGCAAGAATTATAAAAATATAATACTTTTTATTCAGTAATCGGCCAATAACTTTCATATGTATTTGGTAGCAATCCTTCCTTAAATCTTAAATCTACATCCTTATTGTATTCTAATCTTTCTGGCAAGGCCATTAATATATCTCTTTCAATTAAAGGGAGAAACTCTACAAGGATGATGGCTGGCTGTTCATCCCTAAACCTAATCACTTCCACAACATTGGCATTCTTAGGCACCTGGTAACCAAAACAAACATAAAGGGTGTCTTCCTTTCCTGCAGGGGGGCACTCATAAGGCATATTAAAAATAATCTTGTCGAATTTCGTCACTCTTACCCCATTCGCAAGAGCCTGAGGAGCAAAATCTGATTTCTCTATAAACTCTTCTGGATGAACTTTGTTGTAAAAAAGGTAGGGAATATAATGACCGCCAGACATCACTATATTTGAGTAATCATCATAATTATTGTTCACTACCTCAACCATTTCTTTTAATCCCACGTCGCTATACCATGGGTGGTGATATTTCTTATGCACCAAATATTGATGAGAGAAATATAGAAAATTGAAAAAGTAGGCAACCAAAACTAGGGGTAACGCATACTTTCCCCATTTCTTTATATTGGAAATGGAATATATCCCTAAAGCAATAATAAGTGCGTATGCATAAACAAGAATAATCGCCCTTGTTGTACTTCTAGATTCAATCACCAAAGAAGCAGCAACTGGCCCAGTCAAAAGCAAAACTAAAGGAATAAGTTTCTTTTCTTTTTTAAGTAATAGAAATATAGAAAGTAATCCCAAAAGAAACAGGGGTGCTTCTATTAAATACAACAGTCCTACATCCGGAATCGAATGCCTTTCCGTTCCCGAAGTCGTTTGGACAAAAAGAAACTCGGGATCAAAATATGAGGTATATCTAGAAAAAAAACCAAGTCCAGCTGAAACAATTTTATTATGAAACGCTCTAGTTACAATCAGAGGGGTACCAGCCCTATTGTCCTCTGTAAATTGCTCTATCAACTTTGGTTTATTAAATAAAAGAGAAAAGTCTTGGGATCTTGCTCTGCTTTTGGGAGACACCAGAGACAGGGCCACCACTACTATTGATAAAACTACCAATAACAGGGCCCTAAAGCGTTGTTTCTCGGGAATCTTTTTGTACAAGACCAGAGACAAAAGAATATATACAATTGGCATATATACCCTGTATGCCTGGTATGAAAGAATCGCTAAGACATAAAATACTAAGGTTAAAATAGTGTTTTTCCTGCCTCCTTTTCTTAACCACCGCATTAGATAAATAATTGAAGTAATGGCAAAAAGCGCCCCTAAGACGTTGTTGTAGGCCACTCTTGAAAAATGAATATGTGTTGGAGCTACTGCCAAAACAAAAGCACAAAGAAGAGCAAATTTTTTCTTCTTTAAGATTTCCAAAGCCAAAAAGTAAATAGCAATAACCGACAACGCACCTGCTAGCGCCGCTACAATTCTTGTTGAAAAAGGATTTAAACCTAAAATACCAACTGGTATTGCCGCAAAATAAGAATAAAGACCGTATTTAAAGTCCCCTGCTGACTCAAAATATAAAGGGAATTTATTCCCATATTCATCGGATTGATTAACGAGAAGAGAATATCCGTAGTAACCAAGCGCCATTTCATCCTCATCAATAGCTTCCGGAACTTGTGCCAAATTCCAAACACGAAGAAAGAGTGCTAAAACGAAGATTAAACCCAAAATCCAGCGCTTCATTCTCTTGATTATAGCTTTGCGGGCTTAAAAAGTCGAAGAAACCGAGCATAGAAGTTTACGAATAAACCAAAGTTTACAAAACCCAATATTCTTGGCAATAGCCTGTCGTTGGCGGAAAGCAAATTGATTAACCACTTTATATTTGGTATCCACCAGAAATGATATAGATTAACCAAACTTAACCCTGAAACAGCCCAATACAGAGGTAGTAATTTTTTATCCATTACTACCAGTATTGTAAAAACAGGGAAAAGTGGATAAAGATATCGTTCGTGCATGTTTGTCAGTAACATAAAAGAAGAGAATGAAATAATTGCTAAAGCCCAAAAAACAGACTTATGATCTTGTTTCTTGAAAACTAGATAAATAGGATAAATTAGTGAAATACCAAATATTATTAGTCCCCACACTTGGTATGTGAGGGGTCCCCACATCAATGTGTGCGGCTGTTCATGAATTCCAGTTATAGCCGCCCAAATATTAAACGCATTAGCAGTGATTACTTGTAATTGTTCTATAAAAACCTTTTTATTATAAATCCCAATAAGCCACCCAAAAGGTTCTCCCCTGGAAAAAGGTAGGGTTAATGTCCCAATTATCAAAAGTGGTATTGCCAAAGATTTAGCAATTTCTGTCAGTTTATATTTTTGCCGCAAGGCAATAATGGCAAAAACCGGCGCAAAAATGAGAAGCGAGGCTTTTATATAAAATGACATAAGCAATGCCAATACTGCCCACATTAGTTTTTTCTCAAGAAGCAGGACGAATGCTAGTAGGGCGAAAAAATTAATAATTGCATCTGTCTGGCCCCAAACAGCTGAGTTATACCAAATAATAGGATTAAAAAGAAAAAGAGTTGCTCCAAAAATTCCAAGCTTTACTTTCTTCTTTTTTTTGAACATCCAGTAAATTAAATATGCTATTCCTAAATCTGCCAAAATTGCTGGGAGTTGAAGTAATGCTTGATATCCCCGTTCTTCAAGAAAAGTAACAATGTTTGAAGGAAATAGTGGAATACTTATATTGATTTTCCAGAAAAATGCAAAGATAGCTTGATACAACTTATATATGCCGGCAAAAATATATGCGGTTCCAGGGGGCTGATTGGGCCAAGTGAAACTCCAAACATTGGCTGTATAAAACTTCGCAGGGCCATAATCCCAAAAACGAATTCCCCAATCAACGTGATTATTAAGATCAGGATGCCAAGTTATAAACGCCAAAACAAATCTGAAAATAAATGCTAAAAGTAAAATCTTGATAATTTTTTTCTTCATTTATTCTTCTTTCTCTCTGTAGTAATTTGCGAAACTACTAACAAGGATACCATTATTATGAATGAAGTCGCACCAATTATTAAGCCGTATTTAAATGAATTCGGCTCATACCTTATCTCCAAATGATGTTCTCCGGCACCAATTGGAACAGCCATAAAGGCATAGTTCGCTCGATAAAGGGTTACTTTTTTGCCATCAACATAAGCCTTCCATCCCGGAAAGTGAGTCTGGGAAATAACAAGCAAGCTGTTTTCTTCACTTACAACGTCTGCTTTTGTTATTAGCGGGCTAAAGCTGATGCTATTAATATCAACCTCCGTAGTTAAAGGAACAATGTCGGGAACAGTTTCAAGAATCACTGTTTTCGATAAATCAGTGGAAAGTAATAAGTTTTCAAATTCTTCATCTGTTTTTGCTAAAACAAAATTCTCTACGGGGTACATCCGAGGAAAAGCTTCGGGGTTTTTTAATACCATTGTTCTTTCAAATTCAAAGAGTTTTTCCAAGTTAGACTCTTCAAATCTCCAGCTTAGATCACCATCATATTCGGGAGAAGCATTTTTCCATTTAATAACCACAATGTTTTCTATTCCGAGAAAGTCATATAAAGAAGAACTTATGTTTTCAATTTCTACATATCGACTAAAAGGGACCAGCCCTCGCCCATTCAGGAGGCTCATAAACTTGTTGTATCTTATTGGATGAATTGCATCCTGGCCAGTTGCCGAATAGACTTGATAAGGCATCCACATATTAGGAGGCAATATCGGTCCCCTCTCACGATCAAATTTCACTGAGTCTTGTTTTTGCAAATATTCAGTTAGAGGAGTGTCCGGATACAAAAGCTCAGGAGAAGAGAAAGAATTATATTTGGAGGAAAATCGGTAAAGATCAAAGAGGGTTAAGGAAAATATACCTATCAATATTAAGGTTTTCATTTCCTTGTGTTTTTTAAAAACCGTAACCAAAACAACAACACCGACAATTGAAGCAATCACCATAAATGCAGGCAGAACCAAATTTCGTAAGCTCACTTGATAACCAATGGCGGTTTGAAAAGCATATAAAGAATCTTCATTAAAAAGAGTAAGTTTTGACAGAAAATCTTTCAATGGTGTTAAAAATAAGCTGGAAATAAGAATAGGGACAATGATCAGACCAATGAGAATAATAACAGGATACTTAAGTGACTTTTTTTGTACCCTGCCTTTAATTATTCTTTCAAGAGAAATACTTGCACCCACAGCGATTGAAAAAGTTGTTATTAAAGCCAATCGCCCCATAACCGACGAAGATATTAAAACAATATTGCTATCCCCTATAAATTTAGCGATCGGATTTTTAAAGGAAAGCAGTAGGGAAATAAAAAATCCAACCCAGGAAAAAATAAGAAGCTTGTCTTTCTTTTTTCCTTTCAGCCAAAAACTTATCAAAAAAAGAAAAAGACTTGTCGCTCCTACAAAAATAACGAAATTATCATAAGAGCCAACTGTGGGCCAATAATTACGAGTAGAAGGATTGCCAAAATAATCAGGGGCAATGAAAGTAATTAAATTCTGAAGGGGTATGTATTTTACATTCGCTGCGGCTGCCACCTGGTCAACCTGTCGTATCGACAATCTTGATGCTTCAGCACCTGGCAAAAGAAGGGGTGACGCCAAGGTAACACCTAAAATAATTGAGCCAACCATATATTTAAAATCACTCGTTTTTAAAATTCTTGTTATCCAAACATATATCAGCGAGAATCCTAAAATATAAGTAGTTATTTGCGGATAGCCTGCATAAAAAGACAAAGCCAAACAAAGTGAATAAAGCAAATAATATATTCTATTCTTTGATGCTTTTTTGAGTGCAAAAAGCATTAAAGGAAAATATAATGCCGAATGAATAAGAGTATTATATTCAACCCAAGTCATCATAAATCCAGAAAATCCCCACACCAAGCTTCCATACATCGATGCTTGGCGAGACAGTTTGTGTTCCCGCAAGAAAAGAAACATGAATATTGCCGCTAATAAAGGCTGTGCAATGACCTGTAAAGACCAGCCTATATAAAAATCGTTAACCAGCCAATAAATTATATTCAAAGGATATAGGGCGGCTGATTGAAAGTTTGCCAACAAAGATGTCCCAGAAAGAATATATGGATTCCATAAAGGCCACTCTCCACTCTTCATCAAGTTAACTGCCAACTCCCTCCAAGGATAAATGATCGAGACAATATCGGAGAAGATAGGATTTTTCACCGGAACACCAGCTGGGAACGAAGTAAGATTTAAATCCAACCATGGATAATATGTTCCAGAGATAATGTCTGCGGGGATTGGCAGCAACCCCTTAACAAAGAACTTCCAGAAAAATATAAAGGTGATGAATAAAAAAATAGCAAAAGGATAAATTTGGCCTATTTTCAATCTTCGCCAATTATTTTTCATTCTTTTGCAAACAAGTAGAATGCAGGTTCCCCAGAAGGATAAGGAATTGCCTTGATTAATTTTAATCCTGCAGGGCCCTTGCCCGGCTCTATAATTAAATTCTCTCCTATCTCAGATGCGACTGCCAAATATAGAGTTTTATCATCAATATACTGCGGCAGAGCAAATATTCCCCCGTCTTCTTCTCTAACACCAGCAAAATAATACTTATCAATAAAAGAAAGACCACCAAATCCATCTAAGTATGACTCCTCAAAAGGAAAACCTTCATGCCACTGGCTAGGAGGATATTCGTACCATCCAGCAAAAAATATCCAAACCGGTTCATTGGCCATTGATAAAATCACTTTATCGTAATCTTTATCTATTTCTTTAATGACTCCAATCGATTCCTCAAATCCCGAATGCCACCATCTTTCAGAATCCCAAGGATTATGGACCCAATATTCATGCTGATATGCTGCAAAACCAAGCACTAATAGTCCAAAGTAGCCAAGAAGGAAAAGTTTCTTAATATTTCCTTTCAACATCCTTGCTGCTTCAGCAAGTCCATAGGAAATCATAAGAACCAGAGGGGGCAATATTAATATTAAGCGAGTGGCATGCTTTCCACCGTCACGAGTAATAGCAGCCGGCAATACTCCTAGTAATAGCCAAAGGGCCACGAAGGTCTTAACTCTCTTGTCTTTGTATCTTGAAAAGAAAAACAAAAGACCAAGAAGCATCGTAATAAATTCTATACGGTAAAACTGTCCCACACCGTCGATTGAATGACGAAGATTTAGGTCACCTTTAATAAAAAGGAAATCTGTTGAAAATGACTGCAATATATTTCTAGATATATTCTCGCTCCAAAAAGTAACCTTGTTGTGGAAAAGACGATCGAAAATATTGGGACTCAGTCCATATCCAGTCTCGCCTCTCATCCGAACATCTCTTAACCGAGCTGTCCCCACTTCGGTCGGTATTGTTGGGTCAGAAAAAACGCTAATATAACCAAACCTCTGACCGCCTCCGCTAAATAGAGTAGCATAAGCTGTTATACCACCCAGCACAGCCAATGTTAGTAGTGCCTTGGTTAGCGTCTCTTTAGGGAGTTTGAAAATGTCCTTTCTCCAAAGAATCAACAAAACCAGTAAAATCGCTGGTGTAAATAATTTGGCAGTACTATATATAAGAGGCGTTGTTACTAATAAGGCTGAGGCTGCCCAAAGCCATTTACCATCTTTTGGTCCTTCCTCGCCAATAGACAATGACTTAAAGAAGAAGTAGAGCCCAAAAAGCAAAAATGTCAATAGCATAGTCACTTCAAAAGCTGCCCGACTATATTGAATGTGCCATGGTGATATGGTCAATACAAAAGCGGATAATAATGCTAATCGTTTATTTTTTGTAAGTTGTTTTACCAAAAGGTATAAGCCCAATACACCCAATATGCCGAAAAATGCAGCCGGAAGACGAACTCCCAACGGACTAATTCCATAGATTGCCACTGTCGGAACAACAGAATACAGATAAAGAGGGGTTCTCCATTCTGCCAAAGACTGGAAATGTAAAGGTAAAAAATTTCCAGAGTAGTCTTTACCTGTCTTTAAAATAGAGTAAGCATGATAACCAACATCAAGTTCGTCGCCAAAAAGCGAAACGGGAACTTCAGCGAGTTTCCATAAACGAAGAAAAGAGGCCACAAGCAAAATCGCAATTAGCAAGATTTTAAACTTGTTTTTCATGTTCTTATTTTACTAGCTTTTGCCATTTTTGTCCCAACCAGAGAATAGCTGTTAAAACATAGTGCTTCAATGTTCCGTGATAAATCTTGCTTGAGGGAATTAATCTTCGCCATTGATTGGCGCTATCGGCAAGCTTTTTACCGCTTACCCCATGATAATGCAGCACCCTTACTTCCGGTAAATAGTAAACTTTAAGTCCCTTTGCCCAGACTCTGCGACAATAATCAACATCCTCAAAGTACATAAAATATCTCTCATCCAACAAACCCACCTCTCGTAATGCCTTAGGGGTTATTAGAAATGCTGCCCCGACAAGAGCCTCAACTTCAATTGGATCTTTTCCCTTTGGGGCATATTTATCAAAAAGACCCTTCTGGCCTAGCCAGTACTCTCTTATTGCATTTTTAATAGTCGGAAAATGAAAACACGAATCTTGTAAGCTTCCATCAGGATTTAACAATCTTGCACCAACAACACCCGCATCTTCTTTTTTCTCAGCAAAAGCAATAAGTTTTTTAAACGAGAATCTCTTAATTACTGTGTCTGAATTGAGAAGAAGTATATATTCGCCGCTTGCTTCCCTCGCACCTTGGTTATTTGCTCTGGAAAAACCTGAGTTTTCTTTATTCTCAATAAGTTTTAGGTTCTTATATCTTCTCCAAAGCTTCTTAAGCTCAACGACCGAACCATCTTTTGAGTTATTATCAACAACGATTACTTCAAGATCAAGACTCGAACCCTCATTTATAACCGACTCAATACAAGTCTTGGTTAAATTTTTCGTATTAAAATTTACGATAATGACAGATAACTTCATGTCTTCCTAAGATAAATATTAAACAAATATCCAAAAATTGCCAAATTCATAAAACACAGACCTCTTTCAACTATTTCAAAATCAAATAAAATAGCCAGAAACTCAATCCGCGGCATCCACCACCAATGATAAAGATTTATAAAAAAGATAACACTCAAAATAATAAATATTTTTATCAACCTAGGAAATTTAATTAGTATTAATGGGAAAAATACAAATATCGGATATAGATATCTCTCGTGCACTCTAGGTAAAAACATAAAAGCTGCAAAATAGGTCATAAGGAGTGAAAAAAATATTCCTCTACCTTTCCAAAACTTATAAAAAATTATTACAAAAAAGGGCGTTGTTATAAACCATGCCCACATAGATAATGGAATCCTCCAGTAAATAGTTGTATCCCCAAGTCGCTCTAGTCCAAAAATTAATCCCCAGAAATTAAAAGCATTTAGGTTTATATAAGGCAAGGTGACTGCACCTGGAACAAATTTTTTCCAATATGTCACTACTGTCCAGACAATCGGCTCCTTGTCTATATATAGTTGGCCAATAACAAACAAATATGTCACAAATATCACTGAAAGAATAAATATCTTTTTAACAGATATTTTGTTTTTTATGCTTTGGATAACAAGAATAGGAGTGGCAGCTGCCATTGTCACTTTTATCATCAACGAAACAAAGAAGTTGGTTAATCCGGAAAAATACTTCTTATTCAACAAAGCTATCGCTGCCATAAGTCCAAAAAATGTGACCACCGAATCCAGTTGACCCCAGGAAGCAGAAAGATATATCACCGGTATGTTAAACAAAAACAGCGAAGAGGCTATCTTTGCCTTAATTTGCCCATGCTTCTCTTTGATAAAAACATATATCAGATAGCCTATGCCTATGTCGGCGAAGATACCTGGAAGTTTAAGCAGTAACAAGTACCCTGAGGTTTCAAGCCAGGGAATAAATTTAGAGGGGAACAAACCAATTGTTATATTTATTTTCCAAAATATGCTGAAAAGAAGTTCCCACACCCATCTTACTGCTGAAAATAATATCATCGCCAACGGAGGATAATCCGGTCTTGCATAATTTCCAAAATTCAGCCAATCATAGAAACCCCTTAAGCCGAATTCTCTTGCATATATTCCCCATATCGCGTTGTTATTAAGATCACTATGAAAAGAAAGCGGAGACAAAATAAGCCTTAATAAAAGCGCGAACATCAAAATCTTAACTATGCTTATTTTTTTGAATTTACTGTTTAGGTGTGCGAGCATTCAATAAATAGTGGCGGTCAAAACCTTGCAAAAATTGCCTCATCCGAAACCTTGCAATCCTTTTTTTCCTTCTTTCTTGCTCTTAAAATCCATCTAATCTTAGAAAGCGCCATCATAACTATCCTTACATACCCTGGGTGCCTTAAAGTTCTCTTCGAAAGTCCAATAATGTGTTTTCTTATTAGTGTTGGACTTGTTATATTCTTCCAAATGAATATAAGCTGATTTCTTTCCCTTATCCTCCCTACGTATTTTTTAGGCAACAATCCTATTGTTGACTCATGTTTATGCAATACTCTCGCATCGGGATCCCAAAGCAGCTTATAACCACGCTTAAGCGCTCTATAAGATAAATCTAAGTCCTCCCAATAGAAAGGAGAAAGTAATTTTTCATCCATTCCTCCCAAGCTCATCCAATAGTTTCTTCGAAATACCCCACTACCTCCACTGACCCAAAAAGTATCGTGAACTTTCTTTGTCTTAATACCTGCCCCATGTTCAACAAACCCGTTTTTAAATTCTCCTTTCGCCCAACTATAATCTTTCTCGCTAAGTGATATGGCAAATACGTTATTGTCTTTAAAAAGCGGAAGAGTAGAAACTAAAAAATCTCTTTCGGGTATAACGTCTGTATTTAGCAACACCAGCAAATCTCCTTTTGAAGTTCTCGCACCGGTGTTCACTGAGGAGGAAAATCCTCTATTTATTTTGTGTTGTACTACCTTCACTTCGGGGAACTTCTTTTTTAGCAAACCAACGCTTCCATCGGGCGAAGCATCATCAACAACAATAATCTCTATAATATTATTTTTCTCGTTTTTCTGAGCACTCAAAACATGGGGTATATTTTTTTCTAATAACCATTCTGTATTGTAGCTAGGAATTATTATTGATACTTTCGTTTTTGTCATGTTTATTTCTTTCTCACCTTAACAGCATGCAACATACCCAAAATAAACTTCTTATCCTTCATTATCTCAAACCCCGCCTCTTTACACATCTTTGGTAAAGCGTTATCTCTGTATGTTTGAATGTGTGTACCATCCCAAACCCAACCCCGAGGATAAAAATGAAGCCAGAGAAACCAAATAATCCTAAATAAAAGATTATCTGATGGAACAAGAAAAACACCATATCCGCCTTTTTTCATAACTCTTCTAAATTCTTTCAACACTTTTTCAGGTTGATAAACGTGTTCCAACACCTCAAGACAAAAAACAGCATCAAATGTATTCGTCTCATACTTAAGATCTTCTGCATCTCCAACCATAAATTTCATTCTCTTGTTTCTCTTCCAGTGTTTTTTTGCCCAATCAACAGAAGTTTTTACAACATCTATACCAATAAGCTTGCTCGCTTTCGATTTATCAAGAATTACTTTGGAAAACATACCATCTGCACTACCCACATCTAAAACAATTCCTTTAACCGGGTCTATTAATTTCCCAATTTCCTTAAATCTTTTTTTATGCCAATAGCGCTGAAGAGGGTCAACTTTTAACGATTCGTAGTACCAATTAGGCGGAACATTTTCGTGCAAATCGGTGGCTTTTTTTAGATTTTTGTTCATCGTACCTAGTTAAACTAAATTCTGAATCTCCTTTTCAAATCTTTCATATTCGTATATTCGACTGTCCTCTTTTGCTTTCTTAGAAACTTTACTAAATATTCCTTTACCCTCAATAATATTCCTGGTATTTTTCAACAATTGCCTTGTATTTTCCCACAAAAATCCATTCTCGCCATTGGCGATAATTTCTTTGTGTCCTCCAGCCGAAAAAACAATTGGAACAGTACCCGAAGCCATGGCCTCGACAGTTACAATCCCAAAATGTTCTACTTTTTCTGGCTCTTTACTCTCATCAGCCCCAAAACCAGCTGCGGACCAAAATATTTTTGCCTTACCATATAATTCTTTTATTTGACTAAAGCTTGGGCTTTCCAAAATTCTAATAGAATATCCTTTTGCTAATTTTCTTAACTTTTTTACATAATCATCAACGCCGACTTCTGTTCCCCCCGCCAATACAAACTCCCAATCATCAAATCCAGAATCAGAAAACCTTTTAAAAGCTTTTATTAAAACGTCTTGTCTCTTTGCCTGCTTTAATTGAGAAAATCGACCTACGGAAACAATTAGATTTTCTTTTCTTTTTGGTTTAAAGTCACCAACGTCGACTGGTGGATAGACAACAATGCTTTCCACTCCATACTCTTTATCTATTACTTTCTTTGTAAAATATGAGTTACATATAATTTTCTCGATTCTGAAAAATTTCATTCTATTCAGTAATGTTTTACCACTTCCATCATGAAAAGGGACTTGAAAGTGTAAAAAGTTTTTGCGTGCCCGAAGTATCGGAATGGAGCCATCGGAAACCCAAAAACAAACATCATACCCATCCCCTCGACCAACATCCTCAATAAAATCAACACCTTCAAGATCAATATTAAATCGCTTTTCTAATTTTTCCTTTATTAGCGGATCCTTCCACTCAACATCTACGCTGTATTCCTTACTAACTAATGCTCGCGCGACGCCCATCGTGTAGCGTTCACCGCCACCTAGTGTATCTAAATATGGATTTACAATTGCTGCCTTCATTTTTTCTTCCTATTTAGTTGCATTTCCCAAAGTTTGCCATAGGTAACAAATTTACTCCACATCTGATAAATTGCATATACCACACCTTCTGTGCCATCCAAGAAACCCTTAAGCTTAATTAATCTATACCATAATTCTGTTGCCATTATTCTAAAAAATCTCCACCCAGCCATTTTGGGATGGCCTGATTTAAGTAAAAGCTTTGCTTCAATCTCAGACCATTTATTTGTTTTTTCAACCATTTCTGATAATTTCGTGTGTTTTAAATGAACAAGTGGGTTTACAAGGTGTCCAAGTTCGCCTTTAACAACGGGGTTCTCATGCAAATCTCCTTCCCACTTAACAAGGGCTTCTTTCTTCATCAGCCTTTTGACATGATCCGGCCACCAACCTCCATGCTTCATCTCTTTCCCTAAAATAATATTCCTTCTGGGAATTGCATAAAGAACAATATCTGTAGGACTATTTATTACCTTTAATATTTCTTTACGAAGAAGGGGAGTTACTCGTTCGTCTGCATCAACATATAAAAGCCAATCACTCTTTGCCTCTATCGCTCCCTGGTTTCTCCAATCGCTAAATCCCCCTTTCGCAAAAGAGATTACTATTGCCTTTCTTTTCGTGGCAATCTGGATAGTTTTATCGTCTGATCCTGTATCAATAACCAATACTTCATCCGCCCAAGAGAGAGAATCCAAACATTCGCCGATTTTTTCCTCTTCATTCTTCGTAATAACTATTGCTGATATATTATTTTTCATTTCCAAGAACCTTTCCCGAATCGACCTAAATAAAAATCTCTGGCCCCAATCTTTTGCCACTTCCTCCCGATTAAAAGGTGTTTGAGGCTTTCCCTAATTAATGCAAATTTAGTTCTTAAAGACACATAGCGAATACCGAAAAGCAGTCTGTTGCGAGTTGTAAAATAATCATTCAGACCACTTCCAATTCCAGAGCTTTGAGCCACTTTATGCCAAAGATGTGCAAAAGGATAATACACAACCTTCCAACCGGCCTTCCTCGCCCTTTGTGATAAGTCAGAGTCCTCGTAATAAGCAAAATATCTCTTGTCGAGTAACCCTATCTTGTCTAAAACTTCTCTTCTAATTAAAATACAGCACCCTGTTGCAAAATCAGTTTCCTTCGTTTTGTCATATTGTCCTTCATCTACTTCATCAACACCATGATTCGAGCCGTAAACATTGTTCCAATCTATGTCCCCTCCTGCATACCAAAATACTTTTCCCAAATCCTTATCTTTATATCTAGCTTTATGAAACTCAAATCCTTTTGCGAAATATATTTTTGGCGATATTAGCCCAATATCTTTATGCTTGTTCGCATACCCAACAAGATTAGATATACAATCTTGTTCCACTATCGTATCGTTATTAAGAAGAATGATGTAGTCTGCCCCAGTATCAAGCGCGTATTTAATCCCAACATTATTGCCCTTAACGAAGCCTGTATTTTCTTCTAGTTCAATTAATTTCCATCTTCTGTTACCTACCTTCTTTGCTTCTTTTATGTATCTGGCTACGGTCTGTTGTGACCCATCAGTTGATCCATTGTCCACAACAATAATCTCTAACTCAAAATCTTTAATCCTCGATTCTTTCAAGGATTTCATGCATGATAAAGTGTCTTCTTTCCTGTTCCAATTTAAAATGATAATGGAAACCTTCATATATATTTAATCAAGAAATCTTAAGCTTCCTTTTTATTTTTTGAAGAACTCCTCCACCACCTTTAAGAAGAGTGTCCGCCTGCCAATAGTGAAGGTCGGACTCTTGCTTTTTCATTGTCTTAATAACCCTCTCTACACTAATTTCTTTCTCTTCAAATTTTTCACTTTGCCAAACCTTAAGATAAAGAGTTAGTTCTGAGAATGCCTGAAGCAGAGCCAAAGCAAGACCATGAATACCGTCTTTGTACCCTTCTCCTGCAAAGTATCGGCTCAAAAATTCAGAAGTGGGCTTTACTATCACATCTTTCCAAGAAAACTTATAACCATCATCAACTAACCCTTTCGCTTGAAGTGTGGTATATCTATTCATTCTCTCAATGTACTGCTCAATGGATTCGTAATTATTGTGAATAATTGCCAAATCCTCTCTCGCTGGAAGATCTAATCCTTTTCCTTGAGTCATGGGAACCGAATGAATTATTTCACTCCAAGAAACAAATTCTTTTTGAAAAAAACGAATATTGTGATCCGGCCACCAACGTGAATGCTTCACCCATTTCCCAAAAATTAAATTCTTTCTAGGAAGTCTGTAATAATTGGCACTTGGGTTTTTGACGATTTCTTTTAACTTCTTTGCCAGGTTTTTGGGAAGCTGTTCATCTGCATCTATAATAAGTATCCATTTCCCCGTCGCCTTTCCTATCGCAAAATTTCTAGCCGGTTCTACATATCCCATCCTTTTGTATTCATATACCTTTGCCCCTGCTTTTTTTGCAATATCAACAGTACTGTCGTCCGATTTCATATCAACCACTATTATTTCATCGGCGAACTTTTTTACTGAAGCAAGCGCTCGAGGCAGATTATTCTCTTCATTAAGCGTATTTATGACTACTGATATCTTTGTCACGCCTAAATTTTACCATTTAATTGGGAGTTATTCACACGAAGACCTAATACTATTAATTATTGACTGCAAAAATGTCGACTTCGCTATTTTCAAAAATTTTCGTTATCCCAAGCTGACTTTCTCCTAATATTGCCCGTTGGCCTATGATCCAATAAATATATGAAATGTTGTTTTCCTCCAAAAAGCTTCTTGCCTCTTCCTGATTGGGTATCTTTAAGAATAACTCAACTTTTTCGCGTCGTCCTCTCCAATCATATCCCGTTATATCCAAATTTACCTCATCCTCTAAATAAACGATTTTTTCGCTAAAAGCTGAAACATATGCTGTCGATTCATATAAATATAGTGGCCTAGGAGGATTAGCTAAAGCTTGCTTCGCAGCTTCTCTATCAAAAGGATAGGTCAAAACAATGCCGTCTGACTGCTTTGATAGAAAACTAAGCGCTTCAAGCTCTTCGTTAGAAATTTTAGCGGGCGGGCGAGAGGGTAAATAATGTTTAAGTGTCGCAACCGTGGTTGGAATACTCAAAATAATAATGATGATTCCTAAAATATTTATTGATCTTTGCCCCTTCCTTTCGAGCCACTCTCCAAAAACGACTCCCGCGAAAATACCCGAGAACGTAAGGGAATAGTAGAAAAATTGAATTGTATTCCATGGGGTTCCTTTCTGAAGAAAAAACATTGGAAATATAATTCCAAAAAATATCACCACGGCGAAAAATATTTCAATGAAAGATAGTTTTTTGTATTTTCTAAACCATTGAACCATTAGAGGAGCTTTAATAATCCTTATCCCCATATTCCCAACTACGAAAATTAGAAAAGCGATAAAATATGCTGGAATTGCCTTGTACCAAATATTTCCTAAGCGATAATTTACCATTGCTTCAGCAAATCTCGGCCAATAAAACCTATCTGATAGACCCATCATTGTTTCCAAAAACCAAAAAGGGCGAAATACAATTAGACCAACAGCGTTCTGATTTAAGGGAAAAAAGAAAAGTGCGGCAAAGATACTTGATATAACAAACACTTTAATTAATGTTGTTTTCTTTCTTTTAATGAATTCGTAAAGGCCGGCAATAAAAAGTCCACCTAAAGATAAAATTCCTGCATATACTTTTATTTGAGCGAGAATTCCGAAAATCAATGATATCGCCAAAAGACACCAAATTGTTGAAGATTTCTTTAGCTTAAGTAGGCCTATTAAACCTAAAAGTATTAAAACCACAGAGAGTGCGAAAGGTGGGTTTATAAGGGTTGAGATAGCTTGTTGTGACCAAAACAGAGATTCGCCACCAATTTGACCCTCTCTTGCCAATGAGATCACCCAACCAAAGCTTCCTGCAAAATATATAAAAAATGTTGCCCAGAAGGCTTGAATTTTTGATTTCTTCCAGAGATAAACAAATTTATAAGTAAGAAAACCTGTTAAAAATGCAATTATTGGAGGAATTATCTGAAAATATAATGTCTCGGCAGGAATTGTCGTAATTCTGTGGAGAATGGCTAGCAACAAGTCATAGCCAACATGATAATTTCTGAGTGTTTCGCCAGCAAAAACCGGCATTTGCCAGTTACCATTTGCAAGATGATTAATTAAAGCAATATGCCATACCCCATCATGCCCATTTGGCCCCCAAAACCCCTTTCCAAAAGAGTAAATCAAACCACTTTTAATCATAACCAAAGACCAGGTAACAGTTCCAATAATTATTAGCAATTTTATTGCACTATTATTTATCTTTAGTTTGGCTTTTGTCCCCATGCTTCAAGTTCTCCTGTAAATGCCTTAAAAGAAATATTTCTAAAAGGCGTATTTTTAAGAATTTTCAACATAAAGTCAAAGAAAGTAGGAGCATAGTACCTTAGTCTGTTCATTATATATTCAAGGCTTAATATGTGATATGTTTTTGCTGTTTTAATATCAGTAAATCCCGCATTTTTCAGTGCGCGCCTCATTGTTTCCTGAGAGAAATACATAACATGCTCAACTGGTTTATAGTGATACCAAAAAGGACCCAATAGTTTTGACCATAATCCTCCCACATCTGGAGTTACAAGATAAACTATACCTCCCGGCTTTAATATTCCCTTTACTCTCTTAAGTTCCTGAACAGGATCTGTGACATGCTCAATAACATCTTGATATAAAACAATATCAAAACTATCTTTGGCGTATGTATTGTTCCCTAGGACACCTTCCTTAACTTTCAATCCTCGTTTTTTCGCAAATTTATATGCATAGGCAGAAATCTCCAAACCTTCCGCCTCTTTCCATCCAAGTCTTTTTGCTTCTACTAAACAATCGCCCAGCGCACAACCAACGTCAAGAAGTTTGCCTTTTCCAAATCTCTTTTCAATCTTCTTAAGACGATTCGAAAAGGTCTTTTTATTGACGGCCATCCCATCAAAATAATTTGCGTACCCTCCTTTAGGATTTTCATTTATAAAATACCTTTTATCATATTGAGCTAAAAGATTATCGGGGGGAAAGAAATCCCAAACCATTTTGCAATTTTTGCATCGAGCTAATCTGTATCCAGACATGGCCCAGAATTTTTCCTCCTTGCTTTTTTTGCAAACAGGGCAAAATAATTTTTTAGATTTCATACTTATATATCCACCTATTACAAAAGGTTTCTGTATCCATTTTTTCTAACATATAATCTGAAACAACATGCTCTCTGCGCCAAGGAGAAAGAGCCATATTTCTGCAAAGATTATCATTTAATATACTAAATTGAAATCCTGCATCTTTTTGATCTTGTATTACCAATACTTCACCCTTTTCTGGCAGGTCGCAATTAAGCCTTGAGTCGAATATTACAATCTCCCCCTCTTTGTAATTATCACACCCGCTCCTAAAGATAATGTTGTCGATTGTGTGTTCCTTGCTCCTTAGTTGCGGTGTGTCAACCTGCTGGCCATTGAAATATATAAGATATTGGTGATACATAGCATAAGGAGATGTTGTAATAACTATTATGTTTTCATCGGTATTTTCTCTTGCTCTAGATATATAATTTGACACAACACGACCACTTAAAAAATGATTCTCTTGTTGTTTTATTGGATATCTGAAAAAGAAAAATACCAGAAAGTTTACAAATAGTGTCAAATATAAAACTGCTGTGACACCAATGGCAACCTTTTTGTGTTTCTTGCTCAACTCCTGATAAAGAAAGGTTACACCACAAGCAATCAGAACAATTAAGGCAGGAATGAGCAAAAATCCCCTAAAAAAATATGAATCACCTATTTTACTTACAGCTGAAGGTAAGGGGGCCACAATAAATAGTGCGGCAAGTAAAAATATAAAGCCATTTTTGTTTTTGTGGACTTTTAACCTGGCCAATCCGAACACCCCCAATAGAATGAAAAATATGTCTAGAAGATATATAACACCGTGTTCTCCAAACCTATAGATAGAGGGACTATCGCCACCAAAAAGCAGGTGGTCTGGCGATAGCCAGCCAATATATTTAGCAAACACCTCCTTCGCGAGAGATGTGCCTTTATTATAAAAAAGATTTGTTGCGGGAAAAGTTATTGATGCCCTTCTTTGTTCGTTTATCTGAGTTGAAAACCTATCAAGATTCATAAAAACAAGCTCTCTGTCACTTCGCAAGGAAAGCGTATTTTCACCTGACAAAAGGCTTAAAGAAATAAAGTAACTTCCAATAAGTGCTAAAAATGTAAATAAATATAA
>JAHJHG010000008.1 GCA_018823885.1 Patescibacteria group bacterium
CATTTAACATCTGAGGCTAAAGATTTATGGGATGACGGAAAACTCAAGGAGATATCGGGAATAGGTGCGAGTATTGAAGAACATCTCGATGAAATATTTAGGACAGGAAGATCAAAACACTTTGAGGTTGTTGCAAAAGGAATTCCCCCCGCAACTTTCGAGTTGATGAAAGTATCTGGAGTTGGTTCTAAAACAGCGTTTAAACTGGCAAATGAACTTAAGATAAAAGAAGCAAAAGGAGCCATTAAGAAGTTAAAGAAAGCTATAAAAGAAGGGAAAGTGACGGACATTGAAGGTTTTGGAGAGCAATCTCAAGAAGCGATTGAAAAATCAATCAAGGAAGTTACGAGTAAAAAGCGACGCCTGCTTTTACCGTATGCCACGAAGGTTGCTGATGAAGTTATAGAATGGATGAAAAAAGAGAAAAGCGTTAAGAATGTAGACGTTTTGGGAAGCCTGAGAAGAAATACTTCAACAATAGGAGATATAGATATTGCCGTTGCCACTGATTCGCCGGTCAAAGTTCTTGATCATTTTACGAAGTATCCCAAAAAACAGAGAGTATTAGAAAAGGGAGACAAAACAGCATCAATAATTGTTTCGGGTAGCGTGCAAGTAGATATAATAGCCCAATCTCCAGATTCATACGGATCCCTTCTTCAACACTTTACGGGATCGAAGCATCACAATATTGCTTTGCGGGAATATGCAATAAAAAAGCAAATGAGTCTTTCTGAGTATGGAATAAAGAAAAAGGGCAAGTTGATAAAATGTCCTACCGAAAAAGATTTCTATCAAAAACTGGGAATGGATTGGATAGAGCCGGAGTTAAGAGAAGACACAGGTGAGATTGAAGCGGCCATTAACCATAAACTTCCTAAATTAATAGAATTAAAAGATATAAAAAGCGACTTACAAATTCATTCTGATTTTGATATAGAAACGAGTCATGATTTAGGAGAGTCCTCGATAGAAGCAATTGTAGATAAGGCTAATGAGTTGGGTTATGAATATATTGCCTTTACAGAGCATAACCCCAGTCAAAGTGGACATAATGGTAAACAAATAATAGACATTCTTAAGCGCAAGAAAGAAAGAATTGAAAAACTTAATTCCTCAATAGCAGAAAAGGGGACAGGGAGCGTAAAAAAAGTGTTCAATAGCCTCGAGATAGATATTTTACCAGATGGGCGACTGCCTGTTCCTGACGAGGGGTTAGAGTTGTTAGATTTTGCCCTTGTTTCCATTCATTCGAGCTTCAAACAACCTAGAAATACTGTTACCAAAAGAATTCTCAGTGCCCTAGCCCACCCTAAAGTAAAAATATTTGCTCATCCAACTGGAAGAAAACTCGGTTATCGGGAAGGAGTAGAACTTAACTGGCCGCAGATTTTTGACTTTTGTAAACAAAATAATAAATGGCTTGAAATTAATGCTGAGCCGATAAGATTAGATCTACCGGATGTTATCGTCCGGGATGCGACAAAAGAAGGAGTAAAGTTAACCATGGGAACAGATGCTCACCACAAAGACAGTTTGAATAACATGATATTTGGTGTGTCGGTAGGAAGACGTGGTTGGGCGACCAAATCAGATATTGTAAATACGAAGCCTTTAAGAGAATTTCTAAAAATGGTAAAGTAATCTTTGGTCAGGGGGTGATAGATAGATGAATTATATTTTAATTGGAATAGCTGTTGTTTTAATATTTTGGATTGTATCCACATACAACTTCTTTGTTTCGGCTAAAGCCAGAATCAAAGCGGCTGTTCAGGAAATAGGCAATCAGTTAAAAAGACAGGCGGATTTAATTCCGAATTTGGAGTCTTCAGCCAAAGGATATCTAAAACACGAGAAAGGAATTTTTAAGGACCTAACAAGCGCTAGAAAAGCAATTGATCGTGCGGTTAAATCCGGTGATGTACAAAAGATGGCGGATGCTGGAAGTCAATTTGCCCAGGTTTTACCAAAAATACAAGTACTTGTCGAAAGCAATCCGGAGATAAAAGGAGCAGGGGTTGTGACAAAGTTGATGGATGAGTTAAGAGACACTTCTGATAAGGTGATGTATTCAAGAAGACTGGTAATTGATTTAACAGCCGATTTTAACGTTAAAAGAGTTAGCGTGCCTTCAAACATAATTGCCGGTATGTTTAAATTTGGAGAATTACCTGGATTAATTACTCCCGAAAAAGGAGAACACACAAGCGTATCTTCAAAAGATGTAAAAACGCCGAAGGTGAATCTTTAAATTTATCAATGATTAATATTTACGAAGCAATTAGTGCTAATAAGCGCAAAAGTGTGATTGTTGTGGTTGCGTTTGTGTTATTTATAACACTGGCCACTTATGTTTTTGCCCAAGCGTTTGGTGCATATTCGGGCTATAGAACGGGAGGACTTGGGTATGTAGGCATTGCCTTCATTATTTCAGGACTGATGAGTATCGGTAGTTATTATTTTAGTGACAAAATCGTGTTGGCAATTTCCGGTGCAAAACCGGCGGATAGGAAAAAGGATTTTGCTTTTTATACAGTGGTTGAGAATTTAAGCATAGCCACTGGTCTTCCAAAACCAAAAGCTTATGTAATAAACGATACGGCGCCTAATGCATTCGCAACAGGAAGAGATCCCGATCATGCGGTGATATGTGCAACTCGGGGGTTGTTAGATAAACTTACTAGGACAGAACTGGAAGGTGTTGTTGCCCACGAATTAAGTCATATTAAACATTACGACATACGTCTTGCTGGTATTGTGACAGTCTTAGTAGGTTTAATTGCCCTTCTTGGTGATTGGTTTTTGCGTGCAAGTTGGATGAGAAAAAGAGGTTCAGATAGACGAGGAAATCAACTAGATGCCCTATTTATAATCCTTGGCCTTCTTTTTGCAATTTTAGCTCCGATTATAGCGAAGCTTATACAACTTGCGATTTCGAGGAGGCGTGAATTTATGGCAGATGCCGGCGCTATAGCCATTACACGACAGCCTCAAGGTTTGATATCAGCTTTAGAAAAAATTTCTTTAGACAAAGAGCCTTTGGAGGTAGCCAACAAAGCAACGGCTCATTTCTATATCGTAAATCCTTTCAAAGATAAAGCTCACGGAGCTATTAATCGGTTTTCGGGGATGTTTAATACCCATCCTCCAGTAGCCGAAAGAATTAAGGTTCTTAGTAGTATGGCCTGATGTTGGTATCTTCTGCCCAAAATACATTGACCTGAATAAATGCTTGTTGTTGTATTCTCGTAGATATAAGATAGTATGAAAACATGAGCAAAATAAGCAAAAAAGACGTTGAGCATGTGGCTAAGTTAGCGAAATTAAAAATCACTGACAGCGAGATAAACAAGTTTTCCAAACAACTTTCAGAAATAATTTCTTACGTAAAAGAATTAGACAAAGCTGATACTTCAAATACCGATCCGACTAGTCAAACTATCGGGCTGGAAAACGTTTCAAGACAAGACAACAAGAATTTAGAGAATGTTTTGTCTCAAGACGAGGCTCTCTCAGGAACAGAAACAGACCACAACGGATATTTTGTGGTGGATGCAGTGTTTCAACCGACGAACGAATAAGATGGAAATACCTCTAACAATAAAAGAAACCCAAGAAGGGTTGATTAAGAAAAAATTTAGCGCGGTGCAATTAGTTGACGCGTATCTTGCCCGAATAGAGAAATTTGATAAAGATATAAACAGCTTTCTGACATTGTCAGAAGAAATGGCCTATTTGCAGGCAAAAGAGGTAGATAAAAAAATAGAAGAATTAGGAGAAGCAGCATTTGATAAAAATCCTTTACTCGGGGTGGTTGTTGCTCATAAAGATTTGTTTTTGACAAAAGGACTGAGAACTACGGCTGCTTCAAAAGTTTTAGAGAACTTTGTTCCTGTTTATTCAGCAACAGTTGTAAAGAGATTGGAAGATGCGGGAGCAATTACCTTAGGTAAAACTAATTGTGACGCTTGGGCTCATGGAGCCTCAGGAGAAAATTCTGATTTTGGTTCAACAAAAAACCCTTGGCAAAAGGAGTATGTACCAGGGGGCTCATCTAGTGGTTCTGCAGCTGCTATCTCAGCACAGTTTTCTTTGATCGCCACAGGGACGGATACAGGTGGTTCAATAAGGCAACCCGCAAATTTCTGTGGAATTGTCGGATTCAAGCCAACATACGGAGTTGTACCAAGGTATGGGGTAATTGCAATGGCTTCTTCTCTTGATTCTGTAGGTCACTTTGGAATGACAGTCGATGATGTGGAAAAGGTGTTTGAGGTTACTAAGGGAGAAGACGAAAGAGATAGTACTGTGAAAAATATTAGATCCAATAAATCGAACAGTAAAATCAAAATAGGCATACCAAAGGAATACTTTATAAAAGGATTAGATTCCGAAGTAGAAAAATCTGTAAAAGAAGCAGCTGATATTTTTAAAAGTCAAGGTATTGAACTAGTAAATATAAGCCTACCTCATACAAAATATGCAATATCGGTGTATTACATTGTTCAGCCCGCCGAAGTATCTTCAAATCTCGGCAGATATGATGGAATTAGATATGGAAAGAATAGAGATTCTTTTGGAGACGAAGCAAAAAGAAGAATCATGCTAGGAACGTATGTATTGTCAGCAGGATATTACGATGCATATTATTTAAAAGCGCAAAAGGTGCGATCAAAAATAATTGAAGATTTTGAAGATGCATTTAACAAAGTTGACGCTATTATTGCTCCAGTTTCACCCACACCAGCATTCAAATTGGGAGAAAAAGCAGAAGATCCACTGCAAATGTATTTGGCTGATGTTTTAACAGCAGCAGCAAACGTTGCAGGAATCCCTGGATTGGCTATCCCTAGCGGATTTTCAAGTAAGGGGCTGCCTCTTGGCTTTCAATTAATGGGTGCAAGATTTTCTGAGCCTACGCTATTTAAACTTGGCAAGCTGTATCAAAGGACGGTTGGCTGGAAACCGAAAATAGCTTTTCAATAAAAAATACATGCAAGACTTTAAACCTTTAATAAAGAATTCTAAATTTGTTTATCTTTGGACCTCTCAGGTTCTTTCTCAGTTGACGATTAACATTATGAACTTCCTCTTGCTAATAAGACTTTATGAACGGACAGGTTCATCTATCGCTACTTCATTTTTATGGGTTGCGTATGCCCTACCGGCAATATTAATAGGCCCAATTGCTGCCGCTAGTGTTGACATATTTGACAGAAGAAAAATGCTTGTTATTGCAAATTTATTACAATCAGCAGCTATCTTTGTTTATGCCTTTTTACACGAGACAAGCTTTTTCTTACTGTATGGAATTGCGGTTACCTATTCTTTCTTTAATCAGTTTTATGTTCCGGCTGAAGCGGCATCTCTTCCGTCATTAGTAAAGAAAAAATCTCTTCCTCAGGCCAACGGTTTATTTTTCTTGACTCAACAAGCTGCCTTAATAATTGGGTTTGGTTTTGCCGGATTATTAAATCACACACTAGGTTTCAGTTCTTCCCTGTATCTTTGTTCATTCTTTCTATTACTGGCCTTTATTAGTGTTAGTTTTCTACCAACGATGAGGACAAGGGAAAGAATGCCACGAAGTTTCGAACAAGCCTTGTATAAATTCTTTTCACGGATAATAGAAGGATATAAGTTTATTAAAGAAAATCGATCAATATTATTACCATTTGTTCTTATGATGGGATTGTCAGTTTCTTTGTCTGTGATTGTAGTCAGTATGCCGGTATTGGCGGAAGACATATTCAGAATAAATGTTAACTCAGCTGGAGTGATGATTGTTGTGCCAGCCGGTATAGGAGCCGCCATCGGCACTTTTGTTGTGACTCGTTTACTAAACAAAGGTTGGCGAAAGAAGAGAGTAATAGAAACCTTTTTACAAATGATGGCACTTATTTTGTTTATATTTACCTTTATTCTTCCTGAAATAACAAATTATGGAAGGATTATATTGGGAACAACCTGTGTATTATTAATTGGCCTTTCGTTTATTGGTATTCTTATCCCTTCTCAAACATATTTACAGGAAAAGACACCTGGTGGTTTAAGAGGGAGGGTTTTTGGTAATTATTGGTTTCTGGTAACGGTAGCAACGGTTTTCCCAGTGATATTTTCGGGTGCAATAACTGAAATTTTTGGAATACGACTATTAATGTTTCTTCTGACAGGATTAGTTATAACTGCGCTATTCTTTTCAAAGAAATACGGCCAGAGTGTAATTGATGAAGGGCTAAACTTTTATAAAAATGGAGAATAAGTCATCGAAATTCATACCGATAATTGGTCTGGAGGTCCATATAGAATTAGGAACTTTTTCTAAGATGTTTTGTGGGTGTGATACAGACCATTTTATTAAAAAACCCAACACCCTAACCTGTCCGGTTTGCCTCGGGTTACCTGGCGCGCTTCCATTTGCCAATAAAAAGGCAATTGAGGACACTGTCAAACTTGGAATAGCCTTTGGTTGCAAAATCAATACTTTTTCTAAATTTGACAGAAAACACTATTTTTATCCAGATTTACCAAAGGGTTATCAGATTAGCCAATACGATGAGCCTTTATGTTCGAGCGGTGATTTCGAATTTCCTCATTCGTCTGGCAAGTTAGGTACGAAAACTAAGATACGGATAAGGAGAATACACCTAGAAGAAGATACGGCCAAGCTAATACACAACGAGATAAACAAAAAGAAAGTTACTCTAGTTGATTTTAATAGAAGTGGTGTGCCTCTTGTCGAAATGGTTACGGAACCGGACTTTAGGAATATAGAAGATGTTGAAAAGTTTCTAAGAGAAGTGCAGCTTGTTGTACGTTATTTAGGTATTTCAAGTGCAGATATGGAAAAAGGCTCAATGCGTCTTGAAGCAAATGTTTCTTTATCTAACGATGCACAAAAAATACCTGATTATAAAGTTGAATTGAAAAACATAAATTCTTTCAAGTTTCTCAAAAAAGCAATCAAAGCAGAACTAGTGAGACAAGAAAAGATACTTTCGTCGGGGAAAAGAATTGCCCAAGAAACTAGGGGTTATGATGAGGCAAAGCAAGATACCTATTTACAAAGGGTAAAAGAAGAAGAGAAGGACTACCGATATTTTCCAGAACCCGACATACCTCCTGTTAGAATTGAAAACGAGGAAATTGAGAATATTCGTAAAACAATGCCCGAATTAGCTGCAAAAAAACGAGAAAGATATTCTAAGGAATATAAATTACCAGAAAACTACATAGAAGTATTGGTTCAGAATATTGATAGAGCAAAATATTTTGAAAGCGCTATTGAGTTGGGACATAAACACAGCTTGTCGGTGAAAATGATAGCGGGTGCTATGATCAATCAGCATCTAGATCAGAAATATGAAGAGCCAGCTGGATTAGTCAAAAACTTAGTAGATCTTACAAAAAAGGTATATGCGAGTGAAAAAGTAGTGGCAAAAGAAGTGGTAAAAATAGTATTGCAAGAGAAGAAGGCAGTTCAGGATTACAAAAGTGGAAAAGTAAATGTAATAGGATTCTTAGTAGGAGCAGTACAGAAAGAGCTTAAAGGAAAGGGTGATCCAAAGTTAACAAGAGAACTCCTTTTAGAGTCTTTAAAGAAATCTTAATAAGGAAATAGGAAGAAGACAAAAAGATTATGCCTAAGAAGTTTGTTCATATTCATCTACATACAGAATATTCACTTCTGGATGGTTTAAGTAAGATATCCGATTTAACATCGCATGTTAAAAAGTCTGGAATGAATTCGGTGGCTATAACCGATCATGGTGCGATGTACGGAGCCATAGAGTTTTATAAAGAAGTAAGAGCCCAAGGCGTTAAGCCAATAATAGGAATTGAGGCATATACGACAAACGTAGACCACAAACTTAGACCAGAAAGAGGGAAATTCAAAAATTTTCACTTACTTCTCCTTGCGAAGAATAATCTTGGGTATAAGAACCTAATGAAACTAACTTCAATTGCTCATCTTGAGGGTTATTATTACCGTCCGCGGTTTGATAGAGAAACTTTAGCGAAATACTCAAAGGGCCTGATTTGTACGTCTGCGTGTGCTCAGGGAGAGGTACCTCAAGCTTTAATTAATGACGATTATTCTGAGGCCAAAAAGGTTGCGAAATGGTTTTTAGATGTTTTCGGGAAGGACTATTACTTGGAAATCCAAAGACATAATTATAATCAATATGTCCCCGGAATAGATAATCAGGAAATACGGCAGGGAGTGGTAAGAATGGCCGATACGGAGGAAAAGATAAATAAAGGTATTGTTAAACTAAGTCGAGAATTGGGAATTCCACTAGTGGCCACAAATGATGCCCATTATATTAAAAAGGAAGATGCTTCAGCCCAAGACGCTCTTGTTTGCATTGCCACTGGCAAAAATGTTTCTGACACAAAAAGAATTAGATTTATAGACACGCCGGCTTTTTATGTAACAACTCCAAATGAAATGGCTGAAAGGTTTTCCGATGTACCAGAGGCGGTGGATAACACTGTTAAGATTGCTGAGAAATGCAACTTAGAAATAACACTGGACAAGTGGCATTTTCCAAAATACAAGCTTACTGAGGGCAAAACTTCAGATGAGGAGTTGGAAAAAATTGTTTGGAAGGGTATAGCTGAAAGGGTTAAAAAAGTAACGCCCGAAATTAAAAAAAGGTTGAATTATGAGATGAAGATTATAGAAGACAAAGGATATGCAACATACTTTTTAATAATGGCAGATATTGCAAATTGGGCAGCTGAAAGCGGTATTGTCACTAACACTAGGGGTTCGGCGGCCGGCTCATTAGTGTCATATGCAATGAGAATTATTAATATCAATCCATTGAAATATGATCTTCCGTTTGAAAGATTTTTAACCCCATGGCGTCCTTCGCCGCCTGATATTGATTTTGACATTGCCGATGACAGAAGAGAAGAAATTATAAACTACATTGGCGAAAAGTATGGACACAACAAAGTTGCTCAAATTAACACCTTTGGAAGAATGATGGCTAAAGCCTCCGTACGCGACACGGCGCGCGTATTAGGCTATCCTTATTCGACTGGAGACAGGATAGCGAAATTGATTCCAATAGGATCCCAAGGTTTTCCTATGGATATTGATAAGGCAATGACAATTTCAAAGGAGCTGGCAGAGATTTACGACGATGATAAAGATGCTAAAAAGATTATAGATTTAGCAAAACAGATAGAAGGAAATGTAAGGCACGTATCTGTTCATGCTGCAGGTTTAGTGATAGCCCCCGAAGAGATAACGAATTTCACCCCAATACAGAATGATCCTGAAGGAAAAAGGATCATTACCCAGTATGATATGTATGCTCTTGACCCAAACATGTCGCCGAAAGCCGTAGGTCTTCTGAAATTTGATCTTTTGGGTTTGAGGAACTTATCAATATTAGGGTCCGCCATTAGAATAATAGAAGAAGTTTGCGGCAAAAAAATAGATCTACAAGAAATACCCCTAAACGACAAAAAAGCTTATGAAATGTTGTCTAGAGGAGACACAATGGGAGTTTTCCAGCTTTCTGGTTCAGGAATGACTAGGTACTTAAAAGACCTCAAGCCGACAAAAATAGAAGATCTGATGGCTATGGTGGCCCTCTATCGTCCGGGACCAATGGCTCAAATTCCAGAATATATTCTGCGCAAAAATAATCCAAGTAAAATTAAATATTTTGATCCACGAATGAAAGAATATTTGAGCAAATCTTATGGCCTATTAGTATATCAGGACGATGTGCTAACCACGGCTATTAACATTGCGGGCTATACATGGGAAGAAGCAGATAAATTCAGAAAAGCAGTAGGTAAAAAAGTACCAAAGGAAATGGAAAAGCAGAAAATTAAATTCATTGAGGGATCAATAAAGAAAGGGATGAAGAAAAAGAAAGCAGAGGAATTATTTAGATTAATAGAGCCTTTTTCGGGTTACGGGTTTAATAAAGCCCATGCAACGAGCTATGGCATGGTTGCCTACGAAACAGCTTATCTTAAAGCTAACTACCCAGTAGAGTTTATGTGCGCTTTGTTAACGGCAGAATGTAATGACTCTGAAAAAATTTCTGCGGCTGTCCATGAGTGTAGAAGAATGGGTATACAAGTGTTGCCACCAGACATTAATGAAAGTGCGGTAGATTTCATTATATCGGATGACAAAGGAGCTTTAGATGAAAATGGTATCCGTTTTGGCTTAAATGCTATTAAAAATGTGGGGAAAGCGGCTATTGAGGCCATATTAGAGGCACGCAACGAGGGCGAGTTTCTATCATTTGCAGATTTTCTAAATAGAGTTGATGCAAGAAGGGTTAACAAAAAGGTTTTAGAGAGTCTAATAAAAGTGGGCGCCCTAAGTGCATATGGAAAACGGGCCGTTTTGCTAGCCACATATGAGGAGATTAGAAATAGAGTTTCTAAGCCTAAGGCGTCAAAAGGACAGCAAGGTCTATTTTCTCAAGATGAAATTACTAAAAGTTCTAAAACACAGAGCGTGCAAATAATGGAGGATATGGATGAGTTTTCAGACGAGGAATTGCAGGCGCTAGAAAGACAACTTCTTGGATTTTCTTTGTCGGCGCGCCCGTTAAGTGAAATTATTGGTCCTCTAGAACATAAAGCCACGCACAAGATTTTTGAAATATCACCTCATGAAACGATCGGCGAGAATGTTAGGATAGCAGCCATAGTTTCAGAAGTAAAAATAATTGTCACAAGACGATCAGGCCAAGAAATGGCTTTTGTAAGAGTAGAAGATGATACTGGGTCTCTTGAATTGGTAATATTTCCAAAAATATTTAGCCAAACTCGAGATCACTGGATAGATAACAAAGCACTTATTGTTTCAGGGAGGGTAGATAATCGGGAGGACGCACCTACCCTTATAGTAGATACGATAGAAACAAGTACGGATGAAAAAAACGAAAATAACCAAATTGTTTATATAAAGGTGCCAAAAAAAGCAAAGGGAAGCGACTTATCCCAATTAAAAAAGCTTTTATTAAAGCACCCAGGTGAACAAAAAGTGATTTTGGTTTTTGAGGGAAGAAAGGAAGAAAAAGTAAAACTACCTTATAAGATAACCTGGAACGCAAGGTTAGCGCAAAGGATTGCGGAGGCTCTTGAAGGAAATGCCGTACCTGATGTACAATAGACATCGTCCCACAAAAAGTGGGCGTTTATTTTAGAAAAATGGCACTTACTGCAACACATATACAAATATCTAGTGAAGGCAAGCAAACACAAACAAAATTTGGCGTTGGCGATACCGTTCGTGTATTTACTAAAATCAAGGAGGGAGAAAAAACTAGACAGCAAGCTTTTGAAGGAATTGTATTAAAGATAAAGGGAAGAGATGAAAGTAAAACTTTTACGGTAAGAAGAATAGGGGCGCAACAGATAGGTATTGAGCGTATTATTCCTTTGGCTTCGCCAACAATCGACAAAATTGAAGTGGTCAAGAAAGGCCTGAGAGGGGTTAGAAGAGCCAAACTTTATTACATTAGGGAGAAATCCAGAAAAGAGATAGACGCGATATATACAAGAGCGGGGAAAAAGGAAGAAAGTAAATCTGCGGCAAAAAAACAGACAAAGAATGTGAAGGTGAAGAAAACTTCAAAGAAATAAACTAGATTTTCCCTCTAGTAATGATAGATGTTGGTATAATACTGTGTAACTATCTTGAAGATTAGAAAAGTAGTAACAGGTCAACTTCAAACTAACTGTTATTTGGTATTTGATAGCCAAGCTTCAGATTGTATTATCATTGATCCTGGTGATGATGCTGATTATATTGCCAGGCATTTGACAGATTTGAATTTGACACCTTCTAAAATCATTGCCACCCATGGGCACTTTGATCATCTGTTGGCTGTTACAGAACTTAAACTTGCCTATAGCATCCCCTTTTTGATTCATAAAAATGACGAATTTCTTTTAAAGAGACTTCGATCCTCAGCAAAGCATTTTCTTGGAATACAAACTGATCCACCACCTCTTGTGGATGAATATTTAAAAGAAGGTGATGAAATTAAGGTTGGAAAATATGTTTTGAAGGTTATTGAAACACCGGGGCACACACCGGGCGGAATTTCTCTTTATTGCAAAAAAGCAAAAGCTCTTTTTGCCGGTGATACTGTTTTTGAGAATGGTGGTGTAGGCAGAACAGATTTTGCATACTCCAACAATAATCACCTAATGGAATCGATTAAAAAATTATTAAAGCTTCCTGATGAAACAGTTGTTTATACTGGCCATGGAAGCAATACAACAGTTAAAAAGATTAAAACACATTTTGCATAGCTGTAGTAAAATATTAGTAATCCATGACAAAAAGGGATAAAAAGAGGTTTAATACTCATTTTAGGCAAACTGTTAAAGAATTCAAGGCCGCCCGCCAGACACAAATCTACAGCCATCTTAAAAGAAACATACCTTATAAAATATTCAAAATTTCAAAACCGCAATTTTTAAGCAAAGTAAAAAAATCAAACATTCTAAAAAGGAAGAAATTAACATTTTTTGGAAAACAGCCTTTTAAAATGAAACAAGCGCTGAAGAAAGGTGTACGATAATCTGTACGACCTAGTCCAGCGCTTTTGTTTATGAACTTATAAACTAATACGTCAGCAAGAGTGCTCCAAAACCAATCAATATTGCTCCCACTATCACCTGGCCTTTGACTCGACTCTCTTTCGCCTTATTCTGGCACACTAAGGGAATGCCGAAAATGACAAAAAGAACGCCAATAGGTCTAAGGCAGCACTCAAGCAGTATGGTGTTGACACCGTAGAAATTTATTAACGCTTGAATCATTTTTCACCTCGTTTGGCGACTAGATAGAACCAAGGTATAGAGGCCAGCATAATGATACTTGACGCAAAATATCCTATGACAGGGGGCAAAGATAAAGTCAGGTAAACGTATGTTTCCTGCCCAGTCGATATTTTTGCTATCAATTCTAGCGCGCTAACGAATGCTAAAATTACGCAGGTCAATGAATAAAGAGATGCGATATATGGCGTAACCTTTGTCGCAAAAGTGCGTGTAATTATAACAAAACACGCAAGAACTACGAACGTGGTACCTACTATAAGCTGTATGGTAGGAATATTCATCGTAACCCTCCTTTTAAGGTTCTGAATGCGAGACAAGAGTTGTTTTTCTTGACAGACGGTTAAAGAGCGACTGCTGAATAGAAATTACATTATAAGATATAATTTACTTTGTGTCAAACTTATGTAAACGAGCCGCAGAAGACCCAATATCCTTCAATGATAGTATTTCGTAGTATAATGAAAGACATGCTTATTTTAGGTATAGATCCAGGCACGGCGACTACCGGTTACGGCATCATTAAAGTGGAAAATAAAAACTATGATGTTGTGGATTTTGGTCTGATTGAGACCGACAAAAACGGATCTCCCGGGAAAAGGTTGGAAATAATTTATATGGAGATGATGAAGATTTTCCGTAAGCACAAGCCTGACGTTATGGCAATTGAAAAGATCTTCTTTGCTCGAAATGCCAAGACGGCGATTAGGGTAGGACAAGCACTAGGTGTGATGCTGTTTTCTGCCGCAAGAGCGAATACAGAAATAGCGGAGTATGCTCCAGGACGGATTAAAAAAGTGGTTACAGGAGATGGCAGGGCAGATAAAAAGATAATTCAGAAGTCCGTAAGAAAAATATTAGGAGCGAAAGTACGAAGCAAAAAAGGAAAGAAAACTCATTTTGATAATGCAGCCGACGGTTTGGCAGTGGCTCTGTGTCATGCACGTTGTGTAGTTGGTTCAGAAAATGTAAAGTGAAGGGGGTGATTAAAAGTTGGCAGATTTTAAAATAGGCAAAGTAAAACACTATTACGACAAAATAGGCGTAGCCGTAGTTGAACTAGACGGAGGGTTGTCTAAGGGAGACAAGATTAAGTTTGTACGCGGCGGAGAGGATATGTTTGAGCAAGAAGTGGAATCAATGCAAATAGAACACGATAAAATTGATTCTGCAAAAAAGGGTGATGTGGTAGGATTAAAAGTTGACCAGGAGGTAAAAGAGGATGCAGAGGTTTACAAAATATAATCTACGCGTCCAACTAAAGCCTAAAAGAAAAAAAGCGAAGGCTGCGAGGATAGATTGGCAACCTGCTCCAGATGTAGATAAGAGAATTAAATATTTATCGAAAAATTTAGATTTAGATTGGCTTAAAAATGATAGTCTTCATGGTTTCAGGTCAACGAATTCAAAAACACGAGCATATGCAAGAATTTGGGGACTTCCAAGGATCTGGCAAAAAGCACTTCAAGCAGAAGCTTCATATATAATCGAGGTTATTTCGGAAAAGTATGACAGGCTACCAGAAAAAGAAAGAGACAAGGTCTTATTGCATGAAATAGTACATATTCCCAAGAATTTTTCCGGCAGTTTAGTCCCTCACTACCGAAAAGGTAAACGAAACTTTCATAAACAAGTGGAAGTTTTGCTAAATGAATATAGGAAACATAGAAAAGGTAAATAAAATGAAAATAATCCTTATACACGGGGATCACTCCCTTGATAGCTATAATCGACTACAAATGCTAATTCAGGTCGCTAAAGAGCGTGGTTGGGAAATAGTAAAGATAGATTCTAGCAATAATCTGTCCCTTCCTGAAAAATTCACGACCTCGAACTTATTTGAAGGAGAAAGGCTTTATGTAATGGAAAATCTGGCAAAAATTAAAAAAACCGACTTTGAGTGGTTAAAGAAAAACATAAAAAGACTTTCTGGAACGACAATCATTTATCATGATGGCACGATCACTAATAACCTGTTGAAATTAATTCCCAAAGTTACAAAAACTGAGGAATATAAACTTCCGAAATTGATTTTTAAATTTCTCGAATCTTTTTGGCCAGGCAACTCAACAAACTCGATTAAGTTATTGCACGAGGTCATTAAAGAGGAGTCACCTGAATATATTTTTAATCTTTTATCTCGTCACTTCAGGGATTTGTATTGGGCAACATTGGATAGAAACAGCATGTCTTATCCCGCCTGGCGTGTTTCCAAGCTGACCCAACAAGCAAGTCGTTTTGAAAATGGAAAAATTGAAGAATTAATTAAAACATTTGCAGAGGTAGACATAGAGGTAAAAACATCCAAGGCAAATATTGTTGACTCTCTCGATTTCATAATTGCAAGCGAATTAGAATAATATAGACTTATATTATGCCCGAGAAGAAAAGTCTTTTTGGAACGAGTGGGATCAGAGGACCCGCTGACACATTGTTCACGGAACAATTTTGCTTCGATATCGGCAAAACCTTCATAAAATTTTTGGAGAAACATTACAAAACTGGCCCAATTGCGGTTGGTATTGACCCGAGAGATTCAAGTCCTCGAATTAAAAAGCAACTTTTTAAAGGATTAGCCACAAGTGATCTAAAATTGTTTGATGAAGGAATCACCCCAGTACCATCTATGAATTGGCTAATTAAAAATACGGAAATCGAAGCGGGGGTAGTGGTCACAGGAAGCCATATTGCACCGGAACTAAATGGAGTTAAATTTTACGCTCATGATGAAGAAGTCTCATATGAAGACCAGAAAAATATTGAAAGCATCTATGAAGAGCTGAAAGAAAAGGAGAAACCGCCCGAATTAGAGGCAAGGACACAACAAGAAAGTCGGGCTCGGGATCTTTACAGCCAAATGTTGTTTGAAATGATAAAAGATTCTTTACCAAAATGGAAGGTTGCTGTTGATTGCGCCAACGGCGCTCAGTCCATTGTCATACCTGCATTATTAAGAAAGCTTGGACTTGAAATATTTGAAATTAATTGTGATACGGAAAAAGATTTCATTGCTAGAGATACTGATACAGACGATAAAGCAGAGACGGAGGAGTTAAAGAAAGCCGTTGTAGAAGAAAACTGTGATTTTGGCATTGCCTATGACGGGGATGGCGACAGAGTGGTTTTCATTGACGAGAAAGGCCAATTTATTCAAGGAGAATACTCTTGTTCATTAGTGGCTAAGCACTCTCCCGGCGATACTGTAGTTACTACAATTAGCTCTTCACAAGTGGTGGAGGCGATTGGCAAAAAGATAATTAGAACCAAGGTGGGTTCACCCTATGTTGTTGGAAAAATGAAAGAACATAAAGCCCCTTTTGGCTTTGAGCCAAATGGAGGAGCTATTTCGGGGGAAATTATGTATACCCGGGATGGTGGTTCGATGACAATGAAGATAATAAGCCTCTATTCTAAATTGAATGGTAGTTTTTCATCAATGTTTGCCCAGCTCCCCAAATATTATATGTTAAGAACAAAAGTTGATTATAAGTGGGAGTTGAAGGATAAAATCATGGAAGAGGCAGAAAGGAGATTTAAAGGTATTAAGGTTGAGAAAATCGATGGTTTGAAAATTTGGGTTGATGACCAATCTTGGATACTTTTTAGGTCTTCGCAAAATGCCCCTGAATTTAGAGTTTTTGCCGAAAGTGCTGCAGAAGACAAAGCCAAAACACTTCTTGATGACGGAGTTAAATTTGTAAAGGAAATAATTACTCAGAATGAATAAACTTGATTCCTTAGAAACGATTAAAAAGTTTGATGAAAAAGGAGTTCTTTCTTCTATTAAGTTGTTGCCTAAGCAGGCAGAACAGGCATGGGTAGAAGTCAGCAAACTGAAACTCCCAAAATCTTTTGCCAACACTAAAAATATTGTGGTTTGTGGAATGGGAGGCTCCGCGCTTGGTGAAAGAGTTATCGATTCTTTTACAGATAAATATATCAGAGCACCAATGGAAATTTTTACACAATACTACATACCTGGTTATGTTAATAATGATAGCCTTGTAATTATCTCCTCCTACTCAGGAAATACCGAAGAAGCTTTGTCTTGTGCCCACCTTGCTTTGGAAAGGAACGCATGCGTATTTGTTATAACAACAGGAGGAAAGCTTGCAGAATTGGTTAAGAATGAAGAATTGATGGCTTACGTTTATGATCCCAAGCATAACCCCGGAAAACAACCAAGGCTTGCTTTAGGATATTCAATTTTTAGTATCTTGGCATTGTTAAACAAAACAAACTTCATCACTCTGCCAACGGAGCGTTTCAATGATATCAATAAGTGCTTAGGTAAATTTATCGATGAATTTGGACCAAGGACGCCTGAAATAAAAAATATGGCCAAAATATTAGCTAATGGAATTCAGAGAAAGATACCTCTTATCGTAGCCTCGGAACACTTGAGTGGTACGGCTTATACTTTCAAGAACCAGCTTAACGAAACATCTAAAACATTCAGCACATTTTTTGAAATTCCTGAGTTGAATCATCATTTAACGGAGGGGTTGAGGTTTCCTGCTAAAGCTAAAGAAATCTTGCACTTCCTTTTTCTAAAATCAGAACTTTATTCTGAAAGAGTTTTGAGGCGATATCCTTTAACAGCCGAAGTAATAGAAAAAAATTCAATAAGTCAAGATTGTTACGTCGTAAGGTCTGGAACAAAAATGGAGCAAGTTGTTGAAATTCTCGCTCTTGGTACTTTTGTGAGTTTCTATCTCGCTGTTTTAAACAATGTTGACCCGGCAGAAATCCCCTGGGTTGATTATTTTAAAAAGAAACTTTCGGACTAATAATTCTTTCCTCTTTTACTCTTTAGACATTTAATCTAAAATAATTATGTGACTGCCCAAAAATATATACTCTTCTTTAATCAAATCGACAAGGACGATTTACCGTTAGTTGGAGGAAAAGGGGCCAATCTGGGAGAAATGACGAAGGCAGGCTTTCCCGTCCCTAATGGTTTTGCTGTAACGGTTGCTGCCTATGATGCTTTTCTGGACGAAAATGATATAAATAAGCAAATTAGCAACATTTTAAAGGCTACAGACAAGAGTGAACCTAACCAACTTAACGCCGCGTCCAAACAAATTGAACGTCTCATTTTAAAGAGCAATACCCCAAAAGAAGTTGCACAAAATATATTCGCCGCATACAAAAAACTATCTGGAAGATTTAAAAAATCCCTGGTTGCAGTAAGATCATCCGCCACTGCTGAAGACTTACCTACAGCCTCCTTTGCTGGTCAGCAAGAGAGCTTTCTAAATATTAAGGGGGAAGCAAATTTAATAGAAACGGTAAAAAAATGTTGGGCATCTCTTTTTACGGCAAGAGCAATTTTTTACCGCGAAGAAAATAATATTTCTCACGAAAAAGTAAAAATTTCCGTAATGGTTCAGCTGATGGTTCAATCTGAGGTTAGTGGAGTGGTTTTTACAATAGATCCTGTTACGAATGATAAAAACAAAATAATTATCGAGGCAGTATGGGGTTTAGGAGAATTTATGGTAAAAGGACAGGTTGTACCGGACAGATATTCGGTGCAAAAAGAGACATTTTCTATACTTTCTAAAAAAATTTCAGATCAATCTGTTCAACTTGTTAAAAAAGGGGCAGACACAAAAAAAATTGATGTTCCAAAAAAGAAAAGAAATTTGCAGAAAATAAATGATAAAGAAATAACAAAACTAGCGGTAATTGCAGACAAGCTTCACAAACACTATTATTTCCCCCAAGATGTTGAGTGGGCAAAGCAAGGAAAGAACTTATACATAGTTCAAACAAGACCAGTTACAACAACGCTTGAAACGAAAGACAAAAAGAAAGGCTCTAAACCTGAAGTGGAAGGGATTGAGAGTGCAAAATCACACATACTTACAGGAGCTCCGGCTAGCCCAGGGATAGCTACAGGGCATGTCCGCATATTAAAAAGTGCTAAAGAAATCGATAAAGTAAAAAGTGGAGACATCCTTGTTTCGGAAATGACATCACCAGATTTTGTTCCGGCAATGAGAAAAGCCTCAGCGATTGTTACTGATCAGGGAGGTCAAACAAGTCATGCCGCCATAGTTTCAAGGGAGCTAGGCGTTCCATGCGTAGTTGGCACAAAAGAAGCAACTACCAAATTAAAGGACAATCTTTTGGTTACAGTAGATGGAAGCAAGGGATTGGTTTTTCTGGGAGGCAATATTAAGACTGAAATATTGAAGGTTAAACCCAAGAAAGAAAGAGAATTGAAGCTAAAGACAGCCACTAAGCTTTATGTAAATCTTGGAGAACCTGATTTAGCCAAAAGAGTGGCCAAAAAAAATATTGATGGAGCAGGATTGGTAAGAGCTGAATTTATGATTGCCAACATAGGCATTCATCCTAAAGAAGCAATAAAACTAAAGAAGCAGGAAAAATTCATTGAGAAATTATCAAAAGATCTAATGACTTTTTGTAAAGCCTTTGGTTCGCGCCCTGTTGTCTATAGAACAACAGATTTTAAAACAAACGAGTATAGAGCATTACCGGGCGGTAAGGCTTGGGAACCTGAAGAACCGAATCCAATGCTTGGATATCGCGGTGCATATCGTTACATTGCAGATCCAGAAGTTTTTATGCTTGAATTACGAGCAATAAAAGAGGTACGACATAAGTACAAGAATCTTTGGGTAATGATTCCTTACGTTCGTTCACCAGAGGAATTGGCCGCAGTCAGAAGAATGGTGGCAGCAGAAGGTTTATTCGAAAGCCCAAGTTTTAAATTTTGGATGATGGTAGAACTTCCAGTTAACGTAATTCTTCTCGATAAATTTATTGAGGTGGGCATTGATGGAGTTTCAATTGGATCAAATGACTTAACAATGCTTATTTCAGGAACAGATAGAGATAATGCAGAAGTGGCTAAAGCATTCAACGAGCGTTCACCGGCGGTAAAATGGGCAATAAGACGCGTCGTTAGAATATGTAACAAAAACAATATCTCTTCTTCTATTTGCGGACAAGCACCATCAACATATGATGACTTGGTAGAAGAGCTTGTGGGCTATGGAATAACAAGTATTTCCGTAAATCCGGATGCCATAAATCGAGTAAGGCGTGTTATTGTAGATAAAGAGAGAGAAATAATTAGAAACAAATAAATGGCAAAAATTACGAAAATTTGGGCTAGAGAAATTCTTGACTCTAGAGCAGTACCGACTGTTGAGGCAGCATGTCAGATAGATACTGGACATGTCGCTGTTGCCTCCGTGCCCTCAGGAGCCTCCACGGGCACACACGAAGCCCTAGAGCTTAGAGACAAAGATCCTGAGAGATATAGAGGTAAAGGAGTTTTAACAGCGGTCTCAAATGTAAATAAAGTATTAGGGCCAGCTTTGGTAGGTATGGACCCTACTCAGCAAGAAGCAATAGACGCTAAATTGATTTCTTTGGATGGAACAGAAAATAAAACGAAATATGGAGGAAATGCAATTCTAGCCATTTCTGAGGTTGTTTCCAAAATCGGGGCAATGGCATCGAAACAACCCCTATATGCATGGGTTAATATACTTTCTCAAAAAGCAGGGATGAAGCCCGTTTTAAAGGTACCGACTTCTATTTTTAACATGATAAACGGAGGACTGCATGGTGCCGGAAATTTGGACTTCCAGGAATTTCATGTAATTCCTGCGTCAAGTAAAACATTTGCTGAAGGATTAAGGGCCGGCGCAGAAATATACGTATCATTAGGGGAAAATCTAGCCCGGAGAGGCGCAATTCATTCAGTAGGTGATGAGGGAGGTTATGCTCCTAATTTATTTACAAACGCTGATGCTCTAGAGATTGTCGTGGAGTCGATAAATGAGACGAGTTATTCCCTCGGCAGAGATGTTTCTTTGGGTCTTGATGTCGCCGCAAGCGAGTTTTACAAAAATGGTGAATATTCTATTCGTGACAAATCGTCTCCAATGGATGAAACTGCCTTTATTGAATATTACAAGAATTTAAATACTCGATACCATTTGGCTATTTTGGAAGACCCTCTTCATGAAGACGCTTGGGATAGTTGGAAGAAACTTTCAGCTCTAATGTCTCCTCATCTCAGTCTTGTTGGTGATGATTTGTTGGCAACTAACCCCAAACGAGTCCAAAAGGCAATAGACGAAAAGGCGTGTAATGCTATTTTAATAAAGCCCAACCAGATAGGTACGATTACAGAAACACTTAAAGTAATAAAGATGGCGAAGGACGCTAAATGGAAAGTGATTGTTTCGCACCGGTCTGGGGAAACCAATGATTGGTTTATTGCCGACTTCGCTGTTGGTGTTGGAGCAGAATATGTAAAATTTGGAGCTCCTGCAAGAGGAGAAAGAATCGCAAAATACAACAGGCTTACGAACGTTGAAACGGAAATCTTGCGGGGAAAAGTATGACTCTTCTTAAACGTACAAAATTCGTTGTTTTAGCTGTCCTTGACGGTTGGGGCATTGCCCCTCCAGGTCCCGGCAATGCAGTTTCTTTAGCCAAAACACCGAATATGGATAGACTCTGGGCTTCTTACCCCCATACTCAACTTAAAGCGTCTGGGGAGGCGGTTGGGTTGCCCAGAGGAGATGCAGGCAATACCGAAACAGGACATTTAAACTTAGGAGCGGGAAGAATTGTCTATCAAGATTTAGAAAGGATAAATAGGGCCATTGCCGATGGTTCATTCTTTAATAATAGAGTTTTTCTAGACGCTTTTGAGCATGTCAAAAATAATAATTCAAATCTACATTTAATGGGCTTGATCGGAGCAGGCGGTGTTCACTCAAACCTTGACCACTTAATTGCTCTAATACAATTAGCAAAAAAACAAAACATTTCGAAGGTTTTTTTGCATTTGTTCACTGATGGAAGAGATTCGCCCCCAACAGCTTCTTTAACGTATATTAATCAACTACGACAAGTAACCAAAAGGGAAGGTCTGGGCACAATAGCATCAATCATGGGGCGGTATTGGGCAATGGATAGGGACAGAAGATGGGATAGAACAGCAAAAGCATATTTTGCAATGACGGCCGGACAAGGACAGTATGTTAAAACCCCCGAGGAGGCAATTGAAATTTCCTACAATCAAGGAAAAACAGATGAATTTATTGAGCCCTCTTTAATTTCTGATAGTGAAGGTAATCCGATATCCACAATTCAAGACAACGATGCCTGCATTTTCTTTAACTTCAGAATCGATCGCCCCCGACAATTAACTTCAGCATTTTTGGTGAAAGATTGGAGACAAGAAAATATGGCTCTAGAATTTGATCCCTATTTGGAAAAGTACGAAAAAACCCACATTCCTTCAAAGGTGGCTGATCACCAAAAACTTTTCGATAGAGGAGAACCTCTTCGAAATTTATATTTTGCAACTATGACAGAATACAGCAAATCTTTGGTTGAAGCTGGAGCAAAAGTAGCCCTTCCTCCGGAAAAAGTAGAAACGACTCTTGGTCAAGTAATATCCGACGCAAACTTAAGACAATTAAAAATGGCCGAGTCTGAGAAAGAAAGATTTGTTACTTTTTATTTTAATGGCCAGTACGAAAACCCTTTTCCCGGAGAAGAACGACTTATAATCCCTTCACCTGCAGTTTCAACATATGATGCTAAGCCCGAAATGTCGGCGCGTGAGCAGACAGAGAAACTGTTGGAAAAACTGAAAGACGGAAATGACCATGCATTTGTGCTTATAAATTTTGCGAATCCCGACATGGTTGGACACACCGGAAATATTGGTCCAGCGGTTAAAGCTTGTGAAGTAGTTGATGAATGTGTGGGCAAAATTGCAAATTTTGTTTCTGCCTATGGAGGTACTCTTATCGTTGTTGCTGATCATGGAAATGTTGAGGAAATGATAAATGCTCACACGGGCGAAATAGATACTGAACACAGTACAAATACGGTTCCCTTCATTGTTGTTTCTAAGGAATTTCTGGGGAAATCTATAACTCTCCCTGCGGGTATTTTGGGAGATGTTGCTCCAACCATTCTTGGTTTACTGGGTGTGCAAAAGTCAAAAAATATGACTGGTAGAAACCTACTTGAAGAGATATTTAAATAAAAATATAATATGCCTTCGCTGACATGGAAACAATAACACATTTTTTTGTTGAGAATTTAACAAATCTTATCGAAAGTTATGGACTTTTTGCTGTTTTTGTACTTATGACGGCAGAATCCGCTTTAATACCTATACCTTCGGAGATAACTATGCCTTTTGCCGGATTTATGGCAGGGCGAGGCATTATGAGCTTCTGGGCCGTAGTTTTTACAGGGGCATTCGCTAATCTAGCTGGGTCACTTCTTGCCTATTGGTTAGGTTATGTCAAGGGTGAAGAATGGTTAAGAATTGCAATCAAGCGATGGGGAAAGTGGCTATTAATTAAAGAGTCCGAATTTGATAAGGCGAAAGATTGGTTTCATACGAAAGGTCAATGGGTTTCGTTTGGGTCGAGAATGCTTCCAGTCGTTAGAACTTTTATTTCCCTTCCTGCCGGGATAGCAAAAATGAACCTCCCTCTTTTCAGTTTGCTTACATTTCTGGGTTCATTAATTTGGACGGCATTTCTTACTTATCTTGGGCTTAAAATGGGCCAAAACTGGCAGGCAATAGAGCCATATTTCAGGAAGTTTCAATTTCTAATTGTCGGATTGGGACTTGCTGGAGTTATTTTCTACATATGGAGTCATTTCAAAAAGAAGAAGTAATAGAATTTAATTTTTAAGATATTTTCTGATTAGGCCAACAACTCTTCCCTGAATTCTTACATTTTTAACAAAAATAGGGTCCATGGAAGCATTGGCTGGTTCTAGTCGAATTCTGGTCGCCTCCTTAAAAAAACGTTTAAGTGTTGCCATTCCATTATCAAGCAATGCAACAACGATGTCGCCATCATTAACGTTTCCAACCTGTTCAATAACAACGTAGTCCCCGTCTCTAATTTGTTCTTCAATCATCGATTCTCCTCTAACCTGCAGGACGTAGACCCTTTTCTTTCCTGACATAAAGTTTGGAGGAATGGGAAAGGTAGCATTAGGGTCTGTGTATGCTTCAATCGGAGCGCCTGCGGCGATATATCCTAGGATGGGTACTTCAACTCCTTCAGGCGAGAAGTCTTCATGAAGGCCAACAATCTCTATTGATCTTGTTTTGCCCGGTTTTCTTTTGATTAGACCTTTTAGTTCAAGAGTAGAAAGGTGTTCGTGTACCGTAGCAAGAGAAGATACACCAATAGCATCTGCTATTTGTCTTAGAGTTGGTGCACTACCGTTTGCTTGAATAAACTGTTTTATGTAATCGAGGATTTGCCCTTGTCTTTTGTAAACTACTGGAGCCATAGATTAAAATTACTAAGAAAACCCGAAGATGTCAAGTGTCAATTTTTAGATAAATATGTCATGTTCACTATTTTTCACAGACACAAACGAGCCACATAAGTTATACTAAAAATATGTTTAAGAAAATTATTGTCAGCTTTGTCGCTTTTTTAATTTTTTTAATAATTCCTAGCAAGGTCCATGCCCAAGAAGAATTTATTATTGATGTCAACGTAAATTACAGCGTTCTAAACACAGGTATTACTAAAGTCACTCATACAATTACTTTGGAAAATGCTCTTTCAAATCTATATGCGCAGTCATATCTTTTGAGTCTTGAAAATATTGACCCCCTCAATCCTGTTTCCTACGAAGGAGATAAACAGCTTGCGCTCACTAAAACTGAAAAGGACGATACTGTATCTCTGCAAGTAAATTTTGATGATGCCGCTGTCGGGAAAGGTAAGATCAGAACATTCACAATTAGTTTTGAAGAAGCAAATTTTGCAAGTAGAACAGGGGAAGTGTGGGAAATTTCAATCCCCAGACTTTCCGAAAGCAATAACTTTCGGTCGTATAATGTTAATTTAATTGTTCCTTCATCTTTTGGTAAAGAAGCATATATTTCTCCTGACCCTAAATCTACGAATACTGGAGAGGGCACGATTATTTATAGTTTCGATAAAACATCTATTCAGAAAACGGGAATAACAGCCGGCTTTGGTAAATTTCAAGTTTTCTCATTTACCCTCAATTATCATTTAGAAAATCCGCTTAATAAAACGGCTTCAACGGAAATTGCTATACCTCCCGATACTGCTTTTCAAAAAATATATTATGACTCTATCAATCCTGCTCCCGAGGAAGTCTATCTAGACAAGGATGGGAACTGGCTAGCCGTTTACATACTTGACCCTAGGGAACGCATAGACGTAACCGTGATGGGAACGGTGCAGATATATGCCAACCCGCGTGAAGTACAAACACCCACCTTTGAGGTTCTTCAAGAAAATTTGAAGGAAAGTGAATATTGGCAGGTTAATGATCCTCAGATTCAAAATTTAGCCGGCTATCTTCGTACGCCTGAAGCAATTTATGACTTTGTTTCAACCAACCTTTCATACAGTTATGACAGAGTTAAACCGAATGTAACGAGATATGGCGCATCAATGGCTCTGAATAGTCCGAACGAGGCCATATGTATGGAATATACGGATTTGTTTATCGCTCTCACACGCGCGGCAGGTATTCCAGCAAGAGAAATAAACGGCTTTGCATATACAGAAAACCCTGAAATTCAACCACTTTCCTTGGTTGCGGATGTTTTACACTCATGGCCTGAGTATTGGGATGAACACAAACAAGTTTGGATTCCGGTTGATCCAACCTGGGGATCTACTACGGGTGGTGTTGATTTCTTCAATAAATTGGATTTAAGACATTTCACCTTTGTGATACACGGAACTGATGCCATCATGCCATATCCACCAGGATCCTACAAACTTGGTCCAAGCCCGCAAAAAGACGTTTTTGTTAATTTTGGACAACTACCCAAGGAAAAAATAAGTAAGCCTGAAATCAATGTGAGTGTAAAAAACAGCCTACCCTTTATGGATACACAAGTCTCTGCGATTATAAAGAATCCAGGACCGACGGCATTATACAATTTAGAGCCAGCTATATATTTTGACGAAATCCTTGCCGAAAGAACTATTGTCCCGGTATTGCCACCATATGCATCGTACGAATTTAAATCACGAATTCCGTTTAGCTTTTTAGGTACAAATACTCCTGAAAAAGTAGTCGTAACAGCGGCAGATACAAAAGTACAAATTCCTTCTAACAAAACCCAAGTCATTATTTACAATCTATTAGCTATTTTTATTGCTTTTTCATTAATTATTGCAGTTGTTGTTGTTAAAATTAAGAAAATATCCTTTGTAAAGGTAAAAAATAAGTTGGGGACTATTATTGCATCTTTAAAATTTAAAAAGAAAGACAACAAGAAGAATAACATTCAGCCCTAAGTTGTTGAATATTCCGATAATTCTCAACTATACTTAATAAGAATCTCAAAACAAAGTAAATGAAAAAAATATTAAGACATTATGTTATCAACACCTTTATCCTTTATATTGTTTCGCGAGTTGCATCAGGGTTGTTTTTTGAAAAGGGTCTAGAGACAGTGGTGATAGCTGGAGCTGGATTAACAGTTGCTTCGCTCTTAGTCAAGCCGATTATAAATCTATTGCTATTACCAATTAACCTTATTACATTTAACCTGTTTAAGTGGGTTTCTTCAGCGATTGCTTTGTATTTAGTAACCTTGGTTGTTCCCGGTTTTAAAATCACTGGCTTTATGTTTGCTGGACTATCGTCTCAATGGCTAGATCTACCCGCTGTCAATTTAGCCGGGTTTTTGGCATATGTCGCCTTTTCCTTTATTTTCTCCCTTTTTGCATCATTTATTTACTGGTTGCTTTAAATTTTGTTAGGTTTCGCAAATAAGGTATACTTTTAGGCTGAACGCTTATGAAAAACGCATTCTTAGTCATTCAAATAATTAGTGCCATATTACTAACGGGCACAATACTTATTCAGGCCCGAGGCACGGGGTTCGGAAGAGGGTCAACTGCTTCATTTACACGTCGTGGTTTGGAAAAACTAATTTTCCGCCTTACCTTTGTTTTTGCGGCAATCTTTATGTTAGTTTCTATTCTGCAGGTTGCCCTATAAGCATTAACGATGTTAACCCTTCGATATCTTGTTCGTTTAATTAGAGCGTTTTTGACACGCTTTAAAGGCATTCTTTTTTTAAGCTTTGCTTTGGGAATTTTGTCTTTTGTGATACTAAACCTCTTAGGTCCAACCCTGCTAAGCAGAAGTACGAAGAAAATAGGTATTACAGGTAGATTCAGAACAGACAATCTTCCTGATTTTATAATAAATAATGTTAGTGATGGGTTAACCAAATTGGATGAAAGCGGTGTTGTCGAGCCATCCCTCGCATCTTCTTGGGAAACACCGGACAAAGGGAAAACATGGTTCTTTTATTTGCGTGACGATATTTATTGGCAGGATGGAAAAAAAGTAACAAGCGAAACGATTGGATATGATTTTTCTGATGTAGAAATAGAAACACCAGATGAAAAGACCGTCATATTTAAACTGTCCAATGCTTTCTCTCCTTTTCCTACGGTGGTCTCCAAACCAACTTTCAAAAAAGGGTTGTTGGGAACAGGGGAGTGGCGAGTCAAAAATATTACCGTCGCCGGCGGGTATGTTCAAGAATTAGTTTTAACAAACAAGGAAGAAGGGAAAATTATCTATCGGTTTTATCCCACAGAAGAAAGAGCAAAGCTTGCATATAAATTAGGGCACGTAGATCGTCTTATCAACATCTATGACCCAACCCCATTAGATTCATGGAAATCAGTAGAAATAGTTAAAGAATCCAATGACAATCAGGTTGTTTCCATCTTTTTCAATGTTCAAGATAAATATTTGTCAGAAAAATCACTAAGGCAAGCCTTGGTTTACGCGATTGACAAAGAATCATTTGACGGCGAAAGGGCTTATGGGCCTCTCTCACCAACCTCATGGGGCTATAACCCTCAGGTTAAAACATATGGTTATGACGAATCTCGAGCAAAGGAACTGATAGAAGAATTAGACGAAGAACAGACAAAAGATCTAGAGATAAAATTACTGACAACTCCAATACTCTTACCAACGGCAGAGAGAATTGCTAAATATTGGGAAGCAATTGGAGTTAAAACCGTATTACAGGTTTCATCAGGAGTTCCAGCTGACTATCAGGCTCTTTTAGCCGTCTTTGAAATTCCTAAAGATCCGGACCAATATTCTATATGGCATTCAACTCAATCGTCGACAAACATTTCAAATTATCAAGACCCAAGGATTGACAAGCTGCTTGAAGACGGGCGTGCCGAACTTACAATTTTGGAGAGAAGTAAAGTATACTTAGATTTTCAACGCTATCTAGTTGAAGATTCCCCAGCTGCTTTCATATATCATCCAACTTCATATACAGTTAATAGAAAATGATATTTAGTGGCTGGAAGTGTTGAATTAAGCTTATTATTCCTTAAGGGTTGGTTTCTCGGTCTTTTTCTTTGCCGTGCTCTTAGGCTTGATTTTTTTGTTTTTGGCCACAGCTTTTATCACTACTTTCTTGGCCTTAATAATTTTAGGGGTCGATTTCTTTTTACCACCTGACTCAAGCACATTAAGAATTCTATCTAGTTTTGTATTCAGGGAGCTTACTTGTTCCAATAATTGTTTGTTTGTATTATCTCTTTTTCCAAAGTCAGATCCTCCTGAGCCTCTTCGGGTTGGTCTTCTTGGGCTTCCTCCCTCCTTTTTCTCAAAGCAGCTACTACAATATATTGGCTTGTCTCCACTTGGTCTAAATGGAACCTCGCAGCTGTTTCCACACTCGTCACATACCGCCTTGTGCATTTGTCTTTGGCCAGAATCACGTCTACGAAAATCTCCTCCTCCGCCTCCATATCCTCCACCACCAGACCTATTATTTCGATTGTAGTTACCCATATTTTCCTTACTTAAATATTATACTCCATATATATATAAAAACCATAAACAATATATTCTGTGACTGTGTAGACTACTTCAAAGAAGTTTCTCTCTCAACTGTGAGACCAGGATTGCTTTATCGCAATATTTTCGTGTCTTTTTTGTTCCATCACATTCAAGGCACCTTTTTTGCTCCTTAGAAGACGCGGTGTCAAGAGTTAGGTGTTGGAAGCTCGCTAGTTTTTCAAGGTGAAAAGGTAAATAATTCTTCCAAAAACACAAATCTCTTTCTCTCATACCGGAAATATTACCATATTTATCTGAAATTACTATTTTTTCCAATAAAACACCCCGCCTTCATGATTTTGCTATTAAACCCAATACCACTCTCTGCTTGCCTTCTCTTTCTATTATTACAGACACGAAGCAACTATAGTATTGGCATTAAAATTTTTCAACTTAACCTCAATCAAAAGGAGAGCTTCTTTGGGTGGATAATGACCTTTATTTTTGAACCCTTTTATTGTGTCTAACTGTTGTTAGACAAGTTTTACATTCTTAGCACTAAGGCCTTTTTCGCCATCTACGACATCGAACGTAACTTCTGCTCCTTCTTGAAGTTCATCAAAAGTTACACCGTCCAAGTCTGAAGAGTGAAAGAAAAGATCCTTTGTTTCTCCCTCACGGGAAATAAAACCAAATCCTTTATCTGTTTTTGTTTTAACTACTCCGTTCATAGAATTTTTGATAGATTTATATATTAAATCCTCTTGTACCTCCTTTCATTCTTTATATTATACAGCCTTGGGCGACAATCATCAATTGTGTTGGGTAGCTTACCAAACGATGTTAGAACCCATTTCATAACTTCCGAAGGTAATGATGTGGTGTTGTTTAGTAGTTACTTTCTCCAATAAAACTGAGGGCCGTTTGAATAAAGATTTCTCTTTACACTCGTACCCTCTAAGTACTATATGTTACTTAACATCTTCAGTACCAGTAGTTACAACATCCTCGCCAAGATATATTGTGCAGCCCGAAACTAAGTATTCTTGGTTATGCCATACCTCGCAGTTTGGATTATGTGCCACTAGACTAACCCGAAGACGTAATCCTTTTTTGAATCCAATTACTTCCCTGTCATCCTGGAAGAAATAATAGATTTTATTTCCCTCTACGGTACAATTGTCGGTTGTCCCAGGAATACAGTCAGGTAAAGGTCTGTGGTTATGGATAGGCTCAAAGAGCTCGTAGATGTAATCATCTGCGGTAATGCCGAAAGCATATTCTCCATATTCTGCATTAGTGGAAACTTCCAGCACCAATGTAAAATCGGGACCATGGACGATTTCTCCGTTTTTGGGAGAAATTATTGTTATATTGCCCCAAATTTCTTCCTCTTCCTGAAAAGGGGTTTTAGTCTCTTCGATTTCCACAATCACTTGTCCGGTGATTTTATTCCCATCTTCAGAATCTTCAGAATCTTCTAACGGATTTGATACGCCTAGATCTTCCGCCATTTTCTCGACGTTAGAATAGGCAACGTCCTCTGCAACTTCAAAGGCGTCGTAACAACCACCAAGAATTAAAGAACCTGCCAGTAAAACTGCTAATACTACAAGCTTTTTCATTTCGCACCTCCTTTGATTAGCGATTGTGCTAAAGCATATTTTCAATTATTGTTTTCAAATTTTACTGCATATATTTTGCCCACAGTTCTTCAAACATCTCATTGGCTATTAGCCAGATTTGCTCGGCGTGATCAAAACACCAATCGATATATTTAGGATCACCTTTGCCGACCATCGGTTGATTATCTGAATCCTCGGGCCAATAGAAATCCAATACTTCTTTAACTGCTTGCTCTCGATCGTTGTACCCTATGAGCAATCCATACATGGGCTCAAGTGAATTTCCGAGATCTGCTCGAATTTCCCCACGTTTTCCATTTATATTCCACTCATAATGCCTCCAGCCCTCGTATTCCAGCTCTGCTGCAATCCTAAAATATAGAGACATATCGTAAACATCTATTTCACTGTCTCCGCCAGGCAAGACGACGCTAAGAGTGTGTTGTTCACTCCATATTTGCCAAGTATAGTCAGACAAGAAACTTGGGGGAATTCTCCCTTCGCTGTTATCCTGAAAGATTACTCTTCTTATGTTGTTTACAGGCTCTTCAATATTGGTCAGCATCACTTTCATTTTTGCGAGATCCCTTTGCTTTCTCTCAAGATATTCATCACGACAAACATATCCACCATTTGCGTTGCAGTCACCGCTTGCACAATCTGAGCCTGTTAAACATTGTTGTCCGAGCTCGCAAGGATTACAGTATCCACCACAGTCTATATCACTTTCCTCCCCGTCTTTAACGCCGTTATTGCATGTTTTTGTTTTTTCTTCTATGTCTATTGTGGGAGCAGCCTGTTTTGACTGACACCCTCCTACTAAATGCGTCATAGCAATAAGTAAAAAGCATGCTGTCTTATTCATCATGTTCTCCTTTAAATACACTAGTTGAAGCTTGTTAAAGAGCTTGTCTTTAAGGTAGGTTTCTGCGCAGATGCAAAAACCACCATAGATTTAATTCTTGTCTAGAATTGGCGCTATTATATATAAACTGAAGTAAAAAATCAAAGCTATGGGGTTTGGGTGACTTACCAAACGATGTTAGAACTCATTTCATGAGTTCAGAAGATAAAGAAAATGTGATGTTGAAGTATTGTTTTTAAAAGATGTGACACTGGGTGAATATCTATTAATGGTGTCTTTAATCTTATCCAAAGGAAGAATCTTTAGTATTTCCTAGAAGTAGATGAAACGGAAAAACAGCACGAAATAGGAACAAAGTGTATTTGCAATAAATACACACTGATACAATTTCGAGAGCAACCAAATTACTCTGTTTAGAGAGGGTGCCTCTACCAACAAACAGTAGAGACACCCACAAGTAGCAAACAGTGCTTGGTTACGGAGTAAAGTTGTGGATGTTTGCACGCCACGCATCGACGTCCAAACGATTTCCCGAACCTCCGATCAAGTGGTCGCAGACCCAGGTGTTGTTGTCATAGACAGGTCCGTAACACGGTACGTTTGTGGCTACCCACTCAGGGTTGGTCTTCGGGAAGCACAATGCCGCCTGCACCTCTACACCAACGTAACCTACCGGTGACGCCAAAGCGCACCAGGAGCCGTCATCGGCGGTACCAAGCCAGGCGCTAAACACGACCGTGGCTTCGGGTCCACCAGACGTTGGTACGGATGGCGGGGCACAGTCCAGCCAAATTTGTAAAGTTTGAGCCTTGCCGCCATTCTGAACAATGTAGCCTTCTTCTGGGGGCGTGTAGGTATAACCGAATGGTGTGTTCGGGTAGTTTACTCCACCAGCGGTCGATGCCCCAGGCTTCCATACGACAGATTCGCCAACAGGGTATATGTTGCCTTGGACACCAGCATTAACCACTACTAGGCCCGTTGGGCAAGACCACCCTCCCCATCCTGTACCACTGTAATTCAGGGGCGATGACACTACGTGGGTTATTCCCCCACCGTTAGCGAACGCCGATCCTAAGGGTAGTGCCAACAAGAACACTACCAGCAAAGTCAACAAATACTTCTTTTTCATCTTACCTTCTCCTTATTTATAGGTATCTCGGCTTGATAGAACACTATTTGTTACTTTCATTACCTCCTTTTTGAATTATATTGGTTGCGACTTTCCAACAAAGTTGAAAAGTCTGTTTTTCCGTTGTCAAAGTTCTTTAAAAGTGATTTATCCATTATCCTCCCAAACTGGAAAGCTGTGGATAATCGGATAGATTATAGATAAAAGGGTCTGGTTTGTCAATTTTATGGAAGCTTTAGCGGTGCTTAAATTTAGGGTGACTTACCGAACGATGTTAGAACTTATTTTATAGCCCCAGGTCACGATCAAGAGAAAACATTATTGGGTAATTTAATTCGTGTGAAACCTGTGTATTTTGAATGTATTACTTAGGAGACTTTTGAAGCCAATTCCAAGCATTCCAAAGCCTATTTGGATACTGACTGACACCGTGGTCGCTTAGAAATATATATGAACACTCATTACCATCTTGTATTCCTTCGCAATCAACTTTCCACGCAGCCTCATCTTGATACGGCTCACTCGTTACAACAATTTCTCCCATAACCTCATCATTATGACGTAATAATAATTTCATTCCCTTCTTTATCTCCTCAGGTTTTAATATCTGTTTGTCACCATGAATTTTTTGCTCGACTGCTTGAAAAAAACCATGCTTTTTCAGCTTTTCAGCTATTTCGGGGTTTCTCGCAGAATCCAGAAAATCTTCAATGTCGAAAGGATGTATGCCTGGCGACTTGTCGAGTATCTCTTCAAATCCTGAGTACTCCTTTGATACAAGCTGAATATGTATGTGCCCTGGCACAAGAGGATTATCTGCTTCTAGTGTCATTTCGTGCATTCTAATAATAAATATACAAATAGTCAATAAAAGTAAACTTTATCAGCAACTTCTACATAAAATACTAGACTAATTGAGGCTGGGGTGACTTACCGAACGATGTTAGAACTCATTTGATAACTGTTGAGTACAAAGAAACAATACTGTTGGCAAAATATAACTATTTGCAAGGATCGCAGGTTTTTGAGTTGAATTTGGAGGTTGTTAAGTTTTTTTAGACAAGCAAACCCTATGCCGATTTGTTTAGAAATCCGCATAACTAGGCTAATTTTTTAAACTGCAACTACTTCTGGCACTCGCAAGTTTTGCAATCACAGTTGCAAGAACAACACTTTTCGTGTTCTGACACAAACATCACCCCCTTCCACTTTAAGATTAGCAAACGTGTCAAGTGTTGGCGTTGTTTGTTTACGAAGTTTAAATACTATTTTTTTTGGTAAACAAATCTAGGGGTGGATAACGACTTTTATTTTGAACCACATTTAGCCTTATTCATGAAACTTCAAGGGGCATATCCAGAGTGTAAAGGACAGTTTAGTTGTATTTAAAAGTGACTTACTGAAGATGTAAGGGTATTTGCAACCTTATCGCACTTTTGATTAGATATAGATGTCAAAAGATTTGAAGATGCAATACTTTTATGATAGCATGCCCTAGATGCTTAAAACAGTTAGTAAACAAATTAGGTTTGTTTTTAACTTCTTTTTTCTTCTTTTTGTTTTAAGTTTGTTGTCCCCTAATACAATTTATGCACGTGATTACGAGTGGATAGATCAGTTTGGCAACGAATTATACTATCTTCATGATTCTGCGGGGGGCGCTGTCTTTAACGATGCAGATGAGTTGTATGTTTTGTCTACTACATATGACTTTTTAAACGGGAATAACGTGCGCGATACTTTCTTGAGAAAATATGATCAGACAGGTTCTTTGATATGGGAAAATAACTCTATTCCGGGAGGCATGGGAGGTGTTGCCTTGGACAATGAATCAAATATATACGTTACTACATTTAATCTCCATGATGGTAATTTTGTGGCTTATTTAGTAAAACTTAATTCTTCAGGGAGCGAGCTTTGGACGAAAGAATTTGGATTTAGTTCAAATGCGTCCATAATTGTTCACCGAGTCGCAGTTGATAATTATGGAAACAGCTATGTGGTAGGAGTTAGTTATGGAGGTGGATTTATTAGAAAGTTTGACCCTTTGGGCAACGAGCTTTGGACTAACTATCATGACCGAAGTGAATTTAGAGGAGTAACAGTAAAAGACCAAAATCTTTATGTATCTGGACAAGCAAACAATAGGAGTTTTGTCGGCAAATATGATTTAGATGGGAATGTTCAATGGGAAAGGGAAAATTATTCTGTGGATGCTCGAGATCTGTCCATTGATGATTTTGGAAATATATATGTGGTTGGTAAAAGTTTCACGGGCGGATATATTCAAAAATATAACTCGGAAGGTTTTGAACTATGGAACAGAGAAATTAGTAATCCGTGGACGACGGCAACGTGGAGTAATGGGGTAGAAATAGGTGCAGATGGAGTAGTTTCTGTTGTTGGAGGATCCAGCTCGTCTTTAACAGAACCTTATATAAGTTTTGGGAATTATAGACCTTATGTTCAAAGGTATGGGACTGGCGGAGAGCTTCTTTGGACATATTTTTATACTAATTCTGACATAACAAATGGAAATGGTCGTGATGTTGCAGTGGGAAGTGATGGAAGATTTGCTGTTTCGGGACAAATTACTGGAACCATTGCTGGAGAAACTCAAGATGGAACCGATGCCTTTGTTGCCTATTACTCAACCAATAGCTCGCCGATAGCCAATGCTGGTCAGGATCTAATAATTGAAGAAGGTTTTGACCTAATTTTAAGCGGGTCTGGTTCTTACGATCAAGATGGATTCATCGACATCGTCAATTATGATTGGGATTTTGGAGATGGATTGACAAGTAGCGGAGAAACTATGAGCCATACTTTTACTGATAACGGTATCTATTCTGTCACTCTTACTGTTACTGACGCTGAAGGAAAATTTGATTCAGATACTGTCACTTTCACCGTTAACAACGTTTCCCCAATCGGTACTTTAATAATTTCTCCTGCGGCAATTTCTCCTGGTGAATCATCTACTTTGAGTTTCAGTAATCAATATGATCCCAGTATTACCGACTCTATAGCCGGATTTACTTATTCCTACGACTGCACCAACGATGGTGTTTTTGAGTCTGTAGATAGCCAATTTGCAACGTTCACTTGTCATTATCCAAATGTTGGTATATATACGGCCAAGGGGCAGATTAAAGACAAAGATAATGGTTACAGTCATTATACCGTTGCCATTAATGTTCGAACACCTTCAGAGGCGATCTATGAAATAATCGATCTCGTTGAGACTTTTAACTTCGAGCAAGGAATTGATAATGGTTTGGACGGTAAACTTGATGCCGCCCTAAGTACGCTCGATGACCTAAACGAAAACAATGATGTCGCTGCTATTAATTCTCTTATTTCATTCATCAATACTGTTGAAAATCAAAGAGATAATTTGATAACTAGCGAACAGGCAGATATCTTAATTACCGCAGCACAAGCAATAATTGATGGCCTTTCTTCCTAAAACCTCAATAATGTTTTTTGATTAGTCTCTAACAAACTTTACCAGGCACCGTATCTACGAATTGCCCGATATCACGGCCATTTATGCGTCTGGGTGGACTACCGGACGCTGTTAGAACTCATTTCATAAACTCAGGGATAGGGAACAATAAATGGCAGAAAATTCAAGAATATATTCGTTGAAGTGCAGATGGTAATATAATTAGAAATTAAATAATTCCTATAGTATAATATATCCACTAGTATGCTTGAAAGAAAACAAGACTTTATAAGAAGAGATTTTCTTAAAGCTTCCTCGGTAATCGCCGGAGGCTTACTGCTTTCTGCCTGTACAGATCCTAAAAAGAATATTCCTGTAACAGCAACTAATATTGCAACTAAATTTCCCACAGAAACTACTACTCCCACTCCTACAAGTACGGAAACCCCCACCCCCACTCCAGAGGCAAGGGTGGATGGACTTCATTACTTAGATAATGTTCCATCCCCAAAAGAACTTGAAAGCGGAGACATTCAGGGGTTTGATAAATATCTTAATGCGTTTGAAACATCTCACGATGAGGTTTTTTCAAGATTGGAGATTCGGGATTGGCTAGTGGGTAAAGATGGAGAAGAAAAACAGCTAAAGGACGCAAAGGGGAACCCTTTGGTAGTTGTTGTTGATAAGGAAACACAAATTCCCCTTCTTTATGCAAAACAAAACGAAGAAAAGGTTTGGAAATGGAATAGGGCTACTCTTAGAGATTATGCAGAATTAAATGACATGATTATAGAGTCGATTGTCGGTGTAGACGGACGAAGAGCGGATCCAATAAACGAAATTGTTAATAAAATAGTTATCGCAGGAGCATTCGATATGACTCAATTTTTCCGAAGTTTTGGACCCTATCATTGGGATAAAGTCCTTGAAAATTGGGACGAAATAATTACCAAGATTAATAAAGGTGAAAAGCTCTCAGAATTTACGTATAACAAAGTTGGTTTAAGAGAGATGACTGAACAGGTAGAGAAATATAATGTAAAAATCAGAGCCCAACATTTGCTTTATGGCATAGATGTTCCAGCTAGTATTAGATACGGAGGTTATACACATGAGGAGATTGAGAAGCTGGCAGAATTTACTGTTAAATTTCGTGTAAATGAATACAAAGACATGGTTGAAACGTGGGATATTGCAGATGAGGTTGTTAACTCTCATTATTATGGAGGCGACACTTGGAATTTTTGGATGGTACGATTGGGAGGATATAAAGAAATGACTCTCAAGGTTGCAAGATGGGTTAAGGAAGTCGATCCCAATGCAAAGCTGGTAGTAAATGAAGATAATGTTTTGGACAATTCTTTTCCTCAGCAACCTTTCCAAAGAAGAAAATTCATAGAGCTTTTGGAGTATTTAAAAGAAAATGGGGTTGAGGATGTTGGTGTCGTAGTCGAAAACAACCTTTGGATTTTCGATCCACCGACTTTTGAAGGAAATTACAGTGTCCGAAGCCGGCTAAAAGAAATATTAGAAGTAGGATATCCCTTTGTGGGTGGTGAGACAACCATTGTCGTTTCTGATGATTACCCTTCCTGGGGAGGTAGGCCCAAATCAATATGGGGAGTAGAAGACAGGTACAAAGCACAAGAGGAAATGTATGTTGACCTCTTTCAAAGCTATTTGGATGTTGGTATTAAAGCTTTCGGTTTTGGTGTCTGGGCAGACGCATATGCATGGCAAAAACTAATTGGATCGGAAGATTCTGACCCGTGTATTTTTGATGACAATGCCGAACCTAAAAAGGTTTACTATCGCCTTATAGGTCTTTTGAACAGTAATCTTATTAAAAACTCCTAAGGTCAGCAATTAGGCCAAAACCCCCCTTCCTTTTGTTTGAAGCATAGATGCGGTGTTTAAATATATTCTTTTGCATTAAACCTAAGTGAAGGATCCGGATTTTCTCCAATAGAGATACGGTTGGTTGCCCACGTAATGGGACCGAATTGATTAAGGCCAACATAATTTCCGTTCACTGCGTTTGGATCTACCACATATTGAGCTGTGAATCTTTCAATTAAGGCATTAATCCGCTCCGAACTTATTGGCGCTGGTGTGGGGACGAAAGATGGAGTTGGGGTAACTTACCAAGCGATGTTAGAACTCACTACATAACTTCAGATGCTGCAGTAAATGGCATTTTGAAAAAAATGTTACAAGCTATATAATTACTTTATGGGTCTGGAAGACGGCGAAAGCGTAAAGATAGATAAACCATTTAAAGAGGGTAGTGTTTCTGATTTAATCGAAAATCTAGAAATATTAGACCATAAAATTCAAGGACGATTTCTTGCTTTAGATTCCAATGCAGGTAGACTAGTTGAAGTTCAATTTAAAACTCCAGATAACAAGAAGCAACTTACTGGTTATGTAGAGAAATGGAATTCCGAGGGTGATTTGTGGGTTATGGTACAAAAAGAACCAGATAAATCAGAATTTAAACACTATCGACTTTCGCCAAACCAAAATATCAGATCAAGATTAATAAATCTTAACAAATAGATTATCGAGGCCCACTTCTAAGTTCGAACCACTATTATTCCTAAAGTAGGGGGCGTTCCTGAGGTTGTACGATTGGGGTGACTTACCGAATGACGTTAGAACTCATTTTATAAAGTCTGAAGCCAACGCATATGTGGTCTTAAGCAATTACTTTCTGCAAAAAACAGAGGGCCGTTTGAATAGAGATTTCTCTCTAAGCTCGTACCCTCTTTTTGCACCTTGTTATTAGATTTGTCCTAGGTTTTTCAGAATTTGGAGTATAAGTATCAAAAATAAGACAATACTGATCACGCTAAGAATTTTTCTCCTTTTCTTTATTTCTGGAGTGATTGGATCGGGTTTGGGCCGCAATTCTTTTTTGTACTCTGTTGAAAGAGAGTTCCATTGTTTCCAGTTCATCGGCTCCCCCCTGAACCCTATCCTAGGTTTCCACATCATCATAAAAATACAACCCACGAATTGAAGGGCAAGGCCTATGATCAAACCAATGAGTGGATTACGTCCTTTACCATCGGCAACGGCCCAACCAATTACTGCCCAGACGATGAAGTAAATTCCATAGCAGCTCATGCCCGCAATTTGCCGCGCCAGACACAAACCCGTGAGCCCCGCTATGGGGTCGTTGTCGCTGCATCCGGCCTGAGCACTTGCACTAAAGATCCACAACCAGGCAATTCCGTAGATTACCACAGGTACATAGTAACGATAGGATATCCACAGTTTTTTCATTTTCGCCCTCCTTGTGGCGAATGATTAGACAGGATTGTCAAGGTACGCAAAAATACCCGAAGGATTCGGGCAAGTAGCTATATTATACTCTATAACATCAATTTTGAAGAGAATTGATGATATCTTTTTATAGAAGAGTATTTGGGGTGACTTACCGAACGATGTTAGAACTCATTTCATAAGGTCGGGAAATAAAGAAAAGACATTATTGTTCAATATATTGCCTTTAAAAAATAGCTGTTGGAGTTAAAGCTTACATGGAATACCTTCCGTCAACAGCTGAATTGTATATTCAAACTGGTTGATGATATATTATTATTAAGCATGGAAAAAGAAACAACACAAGATAGTAAAACCACAATACCTGAAGTTCAATCTGAACCTAAAGAAGATCTTCAACCCGTCACTCAAGATCCTGAAACTCAACAAATATCTCCTGAGGTGGTAATGGACTCCGAATCAGTCATTAATCAGCCTGTCAAAAATAAAAACAAATTGTTGATGATAATTCTTGTATTACTTCTAATTTTAATCGGGGCTGGTGGGTTTTTTGGCTATAGATATTACCAATCAATGCAACAACCCGCTGAAAATGGGGTAACTGTTCCGGTTCAAACGGAAGAGGTCGATCTTTCAAAATCACACAACACTTTTGGTTTTAACTTGTTTAAGAAATTAGCCTCAATAACCACAGCTGAAGATGAAAATGTTTTTATTTCTCCTACAAGTATTTCTGTCGCGCTTTCGATGATATACAACGCTGCTGATGGTGAAACGAAAGAAGAGCTTTCCAGTTTGCTGGGATTTCAAAACCTTAGTACAGATAATATAAACCAAAATACAAAAGACCTTTTGGACAGTTTCAATTCAGAATCTGATATTACCTTACATTTACTAAATTCATTGTGGGGAAATAAAGTTTTTGTTTTCAATCAGACCTTTATCGACACACTAGAAACTTATTACGAGGCAGAGGTTTCATCAGTGGATTTTGCTGATCCGAATACTGTTGACACAATCAACGGTTGGGTTAACTCTGCCACTTCAGGAATAATTGAATCTGTTTGTTCAGATCTTCCAAAAGACGGAACCAATGTTTTAATTAACGCTATTTATTTCAATGCTAGGTGGTCAAGTATGTTTTTATCTTTTCTATCTTCTGACTTACCATTCAACAATAATGATGGAGAAGTGGTTATACATCCTTTTATGAAACAGACAAGATATAGAGGAAACTATGCCGAAACTGACAATTACCAGGCAATTCGGTTGCCGTATGGGATAAATGAAGAAGTGGCAATGATTATTGTCTTGCCAAAATTTGACGTTGATGAGTTTATAGAAAATATAGACCTAGACGCTTGGAACTCAATTCTAGAGCAGTTTGAATTTAAAATAGGTACCATTATTCTCCCAAAGTTTAAGGTGGAAAGTAATTACCAAATGGACGAAATCTTACCATTGCTTGGTATGATAAAAAGTTTTACTCCGGAGGCTGATTATCTCAACATGTTAGACGATTCGTCCAACTTACCATATGTCTCTATTGAGGAAATAATTCACAAAGCTATTATTGAAGTAGACGAGGAAGGAACAGAAGCGGCAGCTGTTACTGCTATCCTTCCAATAGCAATGGGAGGGAAACCGCCAGAGTTGCCTGAATTTTATATGGAAGTAAACAGTCCGTTTATCTTTGCTATTCAAGATGAACAAAGTGGAGAAATATTATTTATTGGAACGATAAAAAACTTGTCTAAATAAAAAGAGTTCAAAGACTTAAAATGGAAAAAATGAAATCTACCCGTTTTGCTAAACATGTTATTAAGATTTTATCTAAAGAACATAGAGGCATGACTCTTTATTTCTTCTGGGGCGGCTTCACTATCTTGCAAATTCTTTTTGTGACCCTTATAAGTACTTTTTTTGTTTGGGCGGTATTTTATTTTGTAGAAAATAATCAAGGATTTTATATCGCCGCAAGCTTGGGAGTATTGCTTGCATCTATAACCATATCACCTCTTCTATTGGCTGTGACGACTGAAAAAACAGAACTTGAACGCCTACTTGTAAGAGGGAAAGAGCTTTGGAAGGAGAAGACACTTGCTATGCTCAATAACAAAAACCCAATCTTTAATAAATTTATGAGCGCGCCGTATTGGAAGGTTGCACTGCTTTCAGTGTTAGTTTATTACCTTTTTCCTTCAGACAATAATATAACAGAATGGTTTGTGGTGACATTGTCTTTTTTCATGGCCACGACGGCGATAATTCTTTTACTGGCTAGGCTTGTTCTTTTTTTGAAATTTAGAGGTTCATTGAAGAAAACTCTCGGCGATCCTGTTCTAGAAGGGTAAAAAGAAATGGCCTTTTTTAATGTTTTGAATCAGCATTGGGCCATATTGACAGTACCCATCCCAAAGCGCACCATCCTCGGTCTCGCCACCACATGGGATTTTAATAAACCATAAGAATATGCCTAATATAAGAAATATAAAAAGTATTATACGAACTATAATAAAATCTTTTCGCCTCACAATTTAATATGTCATCATACATTAAGGAAGTCAATGATATTGAAGCTAATAATACTATGGGTGACTGATGCATCTTATTTTGAACCGCTTTTAGCCCATTTCGAGCAATTAAGGCTTATTTACGAAGCCGAAGAAAAGGAGGAAGGCCATGCATAATTCCTCACTTTTCGACGAAACCACCTTCTACAAGCAATTTAGCAAAGATTTGCGTTCCTGCAAAACCGAGGTAATTATCGAAAGTCCCTTCATAACCTCGGACAGAATGGCCACATTGTACCCTATTTTTGAGAAGCTTATTCAGCGTAAGGTGAATGTGTATGTTATAACTCGCGACCCCAGTGAACATTCGGATGTGTACAAAAAACAGTCTGAAGCGGAAATTCAACGCTTTGAAAGTCTCGGCGTTCAGGTCTTTATTTGCCTGGGGAACCATCACAGAAAACTGGCGATTTTGGACAGGAAAATACTTTGGGAAGGCAGTTTAAATATTCTGTCTCAAATGAAGAGTCGGGAAATTATGAGACGCATTGAGAAAAAAGAAACAGCAGGGGAGATGTTCCGTTTTCTAAAACTGGAGCGGTTTATTTAATAATGCAGTTGAACGTGATATTCTTATCTAGTATAAAAAGGTAGAAGTTATGAACAAAGCACCTAAAGAAAAAGAAATTCAAAAAATCTTAAAAATTCTAAAACAAACACACCCGGAGAAAGCCACGCGGAAGTACGCGATCAAAACCATCAAGAGTATGAGGAAATTTGCATCTATGGTTATTGACAGAATCGAGGAGGACTTGGAGTCTGGGAAAATAAAAATCTCAGAGAAGGGCGAAGTTATGAGGGAGGGGAAAGTAATTAAAAAAGCCGATGATCCAGAAAATAAGTCAAAAGGGTAAAATTTTGGAAGACTTTACCTTCAGGGCTTTGGCTATCTTCTCCAAAACTTCAAAGGTCGGGTTTTCTTCGCCTCTTTCTATTCGGGCGTAATAATTAACATGAATCCCCGCCTTCTCGGCTATGTCTGCCTGGGTTAAACCAAACCTCTCTCTTACCTTTTTGATGTTTTTTCCTAACTTATCTTGTAAAACCATAAAACTTTAAATCCATTTTATATTATACAACTTTTGTGGATAGCTGTTTCTGAGTTATAGCCTGCTTCTAACGGCAAGGGCTAGTAAACTATGTCAGGAGCTTCCTAAGAATACCCTCGGATTTACGGGAATCCCGAATACATTAATCTGGAAGTGTAAATGATTTCCTGTTGCCCAACCTGTACGCCCTTCTGTTCCGATTATATCTCCAGGTTTAACATCCTGTCCCTTTTCGACATTTATTGTATCCAAATGGGCATAAATTGAGGTGAGGTTATCTTCGTGGTCAACGACTACATGCTTGCCGAATCCCCAGAAAATCCGTCCTGCATAAACTACCTTGCCCTGCATAAACGGAGTAATCGGATCTCCCTTTTTGCCATCGGGGTTTGCTATATCAATACCTGTATGAAATGGTTGGAAAATGCTTGATTCTCCGAATTCTAAAGTAATTACTCCTTTAACTGGCCAGACAAAGGTCCCTGTTATTTCCTTATAAACCGAGCCGTCTTTGGGATTTTTAATTAAAACCGATCCGGTGACGCTGTCATATTCAACCAACTTGTCCGAAACGGCATCAATTCCGACCCTGGTTATGACGATTACGGCAATTATCGGCAAGATTATGGCCAGCAAGAAGGCCGTTGCTACATAAATTATTTCTTTTCTGAAAGAAAAAAGCGTAAATAGAAGCTGGGGGCTCATCGGATTGGATATAGCTCGGCGGGGTGGGTGGTAATTAGCGGGTGCTCCTTTTTGGAAGCAACTATTTTCAAAGCAACGTGGTTTGAATCGGCGATAATCAAGGCCTCTCCTTTGTCGCAGGTTAAAAGGAATTTGTGTTCGTATTCACTTAACTTGAACTGCTCAACCACATTATTAATAGTAGTTGTGTCCTGGCGCATCAAAAGCCGGAGCGATGCTTGCGAAGCTATGGCCTTTCCGTATTCGTTATTTAAGAAATCGTTGGCTTGCTGTGAAATTATACTAACCCCTAAGTAATACTTTCTTGCCCTTCTTGTTAAGCCCGCAATAAACCTGGCTGATTCTTCGTGCTCCAAAAGCATCCAGGCCTCGTCAATCACCAGAAGTCTTTTTTGGGGTTCTTTTTTAACCTGGTTATAAACATAATTGGCAATAATTACCATCATTATTTGCCTGATTGATTCGGGCAGGTCTTTGATGTCAAAAACAACCAGCCGGTTGTCAAGCTTGATGTTTGTCCGGCTGTCAAAAACGCTTGACAGCGAGCCTTTGACGAACTTCTCCATTCGGGTGTAGAGCTTTTTGTTTCGGGTTGAGCGAAGGTTTTTGTAAAGGTCTTTTAAAAGTGGATAGGATTTTCCTTTTGTTCTGGTGTTTTTGCCTTTTATCGACCAGCCGTGTTTTTTGTATGTTGCGATAATTGCTTTATCAATCACCGCCTTTTCCTGGGCCGTTAAGCCGTCGACCATAAGAGATATTATTTCGGTTAAGTCCTGAATGTGTTCTGCCAAGTTTCCGTCTCCGTGGGAGCCGACAGAAAAATCAAAAGGGTTTATTTTTTCTTTTGACTTGGCCGAAAGCTTGATGTAAGTACCCTTCAAGGAGTCGGTCAGCTGCTTGTATTCTCTTTCCGGGTCAATGACGATTACCTTTGTCTTTTGCATAAGCTGTCTTAGAATTTCTACCTTTGCGGCGTAGCTTTTGCCGCTTCCAGATTGAGCGAAGATGATACTGTTGGCGTTATTCAGGGAAAAGCGGTCTATCATGACAAGAGAGTTATTCGACTTGTTAATCCCGTAGAGGATCCCGGACTCCTGGACAAACTCGCTTGATATAAAAGGAAAAGTCAAAGAGGCGGACGAGCTGTCGAGGTTTCTTTTTTGGGAAAGAAGATTTTCTCCTCTCGGAAGGACCGATTGAAGGGCTTCAAGCTGCTGAAAACTGGCCGTTTTGGTGTA
>JAHJHG010000009.1 GCA_018823885.1 Patescibacteria group bacterium
AAAATCAAAATATCAGACATATCAAATAGCAAAATTTGTTATTCTTTCAGTTTTACTTATATACGGACTGTATTTCAAGATGCACATACCTTTAACATTGGTTTTAATTCTTGAAATTTTGCTATTCATTAAAGTTCTTCCGATTACAAAATTTGTTGAAAAAGCAATACTTAATTATTATCCAAAATATGATAATTTCAACATTTGGATAAAACGCTTAATTTTATTTGGCTTTTACATTTTGATTTTTATAATCCTAAAATTTGTTATTGTTAATATCATAATGATTAAAATATTGAATATACCTGTTGAGCAACAGATTTATGAATTTATTAATAAAACCTCTAAATAATTTAAGGATTGGTTTATTTGAAGTCAAAAAAGAATTTGCCGCCAAAGAAAAACTTGAAATCGTCCAATCCGAAAGTGTCGCTTCTGCGGGCGGGCGGAAGGGGGGTTTTGGGGGAATTCCGCCCGCCCTACAAATTTTGGGCGAAATCTGTTCGAATTTTTTCAAACGCACACCGCCAATTCATCCACGTTTACCGTAAATTTAATATGCAAGACTCAACTGTTGTCGGAGTAATTGGCACCACTTTGGTTTTAATTGCTTATATCTCCAATCAAACTGGAAAATGGAAAAGCCAAGATTTTGCTTACGATCTCACTAACTTTATTGGCAGTGCAACCTTGGTTATATACGCTATTACAATTAAGAGTTATCCTTTCGCCGCTCTTAACCTTGTTTGGAGCTATATTTCCCTAAAAGACGTTTTTGTAGATTTCAAGAACTCAAGAAGTTAGGGTTAAGCAATTTACCCTCTTTACTCCCGCCTCCTTCAATACCCTGGTAGCTTCTCTAACCGTAGATCCCGTGGTCCAAACATCATCAAATAATATTATTGGCATATTGTTATCTGGGCGCCTAGTTAAACTAAAAACTCCTTCAATGTTTGTTTTTCTTTCTTCTATTTTCAGACTTGCTTGTGGTTTTTTTGAAGCTTTTCTCACTAAAAGATCTTTATCGAAGTCCCACCCTATTTTTTCAGCTATTAATTTACCTATTTCTTCCGATTGGTTAAAACCCCTCCAGTTTTGTCTGTGCCAGTAAAGAGGAATTGGTACCAATACTGAATTTTTTGGAAAAGCTAATTTCTTTTTCCTTAACTCCTTAACCGCATATTCCGCCAGCTCTTTCGCAATTTCAAGGGCAAATTTATATTTCATTCCGGTAATCGCTTTCCTAATCCCTTTTGAATATCTCCATAAAGACAAGCGTCCATCCAAACCCAAAGGATCCCTACATCTAATATGGGTTACACCGTAAGGAGAAATACTGTTACAGATTGGGCAAGTCAATATTGGTGGTCTTATTTTTCTTACACACTCCGGGCATAAATAATAACCGTTTAGACCGCAACCAAAACATTTTCGAGGAAAGAAGATATCAATGATATTCATTTCATCACTAAAAAAGCAGCGAATTAACGCTGCTTTAATATTATCATTGGTGGAGACGGAGGGAATTGAACCCTCGTCCAAGAAGCAAAATCAAAAACGTCTACAAGCTTAATCAGTTTTTTTAATGTCCTCTAAATCTTACCTACTGATAGGACGATTTAAAGTAAGACTCATAAGTCTTGACTCCATTTCTTAAGTCAAGGAAATGGGCTGCATTTCGACTGGTTTATGCCTTATTAACGCGGTCGAAAAACGCAATTAACAGACACTGGCTTAAGCGAATGCGAAATTATAATCGGACACGCCGGCCAGACCAACGTTTTTGTTGGCATGTAAAATGTTGACCGTTAATTAACGAGTGACAGTCCCACTCGGCTTGCAGTTTTTAAAAGTACAACTTGTCGAAACCTTTACGTCCCCTAAATTATCTTTTGAGCTCTCTTTCTATATCTCTTTCAATGTCTTTTTTCTTCTTGAGCTCCTTTTTTTGAAATTTACGTTTGCTCTTAGCCAAGGCTATTTCAACCTTGATTAAGCGGTTTTTAGTATACATCTTTGTAGGCACAAGCGTCAATTTTTTAGCTTGCATTTTGGTCTTCAGAGAAATAATTTGATCTCTGTGTAAAAGCAGCTTTCTTGATCTGGTGGGATTGTGGTCACCAGAAATATCAGAGGCAATGTTCGCATTGACGAGATAGGCCTCATCTCCAATAATCTTTGCATACGCTGTCGCCAAATCAACACGGCCGTTCTTTACCGCTCTTACCTCATGTCCTGCCAAGACAATACCTGCCTCAATGCGTTCTATTAACCGATAGTTAAACTGTGCCTTTCTATTTACAATTTTCATGGAAGTTTTAGGTAGGGAAAAGTTATTCTAACTTGTGGCTGATATTAATTGAGTAGAGTCTTTCTTCTGTAACAATTATTATTTTACCAACTTCTTCAGATACAACCATTCCTCTTGCTTCTTTTATTTTATCCGAAAAGTACTGAGCTTGGTAATTACCCTCCTTGTCGACGACAACAATTCTTCCTGTTTCTTTCTCCATCAAGTAAACAAACTTAAGTTCCTCGTTTGTATAAATGGCCGTCGGTCGGGATAGTTGGGGTATGATGTCCGCAAAGCTTAAAGTATCTTGATTTCCCTTGGTAAATTTAAATACTTTTCCTGTTTCTGAAAGAAACCAGATAGAACCATCAATTGTCCAGTCAAAAATATTACTCAAGTCCGGCTCTGTTCCAGCCGTTAGCCAGTCTTGTTTTGAGCCAAAACCACCATCTGCACCTGCGTACCGATAAACCTTGGATGTTCCCCGATCCAGCACATAGAAATTGCCGGCATAAGCGGAGATAAGAACGTCTCCTTCCCATTCGCCCTCGACTGCTAACTCTCTTTCGTCAGCAACTTCATAGATATTTCCATCTGATAACACAAATACTCTGTCAGAATAGGCCGCCACCCCTTTTGCCTCTTTTACTTGGTCGGGTCCAGCCACAATCTCGGTCTTTTTTGTTTCGATTTCTATCTCGACTACCTTTTTCCCATCTCTGTCTAAAACATATAGCTTTCCGTCTGAAGCAACCACATCGTCCGCCTTAAAACCATCCGTTAAAATTGATAAGTCTAAGAAAAGATCTGATTCAATTGTATATTCACCTAAAACTTGTCCTTCCGATTCTTCAAGAAGGGCAATTAAGTTGTCAAGTTCAGAATCTTCAACCCCTTCATCTTTAATTTGATAAACAAGTCTTTCTGCATTTCTGAAAAGCTCCCTCGCTCTTTCGGGGTCAAGTGTATAAAGGCCTTGCGCCTCTTCAAATTCATGTTGGGCTTGCTTAAGTCGATCTTCATAGCGGGCGCGTTCATCACGAACCATCTTTTGTCTTACCCCAAAACCGATGCTTACAACAAGTAAGACAACAAGAATTGAACCAATTGAAACCGTAACTTTCCTTTTTTGAACATTAAATTCATCTTCTCCTCGCTGTCGAACATATATTTTCTTTTCTCCTGTCCTTTTACTAAAAATAGAGGTTAATTTATTCGCCTGTTTTTGGAAAAAAGAGGCCGGTCGATCTTTAGTTTCCTTATCAAAAATCTCTTTGCGTTCTAGTGTGGTTTTTTCTTCTGGTTCAAATTCCTTATCCGGTCGTGCAAAAATTGCCTGCGTCTTTGAAAACTCGACTAAGACAAGTCCAAAATTTCCCGCCTCTTCTCTTGAATGAACAGCTGGAGCCAAAGACTCAACCGCTTCATTTATTCCCGAACTTTCAAGGGCTGCTTTTATCACACCTTCGCTCAAAGAACTAAAAACCTTTTTTGTCCCAAGTAAAAATATGTCTCCTTCTTTGGGATGGCCGGAAGCAGATACCGGTCCATTATCTTTGCTTACCAATATTTTAGCCAACATACCATTTCTAAAAACAGCTGCCTGTCCGCCACCACCGCAAGCAGTGTAGATAACTCCATTAACTATTGAGGCGGCCGCTATCTCAACATCACCCCAGGTTTCCGAAAATTCGCTTATTACCCTCTCTACGGAATCATTGAGAGCATTAAAGGCCGTTTTTTCTGTGCTACCGAAGTATTCCTCATGAAATCTTGTTAAAAGTTCTCTTCCAGCAACAACATTATCGAGACCTTCAGGGTCAGGGGGTGCTTCACTTTTTTGAGAGGTCGTTGCAATAACAGCCACTAATCTTCCACGAAGCTTTAATTTTTCTTCATCGTCTGGGGCAAATTCATGAACTTGGGCCCAACTGGCTTTTCCCGGACTCCCGGTTAATTTAGCTAAATTGATATCTAATTCTGCCACTTTTATAAAATAATTAGGGCAAGAACGAATATTACCAAAGAAAATACCAAATGAGAAATACCCAGCATTCTAATCGGTCCTTCAAAGCCTACTTCTAGAGTATCGGTCATGAGCTGTATTTGCCTTAATACTACAAAAGCGAAAATACCATAAATTACTAGAGCAAAAAGAACCAACACTTTGGCTATTAGCCAAATTGATACTCCAATAATCGGTAATACTTGGTTCATCTAACTCTCCCTTCTAGTTTCTCTATCTCTTCCTCAATCCTCAGATCTTGTAATATCTTGGCTACCTTATCAGGATTAGGTACGGCCAAAAAATCAAAGTTGGGCACCTCCGCCGCAGTTTGAACAAATACGTCACCATAATTAAATAACGTTCTAGCTACTCCTCCCATTGTGTAAGTAACATCCTGGATTTTATCAATATTGGTATCTGATACTTGTTTATATATCAGATTGAAAAAATCGATATCAATAATTCTTTCATCCGTAATAATGTTTACATTGAAAAACCAAGTAAGGAAATTCTCCATAAAAAAAGCGGTTGTTATAAGATACCAGCCCAGAATGGCAATTAGTTGAAACTCATCGGGTAAAAAAGAGAGTAAAGGAAAAATACTTAAAACTGCCGGAGCAACAATCATCAACGCCCCAATAACAATCCAGGAAAAATTAGTCACGGGATGCCTGCGCAACAAAAGGACAACTTTTTCTTCTTTATCTCTTGTTTCAAAATTAACCTTTTTCGGAAGATAACTAAAAGCCGACAATCTACCTTGAGCTTTCTGTTCAAGTTTATACTTTGGACGCCTATGTTTTCCCTCTCTTTTTGCTTTCGAGGCAGACTTTTTCTTAATAGGTTCTTTCTTAGAAGTTAGCTTTTCTTTTTTTGTGTCGTTAGAAATAAAGATATCCGGCATTGCGGCCTGATTATATCACTTTATAGGCCTGTTTCATACAAAAATTATTTCTTCTCTATATTGAAAAGTGGACCAACTATTTGGATATTAGCAGGGGCTCTTAAGTTGAAAAAATCTTTGAATTGGTTGGCATCAAAACTGTCACCGCCAGCATCACCGCTGACAGCAATTGTGGTTGATTTTCCTGTTCCCCAATCAACGCCCGGCATTGAAACACTGGAAATACTGTTGTAAGGGGTAACTCCTCGATTGCTTAGTTCCTGTTTTACTCTTCCCGAATCCCATGTGTCTGTACCGGCAGGATTCGGCTTATCAGTTTGATATAAGTGTTCACTTACCGAAGGATCCTTTTGGGCCAACATTAAAACATTAACTATATCCGCTACTTCCTCTGATTTGAGCCAAGCGGAATTACCGTATTCACTGCGCCAACCCTGGGCCGCATAGAAACAAGGCGAATCTTTATCATAAGCTTGTGATTGAAGGTCAGAAAAACTACCAACATCGCCGGTTGTGTCTCTTAATCTTTTTGTCCATGGCGTTCCACTCCAACCAACATCAGATGAAGCGAACGTATACCCTCCAGATGTTGAAGCATACCAGGCCGTAATCACTTGACCACTATTGATGGCAACCTCTCCTTCAGTGGCACGAACGGCCGCTTCCCAATTTCCTCCTTTGTTTCCTCCCTTATAAACTTGGCAACTTTGGGTTGTGCAAATCTCTTTTGTGCCATTATTCGTATAAGACACCGCATAAGAGCGAGCCGCTACTGCTTGGGCTTTAAGAGCCTCAATTGGCCAGCTTTCCGGCATTTCATAAATCCCAAGAAGATAGGTTTCGAGCGACATAGAGCCATATCCTTGAACACTAATATTAATATCTGGTCTTTTTTCAATGGTAATACCCTGATAGTAAGCATTTAGAATCTGTTGATATGATTGGCCCGCATTGGCCCTGCCATATGCACCGTATTGATTTATACCCACCCTGTGAGGAATGCCGTAGGTATAAAAGGCAAAAGCAGGGCTGAAACCTGGATTGAGGTTTCTGTCATCGGTACAAAAAAGCGGTCCAGCTCCCAAACTAGTTGGTAAATTTAAACTACCTAACTTTTGAGCAATGAAACTCTGTTGTTTAGAACTTAAACTGGCAATATAGCTTTCAACCTTGGCCACTTCTCCTGAAAGAAAGGTCGCTCTTTCATCCACTTTCATTTTTATGGCAGCCAGTCTCGTGTTATTTCTTTCTAAACTCTCTTTGTCTTCTTTGAGTTTCAATAAATCTTCTGCGTAGGCCTCCATTGTTCTTCTATCTTCATCAGCTGCTTTTTGACGAAAACTTATTTCCCTAAAAGCTTCTGAAGCGTCGTTAGAGGAAAGGAATGGCAAGATGGGATCGTAAAGTCTCAAAAATTTATAATGGCTATTGGCCTTGGCTTCAAAAATTTCCTGAGTAAAGGCGAGGTCTTCTTCTCTTTGTCCAATATTTTTTTCAACAATATTTAGTTGTGCAGAAATACCATTAATTTGCTTATTTAAACTATTAAGTTCCGTTCTTAAGTTTGCCAATTCTTGTTTGTTGTACTCATGGGCCGGCTTTAATGCATCAATTTCCCGCTGAATTTTATCAATACAGAAGGTTAGATCCCCTTGCTCAGGATTATCACAATTTGGCTCAGCAGAAATCAGAGAGGTTTTGTTTATAAATATTGTTGAAATAAATAGCAACACTAAGACCAAAAAAAGAGAAAAGTGTTTTGTTAGCTTGGAGGTTGTCATTGGTAATAATTATAGCAACTTTGTTTCAGTCTTTTACTCTCTCTTTATTTTGCTTTAAAATAATCATACATCTATGAAAAAAATAACCATTACACTCGCCCTATTTTTGTTGATATTAATCTTTGTTCCAAAAAACATTTTTGCACAAGGAACATTTTCCTGCTACCAGCCAACGGCCAGCGTTCCCTGTGTTCCAGCAAATGTATATTGTGAAGAAGGGTATATCCCCGACACTAGTTATTGTAGTGCAAGGACAAACTCTAATTGCAACAATGTCCCTGCGACAACATGCATAGAAATACAGGGGCCAGAAACACAAACTGGCTGCTCTTCTGTCAGCACGGGCAGAACATATTGCACAACACAAGCTGCCCCTGGATATGGAGATATAGAAATATACTGTTCTACCAGTGATGAGTGTGAGAGCTATAAAGCAGAGCATCCATTAGAATCATCGGATAGTGAGTTTCCAACCTGTTTTACCGACGGCAAAAAAGGAATAAATACAGCTATCGGTTGTATCCCGATAGAAGACTCGAATTTGCTGATTGGTTTTATCTTAAAATGGGCCATTGGTGTTGGTGGAGGTATTGCTTTCCTATTAATCGTCCTTGCAGGTTTTCAAATAATGACCTCATCCGGCAACCCGGATAGATTAAAAGCAGGCCAAGAATTAATGACCTCGGCTATTGCAGGATTAATACTTTTGATATTCTCTGTTTTTATATTAAAAATTATTGGAGTTGATATACTAGAATTACCAGGCTTTGGAGGAACACCATGAAACTTGCACAAGATTTAGAAGAAATTCAAAGTAAGGCATTACCTCAGTTTGAATTCTCGGGAGAACAAGGAGATATTGGAAATGTTGTCTCCAGTCTTATTAATTATCTTTTTCCATTGGCTGGAATCTTACTTCTTCTCTATCTTATCTATGGCGGATTTAGTCTAATGACCTCGGGTGGAGATCCAAAAGCGGTTCAAGGCGCAAAAAGTAAAATTACTAGTGCTCTAATTGGTTTCATAATCATTTTTGCGGCCTATTGGATAGTACAAATAGTTGCGTCAATTTTAGGAATCGAGGCAATAACAAATATCTTCGGATAGATTTGCACCCTACCTCTTTTGCCTGCTAAACTTAAACCGTGAATAAATTAGCTGTTGAGATAGGAGAAAAGTTTTTTGGGGAAGGTTCCAATACACCATTAGCCGAAATCAGTGGGATTGGAACTCTTGTCTCCATTATCGTCAACGCCGCATTTGTTTTGGCAGGTATTATTTTGCTCTTCTTCTTTATCTTCGGGGGAATTTCTATGATTGCAGGCGCCGGAAAAGATAATCCAGATCAAGCGGCAAAGGGAAAGCAGGCAATAACTTCTGCTCTTCTTGGTTTTATTGTTGTTTTTGCCTCCTATTGGATAGTACAATTAATCGAACTTGTCACAGGAATCATTATTTTAGGATGAATAAATTAGCAGAAAACAGTCCTTTTGGATCCATAAATTTACCAGAAACTATAGAGAATAAATATCCCGGTGGAGTAGAAGGTGGGGCAATAGGAATCTTTCTAAACTGGACTATCAAGGCCCTTATTATTGGTGCCGGGGTATATGCTCTCTTTAATCTTGTTCTTGCCGGATATGCTTTCATGTCTGCTGGAGATGATCCCAAAAAAATGGCTGGTGCCTGGGCAAAGATATGGCAAACTCTTTTGGGGCTTGCTTTTGCCGCTGGCGCCTTCGTCTTAGCCGCTATATTTGGACAACTGATATTTGGAGATCCAACTTTTATACTTAACCCAACAATACCGACACCATGAATAAATTAGCTGATATAAACCTGGCGCCCGAGGGAGGATTTAAAGGATTTGGTGCCCTGGGGTTAGAAGAAGGACAGAGCGCTCCAGCAGTATTTACAAAATTCATCTCCAGCGTTATTGGACTAATGACAATTATCGCCATTATCTGGTTTGTTCTTCTGATGATAATGGGGGCCATTGGCATTATTAGTTCGGGGGGAGACAAAGCGGCGTTGGAATCTGCTAAAAAACGAATTACAACCGGAATTCTTGGCTTCGTCGTCGTTATTGCCGCTATTTTTATTGTCCAATTAATAGGAAAACTGATAGGAATACCGAATATATTAGATCTGCCTGTCTTGTTAGAAGGAATTCAACAATAGTGAATTATCTTGCTCAAGATTCAATAGAAAATCCCGTCTTAGGCCCCTCTTTGCAAACAAAAACCGGTGTTGGGTTTTTCCAAGATCTTTTACCCAGAATGGTCGGTCTGGCTTTCCTTGTAGGTGTGCTTATCTTTTTCTTTGTCATGATAATGGGGGCGATTCAATGGATCACTTCTGGAGGAGATAAAGCAGGGATCGAGTTAGCCAGAGGAAAAATAACAAATGCTATTGTCGGAGTGGTTATTCTTCTCTCCCTTTTTGCTCTACTTAAAGTCCTTGAGGACTTTTTTGGAATAAACATACTTGCCCTTGACATAGGGCCGCTTATGATTCAATAATATACGCAGAATGCTTAACTTTTTGTATTCAACCGCCGTTCTCGCAGCCGACGACATAAATCTTAGCCCCACAGGGGAATTTTCGGCTCTTGGTGACTTAACAATTGGCGGAATTGTTTCAGCTTTTATCCGATTAATTCTAGTTGTTGCCGCCTTGGTATTTTTCTTCATTCTTGTTATCGGAGGAATCAGGTGGATTGCCTCAGGTGGAGATAAGGCTCAAACCGAAACAGCCAGAAATCAAATTACGGCCGCACTTGTTGGATTGGTTATCGTTTTTGCCGCTTGGGCCATTGTTCAACTAATAAATACCTTCTTCGGTATTGACATTTTCAGTCTTACCCTCCCAACGGCACAATAAAACAGGCTTGCTCCAATTACTTCATTAAGTTAAACTTTAAGTCGAAAAGTATTGGTATCTTTTTGCATCATGAATAAAATTATTAGTACTGTATTGGCTGCTGAAATTGAAACAGTGGATGATGTTGCCACACTTCAAGGCTTTGAAGGAGTTTTTGAAAACATAGTAACCATCGTCCTAGGATTTGGAGGTATTATTCTTTTCATCATGCTTATAATGGGAGGGTTTCGATTTATAACCGCTGGTGGAGACCCCAAGGCAATCGAAGGTGCAAAAAAAACCTTAACTTATGCTATCGGAGGCATTGTTCTTGTTGCTCTTTCATTTCTAATCCTCAGATTTATTTCCACCTTTACCGGAGTCGATGTCACTCAATTTAAAATATTTCAAGGAAATTAACTTCAAAACAAAAATGCACAAGCTGCCCAAGAAGCCTGTTAATAAAGAATGTTTTTCCCTGATTCTATTGTTTATATTTTTCTTTCTTGCTCTTGGGTTCTTTGTATCGAAAGCAAAAGCCCAAATCCCAAATCCTCCGGTTCCCTGCGATGAAACACGAAATGATGAGTTTCATTCTTTGAGGCCCTATCAAGCCAGCCCCTGTGATGACAAAGCGGACACCGCTCTTTTTTGTGGAAATGATTTAATTGTTGCCGATACGATCACTGTTACTAAAAATCAAGCAACATCATGCGAATCTCTATCTAGTGGAAAGGAAAAGTGTAGTTTTACAACAAGTAACTCAAAAAATATTAGGATTGATTTATCAAGTGCCGATTTTCCTATTCTAGGTAATACCGAAAGTGTCGTAAATATTGACAAAGATGCTGATGATTCTGGATTTGATGATGTAGGAAAAACAAATGAATACGTTAGCTGGTATCTAAACGGCACCATAAATCGCGCCGAGTATGAGTTTCTAAACCCAAGCGAAAAACAAGACATCAGCAAGCTTATAGATTTTTCTGGCCCCATCAACAAACTTCTTCCATGGGAACAACAAGTAGCATACAGAATAAACACAATCAAACAAACTGGCGCAACGCGTCATGATCAAATAATTGCTTGTACTGTTGCGGGTGTTCCCGTTCCTTGCTATCACCAAGGACTACTCGAAATAATCGATACAAAACACCGACTTTCTGACTGGGAAGGGAAAATCACAAATTTACCAACACTGCCTGGTACTTGGAACGAAAGGGTACCTCCTCAAAGAAAAGATTTTGAAAATTTTCTAAACTACTGGGAAGCTTACAGGGAGTGGAGGGGCAATAGTTGTGGCCAATTTACAATTCCAATAATAAACAAACGTGTTCTTCTCTGCTCTCCTATTGACAATCCACTTAGGCCAAATTACTGGGCGGATCTATTTCCCTATGTTCCTTTTTCTTCAACGGAAGACCAGCTTGGGTTTGTTGAAACACAAACCTTGACCGCTTATTCTCCATCGGAAGATGTTACTTTAAAAGAAGTTTTATTTGATAATCAGGAACCAGCGGAACTCTTCTTTGCTCACACAGAAGAAGTTGCAGAGTTGGCTAGTATTTTGCAAAAAACGTTCGCTCCACAAGGTGCGGAAAACAATCTGTCATTTTCAGGTGTTTCTCCTACTGAATACTGTGATCTTGTAAATGTCCGTACAAACGAAGGGGATGATCTTTTTGCCGGAGAAATAGGTGGAGTACTTTCATACACCGCTGAATTTACGTGCGAACTTGAACCAGGAGCAAGCAATGCTTGCGAAAGCGCAGGAGGAGAATGCATAAATACTCCCAGTTGTATCCGTGTCGGCAAAGGAACTGTGAATGGAGGCTCTGGGTGCAATACAGTAAACGAGACCTGCTGTGCACGAGAAGAGCCATTGTCTGGACAGGAGTGCACAAAAGAAATATACGCTAATTTGTCTGTTATAACAAAAACCCCTAAGGTGAATGAAATTTGGGCAAGAACCGTAGCTGGACCATCATCAATTTTTAAAAGAATATTTCCCAAGATAGGAGAGGGTGGGGCTATCTTGGGATTATTAGATATTCCCGGCGCAACAAACGTTACCTATTCAGGTGATGGCCTTGTCTACGCTGGCAATCCAGGAAACGAACGTTCTGGAGAATCTGCTGAACTATACTTCCCGCACGTTGGAGGGGTATCTGAATATTTCTTGAAAGGAATTCAAACTATTCTTCGACCAAAAGGCTTTGGGGAACAAATTCTTTCTGGTCAACCAGGAACAGAGTCGCCCGTACAAGAATGTAATCAAGATATTTCTAATTCGGCAATCCCCTCAAAATATCTGGGAGCATTCAAAGAAAACTTCATTCGCATGGCGAGAGATTGGAGTGAGAAGACTGAATGCCAGGGGCTTGAAAATACGATGGCGGATGAATGTTATAACGACGTTGTTAAGCGCTCTGTTGATAAAGGAGTAAATCCTGCCTTCACCTTAACCATCTGGCTTAATGAAACTGGTGCCAGTAATTATTGCGAGAGTGGGTCAACGGCTCAGGACTTTGGTATTAGAATTCCATCTATCTTCCAAAACTTTGGAGAACAACTTGATCATTTTTTGGGTTTGCCTTTCAGTGGTACTTATGTCTCTTGCTCCAATGAAGCTGGTTGGGATAATAGAATACATGCTTTTCTCAGTAGATTTCGATCAGGCGGTTGTGATCCAACGGACAGTGAAGGAAATATCTATTACAACCACATTAAAGAAACAACTTGGCCTTGGGTATCAAATTGTTCAAATCTCCCTAGTTGGCCAACAGACACGAGTTGTCCTTAAATGGTGTGTTGTTGACCCTACATTCGTATTGTATGATTAAAATAATAAGTATGTTCAAGAAAGTTATTGTCTCGTTTATATTAGTCTTCTTGCTTTTTGCTGCATTAGTAACTCCCAATGCAAAAGCTCAGGGAGGAGGAAATTGGTATAATCAATCTTTTGAAGAGTGGTCTGCAAAGGTTTTTGATGACAGTAACCCTCAAGAAATATTTGGGGAAAGATATACCTATGCGCAGGTAACTTGGATCTTACACTCTCTACAGGCTTTTGCGTATGGAGACGATTTGATTAATTGTGTTAATGTTTCAAACGGAGATTTAAATGAAATTAAAGATTGTGTGAAAGGACTTCAAGAATCAAGTTCATTTATTAATAGCCCCGTATTGGCGATTGGTGCTTTTGGAGATTCTGTTCTTTCTCTTCATCCGGCGTCAGGTGTTGAATATGTCGCGGACACTGCTTCCAGGCTAAAAATAATTCCAAGTGCTTATGCGCAAGGAATTGGATTTGAAGGATTACAGCCGGCCCTAAAAGCGTGGAAGGTAACACGCAATATGACCTATGCTCTTTCTATTCTCGCCGTGATCGTTATGTCTTTTATGATTATGTTTAGGGTAAAAATTTCACCACAAGTAGTAATCACTGTTCAATCTGCACTCCCTAAAATTATTATTGCTTTAATACTTATCACTTTTTCTTATGCCATTGCTGGCTTTATTATTGATATTTCCTATCTTCTTCTGGGAATCATTGCTGCATTAGTTACATCCTCCGGGGTGGATATTTCTAGTTTGAACATGATACCGTTTTTCAACACATTCGTAATGGGTTCCGGCCTTTTTTGGTCTCTCATACTAACGCAGTTGTTATTTTTATTATTGTTCGGGATAACTGGAGCGCTAGTAGGAGCTCTTTTCGCCGTTCCCACTGGAGGATTGTCAATTGCCATTGGGGGTGGTATTGGAGCTATTCTTTTTCTCCTACTCATTGTTCTGATGATTTTTGCCAGCATAAAAATTCTCTGGCTTTTGGTAAAAACCACCATCAACATCCTTCTTCTTATTATCGCTGCTCCAATAATGATTTTAGCAGGAACGTTTTCGTCAGGAATAGGGTTTGGACCTTGGTTAAGACAACTTGTAGCCAATGTTGCCGTATTTCCAATGGTTCGAATCATGTTGTTCTTAGCCCATTATTTCTTTTGGGGAATGCGCATGACACAAGAGGTCGATCTTGCCGGGTGGACTGCCGTCAATCCTTTGGGAATTCTTCCTTCTGGAGGAGAAATGGCTGTCCTGCCCGGCTATCTTCCTTTTAGCGTCGGAACCGGACTTTTAGGTTGGATTCTCTCTTTCGGCGTGTTTTTCTTAACACCTAAGATCGGTGATATAATCAAGTCCATGATTGAAGGCAAACCATTCGCTTATGGAACGGCTATCGGAGAGGCTGTTGGACCAATAGGCGCCGCTTGGGGATCAACCCCTGCACGTCTTGGCAAAGAAGCTGTTATTAGAGGGGGTGGTACAGAAATTGCAAGCAGACTGAGAACAAAAGGGAAACTAGCAACTCAAATAGGAGACCAGCTTGACAATATTCTTAATTCAAAAAGGGGTTCTTAGCGCCTTTCTTCTTCGTATCTTCGCTTTGGAGGAGGTTTGACAACAGCCGGCCCTATACTGACTCCCATATTTCCAACATCTTTTCTCGTCTCATTGTAACCAAGCTGCAAGTTACTAACTTCTTCCTTGCCAGCAATTTCTGCTAGTCTGGCAAATATTTTTGTATAAAATCGAAGTAAATGTACCATTCCTTGAGAATATCCTTTTACTCCCCCATACTCATCTGGCATACTAGAAAGCTTTGTTTTCCACCAAGACATTTCTACCGCCCATTTTTGCTTCTCTCCTTTTTCAAAACCACGGGCGCCGACAATGTCATATTTGTCCGCAACTTTTAACGATATCAGCAATGGCACCAAGCCCATTGTCAACACTGCTTTAGATTGTTTCTCGTCCCTGGTTCCCAAGTCTGCCCTTTTTAAAAGCTCTCTTATATTATCTACGTCTCCAAAGAAATCCTTAAATTGCCCTTCGTTCGCTGCAGACTCTGGATCCACCATTACTGTCACATACCTTACTATTTGGCCTATTGTTATCATCCAACGGTATAGCGCTTGGTCTCCCATTTTGACCCACTTAAACTCAGACTTCGCCTTACCTGCGCACAATTCATCCCAAGCACTTGGATCTCCCTCTTCAATGTCGCGCTTTCCTGAAAAGGAAATTGTATTCAGAAAGTTCAGAGAAGCTATTTCAGGAGGGAAAAAAATAGGTATAACTATCGGATTGCCAGTTTCGTCTTTGTAGGATGTTTCCCAATACCAAAGTAGCTCCCTTAAACCCTCTTTTGCCTCTTGATCCCAACCACTCTCTTCCCACAACTCTTTAAAGGCGCGTTGAAGCTTTTGGTCCTTTTCAGCAACTGCCTCTAAATATTCCGGTATCCAATCAGGGCGTTCACTAAGCAGTTTCTTTCTAAATTCGTCGCTCATTGGAAGAAACATTCCTATTGTTCGCGGTTTTCCTTCATTGTCAGCAATAAAATCTCTCCAATAAGCCACACTAATGGCGTCTGTCGCTACTGTTGTTGCTCCACCAACCCGCCTCCTAGCTACCTTAAGACTTTTCTTTCCATTTTCTTCTACTTCCCTTAGTGCGTACTTCCATCCCCATCCTAAGCGAGTACTTACAAAGTGTCCCCAATCCTCTACTATTTCAGCTCTAACAACCTCCCTCGCAAGTGCCTGATTCAAGTTTGCGTTCATACTACGCCACATTTTTACTCCTTGCTCCGCCCAACCCCTTACTCCTTCCGCTAGTGCTTTTGCTTTGGCCACGTCGCCAGTGGCAATATAGTCCTGCAGTGCTTCTTTTACGGTTCGTTTTTTGTGTCGATCAGTAGGCATCACTAATAAAGTCTCCATTGCAGCGATGTATAAACGTTTCTTTTCTTCTATGCTGCCCATTGCGTACCAGTTTAGAAGAGCTCTGGGCACTACCCCATCCTGCTCGTGAATTAACCAACCATCTTCATTTCTGAGTTTTTTATTTTCATTTGGATATTTTTTCTCTAATTCTCTTTCTTTTTCCTCAACAAACTCACGTTGCTCTTTGTCTTCAAATACCGTACGTATAAATTGAATTTCTATATCGCTGAGCGTCCTTTGCCCTTCGGCATCCTTCATAAATGAAGATTCTTTCTTGCTCATTTGGCTTACTTCTGCTACTGCCATTATCCAGAAAGTGCACTCGTCTTGATATTTGACAGCCTTTTCTCTTGTTTCTTCTCTCCCTTCTTCTAACAACGATGTTTCTTCTTGCTTAGCAACACTCATCCCTGGGAGCTCTTTCTGAAAAGACCCTTCATAAAAGGAAGCAGTCGGGTCACTGCGCATTCTCTCCCTAACCCAATAAAGCATATTGTGCCAATCATAAAACTTATCTAGAACTCCGCCCATCCCCTCTAATACTTTTTGGGTGTTCTCTCCCCACGTCAAATCAACCGCCAATCTATCTAGCCACCGCTTAGCCTCGCCTTCTGCCCAATCCTCATCCCGTGCTGTTCTTACTGCATTGATAGCCGTGCTGAACCACATTTCTTGAGTCCTAGAATCATAAGGGTAAGGATTCTTGAACCTCATCTCAAGGTCAAGTGTTTTTTCCAGTTCCCTCACCTGAGCCTTCATTAGTCTTTCGTGCGTGGAATACAGTTTTTCTTGTGTTTTCTCCTTGTCTATAAACCCAATTTCTTTCCACTTTTTGAGTTCATCTATCATATCCAAAAGGTTTGAGTTAGCAAAACCATACCGCTCGCGAGTTTCTCCTCGCCTCAACGACTCACTTCTTGGATCTAACATCAGGTCTTGATTTTTCTCTGTCATAATAGGAATATTTTAGCATCCTCTATTCCAACTTACAATTCCTTGACTTTGTGTATTATGGGCTGTACAATCGCAAGCAAATGAGTTTTGAGCAAGAAATATCTTGGCTGAAAAAAACCAAAGAAGCCAAAGATGCGTTAGAAGGACAACGAAAAATCAAAGCCGAGACAGCGGAATTGAAACGCTTAAGATGGATAGAAGAAAGAACTGCACAGTTTGCGCCCCATAAATCAACTGCGTTGCGTTTTCTCAAAAGATGGAATGAACTAGAAATCGATAAACTTATCGAGGATCTTCACAGTTTTAGTACTAGCACTAATAATTATGGCAAACCCACTAATACTTTTGTTGTATTCCAAAATCTAAACGTCGATCGACATTCTAAGGAGAAGAAAACACAATTTTTGAACTTGAAACAGTATGAAAAAGGCTGGTGTGTCGAACAAGAAGATAATTGTTTTCCAACAATCAGTGAGGTTTTAGCCAACAGCAAACTCATCAGAAACTTGGAACCAAACAAAATAATATTTTCTCATATCTACAAAGCGTGTCATACATTTATAGAAGAACGTGATTGTCTCGATGACACCTATTCTAGCTACGCAAGAATTGACTTTAGCATAAAAATGTCTCCTTATGAAATTATTGTCTTCCACCCAAGAATTTCTCATAAAAGGAGCTTGGTATCGTTAGAAGAACTACAAAATAGCGGAGATCTGGCCCAAAGATTGGATAGATTTTTAGCAGAACAGTACAGTAAGCAGGCCCCGGCAGAGACAGAAAATAAGATTCAATAATATTACTTCAAATTTCAGTACTTAATTCGCCCAAGCACTTTGCTACATCATTTGTGTGAAAAGCTGGTCTACTTGAAATAGCTTCTTCACGCAGTACTCTTAATTAAGGGTTAAAACTATATAACTCACCCTATCTATGGATCAACAACACCCTATACCGCAACAAATATCTTCCTACCAGTTTAAGTTGGTAGGAAATATGACTTTAAAGCAATTTTTCCAAATAGCGGGAGGAGCTCTGTTTTCTCTTCTTTTCTATGCATCAAATCTTCACCCCGTTATCAAATGGCCTCTTGTAATATTTTTTGCTCTTTTTGGAGCCGCTCTTGCTTTTCTTCCCTTTGAAGAAAGACCTCTTGAGCAATGGGTTATTTCATTTTTCAAAGCAGTCTATACTCCTACTACCTATTTTTGGGGGAAAACGACCAAGCCTCCTGTGTTTTTTAAAGAAGAAGCGTCTGTGCCCCAAGAGCATGTTGTTGCCCCACATGGAGAGAAAGAATTGGAAAAATACTTGCAGAGTCTTCCAGGGCGAGGCACTTCCGTATTTTCCAAACTCGAAGAGGCTGAAAATACTTTCCTTTCAAAACTTACTAGGCTTTTCGGAAGTGGCGGAACAAGAGCGATTGAAACCCCCTCTTCAGCCGCTATGGCTCAACATACCCCGCAAGAGAAACAGCAAGAAATGACTGTGCCGCAAAACATACCAACTGTTATTCCGCAAGGATATAAGCCCAGGGTTGTGGTTGAAGAAAAAAAACCACTACTTCAAAATCAACAGCCAGCAGAAGCAAAAACTTCCACCGTTGCCAAGACGTTCACTGCTCAAGAAGTGATATCGGGACAAGCCGCCCAGTTCTCCGTCAATGCAGCTCCTCCACTTCCCCCTGAGAAGCCTAATACACTAACTGGTCAGGTTGTCGATGCTGGTGGCAAAATCATTGAAAGTGCAATACTCGAAATCAGAGATGTTGCCGGCCGACCTGTTAGAGCCGTCAAAACAAACAAAGTGGGGCACTTCATAATTGTTACCCCATTACAAGATGGGCGATACGAAATTATAAGCGAGAAGGAAGGGCTTAATTTTGAGCCATTAACCTTTGAAGCAACCGGGAGCATTATTCCACCAATTGCGATAAGGTCTAAAAATAAAATTCCCACACCAATAATAATTAATTAATATGAAAATTCCTTTTATTAGCATACCAGATAAGCCAATATCAGCAATTTCTCAAAAACATTTGCCGATTGCCGATATTGTTGATGACCTGGTTTTGTACAAAGATGGAGGTGCGGCAATTATCTTGGAAACTACCTCCCTTAACTTTGGTCTTTTGTCCGAAAAGGAGCAACAAGCTGTTATTGCCGCCTATGCTGCTCTTCTCAACTCTCTTTCTTTTGCTATCCAAATAGTTATTCGCTCTCAAAGAAAAGATATCTCGAGCTATATGAAATATCTTGATGAGGCTTCAAACAAAATTCAAAACCCAAAGCTTATTGAAATCATGACGGGTTACAAAAACTTTGTTTCTGAAACGATAAAGAAAAAAAATGTTCTGGGAAAAAGATTTTTTATTGTCATTCCGTTTAGCGCTTTAGAGCTTGGTGTAACGAAATCTGTTCTTTCGATTGCAAAAAAAGGCCCACTTCCATACCCCAAAACCTACGCAATTAAAAAAGCCAAAGTTTCTCTCTATCCAAAAAGAGACCATCTTATCAGACAAGCCGGGAGATTAAGTATAAAACTAAAACAACTCTCCACTGCGGAATTAATAGAGCTTTTCTATGACATTTATAACCCAGAAATGCCAGCAGTTAAAAGCAAGGAGGACACCGTATAGTATGGACGTACCAGGTTTTTTGAAAAAGAAACAGACAATCCAAGAGGACGCAGCACAAACAAGTGCCAGTGTGTCTTTACCTCAATCTCAAAATGTTGACAACACACCACCCCCCAATGGTGAGGTTGCTCAAAACAATACTCCAACAAAAAAACCACCCATTCCTTCTCCCACCATTGCCTTTAGTCAAAAACAAATGCCCCTTATAGACATTCTTGCTCCTCAATCAATGGAAGTTGATTTTGGCTTTATTAAAATAAACAATGTCTATTTTAGAACTCTCTTCATCGCCGGATATCCAAGATTTGTTTCCCCTGGGTGGTTAGAACCAATCGTCAATTTTGATAATTCTTTAGATATTTCATTTAACATTTATCCTGTTGCCGGGAAAACAGTTCTCGACGATTTGAGACGAAAAATTGCCGAGATGGAGGCTGAAATAGCCACTGACCTCGAAAGGGGAAAAATCGTTGATCCTTCAACCCAAGCAAAACTAGAAGATGCAAGAACGTTGCAAGAACAATTGGTAAAAGGATCTGAGCGCTATTTTGAATTTTCTCTCTATATAACCATCCCCGCTCCCTCTCTGGAAGAATTAAACCAAATTACCCGCCAAATCGAATCAACTCTTGGTTCTCTTTTGATCGTTGGCAAAAGAGCCACTCTTGATATGGAAAAAGGATTTCTTTCGTCAGCCCCTTTTGGAAGAGATGTCCTCTCAATTACAAGAAATATGGATACCACTTCTTTGGCAACCACTTTTCCGTTAACTTCTGCTGAATTATCCTCCGACAAAGGCGTACTTTATGGCATTAATTCACAAAATGATTCTTTCATTATCTTCGACAGATTTTCGCTGGAAAACAGCAACATGACTATCTTTGCTACCTCGGGTGCCGGAAAAAGTTATTTTGTTAAATTAGAAGCCTTAAGATCTTTAATGCTCGGAACGGAGGTTATTGTCATCGACCCTGAAAGCGAATACGAAGCATTGGCTGGTGCAGTTGGTGGACAATTTGTCTCTTTTTCATTTAACTCTCCGTCTAAAATTAATCCTTTTGACCTAACTCAAATCTACGAAGAGGGAGAAAATCAGCTAGGATTAAAAATCCTAACTCTTCATTCTCTTTTTAAGGTCATCATGGGGCAATTGAATGCTACCCAAGAAGCCCTTCTTGATCGAGCCTTGGTGGCAACATACAGAGCAAAAGGAATAACTCAAGACCCAGCAACCCAAAAAAGAGAACCTCCTTTAATGGAAGATCTTTACAAAATTTTAATGGGTATGGAGACCGCGGAAGCAAAAGACTTGGCAGCAAGAATTGAAAAGTTTGTAAAAGGAAGTTTTGTCGGCATGTTTGATCAGCAAACAAGCGTCGAGATAAAAAACCCTTTTGTTGTTTTCTCTGTTAAAGATCTGCAAGAAGCACTCAGACCAATTGCCATGTTTATCATCTTGGATTTCATTTGGACAAGAGTAAGAAGAGATATTAAAAGAAGGTTGCTGATCGTCGATGAGGCTTGGCACATGATGCGATATGAAGACTCTGCTCAATTCCTCTGGAGCGTTGTTAAAAGAGCAAGGAAATACTTTCTAGGATTGACCACTATAACGCAAGATGTAGAAGATTTCTTGAGTCAAGACATCGGTAAAGCTATCGTTACAAACTCGGCTCTTAGGCTTCTCCTTAAGCAGTCTCCTGCGGCAATAGACAAGATCGGCGAAGTCTTTTATTTATCTCAGGGAGAAAAACAACTCTTAATGGGGGCGAACATTGGGGAAGGAATCTTTTTTGCTGGACCCCACCATGCACCAATAAGTGTCGTCGCATCCAAAGAAGAACATAAATTGATCGATTCAAGGCCTCAGGAAAAGACATTCAATGAAAATGTTGATTCAAGACCTTTTGCAACAACAGAACAAGTTACTCAAAGGAATCAATATGACAGAAACCCTCAATAAAATACTGGTCCCGGTAAGCAAAAGAACCGTTAACTTCCTTCATCGGGGTCTTAAGGTTTTTTACCCAGAGATTGTTTTTGGAAGGAAGGATGGTAAAAAAATAACTGTTCCTAATTTTTGGCCCGAGGGCGGATATATAAAATCAGATTTTGCCGAACTTCTAAAGAAAACGACGAAAAAAAATGATATTGATCAAGCTATAAAGATTGTTCTTGAATGGAAAAACCTGTGGGATGAAGGTACACAGCCTGACGATACTATTCCGGAAATTCTTGACGATCTGGTTTCCTCCATGGATGAAAATGCGACCGGGGAGAAGAAGTTAAGTTCCTACGACAAGCAAGCCCTGGCCAAAAAAACACTACTGGAAAGCCAAAAACAGATTGAAAAATCCATATCTATACCAGAACCTATACCTGCTACCTCATCTTCCACAGTCGTATCAAGAACCGCTGGTCGATTTCTATCGGCACCCTATAGAGCCGCCACCTATCTTTCAGGTCCTACAACCTATTCGAGTTCTGCAAAAGAGGAAGGTCCAGGTACTGCAACGGCGAGATATATGATGAGCCACGGAATATCAAGCGCTTCGATTCGATCGCTTGGGAATAAAGCTCAACAACTAGGAATTACACCAAGTCAGTTAAATAACCTCGCGAACTTAATTAAGACAGAACAAGAAGCACATCCTTTTAGTCATAAATGGATTTCTAGAATCTACAGCAGACAAGCTGGTCTGTCTGAATCTCAAGTCGCCTCCTTCCTTATACCATCTGCTGATGGTTCAACCGCTGTGTTGCCAAGAAAATCGTTTGTGGGAAATGTTATTGGACGGATTGGACAACAACTCTTTGGAAAAGTTTCTTCAAAAGCATTTAAAGCAGTGGGCAAAAAAGTTGCCGCAAAGGTGACAACAACCGCTGCCGCACAAGCTATCGGAGCGGTAGTGGCTCCAGGACTAGCAAATATTGCCCTTCTTGTTGTAGGAAAAATAAAAGATTTTATTTCCAGTCTTAAGACAAAGGAGGGCAAAGAAAGGATCCTTGCATTAATTTCTGGGGCGATGTTTCTTGGCGGCATTACCCTTGGCGGACTTTTAGGAGCCGCCCTTGTTGTTGGTGGTTTTATTTCAGGAGTCGGCTTATTAGCAGCAAAAGCAGGGGGCTTTGGTCTTTTAGGAGCAAGTATTGGAAGTTTTGGACAAGCGTTTATGGCTGGCCTAACTGGTGTTGTTTTTCCTTCTATTGCAGCCCCACTTATAATCTCTTTTATTTCTATCCCTGTCATGATTGCTATCATTCTATTTATTATTAATTCCGGTGCATACATTGTTCCTCCTAGTCCTTTTTCTGAGTCTTCGTTTGCCGGCTTCCCAATAGAATGCACTACAGAAAAATTACCGGTTTCGCTTCCAAAACCGACAACTTCACTAATTACCGTAAGGGCTTGGGAAATAACGTCGGATCTTTACCAAGGCTTTTGGTGCTACTGGAATCGTTCTCCAGGAGATTTCCCCGAAGATGTCACTCTTTATCCACCAAGCTACCCTGATTTATTTAATGAAGTATATTTTGAGAAAGACCCTTTTCCATCACCGACAGAGGCCTCAAAATGTGGAAATTGTTTGTTTTGGTGTACTTATCTCGTACAAAAAGCCTATCGAGAAACTGGAAACACAGATATTATGATCACTCTTTGGTCACCAACAATGTACGAAGATTTTTTAAGGAGGGGAAAAATTATTGTGTCCTCTGAAGCTACTCCTGAAAATGTTGTTTCGGGTAGTGTTATTTTCTTTCAGGTTCTTTCAGGGCAAAATAGAATTAATCACGTAGGTATCGTTCATTCAACTACTAAGGACAGTATTCAATATATCCAATCGAACGCGCCAACTAAAGATGGTTCTCTTACTTTTAGTTTGTCAGGAATAGGAATTCAAGATCTACCTGGTATCAAAATTGTTGGAATCGGATTACCTTAATGTTTAAGAAAAAAAATGCCATCATTATTGTTTTTGTTATCTTGATTATTGTTTTTGTTTTCCTTCAAATAAAAACTCAGTCTCCCAAAGTGATAGCGACTCAACCTGAAGATGGCTCTATCCATGTCTCTCAAGAAACTGATCTTTCTATTCTTTTTGATAAAGCATTAAATGATAAAAACATTAAAAAAATTAGTCTTGAGATCACACCAAAAGAGGACTTTGGGCTTGTTTTTTCAGAAAAAGCAATGATTGTTTCTTTTATAAACAATCTTCAACCCGACACTCTTTACTCTATTGTTGTTAAGTATAATAGCAAACCTATTTACAATTTTTCTTTTGAAACAACACCATTTACCGACGAAATTATTTCTAAAGAAGGGGCACTTCAATCTATTGACGATTCAATCTTTGGCGAGGCTTTTGAAAATTTCATCGAAAATTATCCTTGGTATGTTCATCTTCCGATTGAAAATAGTCAATATCGTATTGTTTACGATTTTGAACGAAAATCTTTTAGAATAAGAGTTCTCGTTCCCGACTTAGATCCAGAACAAGAAGAAGTGTTTATTGAAAATGCTATTGAAAATCTAAAAACAATTGGTTTAATTGAACCTATTAATTACTACGTTATAAAAGAGTAACTAGCTTTGAATCTTCACAGGCATTATTAAATGAAGGTAATCGGGATCTTTAGGGTCTCTGAAAATTCCTGGTGCGTTTGTAGCTGAAAGTTCAATTTGTATTTCATCCTCCTTCACTACCCCTAAGAAGTCCTCTAAGAATCTATAGTTAAACGCTATCTTAAAACCTTTTTTGTCTATTGATCCTACCACTTTAGCATCAACCTTCGTTTCCTGTGAACCTGAAGATTGACTTTCTGCGGAAAGTTCAACTGTGTCTTTCCTAACAGTGAAATTAATAACATTTGCGGAATCTCGGGCAAAAACGGAAGCCAACTTAACGGCTCGAAGTAATTCTTCTTTATCTAAACTTATTTTTATCTTTGAATCTTTAGGAATAATCCTCTCAAAATCAGGGAATTCCCCTTCTAATATTCTTGAGGCGAGAATCGTTCCTCCTAGTCCAAAAACAACTTGATTGTCTGATTTTCTTAAAGAGAAACCTATTTTCTCTTCTTCAGAGGAAAGTCTTGATAGTTCACTGAGCGCCGTTTTTGGTAATATGACGCTCTGTTTCTTTTGTATTGTCTTCATTGAAATCTCCTTTTGAGACAATCTAAAACCATCTGTGGCTACTAATATCAATTTCCCTTTTTTATATATGAATAATATTCCTGTTAAAATCGGCCGTGTTTCATCCACTGAGGCTGCAAAAGAAACTTGAGATAAAGCAGTTAAGAAGCTTTCTCTTTCTAAAATAATCGACTCCTTCCCGACTGATTGAGGTATTGTGGGAAAATCAGCCGCATTCATTCCAGAAACACTAGATTCAAAATTCTGTGCAGATATTTTTACTTGTTCATTAATAGATGACAAATTAATAGAGCCAGAAGGTAGATTAGATACAATATCGGTAATCACTCGTGCCGGTACTGTTATTTCTCCTTCTTTGTCTATTTGAGCCCCAACCGATATTGAAACTGACGTTTCAAGATTTGTTGCAGATACTAAAAGTTTTGCTTTTTTACCAGAAATAAGAATATTACCTAAAACCGGAAGTTGCGCTCTTGCGCTTGTAAATCTGGATGCGGTAACGAGAGCTTTAGAAAGATTTTCTTGTAAAACCTGTAATTTCATTTTGTTTATCTTTCTTTCGCATTATATGAACAATAAATAATAAAGGCAAGATGTTTCCAAAATGTATTTTATTAGTTTTTATTATATGCTGTTCTTTCTTTATATAAATTAGTAGTAATAGTAGTAGGGTTTGTTGATAAGTGGAAAAGTACGCCTACGTAGGCTGGTGATTGATTGTTTATATTAAACATAGTTAATTGTGGATATAAATGTGGATAAAATTACGATTATTGTTGATAAGTGGAGAAACTTGATGGGTTTATCCTCAAAGACTATTTTTTATCCCCAGGATATCCTGACGAGTTTGCACATCCCTACTGGCTAAATGAGTTATCTTTTCCACAGCATGCATGACAGTTGTGTGATCTCTTCCACCGACAAGCCTTCCAACTTCCTGTAGTGGCAAATTAAGCTGGGTTCTTAATAAATACATCAGAATTTGTCTTGGTAAGGAAACAGGCCTTGCTCGTGAAGTACCAAGGAGAGCTCTTTTACCAAGAGAAAAGTATCGAGAAACAGCTGTAATAACCTCATTGGGAGTTGCTTTTATTTTTTTATCGTTTGATTCAATGCCTTTCCCCAAAAGAGATTGAATTAACTCTTCTGTTATCTCGGTATTTTTTAGTTTTGCTTCAGAAGAAAGTCTAATTAGAAAACCTTCCATTTTTCTTGCAGAGTTTATGTTTCCGGCAATAAGTTGGACAAGGTCCATAGGAATTTCGATTCCCCTCTCCTTTGTTTTGATTTGAACAATAGCGCATCTAAGTTCAAAGTCAGGCGGAGAAATATCTACAATTAAACCCGCTTCAAACCGACTTCGTAATCGTTCTTCCAACTTCGAGATTTCATGCGGGGGCCGATCAGAAGCCAAGATTACTTGTCCTCCTTCTGCAACGAGGGCATTGAATGTGTGGAAAAATTCTTCTTGAACAGCATCTTTTCCAGCGATAAATTGGATATCATCAATGATTAAAGTTTTTAGTTTTCTGTACTTATTTCTGAAGTCCACTGTTGTCTTTTTTCTGATTCCCTCGACTATTTCGTTCGTAAATTCTTCTCCAGTGCAAAAAAGAATTTTGTCATCGACTCGTTCTCCTATTAGGTAGTGACCGACAGCGTTCATTAAATGAGTTTTTCCAACCCCCACTCCACCCCAAAGAAAGAGAGGGTTATATGAAGTACCTGGATTTTTGGAAACGGCTTCTGCTGCGGCCCAAGCCATTTGGTTGGAAGAGGACACGGCATAGTTTTCAAAGGTAAATCCCGGTCGAATTCTTGCTTTTGATAGACTAACCCCGATTTCTTCTTGGAGCCTTTCTTCCTGTTCGAAAAGCGGCGCCGGCGCATTTGTTTTGGTGACCCCTTCTTTCTTTGGATGCTCTTTTACAATAAATATCAAATCGCACTCGGTATCAAGGATCTTTTTTAAAGAATCTTGTATCAGACCAAAATAGCGCCCTTCGATTGTCGACTTAACAAAACTGGAAGAGCATCCAATTTTGGCAATATATCTCCCCTCTTTTTTACTAAGATTTGAGAGATGAGTTTGTGAGAACCACGTTGAAAATATCGCCGGTGAGACAGACACCTTTATACTTTCCATGGAATCATTCCATATTTGATTTTTATTAATACTAGACACAGTGATTAGATTTACGGGACAGTCGGACAGGAGCAAATGCATAGTAGTGAAGTTATCCACAATTCGTCAACCCCCAAAAAGACCGAAAATTGAAAACTTTGTCCCACTCGAGTGCTTTTTGTTGTTGTGGTTCTTTTCTTGCACTTGTCGTAAAATATTAGTAGACTAAACCTTGTTTTAGAGTTATGCCAAAAAGAACATACAGTCCAAGCAAGAAAAAAAGAGCACGTAAGTTCGGCTTTCGAGTCAGAATGAAGACGAAAGACGGACGAAAGGTTATTTCTAGCAGGAGAAAAAAGGGTAGAAAGAAACTTTCTTCTTAAACGTTATCCAATGCTTGCAAAAAAACACAGACTAACAGGAAGAAGTATCTTGGAAGAAGTAAAGAAAAAAGGATCTCTTTACCAAGCTGATTCTTTCGGGATATTAGTAAGCAAAAGAACAGACGACGAACCTTCGAGGTTCGCTTTTATAGTTTCAACCAAAATATCAAAGACAGCAGTAGATAGAAATAAAGCAAAACGCAAGTTGAGAGAAGCTGTTAATCAGAAGATAGGCAAAGTGGCAAATGGGCATGATGTCGTTTTTCTAGCAAAGAAAATGACTCTTGAGAGAAAAAGTGAAGATTTAACAAGAGAAGTCGAAAAAGTATTTAAAGAATCAGGTTTAATAAAATGAAAAAATTACAAAATACATTGTTTAATATTTATAAGAATATATTTTCAAAGCCGTTAAAGTTTCTTTTTGGAGGAGGATGTAGATATTACCCTACATGCTCTGATTATTCTCGAAAAGCATTAGCAGAATATGGTTTATATAGAGGAACTTGGGTTTCAATAAAGAGATTATTTCGCTGTCATCCTTTTTCAAAAACGGGATTTTATGATCCTCTTCTAAGCAAATAAATAATGAATATTTTTACCACAGCTTTAATTCAACCACTTGCAAACGGCTTAATCGTTGCTTACCGAATACTTGGGGAAAACATGGGGTTGGCAATTCTAGGCTTCGGCCTTTTCTTGAGGGTAGTACTAAATCCTCTTACAAAGCCATATATGGAATCAATGAAGAAAATGAAAGATTTTGCTCCTCAGTTGGAGAAGCTTAAGAAAAAACATGGCGGAGATAAAATAAAATTGGCTCAAGCGCAATCAGAGTTTTACAAACAAAAGGGGATTAATCCTGGAGCAGGATGCTTGCCTTATCTATTACAGATAGTTGTCTTAATAGCTTTCTTTAATGTATTTTCTCGTGTTTTAACCCCGAATGGTGATATAGTTGCCCGGTTTAATGAGCTTCTCTATGAGCCCTTGAAATTTGGTGCACAGGAAATTATAAATACAAGATTTTTATACCTTGATGTAACAAAACCTGATGTTATAAATCTTGCTTCTTTGCCAATCCCGCTACCGGGACCAGTTCTATTGCTTGCCGCCCTTGTTCAGTTTATCTCTGCGAAGATAATGGCTCCTTATGTTAAAGCGGAAGAGAAGGCTGCGAAGAAGACAAAAGAAAAGTCAGACGATATCCAAGTAGCAATGCAGCAATCAATGATATACACCTTTCCCCTGATGACCATCGTGATCGGAATGCGTTTTGCTTCCGGTCTGGCTCTGTATTGGTTCCTTTTTTCAGTTTACCAAGCAATCCAACAATATAATTCACAGGGGTGGGGAGGTTTGACTCCTTGGATTGAGAAAATAGGTCTGTTACAATCGGATGCTAGGAGTAATAAAAATGGCCGTAAAAAAAACTAAAACAAAAACAGAAATCAAAATCAAAGAAACACCTCTTAAGGAAAAAGTGCCTTCTGTACAAAAATTGGCAGACAAATTACTTGAGCTTATGGGAACAAAAGCAAAGGCTGTAGCGACAGAAGACAAAAAGAACGAGGCTATAAGGGTGGATATCGAAGCAGATGCGGAGACTGGACTATTGATTGGAAGACATGGGGAAACATTGGATGCACTACAAGTTATTCTAGGAATGATGATTTATCAGGAGAGTAAAGAGTGGGCGAGAATTATTGTGAATGTGGGGGACTGGAGAGAAAAACAAGAAGACCAACTAAAAAGCCTTGCGCTACAGGCAGCAGAAAGAGCTCGGGAGACAGGAGAGCCACAGACATTATTCAATTTAAATGCTGCACAAAGAAGAATTGTTCACCTTGTGCTAACCGAAGAGAAGGACATTGAAACAGAATCGAGTGGAGAAGGAAAAGAGCGCTATCTGGTAATTCAACATAAAAAATAGAGGATTAATGATCGCTTTGATAAAATCCTTGCTAACAAGGTTAATTTCAGCTGACCTGTTGAAAAGACTTATTAAATTCACTTTCCAACTTCTTATACTACTTCTTCCGACTCAATTAGCATTGCATTTTTGGCCAGACTGGGCCTATGTGTATGGATTTAAAATAGATTATTTTTCGCCCACTATATATTTAACTGATATTTTGGCGATTCTGTTATTTGTCTTTTGGACTATTCAAGGTTTTCTTAGAAGAACGAGCCAAAAGCGCCCATATGATAAATATATATATTTATCAGCAATAACTATCCTAGTCGTTTTTGTGGGAATTAATATCTATCTTGCGAAAAGCCCGTGGGTGGCTATTTACAAATGGGCTAAAGTAATTGAATTTCTATTAATCGGGCTATTTGTAGCGCGTGCCAAAGACTTTGATTTTGGTAGTTGGATAGCCAAGCCCTTATCTTTCTCGCTAATTGCTGTTTCTATCCTTGCCTTTGTCCAATTCAGTCTTCAAGAAACAGTTGGAGGATTATTCTTCCTCTTTGGAGAAAGAAGCTTTACTGCCACAACACCGGGAATAGCTACCTTTACTATGTTTGGAAGGGAGTTATTAAGGCCTTATTCTGTATTTCCTCATCCTAATGTTATGGCAGGGTTTTTGGGAGTAGGATTTTTCCTTTTGTTGCGCAACTTGAGCAGAAAATCGAAAACACCTATTTATTACATATTATCGTTGGTGGTTACTTCTTTAGCACTCGTATTAAGTGTTTCCCGCGGGGCTTGGATTGCGTTTGTTTTGGTTGGCTTGTCTCTTATTGCTGCGAAATTCAATGTAGATATATTTAAAAGACTATATCTTTTAATCGTTGTTTCAATAATCGCCATGAGCCTTCTTCTTCCTATCGTATCGGACAGGTTGCTATTTTCACTAGGTCATATTGAGACAGTGAATCACAGATTGCATCTTGCGAAAGAGGCGGGGACCTTAATTGCTGAGAATCCAATTGTGGGAGTAGGTATAGGAAATTATATTTTAGGACTTGTTGAAAGCTCAGACTTTCCGAAGGTTACTTGGTGGTTACAGCCGGCTCACAATATATTTTTACTCACATTTTCAGAAACCGGATTCGTTGGCTTTTATACTTTTGTTTTATTGTTGTTGACCGTTATAACCAAAGCAATCTTAAGAAAAGAGAACATATTGTTGGCGGCGCTTCTGTTCGTAGTCCTAACTGGCTTCCTTGATCATTACTGGGTTACCTTACAACAAACACAAATCCTTTTTGCGGTTTTGGTGGGTCTAATGTTCAGAAAAAAGGGATAAACACTTTATCTACTTCGTGTTAAACTGACAAACATGGAAGACAAAATAATTATATATTGCGATGGAGGAGCAAGAGGTAATCCAGGCCCTGCTGCTTCAGCCTTTGTCGCTATTCAAGACGGCAAGATTACCCATAGGGGTTCAAAATACATAGGGATAGCCACAAATAACGTGGCCGAATATGGATCAGTGCTACTGGCTTTGTCCTGGCTATTTAAAAACTACAAAGACGACACAGATTTAGAGATAATTATTAATCTTGATTCAGAATTGGTTACAAAACAGATGTCGGGACTTTACAAAGTTAAGAACCCAAAATTAAAGGAGATGTTTGTAAAAGGAAAAGGGATCGAGTCAAAGTTGTCTTCCAAAGTTATATATAAATGGACACCAAGAGACAAAAATAGACTGGCCGATTTTTTAGTAAACAAAGAGCTGGATAAACGCATATAGAATTACATATTAGAAGCACTTCTTAATACACGTGGCAAACAGCTGGCACTTGAAAACAAATCTTTTTCCCGTGACGAATACACTTTTATTGATTGAACTAGATTGAAAAGTTGCGTTAATTGACTTAGCATATTAAATACTATGACTGATTCCTCAATGCTTCCATTTGACCAAAGACCTGTTGTGATTATCTATGCTGACCCATCGGCCTTAGCAGTAGCGTTTGTTGAATCTCTCGTTGCAGGACTATCGAGGGTTCGCATTATAAGCAATGAAGGTGCAAAGTGGCGTAAACAAATTAATCACTTGGCTCAAAATACGTCAGTTGAAGTGGTTAGCGGGTTGCAAAAAAGTAATTTGGGGAATTCGAACTATCTAGTTTTTATACACTGTGACGAAAATACAATTTCGGATCAGAAGACTTTAAAGGAAAAAAAGAAGTATTTAGAGCAAGTTGCAGCATTGGCAATGGAACTACAAGCGAAGGTCTTAGTGGTATTGCCTTATTATCAAGACTCGTATGAAAATATATTGTTTGATCAATCAGCGGCAATTCTGACAAATAAGGATTTAATTGTAGGGTTAGTTTGTCTTGGGGAATTGTTTGGACCACGAATGTCGTTTTCGAGCAACGGAATTGTGACGACAACAATCAAAGATGCAATAGGTAAGTCAGCACTTAAAGAATATAGATACATAGAGCTGTATCCTACATATATTCCTGATGCTGCGCGAGGCCTTGTAAAAAGTCTTTTTTCCTTCGGTTCTATGGGGACAACGTCTCTAATGTATTCAAAAAAAATATCCGCAAGTAAGTTTACATCACTGCTGAAAGATATAGTTTCTCGCGAAGTTCACGCAGAAGTGTATGCCCCAGAGAGTAAAATTTCACCCAAATTAAATACAACCATTAACTTAAAGACAGATTTAAAACAAGCTTTAACAGAGACATTAGACTGGTTTAAACAATATGGTCAAGTGCCCTTACCTGTGATTAAGAAAAAACAGGTTGTGAAACCAATAAAGCCTGCAAAACCTAAACGCTCTTTTCAAATAGACTTACCAAAACTGGAAAAAAAGAGACTAGGTAAAACAAGCAAGGCGTGGGCTTGGGGGACAATTCTTGTAATTATGCTTTTGATTTTCAGTCCGGCCTTTTTAGTATTAAGCTCATCGTCTTTGTGGGTGGCCATGAATCAAGCTCTTTCAGGAAGGGAGGCCCTGGCTCAAACGGCCCTGACTTTTTCATCAGTTACTTCAGGAATAGCACGCAGGCAAGCCGGGGTTTATGCAAAAATTCCTGTTGTGGGTAAATTATATGAACCAGTTGTGTTTCTTTCCTCCTTCGTACAGCGATTATCCCTTTTGGGGGAAAAAGGATTAGTTGTTTTTCATTCATCTAGTCAAATTGTTCAAAAATCATTAGCAGGAGAGTCCTACGATATACAAGCCTATTCTGAAAACATAGCTCTCGAACTCGACTTGCTATATAGAGAAATGGGCTTTCTACAATCAGAGGTTGAGGATGGAAATAAGACAGGGAAAAAGTATGCGGAGAAGATTCTTGACAAACTAGACTTTGGTGCATTAAGAGGAAAGATTTTATCAGCCAAGCAAATTGCGGAATCTTTACCAGTGATATTGGGGAGTGACGCTTCAGTAAAATATTTAATTTTGTTTCAGAACAATATGGAATTAAGACCAACCGGAGGTTTTATAGGCTCATTTGCCCTAATTAGTTTTAAAGAAGGCAAGATAATCGACCTAAATGTGTCAGACGTTTACACAGCTGATGGTCAATTGAAAGGACACATAGAACCTCCCACACCTATTAAAAATTACCTTGGCGAGGCCAACTGGTTTTTAAGAGATTCTAATTGGGATCCTGATTTCCCTTCTTCGGCCACTACAGTCGAGTGGTTTTTAGAAAAGGAAATAGGAGAAAGTGTCGATGGGGTCATCGCTGTAGATTTAGAATTTGCCAGGGAGCTTATAAACGAAATGGGCCCTGTATATTTAGCAGACTTTGGTAAGGAAATAGATAGCGACAATTTATATGAAATTACTCAATACGAAGTAGAAAAGGATTTTTTCCCTGGCTCTCAAAAAAAGGCGACATTTTTGACGGCCTTAGCGAGAGAATTAATGGATGATTTGATAAACATGCCTTCAAATAAATATATTGACATCGGCAAGGCAATATCGAAATCTTTAGACGAAAAACATATACAGCTATTTTTACATAACAAAAACACTCAAAGGGCCATTGCTGACATGGGTTGGGATGGGGGAGTATATCAACCAACCTGCTCAGGTAATTGCTATGCTGATTGGTTAGGGATAATTGACGCCAACGTGGGTGTTAATAAGGCAAACTATTTTATAGAAAGAAGTTCTACTCTTAATGTTACAATGAGTGAAGGGGAAATAATCAAGGATTTGACAATTCTTATAGAGAATAGTGCAAGTCCGGCTCTTGGAAATGATGCGATATATAAGAATTACCTGAGAGTATTAGCTCCTCAAAAAGCATATTTCTCGGATATAGAAATATTGGATATGGCAGAAAAAGAATTAGTCGCACCTGAAGTTAGGGAAGTAAGGGGCAGGAAAGAAGCTGGCGTTTATGTTGAAGTTGGGCCAGGGCATTCAAAAAGCATTACCTTTTCTTGGAAAGAAAAAATTGATTTATCTTTTAATACTCCTGGGGAATATCGTTTGTACTGGCGCAAACAAGCAGGAACGATATCAGACAAAATAAGCACGAATTTCATACTACCGAGCACAATCACTCCGTACGGGCAAGAATCTCTTTCCTTGACCGATGAAGGGATTCTTGTTTATAATACGAATCTAGCGAGAGATCACTCCTCTCGTATTTTTTGGTAAGAATGGATAAACATACACTAAAAGCAACCAAGAGAAAGATTTTAGGTCAAAAAGTAAAGACTCTTCGAAAAGAAGGTATTTTGCCAGCTAACATTTATGGTAAGAAAGTTAAGTCTTTAGCAATTCAAATACCCTTAAGTGAATTTGAGAAGGTATATAAGGAAGCTGGAGAAACGGGTATCGTTGAAATCGCTGTCGATAGCACAAAAAGACCAGTTCTAATTAACAACATACAGCGACATCCTGTTTCTGATTTTCCCCTACACGTAGATTTTCTTCAAATTGACCTCAAAGAAAAGGTTACAGCCGATGTTCCTATTGACCTTATTGGAGAATCTCCTGCGGAAAAGAGCGGCTTGGGGACAGTTGTTCAATATATAAATGAAATTGAAGTAGAGGCTTTACCAGCTAACTTACCAGAAAAGTTTGAAATAGACCTATCTAAACTTACGGAAGTGGATAAAGCGGTATTAGTGAAAGACCTTACTGTAGATACAAAAAAGGTAGAAATAAAATCAGACCTAGAACAAGTTCTTGTTAAGGTAGAACCTCCTCGAAAAGAAGAGGAAATTATAGCTCCAGTTGAGACAGAAGTAGAGGGAGAGGAAGTAGAAGAAGGCGAAGAGCCATTAGAGGGGGATAAGGCCCCTGTAGAGGGAGAGGAAGTAGAAAAGAAAGAAGAGAAAACAGAAGACAAGACAGAAAAGAAAGTAAAATAACAGTTACAGTAATTTTTTTAGTCTTGTTAATTCCTCTAAGTTAGGATTAATTTCTTCAATCTTAATCAAAGCCTCTCTTGCTCCAGCAATGTCCCCGTCACTCATTTTAAGTTTTGCAAGTTCAAACCATCCCTCAATGTAATTTTCGTTTTCATTCAGAAAGCTTTCCCAAAACACAGTCTCATCGTGGGAGCTTGGTGTTACATCGGCCGAACTCAGTACTTTTTGTTTTTCTAGGTAATGATCAAGATTGAAGGTGGTAAGTAGAAGTAAGATGATAGTGCCCAAGACGACAAGCAAATAGGTGGCTTCATTTATAATGGCTAGATTTTTCTTCTTATCCGCTTTGGCAGGTTGTTTGGGCATGAAGATTTGTTATATAGTGAAATAAGTATGGACGAAGACAATCAAGTTAATCAAGGGTCTCTTGATAAACAAAAACTAGAACAGCTTGAAAATGAGCTAGGGAATATTGAAAATAAGGCAACACAAGAAATACAATCGCAGCCTAACCAACCTGTTCAACAACCAAACGCTCCGCAACCAATAACGCCAGCATTATCAGCAGATACCAAACCTCAAGGACTTGGCAAGTCAAAAGGGATTTTATGGATAGGAATAGCTCTTTTAATGCTGGCTATAGTTGGGATTGGGGCTTATTATCTTGGCTCTCACTAGATTATATTCACTCCAGAGATGATAGTCTCTTTTTTGTTAACCTTTTGGCCAAGACGCAGTAATTAGAATAGGGGAGTCAAAACGCTCTTTGCCTGTTTGCCAAATGGCTTCAGTAACAAATGGCATGAAAGGGTGGAGAAGTTTCAAGGATTCTTGTAATACCAGCTCTAACGTTTTTTGTGCTTCTTCGCGTCTGTTTTTGGTCTTTTCTAAATAGTCATTTGCGAACCTTTTCCAAATAAAATCGTATATTTCTTCAGCCGCCTCACTTAATCGATATTTTTCCATTAGGCGAGTTACTCGTTTTGAGGTTTTTCGTAAATCTTTAATAACTTCATTGTCGTCTTCGTTTCTTTTTGTTCTTTTACCAGAAGGATTGGCTAATACAAATCTTGCAATATTCCAGATTTTATTAGCAAAGTTTCTTTGTCCTCGAACATTATCTTCCGAGAGGGACATGTCGTTTTCGATTAGAGCTCCCCAAACAACAGCCATACGTAAAGCATCGGCCCCGTATTTTTTAGTCATTTCAATAGGGTCAATGACATTTCCTTTTGATTTACTTATTTTTTGCCCTTCCTTATCCCTAACCAGGCCGTGAATTAATACATCTTTGAATGGAACATCTCCTGCTACATAAATTCCCAGCATAATCATGCGTATGACCCAAAAGGGGAGTATGTCGTAGGCTGTTTCCATAACACTGGTTGGATAAAAACGTTCAAAATCTCCGGCCTTTCCCGTTTGAAGTGTGGCAAAAGGCCATTGTCCTGAAGAGAACCAGGTATCAAAAGTGTCTGTGTCTTGAATAAGTTTTGTATGGGAGCAAGAGATGCATTTATCTGGTGTCTTTCCATCCGTTATTGTCCATTCAAGACATTTTTGGCATCGATAAGCTGGAATTCTGATTCCCCAAACAATCTGACGACTTACGTTCCAATCATACAGGTTTTTAAGCCAATGTTTGGCTATTTTTTCATATCGCTTTGCCGCAAATTTAACTTGTCCCTTTTTTATCGCTGCAAACGCTTTTTTAGATAATGATTCAACTTTAATGAACCATTGTTTGGAAAGCATTGGTTCAATTAAGCTTTGATCTCTGTAGCAGACACCAATTGTATGATGAATTTTTTCTATCTTCTTCATCTTTCCGGCTTCTTTTAAATCATTGACAACAACCTCTCTCGCTTTCTTGGTCCTCATACCGATGTACTTTTTCGGGGTATTAATCATTTTTCCACTTTCATCAATAACAGCAATCCTTGGAAGATTGTGCTTTTGGCCTATTTCGAAATCTGTCGCGTCATGGCCCGGAGTGACTTTTAAGGCACCAGTTCCGAATTCGGGATCGACAAGTGTGTCAGCAATTATTGGAAGTTCACGGTTTACTAAAGGAAGGATGGCGGATTTTCCAATTAGTTTTTGATAACGGGTGTCTTTAGGATTAACAGCGATAGCAACATCAGCAAATATTGTTTCGGGTCTCGTAGTAGCGATAGTTATACTACCGTAATTAAGATAATAAAACTCGTCATCTTGCTCAACGTGTTTCACCTCAAGCTGGGAGAAAGCCGTTCCACAGCGAGGGCAATAATTGATAATTCGTTCCCCTCTGTAAACTAATCCATCATCATAGAGTTTTTTAAAGGTGTTGTGAACAATTTTTGTAATGTTAGGATCAAGAGTGAACTTGTTGCGACTCCAATCACATGATGCTCCCAATGCCCGAAGCTGGTTTTCCATATTTCCCTTATATTTCATTACATGAGCCCAAATCATCTTATAAAGGGTGTCTTGGTCATAGTCAAAGCGACTTTTACCCTCCTTGGCGAGTTTTTTTTCGAAAACATATTGCGTTTCAATACCGGCATGATCTGCGCCTGGGAGCCAAAGGGTGGGTTCGCCCTTCATTCTGTGATAACGAACCAGAATGTCTTCGATGGCTACAAATCTGGCATGTCCGATATGAAGATCATCATTGGCGTTTGGAGGTGGCATAATGACAGTGAAGGGTTTCTTTTCTTGTTTTCCAGACGAGCTCTTCCTTTCTTGAGGCATAAAAGCCTTAGATTTTTCCCAAAGCTTGTATATCTTTTCTTCGAATTGTTCGTGATTATAGCTTTTATCCATTTGTATATTCGGGCCAGACTGCTTTGAATTATACAACAAAGCTTATTATAGGAAGAGACCTAAACTTGACCAGTAATCGTTAATTGTGGATTAGCATTAATTTTTTGCCAAGGGACGGGGGAGTGATTGAAATAGGCAAATGAAGCAATATAGGCAGCATTATCAGTACATAGTTTTATTGGCGGTACAAAGAGGTTGATTTTGCCCACATGTTCACTAATGGCAGATTCGAATTTTTCTTTTAACCGTATATTGGCGGCAACACCACCGGCAAGAAGTAGAGATTTGGGTTTATATTCCTGAACAGCCCGAAGTGTTTTCTTTATTAACACATCAACAATGGCTTCTTGAACTTCTGCAGCAATCTTTTGTTTTTCTTCATTGTTTAGCTCTCTATCCTTGACTTCATTTAAAACAGCGGTTTTTAAACCGGAGAAACTCCAATCATAATTTTTTTCGTTAATGATTGGTCTGGGGAAAAAAGACAGTTTTGTTTTAGGGTTTTTTGTCATGTACTTTTCCGCTTCTATAGAAATTGCCGGCCCACCGGGATAGGGGAGTCCCAAAAGTCTTGCCGTTTTGTCAAAAGCTTCCCCTGCGGCGTCATCTCTTGTTCCGCCAATCCATTCCAGTTTTCCGTGATCTTTCATTAAAACAATGTCTGTGTGGCCACCGGAAACGACTAATGCCAGAGCTGGAAACTCAGGGCTTTTTTTATCAGACAGCCAGTTGGCGTAAATATGAGCAGACAAGTGATTAACGGGAATGATGGGTTTATTCCAGAGAAGGGAAAGAGTCTTTGCAGTTTCAATCCCTACAAGAAGTGAGCCAATTAATCCCGGACCAGAAGTGACGGCAATAGCTTCTATCTTCTCGTTATTAATTTTTGCTTTTTCCAAAGCAGAGGTTATTACTGGAATAATACTTTTTATTTGCTGTCGGGCTGCGTTTTCGGGAATAATGCCGCCGGATTCAGCATGCATATCAGCGGAACTGGCAACAATGTTTGAAAGAATTTTTGTTCCGTTTTCAACCACAGCCGCCGCTGTTTCATCGCAACTACTTTCAATTCCTAATATATTCATACGATTAACTATAAGAACACGTGAGAAAAATAGCCTCCGAACAAAATGTGAATTGGGAAATATCAGTGTTCATTGCGTCTAATTATATAACGTGGCGAGAAAAAAATGATTGATTTGTCGGACTAAATAACTGGACCGGTACCCCTTAAGAAAATCGCTTGCCAGGGGCGGTAATTAGAATAGAATGTTTTCTCATATATTGTTTCTCCGCCTCTTTGAACTTTGTAAGTAAATCTACTTTTGGCTCCCCATGCTTTCCAGTCTATTTGCTTTATTGTTCCCTCTGGAAGAGTTGGGTCGTCGGTATAAAGATCTTCTGGTGGGGGAGTAACGTCTGTAGTGATGGGTTTGGTTGTTGTAGCGACTCTTCCGTCAGAAGTTCCGTAAATTTCAAAAACCAAACTCGCTGCCGCCGTATTTGTGTAAGTTTGAATAAGCAAGTGCCCTGGAGTATCGTTTTTGAACTTGAGGTCTGTGGTTGGACTATAGACAGTTGCATCAAATCCGACAGCGGAGTCTTGCTCATAATAACCAACCCGATATGCATGAGCCCTTCGTTCAATTACAGGGAGTCCGGCATCAAGTATGGCTCTGAAAAAAGTTGTTGAGACTTGGCAAACACCGCCACCATCACCTAACACCGTTTTACCATCTTTAATTATGTATGCTTGTTGGTAGCCGGTATACAAAGACACATCCCCCAATGTGTTATTAAAAGAAACGGTTTCACCCGGAGAAATAAGAACACCATTAAACTTTGAAGCGGCAAGAGAAAGATTGTGAATTCTTGAAGAAATAGACCCCCGATAGCGGGAGGATCCTCTGCCGATAAGTTCTTTTATTCCAAGATTATTGACATCTCCAGTTTTTACGTCGGGCGCTGTTGTTTCGTAAGGAATTTCAAAAGAGACGGTTTTATTTTCAGTGGTCTCAAGAGTTCTTAAGTTTCCTGTAACCATGTTGACGAGAGAGTCTATCTTTAAACTAACACCGTCCTTGGCCGGAGAGAATTCATTTACCCTTCCGCCATCGAAAACAAAAGTAGAGTTTTGAGGTTCGCGGTTAATACTGGAGGCAAGATCGGTGACGAGACTGAGAATTTCTTCCTCACTGTATTCACCTTTTGGGTCTAAGAGCGCAAAGACATCATCGTTCTTATATGTATAAGTTTGATACTCGAAAGTTAAATAAAGACTCTTGTTAATGAGATTTTCTGCTCGTGCTCTAAAGCCCTCAACTTCTTCGTCTGTTAGGGTCGGATCAACATTTACTAGCGGGAGAGGAACTGGGGAAGTTTTAGAAAAAGCCAGAGTTTGACCAATTTCACTCCGAAGCGATTCTATATCAACCGCCTGACCTTTAACTCCTTTTTCTACGACAACGAGGTTATTAACTAGCTTTGCCGAAGGGTAGATTGGCTCAACAGAAGCTTGCTCTGCAATAATTGAAAGAGACTCAAACAATTGGTCTTCATTTAGAGATAATCTTAAGCCTAAGTTGGCTGTTTTGAATGGTAGAACTAGTTTTTGCCATATGTCGTAAGCAAAGTTTCCTGTTTTATCCAATGTATATGCAGCTTGTGCTGATTTTTGAAAATCGTAGGAAAAATCAATTATTTCAAGTTCGATATCAAAAACCTGTTCGTTGCTAGTGAGGGAGATTTTTTCTGGAGAAGTAATCGTTGTTGAAAGAAGTTCTATTGCTTCTTCTGGTGTTTTGCCTCCCAGGGATATTCCAGCGACCATAACTCCTGGGGAAATTCTACCTAACAACAGGATAAAGTAGAAAATATTTAAAAAGAAGACAGACAAAAACACCTTGAACCAGATATTAAAAGTTTTGTCTTTTCTTAAATTATCTAGCTTAATTTTTATTTTTTTCTTAAATTCCTTGTTGAACATCCTCACAAATAGTATGATAACATCTAGGTAGGATTAAGGGTAAATTTAATATGTCTGCTCTAGATAATTCCTCACCAGCTCAGGTCAATTCAGCACAACCGCAACCTCAAGGAGCGAGTTCGGTGCCAACAGCGCCAGTGGGACTAAGCCCTATTCTTGAGCCCAGTAGTACGACGGGGCCCGAAACACCACCGCCACCAAAAAAAGGTTTTCCAAAAATCGTGGCCATACTAGGAGCAGTAATCCTGGTTTTTGTTTTGTTTTTCGTTGTTTGGAAATTGGTTCTACCAATGTTAAGCAAAAACAAAGAAATAACTCTTACCTGGTGGGGCTTATGGGAAGATTCCTCTGCCGTTGCCCCTCTTATCGCCGAGTATGAGCAACAAAACCCAAATATAAAGATTAGTTATGTAAAACAATCACATCAGGACTATAGAGAAAGATTGACCAATGCCTTAGCCCAAGGAAGTGGGCCGGATATTTTCAGATTTCACAATACTTGGGTGCCCATGTTTAAGGGTGAACTCGATAGTGTACCAGCTTCAGTTATGAGTGCTGCTGAATACGCGGAAAGTTATTATTCGATAGTCTCGTCCGATTTAACTAATGCCACAGGGCTTGCTGGTATTCCTTTAGGTTATGATGCTTTAACACTTTATATAAATGAGGACATTTTTGAAGCAGCTGGTAAAAGCGTACCAGCAACATGGGATGACTTGAGACAATTGGCAATAGAGTTAACAACAAAAGATGAACAAGGAACGATAACTCAAGCGGGGGTTGCTTTGGGGAGAACAGAAAACGTTGACCATTGGCCGGAAATATTAGGACTAATGATGCTCCAAAATGGGGCAAATCCAGCAAAACCAACAGACAAGAGGGCCGAAGACGCTTTGACTTATTTCACTATTTTTTCCTCATCAGATGGGGTGTGGGATGAAACTTTGCCCGCCTCAACCGTATCTTTTGCGGCAGGCAAGCTCGCTATGTATTTTGGTCCGTCATGGCGTGCCTTTGAGATAAGCCAACAGAATCCTGGACTTAGGTTTAAAACAGTACCTTTACCTCAATTACCCAAAGATACCCCAAGTCAGCCTGATATTTCTTATGCAACTTATTGGGTGGAAGGAGTGTGGACAAGGAGTCCAAATAAAGAGGCTGCATGGGATTTTATGAAGTTTATTTCAAGCAGCGCTTCTTTAGAAAAAATGTACCAAAATGCTAGCCAAACACGGGCTTTTGGAGAACCTTATCCAAGAACAGATATGGCAGAGCTACTAACAAGTCATCCTATTATCGGTTCAGTAGTTGCGCAAGCACCTGATGCTCAAAGTTGGTATTTAGCTTCAAGAACTCACGATGGTCCAACAGGGATAAATACGCAAGTTATTAAATATTATAAAGATGCAATAAATGCGGTGAATTTAGGAGAACGATCAGATAAAGCGCTAGAGACAGTTACTGCAGGAGTTGCACAAGTTCTTTCTCAATACGGACTAATTAGCCAATGAGCTTAATTACAGAAACCAATAGAAGTAAAGATAAACACGCCATATCTCCCCAAATGATACTTTTGGGAGAGAAAGAGATATCTAGCCTTATTTATCATGATATTTTCGATTATCCGCTAACTCCACTAGAACTTATTAATTGGACGGCTGGAGAAAAAATATATTTTAAGAATCTCGAAAACGTAAAAATATCAACCAAAAATGGTTTTCTCTTTCTTAGTGGTAAGGAAGGGTCTACCTTGAAACGTTTAATGAGAGAAAGAATTTCAAAAAGAAAGATTGAGAAAGCAAAAAAAGCTGCCAAGATACTATCTTTCTTGCCAACAATAAAGATGATTGCTATCACTGGTGCTTTGGCAATGAAAAATGTGAATGAAGAATCCGATATTGATTTTCTAGTGATAACCAAAAAGGGGAGCCTTTGGACAACAAGGCTTCTTGCTATGGCATTATTGAAAATATTCGGGGTTCCCAGGAGGAGATATGGAGACAAGAGAACAAAAGACAAACTTTGTTTAAACATCTGGCTTGATGAGAGTGATTTGGTCTGGAGTAACAATAGTAGAGATATCTTTACCTCTCACGAGATATCTCAAATAATTCCCTTAATAAACAAAGACCAGGCTTATGAGAGGTTTCTCTCGAAAAATATCTGGATCACCGATTATTGGCCTAACGCTACGAGTGCAAGGGTTGGAAAAGAAAAAAAAAGAAGTAAAACAAAAAAAAGAGGGGTTGCATTAAGGTTTGTGGAATTTTTGGCTAGGAAAGCTCAATATCGGTATATGAAAGATAAAATTACACGCGAGACGGTTACTCCCACTCGCGCCCTTTTCCATCCAGTAGATTGGGCAAGTCTTATTTCTTCAAAGCTGGAGTTGTATAAAAGTTGAAATTTACTCTCAAAAACCAATTAGGTCTTGACAAGGCGAGGAGTACTTTACTAAAATAGCACTCGCTGTTAGGAATTGCTAACAGTTTTTATATTTAGACATATGGGCGCAAAAATTAAAGCAGCAATAAAAAGCGACATTAAACCTACGGCAGGCCACATCCTCGTTGAGCCGGTGGAAGCCGAGAAAAAAACCGCCTCCGGGATATATCTTCCTGATTCTTCTGAAGAAAAGCCAATGAAGGGAAAAGTTTTAGCAGTAGGCCCCGATGAGGTAATGGAAAATGGCACAAAGAAAAAATCTCCCGTAAAAGTAGGCGATTATATTATTTATAAAAAGTGGGGGGGTAGTGAGGTCAAAATTGATGGTCAAGAATATCTTTTTGCGAAATTTGAAGATATATTGGCGATTCTAAAAAAATAACATGGCAAAACAATTAAAATTTGCTGAAGAAGCAAGACAAGCACTATTGGCAGGTATTGATATTGTTGCCAAGGCTGTCGTCACAACCCTTGGGCCAAAAGGGAGAAATATTGCCTTAGATAAGAAATGGGGAGCCCCAAATGTTGTTCATGACGGTGTAACGGTTGCGAAAGAAATAGAGCTGAAAGATCCGTTTGAGAATATGGGAGCACAACTTGTTAAAGAGGCAGCGGATAAGACAAATGATGTAGCAGGAGATGGAACAACCACAGCTACTCTTTTGGCCCGAGAGATGAGCGCCGCTGGAATGAAATATATTACCGCTGGTGCAAACCCAATGATTGTCAAGAAGGGGATGGAAAAAGCAGTAGAAACAGCCATAAAAGAACTAAAAAAGATAGCTAAGCCTATTAAGAATAAAGAGGAAATTTCCCAGGTTGCAATAATTTCGGCTGGGGACGAGAAAATCGGTCGCAAAATCGCTGAAGCTCTTGGTGAAAGAGATAGAGTGGTAACAGTTGAAGAGGGAAGAGGTTTCGAGATCGAAATAGAATACAAAGAAGGGATGGAGTTTGATAAGGGGTATTTGTCTCCTTATTTTGTAACAAATCCTGAGAAAATGGAGGCCGAAATCGAGAAGGCGCACATTCTTCTTACCGATAAAAAAATATCGTCTGTTCAAGAACTTCTTCCTTTCTTAGAGAAATTGGTTAAAGTAAATAAAAATATAGTTATTATTGCCGATGATATTGAGGGCGAAGCGCTAGCAACGTTAGTGGTTAACAAAATAAAGGGAACATTTAACATGTTGGCTATCAAAGCGCCTGGATTTGGCGATAGCAGAAAAGAAATACTCGAGGATATTGCCATACTTACTGGTGGAACAGTCATTAGCGAAGAAGCCGGTCGTACTTTTGAGTCAGTCGAGATTGAAGACTTGGGGCAAGCAGATAAAGTATGGGCAGATAAAGAAAGCGCAAGGATTATCGGTGGAAAAGGCGGTGCAAAAGCAATAAAAGAGAGAGTAATTTCATTAAGATCGCAGATAGAGGAGTCAGAGTCAGATTTTGACAAAGAAAAACTAGAAGAGCGCTTGGCAAAGCTTACGGGAGGAGTTGCTCAAATTAATGTTGGGGCGGCTACAGAGGTTGAGCTTAATGAGAAAAAAGAAAGAGTTAAAGATGCAGTTGGGGCTACAAAAGCAGCCATTGAAGAAGGAATATTGCCAGGTGGAGGAGTGGCCTATCTTCGAGCAAGAAAATCACTTTCCAATATAAAAACAGAAAATGACGATGAAAAAGTTGGAGTTGATATTGTTTATCATGCTCTTGAGCAACCGGTCCGCTGGCTTGCCAAAAACGCAGGTGAAGATGATGGTTACGTTCTAAAGAAAATTGAGGAACAAAAAGACAGCGACTATGGATACAATGCTCTCACCAACAAGTTTGAATTAATGACAAAGAATGGTATCTTGGATCCTCTTAAAGTAACTCGTTCAGCTCTTCAAAACGCAGCCTCAGTGGCCATGATGGTCTTGACAACAGAAGGATTAATAACGGATATCCCAGAAGAAGAAAAATCTCCGGTTGGTGGACCCCAGCAGCCTCCTGGTATGGGAATGGGATATTAAAATAAGAGATATTTAGAATTATTAACCTCAGTTAGTGGCTTATCTATTTTCGGTATATAATTCACCCAATTATATATGTCACACATTGAAAGAAAAGATTTGATTGGGCTACTACCAGAAGAGTGGCGTCGGTATGTGGTTTCAATTCATAGGGCAGCAAGAGAAATATTGCCCTTATTAGGAAAAGATCCAAGTAATGAAAATATTATCTCATTTATTGAGGATGCGAGAATATCATATGTTAAAAACATATTTTTGGCAGAAGAAGCGGCAAAGATAAGATGCAGGGAAGAATTGGAATTAGAAGAAAAATACAAAGAAATTAATTTATCAAAAAAACAAATAGAGAATAGAGTAAAAAAGGAGATTGAAGAAAGATATAAAGAAATTGATATTGATCCTGAAAGAAACTGCTCCTTTTTAGATGAATTTCTTTTTATAGAATAAACATTGTCTTTTTTGTCTTTCAAGCTTAGAATCAACGTTATGACAGCTTCTGAGTTTAAAGAAAGAAACCCGACAGAAATCCAACAAGCAACTCTTGTTTTCTTAATAAGAGGAAGAGGAAAAGATAAAGAAATACTTCTTGCTATGAAGAAGAGGGGTTTTGGTGAAGGCTGGTGGAATGGAATAGGGGGAAAGATTGAACCAGGGGAGACTCCAACGCTGGCCGCATTTAGAGAAGGATTTGAGGAAGCGGGAGTACATTTAAGCGAGATAAGAAAAGTAGCATTGCTTCACTTTTATTTCCCTGAAGATCCTGACAAACGGGATTGGAATCAAGATGTACATGTTTATATTGCAACTAACTGGCTAGGGGAGCCAAAAGAAACAGAAGAAATGAAGCCTAAATGGTTTAGAGTTGCTAATATTCCGTATGAGAATATGTGGGACGGTGACCCGCTTTGGCTTTCCCGAATCCTTCAAGAGGAGAAAATAGAAGCGTGGTTTAACTTTGATGACAGAAATAAAGTTTTAGATTACAAAATAGGAAAATTTAGTGAGGAAGAATAGAAAGAGGATTAATTGCTCTTCCATGATCACGAACTTCCAAATGTAAATGGTCCCCAAAAGAGCGTCCTGTAGCACCCATTTCACCCAACTTTGTGTCCATGGTAACTTCTTGTCCCTCTTTAGCCTCGATTTCAGAAAGATGAGCATAGAGAGAAGTGATCCCGTTTCCGTGGTTAATTATCACAGCGTTTCCATAGGCGAAGCGTGAATAAGAAACATCTTCAATGACACCAGTCATAATAGGGTAAATAGCTTCACCAGTAAGGCCGTCGAAATCAATTCCTGGGTGATAAAGCTTGTAGGTTTGTGTTATCAAGATTTCCTTAACAGGGTATTGAATTCCATGCTCAGTCGTGAGTGGCGTAGTTTCTTGAGTAATAATTGATAAATCAGGCTCTGTATCAAAATTTGCCGCTACAGGCATAAAAGAGCTGACAAGGATCATAATTGCGAGGTTGGTTCCTAAGATTCTCTTTATTTTTTCGTGCTCAAATATGTGCCTGAAGTAGCGTGAAATTTTACTTCCTTTTCTGGCACGCAAAATCCCGCCCAGGTCAGGAATTAGTGGGGTTTTATTTGAAGATTTTCGCCCTTTTACGAAACGTAAATCAAGGCGGCGCCCTTTAGGCATATTTATAGATAGTCGTATCATATTGTTCCGACTAACGTGCGGAACAGACGTTACTATCAAAAAACCAGAGCTGTAGCCCTGGGCATAAAAAAATCTCGCCTGAAATTGCGAGATGTCGCTATTTTAGCCTATGAAATCCTAAAAATCAAGTTTTGAGGTTTAGAAAGAGACCCGTTTTAAATTTCAGATAAATATACAGCTTTTCTTTTTAGTGAAATTATGTGGTTCGGGTAATACATGTATCTCAGTAGTTTATAAGTGTCTTTTTGCCCATAACCAAGTTTATATTGGTGTGGACCATATTGTCCTATTGCTCTTTTAGCCAAAATTAGCTTTTCAGTCAATATTTGTCTTAGCGCTACTAAGAATAGTTTACTTCCGCTAGTAAAGTTGCTTCTTGTCTCAGTGTATAGCTTTCCATTTTTGCTTGCCCGATAAGTAATATTATGAACACTGCCGTCTCCGTCGAAAAAGCCTCTGATAAAATCATGGAGATATTTATTGGGCACATATGGGAATTTGAGAGTCGTTGAGTTACTTCTTGTGCCGCCCAATTTTTTTAAGTCATGATAAAGCTTTTTGGAGTGGAGAGTAAGGTAATGTGAGCCTTGAAGCACTCCATTGTTAAAAAATCTATATATTTTAGCATTTGAACCAGCCACCTGTTTTATAAGCTCGAGGTGTTTATAGTCTTTGGAGGAAAAGCTTACTCGATAAGATCGTTCATGCTTCATGTCTCCATCTGCAAACCAAAAGCCAAGAACATATGCCATTTTTGGAGACCAGGCAGAGAAGAAGCTTTCATTTAAGGTATATTTTCTGGAGTGATGAGGAAGGGTCATAAACAATTATAATCCGAAGGAAATGTGAAGTTAAGGATCAAAGTAAGGGAGATCGCGGCGGGATTCGAACCCGCGTAATCTGTTTTGCAGACAGATCTCTAGCCTCTCGAGCACGCGATCGCGAAGTCTATTTTACCTTAAACTACACAGGAAAACAAAACCCTCAGCCTACTTTAGCGCTCCGACCTCCTGAGTGCTAAGTATATAACAGTAGGGGAGTGGGTTGTTAAAAATTAGGCTTTATGATAAAAAAGGTTGTCACCTGTTTTACATCGTGATAAACTGCTTTCCGCAAATGAAAAAATTAAGAGCAATATCAATTGTTTTAGTCGTAGCAGGATTTATTCTCGGAATTGTTTTTTTTGTAGTAGGAAGTTTTAAGCCGAAATCAGCAGGTATCACAATCGAGACAGTACCCGCTGCGAGCATTATCATTGATGGTGAACAAGTTGGGAGAACCCCTTATAGCGGAACAAGAAAACCTGGAGAAATTACGATAAAACTTATTCCGGAATCTTTCGAAGCCCCCCTTGCGCCATTTGAAACGAAGGTTACTCTTGTTGCCGGAATAGAAACCATCGTGAAAAGGGAATTCGGCGAATCGGATGAAACATCCTCAGGTGAAATTATCTCTTTTGAGAAGATAGGTGGAAAAGAAGCCAGCCTTGCTGTGGTTTCAATTCCTGATGCGGCACAAATATCAATTGACGGATCAATCAGAGGATTCGCGCCTTATAAAACAAGTTCTATTGTTCCTGGTGAACATCAAGTAATAGTTTATGCTCCAGGTTTCTCCGAAAAGAGTTTTTCTTTAAGGACGACCGAGGGATACAAATTAACGGCGGTGGTTAAGCTAAAACCGAACGGGGAAGAAGTTTTATCCGATGAAGATGAGACGCCAGAAGAACCAAAACAAGAAGAGGTGGAGATATTGTCAACACCAACAGGGTTCTTAAGAGTTAGAAGCGAGCCCTCCACGGCAGGGGAAGAAGTTGCCCAAGTTGAGCCTGGTGAGCGCTATCCTTATTTAGACACGGATGAGGATACGGGTTGGTTTAAAATCGAATATGAAGATGGAGAAGAAGGTTGGGTTTCGAACCAATACGCTAAAATAATTGAACCTGGCGTAGATAATGAGGAAGAAGAACCTTCACCTACTCCTACCGCCAGTCCTGAACCATCGCCTGCTCCTTAAATAGAAGATTATTAGGCAATAACCGACACGCCTCCGTATAGGATCCAAATTACAAGTGCTCCATAGAGAAAAACAGAAATAATAAGAGGCCGATCTGTCAATAAAAGCTTTTCAGGCGCTTCCGTTCTGCCTTCAAATATAAGCGACTGATATCGCATGATTCCAAAAATAACAATAGGGATAGTAATCATCAACATTTTACTTATTGTTGTTGTGCGAGAAAGTTCCGCTAAGAAAAGCCAAACAGGGACAGTTGCTTTAGGAGATTCAAAAAAACTGTAAAGTGCCCAACTCATCCAAGCGGCGTTGCCAAACATGGTTACATAAGAGTTTAGGAGTTCTCTTTGATATATGTTTAGGCTTTTTCTGGTTACTTCCGAAGTTTTTTTGATGAGGTTTAGCTCGGCGCGCCTTTTTCCTGATGCCAGAAATAGGGCAACCGAGATTACGCAAAGTAAAAACCAAACGGAGAGGTGGGCATTGATAACAAAGGCTCCAGCATACACTCTGATGATAAAGCCAGCGGCGATAATAAGGATGTCGATAATAGCGATATTTTTAAGACCTAAACTGTAGGCTATTTGAAAGATAATGTAGGTCAAAACCAAAAAGAAAAATAATGAATTTAGACAAGCAGACAAATAAAGAGCAACCACAGCGAAAGAAAAGGCTACAGATAAAGCAATAGGAATAGCCAGTTTTCCAGAAGCGATTGGTCGATTCTTCTTTATGGGGTGAAGTCTGTCCAGTTTAACATCGAGAACGTCATTGAAAATATAAGCAGCTGAACAGGCAAAATTAAAAGCAATAAAAGCCCAAAGGACTCTTGTAAAAGGAACGCTTAAGAATAGCTGGCGACTAAAAATAAGGGCGGCAAAAAGCGCCAAGTTTTTGACCCAATGAATTGGCCTTGATACTTTAATTATTTGGGTCGGTAGGTTAGCCATAATAGTAAGCCTCCAATCAGAATTGCTACTCCGATAATTGTATAGAACTTAGTGGAGGTGTTCAAATATAGGGCCAGGACACCAAGGAGGGCGGTTGAGGTCCAATAGAGATAAACGACCTGTTTTTTGGAAAGGCCGGTATCCAGAAGTTTATGATGAAGGTGTTTGCGATCGCCCCACACAGGTGACTTCCCGGCCATTATTCGTCGCACAATAGTGTAGCCAGTATCAACCAATGGTATTCCAAGTACCACCACTAAAGTTCCTACCTTGGTAGTTGACAGAATTGATAATATGGCCAATAAATACCCTGCCAAAATAGAACCACTATATCCAGGCATTATTTTTTGAGGGTAGAAATTCCAGGGTAAAAAACCCAGGAAGGCTCCTGCTGTAATTGCTGCCAAAATAATTACTGGCCATTGGGTAATATCGGCGGAGAATTTTAGAGAAAGAGCTGCTATTGTAATTGCAGCGATGGCGGCTACCCCAGGAAGTTGTCCATCTATCCCTTTTGCTCCCATATTAAGGATATTCATCATAAATACAATCCAGAATAGGGCAAAAATATCAGAAATAACCCAAATTGTTCGAGTCCCCCCAAAAAGTTCAAAGGCTATTTGGGGGTGAGATAAATCAATGATGCCATTAATTGGACTGGAGATAAAGGAAATTCCAATGCCTGCAATTATCGGCAGTCCTGCCGCAAAAAAGCTGACCCCCAACCTTAAATAGGGATTAATATCATATTTATCGTCCAAAACTCCCATTATTGTTAAGACAATCGCTCCGGCCAGTATTCCCTTGAGATGTTTATCGAGCGGAAGAAAAGCAATACTTGCAACAAAAACGGCAATAAATATGGCCAACCCCCCTACCCGAGGTACAGGGTATGTGTGAATTTTTTTGGGATGTTTTGATTTCTTAGGGTCATCTATCATCCCGAATTTGTTAGCAAGTTTAATTACAAAAGGAGTGATGAAATAGGCTATAACAAGAGATGTTAGACCCGACAATATTGCTAGCGTAGAAATATTAAACATAAACTAAAAACCAATCATTAGCAGCGCGATTTTAATTGTGGTAGTGGCTGAGAAAATTGTTAATCCTACGGCCGTTATGATAAGGACTTTTTTGAAAAACTCCTCTTTCAATAAATATGAAATAAAAATATTGAGGACGATTACCAATAGAGAGATAAGACTGGGTATGGTCAAAGACAGGGATGAAACAAGTTGGGACTCTCCTTCCGGAAGCCCGTAAAGAAGAGGAACTTGTGGAGGGAAAAAACCTTGCAATAAAAGAATGATTAGGATGATTAATATGTTGGCGGCAACGGCGATGATTAGAGGATTTTTAAAAGGAATGTTCTCGATCAATGCATCTTTGTTTTTGGCGATTTTTTCGTCCCAAAGCTTTTTAACCCTTTTACTTGGAAAATAGATTTTTTCAGCCTTTTTTTGTTTTTTCTTCATCTTCAGGGCTAAATAGTAAATCAAAAGTAACTTGGAGGCAATGATGCTTTTATTTCAGGAGAGATTTGATTCCAGACTTCCGCCCCCTTGATTGTAGAAACAAGAATATAATTTTCTCTCAGTAGAATAGCAAGTTCTGGAAAAGGCGAGGATATTGGCAGTATAACGATTTGCTTCGGAGGATTCATTTTTAAAGCAATGATAGTTTCTTCCGGACTTGAAAAATCCTTTATGTGATAACTTGCTACGTATTTCATGGGTGGAAGCCTGCGAGATAGCGCATAGACCATTGAACTGTTCTCGCCCCAGACAAATACCTTATCCGACTTTGTCGTTGATTGGGCAAGGAGTGTGGCTATTTCATAATTTCTTATTATGTGTCCACCAAAACTATTGAGATATTCTTCCTGAGTTGTGTTGCCTGTTGCGAATTTAGCAAACCGGACATAATAGGCGGTGGTTGAATAGTGCCAGTTATTAAGATAAACAGGAACAAGTAAGGCAACGGTTAGCGGAATTATTGAAAAAGACTGCTCTACTGTTTTTTGGGTAAATAAAATTCCAATCAAAAGTGAAACTGCTGGAACAGCCTGTAGAAGATAGTGGGGGTATGGGCGCTCAGACAAACTTGCCGCAAAAAGATTCAATAGCAACCAGGCCGTGACAAATATAAATTGATTTGAAAGCTTTTTTCTTTTCCAATATAGAATAACCATTCCTATTGCAACTATCCCTGCCCGAATTAAAAGTGGGCCGTTTTTTACTAAAAAGGGATCGACCGCGTCATCGGGCCTCCAGCTACTTAAGTAGCCAAAGTTTTGCAAGAAAGCGGCAATGAGATATTCACTAAAGGCTCCTCTGGCAAAGAACCAAACAAAAGTTGCTGCAATTGGGGCAATAAAGCCAATAGAGAGATAAAGAGTGTTTCTAGCAATGACTTTTAGTTTTTTTGTTTTTAGGCCGGCTACTGCTATCCAAAGAAAGATTATTGCAGGAATATCAAAAGCAGCAGGAACTTTGAAAAGAGTGGCTATCGAAAAGAGAACGCCAGCGGTAAAAAGATTTTTGAAATTAAGCCTTTTACTTAAAAGAATTAGAAAGGCGGCAATAATCGGACCAATCATGAAATTTTCTGCGTTTGCAATATGTCCCTCTAGAAGAGGAATTGTTGTTAATAAAGCGAAAACTCCTGTTGATACCTTTTGGAGTTTTATTGACTTAGGGAAAAGAGCCTTACTGAGTTTCCAGAAAAGGACGACCGTTATTAAGCTCCAGGCAGCCAGAATTACTTTAAACCAAAAAAGATTTCCGGCAACGGCGGCTGTTAGATATAAAAGGGGAGGTTTATTATCATGAATTCCGCCATAGAGAGGTATTCCTTGTCTTACCGCTTCTCCTAATGAAAGATATATCATTTCATCGCCATACGAGTAAGGTTCTATGAAGTTGGGGATTCTAAATAACAACACAAGAGCGAGGAGGATGGTTAACCACAGCGGGAGATGAATTTTGTCTAGAAACTTATTTATGGACTTTTTTGATACCATACAAATTTAAGTTCGCCGAAGGTAGCAGGTTCACTTTCAGTATAGTTGGGCAGATCAATTTCATCAACCGAGCCACTTGTCACAACACCGATTCTTTCTGCCTCCTTGGGAATTTCGCGCAATATATCCTTCTCTACCATTTGAGCAGTGCCGACATAAAAAGGCAATTCTCCCTCAGGTACATATATCGGTGCAGGAATTTCGTAATATATTGTTTCCCACAAATGATGAGCACCTGAGTTCCAGTTAATTAAGAAATCTCCTTCTTGTTGTGTTTCTTTTACATAACTGGAGAGTGCCTTAAAAGGCCTTTTTGCGGGGTGTGTGAAGTAGTTATAATCAATGACCATAAAGAGAATAAGCAATGCAGCGATCAAGACATTTGAGACAGGCTTTCTCCAGTTTGAGGCCAAGAGCAACATTGCTCCTGGGATAGCGTATAAAAGATATCGATTAAAGAATATCGACTGGAATTTTTGAGAAACAATCCAGGCTAAGGCTATTGGCAACAGAAACCAAAAGATAAGAAAAAGACTTTTTTGAAAACTTTTTGTCCAACGTCTTGTAACGAGGATGACATAAGTGATATAAAGCGCCGGTATAGCAAAAGCGTGCTTGATGCCAATTGCCAAATATTCATTAATTACTCCCCCAAAGTCTTTCAGAGTTGGAGTCCCCAACCAAAATCCACCCCCGACTCTGTTAACTTGGTTGTAAAGCGGAATTATCCAAGGAAGGTAAAGGATACCAACGACAACAAATGATTTAAACATACTTACAGCAACCTTCCGTTTTCCGAAAAAATATTCGTACAAAAACCAAAGCCCCTGTACAAAAAGAGCAAAGATGGCAAAATGGTGAGAATACAGTGCCCAAGCAGTTGCAATAACATATCCGACCCAGTTTCGTTTCAAGAAAAAGTACATGGAGGCAGCAACTCCGAGAGCCATAATGGAATACATCCTTCCTTCAAAGGCATAAATGAAAAAGAAAGGGTTTAAGAAGGAAAGGGTAGCTGCAACAAGTCCTGTTTTTTTATTCCAGAGAAAACTGCCAATTTTATAAACGAAAAATATTGTTAAAACGTAAAACAAAAATGATAGAGAGCGAATGGCTATTTCACTTGAGCCAAAAAGATTAAACCAAAGATGCTCAATAATATTGTAGAGCGGTGGATAAGTGTCTCGGGCGGAGACATCAATTATTCTTAAAAGAGAAGCTTTTGAAAGAACGGCACTAAAAGCTTCATCGCCCCAAAGGCTGGCAGTGAACTGATTAGGCATTAATTCAGTATACAATATCTATATGGACCATTTGGCGATAATGAAGAAGAGTTGGGGTTTTACTCAAAAGATTTTGGATGGCGAAAAAACACTCGAGAGTAGATGGTATAAAACAAGGAGAGTTCCCTGGGGAAAAATAAAAAAGGACGATGCAGTGTATTTCAAAAATTCGGGAGAACTGACAACAGCTAAAGCCATTGTCTCAAAGGTGATTGAATTTGAAGAATTAACTCCAAGAAAAGTTAAAGGAATTTTAGATAGACATTGGAAAGATCTTGGAATTTCAAAAGAGGAGCTTCCCGATTTTTATAAGAGATTTAAGAATAAAAAATATTGTATTTTAATTTTTCTTAAAAACCCAAGAAAAGTGACGCCATTTAAAATTAGTAAAAAAGGTTTTGGCGCAATGGCTTCTTGGATTTGTATCGAGGATATTAAAAGACTTAAATCTTAAACTTTCTCAGTTACCCTGTATTCTAGTCTTTTTCCCAACATTAACATCGTTTGAGCATGGAGACCAGGAAGGACAGATAAAGGAAGTGTCACAATTGGTAAAGTAACCCATTGGACTATTTCTTTTAAAACATCAAAAACTGTTTTTGGTCTCGCTTCTTTGGGTCTAAGAGAAAGGTCCACCATGACCATAACGACAAGAGCGACAAGACAAACGGTTAAAACTGTTTGAGCAACTCTTGGAAGGCTGAAGCCAAGCGAAGTTCTTGAAAATGCAGGGTTAATAATAGTAGGCAAAGTTGCACCGAGGGTTAAAAGGAACCAGTTGGTAGACCAAATAACATGGGTTTCAACAATTTTATAGATTCTAAAAGCCCTAGTAAGAAGCGGAATTTCAGTATGCTTCATTGACTCTTTTATTGCGAAGGGTAAGTCGGTTGCGCCCCAAGCATGTCTCTTGCATTGTTCGTATCTATTTTTCAGTGAACCAAACCAGCTTTTTGCTTCAGGTGCGTCGATGCTTGTTGGTAAATATATTGGTTCAACTTGAATTAGTCCTTTATTTTCAAAAAAGGTTTGAAGGAAAAGATGCCAGTCTTCGGGGATGATATCTGTGTGCCAATAACCAACACCGTGCAAAAGCTTAAAAGATAAAGAATAACAGGAATAATTAAAGATTAGTCTGCTTGGCTCCTGTAGGTCAGATAAGTGAATTGCATGACCAATGATTCCAATCATCTTAATTGGGAAAGGCACGCGATGTAAATTGTTGTACCAAAAAATTGGTGATTGCCAGAATTTAAGATAACGATCGGAATCCATCGCGAAATGATAGGTTAGGCTGGCAAAATATTTGGAGTGGAATTTTGCATCAGCGTCACAAGATGTGACTGTTACATGTCCTAGGGGAATTCCTTTTTTGTCTAGTACTTTTTTGGCTTCTTTGGCCGCCCAGGCCTCATTTGATGCTTTTCCTCTCACTTCGCCTGAAATATTGTCGGGGTGATAAGTTGCGGTAAGAAAACCAAATTGATCTTTGTATTTTTTAATAAGATTTGCTGCTCTCTCTTTTGCGCCTGGAGCTCTTGCTTCCATTGCTAAAAAAACGAACATGGAGTTTTTATCAATTTGTTTTTGCCCGGCAAATGCTTGAAGTGATTTTGAAAGAACCTCTTCCGACTCATTATAGTTGGGAACGATTACAACGTGTTTTATCTCGTTCCAGTCAAGGGAGTTGACTGTTTTTTCCTTTTTCCACCTTCTTGGCCAACTTATGGTTTCCCAGTCTTTTAGAATGAAGTACCCCTTAAAACTGAAGAATGCCGATTTAAATGATTTATAAAACCAGAAAGCTAAAAAAGCAATGATTCCGTAGGCAATGACATTAGGCGCAATTAAGCCTCCTATTGCAGGAGCTAAAATTATTGACCAAGCGACAAAGCCTGGAAGAATTTCCAGAAATCTATGAAATCTTTTTTCGTATTTACCCAAGAGTAGTTTTTTCATAATAATTTAAGCTAGAAAGGATTAGCTTGAAACAGCTATTTATGCCCAAAGTATTTTACACTACAGGCTGGTTTGCTACAAATTCAGGTAAGGCGAGGGAAAAGCGGCTTCCCCGCATTTATTTTAGGTCCGGCGAATTGTTTTTCAATTTTTTCTGCAGTTTCTGGCAAGAAAGGTTTTAGGTTGTAGGCGATATCCCTAATAGTCGATACGGCATTTTCAAGATTTTCTTTAAGTTTGCTCCCCTCCAATTCCCATGGACGGGCTTTTTCTATCTTTTGGTCTAGTTTTTTAATATCGGTCCAAATTTTCTCGAGCGCGCGGTCAAACCTGTAGTTGTCAAAAGCTTTTTTGACCCCTGTGCTTATTTGGATTTCTATGTTTTCGAAAGACCCTTCCGATTTTTCGCATAATTTGGCAACTCTGGCGATTAAGTTTCCAAGACCATTTGCCAAATCGGAATTATATACATGTCTTAGTTTTTTTTCTGAAAAGTCACCATCAGTGAAAGGATTAAATTTTGCCAGAAAGTAATATCGAAGCGCATCTGCACCATAAGTTTTTATTAAATATAGAGGATCAATTACATTTCCGATGCTTTTAGATATTTTTTGTCCGTCAACAGTAAAATATCCGTGAACAAAAATAGTTTTTGGTATCTCTAGTCCTGCAGACAAAAGGAAAGCTGGCCAATAAATGGCATGGAAACGAGTAATGCCTTTGCCGATTACATGTACGTCCGCAGGCCACCACTTTTTGTATTCCTTTTCGTCCCAGCCAAATCCAATACCTGACTGATATATGTTTAAGGCATCGAACCAAACATATATTTTTTGGGTTGGGTCGTTTGGTACTGGAACGCCCCAATTTTTAGCTCTTTCGTTGGTTCTGGAAATGCTGATATCTTTAAGGCCTCCTTTAAGGAAAGACAAAACTTCGTTTTTTCTTGTTGTGGGGATTATTTTAAGTTCATCGCTTTCAATAAGCTTTATTAGTTGATCCTCGTACTTTGATAATTTGAAGAAGTAGTTTTCTTCCGCCACTTTTTGGAGTTTTTTCCCAGGATGTTCATGGCATTCTCCTTTTTCGTCCAGCTCTTCTGTGGAGTAAAAAGTTTCACAACCAACACAATAAAGGCCTTCATATTTCTTTTTATATATGTCGCCGGCAGTTTCGCAAAGTTTCCATAATTTTTGACTTGAAGCGAAATGTTTTTCTTTATTAGATCCTTTTTGCCACACATTAAATTCGGTGTTAAGTTCTTTTGTCAATTTATGAAAAATTTCTGTGTTTTTGTCGACGAATTTTTGAACTGGAATACCTGCAGTTTCAGCTGCTTGAACATTTTTTAATGCGTTTTCATCTCCTCCTGAAAGCATTAATGTACTCTCGCCCATGAGCTTGTGGAATCTTGCAATAACATCTGTTTGTACAAATTCCAACGCATGGCCGATGTGAGGCGCTGCGTTGACGTAAGGTATAGCTGCGGTGATATAGAATTTCTTCATGATATTAATAGTGTACAGAAAAACTTCTTACTTGAGGAGGTTGAATGCGATATTAAAAAGGGTTTTTATTCTCCTATAAATTTCTTAATTTTGTCAGCCCATTGATTGGCCCATTCTTCCGCCTCGATCTTTTTGATTGCCAGGCTAAAGCCGGGATTATTCAACAAAGATGAGACATCGGCTATTGTTGCGCTTGACACCTTTAGGTTTTCCCTAATATTCGAGTAACTTCTCCCTTTCTTTAGCCAGTAGGCGATGGCTAATCGTTTCGCGAAAGTTTCTATTTCAGCATCCGTGAAGAAATTGTTTAAAAAAGTTTCTCCTTCATTTAAATTTTTGAAATCGGCCAAGGTTTGAGCAAGAGTTTTAATGATTTGTCGTTTTAAAGAGGGATTTAGTTTTCTGTCAGATGTTCTCATTGCTGTTTAATTAATCAAAGAAGTAACTATTATTTTCAATATAGGCAGGAGCTAAACTGCAGTATAACAAGTTTTATTTACGAGTCAAGAAGCCGGGGCTAATGGGACCTGGAAAGATATAAGTCTGTAGTTATTCCAAGGCCAATTATTAGTAAAAAGTTTATTATGTTTCCAACTCCTAAATATCGTAACAATAAAAAGAGTGTTGCAGTGGAAGCAATAACTAAACCTCTTTTGGAATTTGCCAGAAGGGTGGAAAAAGTAAAAAGGAGGGCGATGAAGAATACTGAGAAAAACAAAGGAACAATACCGAGCGTGGACGGATTAATGAAGTAGATAATCGCTGCGATACCAAGCCAGGAAATAAAAGTAACAATTAAGGTTGGAAAGAAATTTTTTCTTCTCCTTATTTTTTTCCTTCTTCCATCAACAACATATGCAGTGTAGCGTTTGCTGGCAGGTTTTTTCTTCATAGTTATATTTTACCCGATAGTTGAAATTTTCGTGAAGAGGTTGTGATAGAATTGGGCATATGGATCCGGTAATAGTGTTGGTAATTATTCTGGGGGGGCTTATTATTCTTGGTTTCCTGATTAACAAACGACTAGTTGATTTAGCGGAAGGACAGAAGCCTTCAGATGAACTTTTGGAGATTATAAAGATGCTTCAGGAAGGTTCCAAAGAAGATAGGAAGGTGTTACTCTCCTCACTCCAGAAAAATACACAGTCGCTGAATGAGCGTCTTGACGCGGCCTCAAGGGTGATTGGACAGGTGCAAAGAAATGTTGGGGAAATGAGCGAGATAGGTCGCGGGATGAAAGATTTACAAGAATTTTTGAGAAGTCCAAAGATTCGTGGAAATGTTGGGGAGCAGGTTTTAAAAGAATTGCTTTCTCAAATTCTTCCGAAGAAATCCTTTAACTTACAACATACTTTTAAATCTGGCGAGAAAGTTGATGCCGCCATAATAACTTCGGCAGGTATAATTCCCGTTGACTCTAAATTTCCGATGGAGAATTTCAGAAAGATGACGTCGGCAGAATCGGAGACGGAAAAGAAAACCCACAGTAAGCAATTTGAAAGGGATGTTAAAAGGCATATTGACGTGATTTCAAAAAAATACATATTGACGGAAGAAGGAACAATTGATTATGCACTGATGTACATACCGGCAGAAAGTGTATATTACGAAGTTGTTAATAGTCCGACACTTTTTGATTACGGGGCCGCCAAAAGAGTGCTCCCTGTTTCTCCGACCACTTTTTATGCATACCTGAGGGCAATATTAATGAGTTTCGAAGGGCAAAAGATCGAGCAGAAAGCACGAGAAATACTGGCGGCGATTAGGGCGATTCAAAAAGATTATAATAAAGTAGAAGACAATATTTCTAAGCTCCAAAGGCATTTGAACAATGCTTATAATATGATGAGCAACGTGTTGACGTCCTTTACTCAATTGGGTCAGAAAATTACGTCAACGCAGAGTTTAGGCCATGGAGTTAAGGAGGAGGTTAAAAAACTAAAGGAATGAAAATACAAAAAGGGTTTACTTTAGTTGAAATACTGGTTGTTATTGTTCTTCTTGCAATTATTGCGGTTATTGTCATTGCAACCATTAATCCTCTTGAGCAATTACGGCGCGCCAAAGATTCCGCCCGCGAACAAAATGCGGAAACCTTGCTCAGTGCGATAAATAGATATCAGGTGACACGCGAAGAGAACCCTGAAGTACTTGACTCGACAGATTCTATTTCCTGCGAAGAGATTGCTCAGGGGGCTCCTGTTTACGAAGCGGATTCTTTAGAGAGTGAGCTATCATCTTGGTTCTTAAAACACATTACACAGACGGGTTCGGAGATTTATGTAGGTTTTAATGAAGAAGGAAATGTCAAAATTTGCTATCAAGTCGAGTCTTCTGTTAGTAAATCCAAAATTTCCGATGGAGGATGTAGTGTTTCTCCTTTTTTCTACATGTGTCTTCCAAGATAGAGTTCACACTCTAAGAAAAGCTGATATAATTTTTAGCGCATGACGAAGTCTGTTGGAACAAAAAAGTTAAATAAAGAACAACTAGAGGCCATTAAATACAAAGGCGGACCGCTTTTGATTATAGCCGGAGCAGGAACTGGGAAAACCACAGTAATAACAGAAAGAATAAAATATTTACTTCTTTCAAAGAAAGTTAAACCTTCAGAGATATTGGCACTAACTTTCACTGAAAAGGCTTCTCGTGAAATGGAAGAGAGAGTGGATGTGGTGATGCCCTATGGGTATACACAGATGTGGATATCTACCTTTCACTCATTTTGTGATCGGATTTTAAGGAAAGAAGCTTTGCATATTGGGCTTGATCCGAAATTCAGATTAATGACCCAAATATCATCTATTCAATTTGTTCGTAAAAATTTATTTGCTTTTGATTTAAAATATTTTAGGCCGCTAGGGAATCCCACAAAGTTTGTTTCTGGAATGTTACAGCACTTTTCTAGATTGCAAGATGAGGACATAACTCCACAGGAGTACCTAAGATATGCAAAAAAAATTGCCAAGAAAAAGATGACAAGTGATGAGAAGATGGAGGCAAAAAAAATAATGGAGTTGGCCAAAGCATATATGGCTTATAACGAGTTGAAAATAAAGGAGGGGTTGATGGACTTTGGTGACCTGATTGTAAAGACACTAGTACTTTTCAGACAAAGACAAAATATATTGGCTAATTACCAAAAACAATTTAAACATATATTAGTAGATGAATTTCAAGACACAAATCATGCTCAAAATGAATTAGCGATACTTCTTGCTGGGAAAAGCAAAAATATAACAGTAACGGGAGACGATGACCAAAGTATTTATCGATTTCGGGGCGCTGCCGTTTCAAACATTATTCATTTTAAAAAAGCTTATCCAAAAGCAAAGGTTGTTGTCTTAACAAAAAATTATCGCTCAACCCAAGAAATACTTGATAAGGCATACGTCATGATCCAACACAATAACCCTGATAGGCTTGAAGCGGTTGAAAAAATTGATAAGCGGCTGATTTCCCAGCGAAAACTAAGAGGAGACGATATTCGATTTATTCATGCGGATAGAGTGGAAAATGAAGCAGACCAGGTTGTAAAAGAAATTATTGAATTAACAGAAGAAGGAAAATATGATTACAAAGACTTTGCAATTTTAGTTCGTGCAAACAACCATTCGGAGCCTTTTATGCATGCACTTTCAAGACAGGGATTGCCCTATCAATTTTTAGGCCCCGGTAGGCTTTTTAAGCAACCCGAAGTAATTGATCTTATTTCATATCTTAAAGTTCTCTATAATTTCGAAGATTCTGTTGCTTTTTATAGATTGTTATCGATTGACTACTTTGATATTTTTCCTCGGGATTTAATAAAAATCGGTAATTATGCGAGAAGATTTAATCTTTCCATTTTTGAAACATGCGAGAAGATTGATAGTATTTTTGTCACACCAGAAACTAAACGAAAGATTAAAAAACTCACAGCAATAGTGAATAAGCATTTAAAATTGGCGGGAAGCGAAACAGCTGGTCAACTTGTTTACTATTTCTTGGAAGAGACGGGTCTCTTACAAAGACTTCTTAAAACAGATACGCTTGGGATTGAAAAAAAAGCGCGAAATATATCCAAGTTTTTCGATAAATTAAAAACATATGAAACAGATAACGAAGACGCATCGGTGAGAGCTGTAGTTGACTGGATTGATTTATCAAGCGAGCTAGGAGAATCTCCTTTAGCGACGGATGTCGATTGGGGTGAGGTAGATGCAATTAATATTCTTACCGTTCATTCTAGTAAGGGACTGGAATTTCCAGTTGTTTTCTTGGTTAATTTAGTCGGTCAGAGATTTCCGACTGTTGAGAGGCGCGAGCAAATTCCTATACCAGATACACTAATAAAGGAGATATTACCGGTCGGTGATTATCACATTGAAGAAGAGAGAAGGCTTTTTTATGTTGGTATGACAAGGGCAAAAGATTTGATTTTCTTTACAGCGGCTGATTATTATGGTGAAGGAAAGAGAGGGAAAAAGCTTTCCCCCTTTATTTTTGAGGCACTTGGGGATTCTGCTGTTTCGGCAGAGCTAGCGACAGAAAAACACGAACAACTTTCGTTTATAGACTACAAATCTATTGACAACCAGGAGTCAGACTCAAAAATTATCAAGGACAAACAGGAGAAAATTCATGTTGATTATCTTTCTTATTCTCAAATTGAAACATTTAGGATTTGTCCACTTCATTACAAGTTAAAATATCTTTATAAAATTCCAACACCCTTTAGTGCTCCTTTGAGTTTCGGGATTTCGATGCACGCTGCTCTCAAGGACTTTTATATTGGTATTAAAAGGGGACAAAGACAAAACGAAAAGCTAATACTCTCCGCGCTCAAAGATAACTGGATGAGTGAGGGCTATAGAAGCAAATTACATGAGAAGAAGATGTTAGACAAAGGGATAAAATTTCTTTCAGATTATTATAAAAAGGAATTTAACTCCAAAATAATACCAGCGTCATTGGAAGAATCTTTCGTTGTTCCACTACGTGTACCCAAAGGAGAAAGGCCACTGAAAATTGGAGGCAAGATGGATAGAGTAGACATTCTTTCTGGTGGGAAGATTGAAATTGTGGATTACAAAACTGGCGCTAAAGCTCTAAATCAAAAAGAAGTGGATCGTGATCCTCAGCTTACCTTCTATGCTCTTGCAGCGGCAAATATTAACGAAGAACCTTTTGGCAAAGGTCCCGACAAGATAATGTTAACTCTCTACTATTTGGATGGCCAGAAAAAGATTTCCACAACGAGAACGAGAAAACAATTAGAAGATGCAAAAAAGGAGATATTTATTTGGCGAGATAAAATAGAAAAATCAGATTTTGAGTGCTCAGGTCACATATTTTGTCAGACTTGTGAATATGCGCTACTTTGCAGGGCGGACAGTAGATAGTCTTTTTCGGACGGCATCACTTCTTAGTTCTCGGAGAGCATCGTTTGCGATCCAGCGGGCGGATTTGGACTCCCTTTTTTGTATTACCGACGCTATCTTGATTGCCTCTTTATTTAAATTCTTATTTCTTTTTCCAATTTGCCTTAAGGCCCAGTTAACAGCCTTTTTTACGTAATTTCTTTCATCCGTTGACTCTCTCTTTATGGAGGGAAAGAATTTAATAAATTTATTATTATTTGCCTCTTTATCGTGCCACGCAAGACATGCCATTAATGCAAATCCGGCTCGTTTTTCAAATTCCTCTTTTCGCTTGGTCCACTCAATAGCTTTTTTAAAAGCATAAGGTGTTTTGTCAAATAAATTCGCGCAGACTTGGTCACAAACATCCCAAGAATCAAATCCTTTTATCCAGGAATCCATTTGTTTTTGAGTTACCTTGTCCACCTCGTCAATCATACCAGCCAGTATTCGCGCTTCGTGAATTTCGGATTTCCAAAGCTGAAGAGCCAACTTATGGTTTTTACCAATATTTTTTGCTAATTCTCGCAGGTTGGGTATAGAAATACCCAGGGCTTTATCTGGCCTAATTCCAAACCTTGCCATTCCTTTGATGCTTTTGGGATTAGATAGCTTTTTTAGTTTTTTTAAGACCTCTTCGATTTTTTCCATTTTTTAAACACTTCTATTAAGTGTATTTTAGTGAAAACTCCCGGATATTCAACTTCGTGTCCGCCGAAAGATTTTTTGAAATGACTAAAACCTTGCCAGCTTTTATTAGGAAATCTTTCGTCATAGATTCCTTCAAAATCAAGAATTTTTGATCCTTTGGCTTTTGACTTCAATATTCCTTCCCAAATTATTTTGTATTGAGCCAGGTTTTTCCTACCTTCTTTATTCGAAAAGGCTTGCCAATAGTAGGCAATTCTATCTCCAATAAGAAATATTGCTCCAGCGGAATTGTCTTTTGTTATTAGGAATAACGCCTTGTCACCAAAAGTATTTTTAAGCGCCATTAGATGTGGAAGAGGGGGAACATAGCGCTTTTTATTGACAGCCTTTTTCCAAGCATTTCTAAATCTCTCAATATCTTTTAACTGGAGTTCCGATATAGATGGCTGGTTATTTTTACGGATAGCAAGCCTTGCGTCCTTTTTTAATCCTTGTTTTAATTCCTCATTTGTTTTTGTCAAATCAAGGTGCAATGTTTTTGTTGGAAGGAATGGGCTTTTTGATTCTTTATATTTGTTTGCTGTTAGAAATTTGACATCAAGCTTGTTTTTAGGCTCAATTATTATTTGAAAGGCGTTGTGTTCCATTGCCAGTTTCTCTATTTTTTTGAGGGGGATTGTTTCTGGTCTCTGGACTTTAATAATAGAACCAATCACAGGAATGTTTTTGATAAAACAACTTACGTGGTTTAGTTGAACCACTTGCCAGCCAGTTTTGCGCAAGTACTTTGCGTACTTGGGAGTTTGTCTTATATCGATCATGATTTAGAATTTTGGGCGGGTGAATGAGAGTTTTGTCTTGGAACGAAGAAGCATCCACCTAAGTATTTCGGCGGCGCGGTATAGATAATAGAAGGAGCTAGTGACCAAATCCCAGGTGCCCAAAAATTCAATAACTTTTGGATTATATCCTTCCTTGAAGCGTGTAAATCCTTTTCCTGGTTCTCTTCCCCATAGATCAAAAGTTTTAAGGCCTAATTTTTTCCCGTATCTTATTGCTTCCCACATAACTAGATTGTTTGCCATTACGTTTTTATGTTTGTTGGCAGAGGCTCCATAAGGGTAATAAAGAAAATCTTTCCAGACGAAGACGATCCATGTTGTTATAATTTCTCCTTTATAATGGGCGGTAAGAAGTCTGGCTATAGGTTTTTCACCTTTGTTGACCATATCTTTATGCAATGTTTTCCACATAAGACGATGATATTTCTCGCTATGTGCGTAGAATCCTTGTCGCTTAACTGTTTCTTTGGTTAGTTTTATATATTTTTCAAAAGCCTTATCTGAATTGTCTTCACGAACCACAACTCCTTTTCGTTGAGCCAGGCGAATGTTATATCGAGTTTTGGATTGAAAGCTTCTCATGAGAGCTTCTTCATTTTTTGTCAGGTCGATCCAAAAACTTGTGGGAGTAAAAAGAGTTTTTCCGTGGACGGCGCCATTTTGCTTCAAGAGCTTTACTGATTTTTGGTTTTTTGATGCATTGGGCTCTAACTTAATAAATATTAGCTTTTCCTTTTTGCTTAACATCTTAAGGTCGTCGAGAATCTTTTTGGTGGGGACAGGACCTTTAATAAACATACCAATTTTGTATGGGATAAGAGGCAACTTATGAATCGTTAGTTGCCCGTAATCCGTTCGAATGATTTCATTTCCCCATTTCTTTCGAAACCCCCCCCATTCCCAAGCTTGCAAGGGGTGTGAGGCGGACTTATTGAAAGATTCTTTTTTATCGGGTTTCTTTTTTATCATATTCGACCTAATTGTTGATATTGTAACATGTCAGACTCATGGTATAATGCGGGCGAATGAAAATGGAAATCGGAATGGAAAAATCGCAAGAAGAACGGGATAGTTATGTGCAAGAGTTGCATGGAAAAGTGATTGAGGGAGACGCTTGTGCACTAGAGGAGCTTTCAAAAATCGCCATGGGTGGTGCGTCTCAATTGGCGAGAGATTTGATTAATAAAACGGAAGACAGGATGGTAACAAAGCATACAGAGAATCAAACTTGGGGACCCGGTGTTCCTAAAGAAGCTTGGTCTAAAAATGATCAAGAACGAATGGAAAGAGGGGAATTACCAGAAGGGACCCCCCTACATCCTAATATTTAAAATTAACTGATTGTTTCTAACAAATCTTCAGGTATATCCATGATAAAGCGACTGGGCGGGTTTGATGTTTTTTGGCCAAAATATAACCTTCGGTCGGCAAAGGTTAAATACAGAAGTTTTTTAGCTCGCGTCATGCCAACGTAAGCAAGGCGCCTTTCTTCCTCAAGTGCATTTGTGTCCCACAGGCTTCTTGAGTGAGGGAAAAGCCCCTCTTCCATTCCCACGACAAAAATTACAGAGAACTCTAACCCTTTTGCGGCATGCAAGGTCATCAAAGAGATTTTTCCACGAGTAGGGCCTAGAGTTTTAATGACTCCTTTTTCATTTTGCTCCGATTCCATCAAGGCTACATTTTCTAAAAATGCTGATATTTTTGGAAATTCTGTTGCAACAGACCTTAACTCTTTAATATTTTCTAGTCGCATTATATTTTCATCCGTCTCTCTTTTGTATTTGGCCAAATAGTCGGTTTTTTGTATTACGGCATCGAGCAGATCAAGTGTCGAAAATTTCTCGATATCACCAAGCTTTTTCGCAAGTTCTTTGAATTTCGTAAACCTTCTTTTTCCTAGTTTTAGTGCCCTATTTTTTGAGACAGTATCTCTGGAATTAACAAGAAGTCTTAGGTAGGAAAGTATATCTTTAATTTCTTTACGACCATAGAAACGAGTACCCCTTATAAGTACGTACGGTATTCCGGTGTGGAGAAGCGCTTCCTCGAGAACTCTTGATTGTGCATTTGTTCGATAAAGTATGGCCACATCTTTTAATTTGTATCCATTGGAAATTAATGATTGGGTTTGGTTAACAACAAAGGTAGCTTCGTTAAGCCCGTTTTTCGCCCGGTGTATTTTTATTTTTTCGCCATTGCCTTTATTGGTCCACAGCTTCAAGATAGGATGTCCGGTGTTTTTTGAAATGACAGAATTAGAAGCCGAAAGTATGTTTTGAGTTGAACGATAATTTCTTTCAAGATTTACAACCTTTATTTTCGGGTAGTCGCGCATAAGGTTAGAGATGTTTCGATGATCTGCCCCTCGCCATGCATAAATGCTTTGTGACGCGTCACCAACCGCGGTTAAGTTTTCTTTATCTCCAACAATGAGCTTTGTAAGATTGTATTGAACTTTGTTGGTATCCTGCCATTCATCAACAAAAACATGAGTTAGTTTGTTTTGCCATCGAGACAATACTTCTGGGTTTTTTTGAAACAGGGTAACCGTTTTTAAAAGAAGGTCGTCAAAATCCAAAGCGCCAACGCGCTTTAGATACTTCTCATATTCTGTGTAGAACTTGAAAACTTTTTCTTGCCAATCCCCTTGGGCTATTTCACCAAACTGCAAAGAAGACAACATTTGATTTTTGGCATCGGAAATTACGGAGGCAATTGCAGCCGGTTTGTACGTATCAGTCGACAAATTAAAATTATTAACAATTTCTTTTATAGATTCTTTGGTGTCACCCTCATCGTATATAAGAAAATGCTTTGGTATGTCGATAACCGATCCGTCAATTCTTAGAACTTTAACACAGAAAGAATGAAAAGTTCCCGAATAAGGAGGAGCAGAGCCAACAAGTTTTTCTACTCTCTCTTTCATCTCGGTCGCTGCTTTATTAGTGAACGTCAGTAACAATATATTTTCAGGCTTTGCTTGTTTTTGTGCCAAGAGATAAGCGGCCCGATGAGTTAATACTTTTGTTTTACCACTACCTGCCCCAGCAAGTACTAATAGTGGACCGCCCTGATAGGTAACAGCATTTTTCTGTTCTTTGTTAAGGGTAGAAACCAGCTTGTGGCTGATTCTCTTATCTAATACAATAGTCATAGCTTATTTTTCAAAAGATTTTAATGCCCGTTAAGTTTAACATGCAAAACGCTGAGCAAAGTTTCAAAAAACCAGACAAAAGAAGAATTGTCAGATCTAGAATAAAAAGAAGATTATTAAAACACATCTGGCTTGTAAGAGTTGGCCTGATTACATTAATTTTCTTGGGCATATATATTTTCTACCTTCTCGCTTCTTTGATATTCGGGAGATTGGGTGTTACCAGTTATTTGGGACTTATTGGAGATTTTATTTTTACACCGACCCAAAAAATCCAAACAATGGAAGATAGGACAAATATTCTTATTTTAGGTAAAGGGGGCGAGGGGCATGACGCCCCTGATTTAACAGACACTATTATCTTTGCCTCAATTACTCATATTAATCCTTCCTTGTCTTTAATTTCGCTTCCAAGAGATATTTGGATACCTGAACTCCGCGCCAAATTAAATAGTACCTATTACTGGGGAAATCAACAGAAAGAGGGTGGAGGCTTAATTCTTACTAAATCAACCGTCGAGAGTATTGTTGGACAACCAGTACATTACGGACTAGTAATAGATTTTTCGGGTTTTATGAAAATAGTTGACGTTCTAGGAGGTATAGAAGTAGATATTGAAAGAGGGTTTGTGGATGAAAAATATCCAGTTGTGGGAAAGGAAAATGATGAATGTGGCGGAGACATGGAGTATAAGTGTAGATACAAAACAGTAAGCTTTGAGAAAGGATTGCTTATTATGGATGGAGAGACGGCCCTAATTTTTGTGAGGTCAAGGAATGCTGAGGGAGATGAGGGAACGGACTTGGCTCGTGAGACAAGGCAACAAAAAATCCTAGCCGCCATTCAGACAAAAATATTAAGTTCAGAAGTCCTTCTTTCCCCTAAAAAAATGCTTTCTGCGTGGGAAGTGGTGCGAGAGTCTATAGAAACGGACGTGGATGCTTCGGCCGGTGCGATATTGGCGAGGAGACTGTTTCAAACAAGAAATCAGATAGAATCACATATCTTGTCTGGAGAGCTATTGATAAACCCCTCCATTCAATTTAAATATGACAATTTATATGTTTTTATACCACAAGCAGGAAGTTGGGAAGAGGTGCAAAGTTGGGTAGAAGGTTTGTTGTTTAGTAACTAACCCAACCAAATTTATTAATCCAAATTACTCCCCATAGATTTACCAGTATTCCCAGAAAGAGAAAAACCCAATGGATTGGTTTAAGATTAGTTTTTGCAATCCCCTTTATTGTTAGAAAAATGAGAAATGGATAGAAATCGACGGCAAAGCGATAACCGAACTGGGCAAAACCTGTTCCCCCATGTATTCCTACAACAAGGAAAATCAATAATATAGAAAGCCATGAAAGCTTCACAGCCATTTCTTTTAATGAAGCCTTGAGTGCAAAGACAAATGCGGGAGTTGTCATCCAAATAGCCATACCGGCCCAAGAAGGCTGGAGATAGGGGAAATGGTTTAGAATTTTAGGGCCCATCAAAAATGCAACTTTCAGATCTTCAAGAATATAAGAAGGATGGACAATGCCTTTTGAGAACCAAGGTTCATTTAGGGTTCCCGGTATCAAAAAATATCCTTTATTCCATGGAACACCAAAGCGTGTGAAATTGTAAATTGAATCAAAAGCGAAAAACATTAAAAAAGGAATGGCAAGTTTTAGATAACTTTTTATGTTTGGCAAGCTTTTCCTTAATAGAAATAGATAAAGCGGTAGAGAAAGAATTGTGTGAGGTCGAGACAAATATGCAGCTCCCAAGAGGATGGACACAATAATTGGTCTTTTTTTATCAAGACTTTCCGTAAGAGCGGCCATGAGGAAGAAGGCAGCCGTAATTTGACCCAGATACCATACAGAACCGACGGATGATAAGTAAAATATTATGCTTCCGAGTCCTACCAAAATCCCTGACCACAATGCTAGTTTTTTATCTTTTTTGATCAAATATGACAACTTCATAGTTAACACAACCAATAGTGCGCCGAGGAAATGAGCGAGATATTGTTGAGGAAAACTTTTTCCAAAAAGAAAAACAAAGGGCATTAGAAGAATTGCCGGCATGGGCGGGTAAACAACGTAAAAGGTGTTATTCTTGGCAGGGATTAATTCGCTTAACCAAGAAGGGTTTTCTTCTAACCAATATTTACCTTGAAGAAAAGAATGGCTAAGTCGGGTAAAATAGTCGTAAGGTGTATCGCCGGGGGAGGTAACTAGGTAAATTATGAAGATTAGAAAGAAAGAGACGAGAATTAATTTTTTCACTTTCACCATTTTACTTCTTCTTTTTACTGCTTTGGTAGTAAGACTTGCTCTTTCTCCATTTGGGACGTTGACCCTTGATCAAAATACCTTTATAGGTTGGAGCAATAGGTTGATTGAGGTCGGATTTAGCAGATTTTATGATACATGGTCTGATTATTTGCCTGGCTATTTATATGTACTTTGGGCTTTAGGTTGGATTAAAGAAGCAATTTCATTTCCGAGCGTGCTTCTTTTTAAACTACCCGCAATATTTTCAGATGTACTAACTGGTTTCTTAATTTACAGGATTGTTGGGAAATTAAAAAACAAAAGATGGGGAATAGTTGCATCAGGACTGTATCTTTTTAATCCTGCGGTTTTGGCAAATTCCGCTTTATGGGGACAAGCAGACTCTTTAACGGCACTTTTCTCACTTTTGGCCATATGGCTCATTGATATTAATCCACTTATTTCGTCCCTTGCTCTTGCATTCGGTACTTTAATAAAGCCGCAAGCCGTGCTTGCAGCGCCAGTTGTTTTATTTGTGATGTTGAAAAGAAAGTGGACAACACAGAAAATACTAATCTATATTTTCACTTCCCTTGTATTTTTTGTGATAGCCTTTATTCCTTTTGCTGGCGAAAAAAGTTTGGTGTTATTTATTGTAGAAAGAATCTCGGCAACTTTAGGGCAATATCCTTATACAAGTGTCAACGCCTTTAATTTTTGGGGACTTTTTGGTTTTTGGCAGAAAGATGTTTTTGTAACCTCGCTTTTAGGTATTGCAATAACGGCGGCGCTTTTCTTGTTTGGCGCAAAGAAATTATGGAAAAGAAAAAACTCTCGCTATTTGTTGTTGGCTACAATTTTTGCCGCGAATTTTCTCTTTTTTACAAGAATGCACGAGAGGCATCTTTTACCTGTATTTGCACCTTTGGCAATAGGTGCTTCGCTATGTTGCAATCTTTGGTTGTCATATGCTGGCTTCTCCCTGGTTTATATCATTAATCTTTACTATTCTTTTATCTGGATTACACAAAGCTTTACAAGTGTTCTCCCGCCTTCAGTGATTGTTGTTTGCATCATGTTTAATCTTGGTTTTCTTTTGCTGATTCTTTTTGAGATATTTAAGAAGAAGGAGCACCAACACTTTGTCCAATTTTCCAAAAATCTAAACAAAAAACTTCGTTCTTTTTCAAAAGTTCCGAACCAAAAGATAAAAAAACTATCCGCAAGAACCGTAAAGATTTCTCTGTTTGCTATTTTTATCTTTGCATTGGTTTCCCGCACTTTGTGGCTAACCACCCCCAGCAATGAGTATTTTGATGAGGTCTATCATGCTTTTACAGCAAAAAGAATGCTTCATGGTGATCCAAAAGCTTGGGAGTGGTGGAACACGTCTCCAGAAGGGTTTGCTTATGAATGGACGCATCCTCCTTTGGCGAAGTTAGGAATGGTCTTAGGAATGGTTGTTTTTGGAGAGACCCCTTTTGGATGGAGAATTCCGGGAGCGCTGCTTGGAGTAGGTAGTGTCATGTTGATATATTTAATTGCAAAGAAACTTTTTAAAGATGAGTTAATAGGTTTGCTCTCGGCAAGTGTTTTTGCGCTAGAAGGACTCCCCCTTGTTATGAGCAGGATTGGAATGAACGATAGCTATCTTTTGTTTTTCTCACTTCTGGCGCTTTATTTGTTTCTTGTTGATAAATGTTTTCTGTCAGCAATTTCTTTTGGCCTTGCTATTTCATCTAAGTGGAGCGCTGTTTGGTTAGTTCCGATCCTGTTTGTTTCCTTCTTTGTTTTGAAGAAGAAATTTAAAATAAAGTATTTCTGGTTTCTAATTTTGCCGCCATTGATTTATCTTGCTTGCTATATTCCAATGTTTTTAACAGGACATGATTTTAATACTTTTGTTGGGGTTCAAAAACAGATGTGGTGGTATCATACGAGACTTGAGGCAACTCATTCGTATACGTCTTCTTGGTGGAGTTGGCCATTTTTAGTAAGACCGATTTATTTATATACAAGCAATGTTGTTAACGGGACTGTTGCTAGGATTTATGCGATGGGTAATCCAATTATTTTTTGGTTTGGTATATTTTCTATTCTATTGGGCGCCTTTTTTGCTTTTGTTGAGAAGAATAAAAAACTGGGTTTTGTAATTTTTTCCTACTTTATATTTTTTGCCCCCTGGGCGGTAGCTCCGAGAATCATGTTTTTATACCATTATTTGCCCTCAATCCCTTTTATGGCAATCGCAATTGGATTTGTATTAAAAAGGTTTCCGCGAATAATTATTCCTTTTCTGGCGACTTCTTTAATTGTCTATATTTTCTTTTTTCCACACTTGGCGGGTTTACAGGTACCAGTTTGGTTAGATAAATTGTATTACTTAATTCCTTCGTGGAGATGATATTAGAGAGCCAGAGCGAGCGATATTAATATTAAGAGAATACCAGCTGCTCCACCGATAATGGTTGGGTAGGACACTCCGGCGTCAGGTAGCTCTGGTTCGGCAGTTGGTGAGCCGGTTGGAGTGGCAGTCGGACTTTCGGTTGCTGTTTCAGTGCAATCCTCTTCTTCGGGAAAGTCTTGATGGCGACAGGTATCCGTAGTCGCATAACAAATATAATTTTCGTCGACATCCTGACATTGAGCATCGGTTGTACATGCAGAATCACAAGCATAGGTTACTACTTCACCACAAGCGCAAGTTTCCTCCTCTGGACAATCTGGATTGACGCAAAGCAATTCACCTCCGACATCCTGACATTCTAGACCAGACGAGCAATTATCAGGAGTATCAGTACAAGCTTCGTAACAAATTGGCCCCTCGGGGATTGTAAGGGTAAATGTCAAAGCAGTACAGCTTTCAGGAGCCGCTGCTTTTGGTTTACTTGTTGGGGCAGTAGGTGCAACAGGCTCTTGTCTTAATTGATAAAGCCTTATTGCCGTAAACACAGCAATGCCGGCGAGTGCGATTGTTGCTATTACTATTAATATTGTTACGATCCTTTTCTTATTCATATTAGAACCAGCCTAAAGTTGTATGATGTATTTCCGCATTTATAGTAAATGTGGTTATGTCTTCTGGAATAGTATATTCGTCGTAGAATTCGTTAGTACTTGGTCTTTTTGTGGTAACTTCGGTTCTTAAGACTCCATTTATGGTGAATCTTGCTTTATCAAAACTTCCGGAATTAGTCGTACCCGCAACAGTAAAGCGGACAACATCACCAGCCACTAGACTTGAAAGATTTGTTATTGGGCTCCATTCGATATCAAACACACTTATATCTAAACAAGATGCGGTGGTTTCCGAGTCGTCCGAGTCGTCCGAGTTGTCATCACCTGGGTCGTCATAGACGTATGATCCGACACAAAATTTTGATGCAAAACTAGTACCAGCAGTTCCAGGTACTTCGTCTCCTGTACAACTAGGAGCGCTTTGAGGGCAAGTGCAACCGCTTGAACAAACTGGCTTTCCGTCAACTAATCCGATGCAGACTGGCCACCCACAATAGCCGTAATCGCCAATATGTATGCTTGGAGTTTGAGTGAAACATTGAGAAGTACTTGTATCATTTTCATCATCGGAATCGGAAGTTCCACTACATTCGGTTGGTGTATTACCATCTGCGATACATTGTTCATAGTCCGAAAGTTCAGGTACTGATACAGCAACACAATATTTTCCATATGGCGTGGTCACACAATTACCGCTTTTGCACTCAGCGTCATAACTACAACGCTCTCCATTGTCTTTTAGGGATTCACTGTAGGGGATATAGGCTTCTTCTCTGATATCCTGTTGGTTTTGGACAAGAATTACACCTGCCCCGATTCCTCCAACTAAAACCAAAACCCCAAGAATTGTTGCAATCATCCTTTTACCCACGGGCTTTTTCCCTCCTGTATCGGAGGTTGTTATTACTGGTGGGATATCAGGAATTGTTTGAGTGCCCTCAGTTGCTCCTGTGACTTGAGCGGGTGTAGTTGTTTCTTCTGGTTTCTTTTCTTCAACCATTGGTGGAGGTGGAGAAACGGCTCCATCTTCCATTGGTGGTGGAGGTGTGTCAATCGCCTGACCCGAAATATCAAAAGGTGTAGCTGTTGGGGATGAAACAGGGGTTGTGGGCGCCGTTGTTGTAGCTGATTGGCCAACAATCGGTGTTCCTCCGGTGATTGGTTGATTTGTATTTGTAGCTTTGTCTTCGTCGGGCATGTTTTAATAATACATTCCTTTAGGTTTTTCTAAAAGTAAAGAAACCAAGCGTCAAACTAAAAACAATTAGTCCTAATCCCATTATGGAGTATAAAATTGTCGGTTTCAAGCTTCCAGAATCTGGGATTCCAGAAGCAGTGGATGTAGGTGTTGCAGTTGGTGTTGCCGAAGCAGTAGGTGACGGACTTATAGTAGGTATTGGCGATGATGTAGGCGTTGCTGATGGCGTTGATTCAAAGGCTGGTCCTTCGGCTGCTTGAACTACGAAAGTGCGTGTCAGAGTTGTCAAAATCCCAGTAGCATCACGCCAGGTAATTGTAATTTTGTGCACTCCCTCGCTGAGTCCCTCAGGAGGACTCCAGCTCCAATCACCCGAAGAACTTATTGTTGTTTGGTCAGTAACGGGGTTGGACTCGACTGTTATAGTAATTGTTGTTCCAGGGGGGCCTTCACCGAAAAATTCGGGTTCGGTGCTCGTGACAATTTCTCCTTCCTCATGGCTTTCTAATGTGACCTTTTCTGTGGAAAGACCGGTAGTGTCGTCGTCTGTTATTTCAAATTTTGAAGATTCAGTTGCATCGTCAGGAAGATTGACGTTTGCTTTTGGAATACCCCCGATTTCACTAGCCGGTTCATTTTTAAAATCCAAACTTTCACCTAGAATAATTGGAGGAGTGGGTTTAGCTGAGGCTGGATAAATCTGAGCTGTGGCAACACCACGAGAACCCGCCTGGACAGATATTTCAATAAGAGTTGTGGTTTCGTTTATTTCGATAAAGGAAGATAAATTCTGATTTCTTGCAGAGGAAATAGGGATGACCCAACTACCATTCTGTGAAGTTGTAGTTGACAAAGGACTTGCTCCAGCCAGTGTTATATAAACAATTGCTTTCTCGGCAGGGGTTCCGGTTGCCGTAAGAATTGTACCAGATATTGAATTTGAGATTGTTTGGCCAAAAAGCTCTGGGCCAGTAGTTATTTGCCAGGGAACTCCATTGTTGTCAAAAGTGGTCCCGTCCGAGCTTATTTTAAAAAAATATGTTCTATCAGGAGAGAGTCCTTGAGCGGTGACAGAGTGAGTTTCACTTATTTCACTTATTTCATTAAGCTCCGTTTTTGTTAGTGAGTTTTCGGTTTCTCCCCAAAGAATAAATCCGCCAGTTTCTTTATCAGTTGCCCAAGAGACAGTGAAAGAAGAGTCCGTTATATTTGTGATTCTTATATCTTTTGGCGAAGTCTGTGGAGTAGCTCCTAATCTAAAAATTTGTTTGTTTTGGACAAGAAGAATTCCGGCTGCTAGACCAAAAACCAGAAGAATAATACCTAAGAAAGTGGGAATTTTGTTTTTTCTCATTGAATTATGTCTCCTGATTCTGTGGCTTCATCGGTTTCATTTGTCGCACTTTCTGTTGCCTGTTCTTGTTCTTCTGGTAATTGTGTGGGCGCAGGAGAGGCAGTAGGTGATGGACTGGGAGACGAAGTTAGAATTATTTCTGCTAATTCATGTTCCTGGAAAAATAACTTATTAACAACTTTACTGAGTGTTATTGTATCGAGCGTGGGAGAAATAGGCTCCAATATTTCATCCGGGACTTTTATGGGAACCTCAGAAGTGAAAGAGCGATAGGCACTAAATCCAATCCAAAACAACACAGTGATTAGGGTTAATATTCCTAAAACTACCAAGTTGGGTTTCTTTTGCTTTTTCATTTTTCTTCCGTATTTGAGTTCTCCTTAAGATAAGGTGTTCGGCCAGTAACCACAAGAACCAGATTTTGTGTCTCTTCCAGTTGCGGAGAAATGATATTGAGAGCATCGATTTTTACAGGTCTTCTCATGTCCTCCAAGGCGGAAAGAAAATTGACTACTCCTTGATAACTTCCAGCAATACTTATTGAAAAAGTAATTCCTTTTGACTCTTCGGGTAGCGGTTGTAGTTCGTCTTTTGATCTTTTTTCCTTCTCATCACCAAGAAGAGTTATCTCGCCTATTGTAATTCCTAGTAAATTTACGGGATAACTTGTTGCAAGGCCCTCTACTTGTCGGACAAAAAGATCGGGCGCAGGGTTATCAGGAATGGCTGTTTCAAGAAGTTTGATTCGCGCCCCTTCTTGAATGTATAAGGTTTGTGCTTGTTGTAGATTTTGGATTTTTGTGTTCATTTTATCGACAGTTTCTTCTTTTGTTTCTATTTCTTTAAGAAGCTCGATAATAGTGAGGAGTGTTGGTTTTAGGGCAAAAAGAGCAAAAAAAGAAATTGTTACTAAAGTGAGAATTAATTCCAAAAAACTCTTTAAGTCTTGCCTCTGTTTGTAAATGTTTACGATATTCAAAAAATACGATCGATATCTTAGATAATCTTTTCTCCAGCCCAATGCCATATTATTTTCCTCCTTTGCTGTTTAGTGTCAATTTAAGCGAAAAAGTTAATAAAACTTGAATTTCTTTGTCCGTGCTAATTTGAGTTATGGCTACTTCCTCGAATTCGTCGCTCGCATCCAAATTTGCAACAAATTGAGCAATCCCTCTTTCGTTGGGCGAAACGCCCTCTATTTTTATGTCATCGCCAACAAAGGAAAAAGAAGAAAGGACAATCTCAGGGGGAACAAGTGAGGAGGTAGTATTTAAGTGGCCAGTAGTCGGCTTATCTACGGCTGTTAGTTCGGAGAAGATACTCAGCTTTTTTTGAGCACCCCGAAACTCGTTCTCAAAATCAACAGAAGCGACAAGGACGGCCTGCCTTTGCTTAATCAGGTCGTTTAAGTCAGCTGATTTTGCGTCAAGCCAAAAACGTGACAGAAAGACCATCATTACAAACACCTCTGTAATAATCACTATTACCCTGAAACTAGAAAGAAGCCAGGCTAAAACACGACCAAGTGTTGATTGGGCAAACTCTTCCTGGGGAAGTAGGTTTATTCTATTTTTCTTTTTTCGGGCAGCCATATAGATTTAGTAAAATCAGTCAAATAAACACACTAGACAAGAGTAGTAAAAACTACTATTTCGTGCCTTTTTACCTTAATTCAAACTATACCACACAGAGAGCCTTCCACAGAAGCTTATTTTTTTGAAGATTTCTTGGGTTTTTTTGAAGATTTCTTGGGCAATAATTTAGAAAGACCGCTTTTTATTCTGGCTGCCTTGTTTCGGTGGATGATGTTTCTTTTTACGGCACGGTCTGTCAGAGAAATTGCTTCCCCAACTGTTTTTCCCGATTTTTCTTTTTTTGCAAGTCTTACGGCAATTTCAAGACGAGATTTAAGAGTGCGGTTTATTAACGCTTTCTTTTTTGATGACCTTAAAGCTCTTTTGGCTGTTTTTGTAACTGGCATATTGTTGGTAATAAATGATAAGAAATAATAAATTTTCCTATTCGATAATTCCTGATTTGTGAGTATAATCTAACAAGGCTAAAATATCAACAGAGCCATAAATCAAGTATAGATACTTAATTAGATAAAAAAAATGGTTAATAAGATTATTTCAAAAAGTAAAAAACTGCTTACTTCGCCACAATCTTCTGTTCTATCGGCAGCAACAATAATCATGCTAATGGTGATTGCTTCTCGCATACTAGGTTTGGTTCGCCAAAGAGTATTGGCACATTACTTTTTACCGGCTGATTTGAGTTTATTTTTTGCAGCATTTAGACTCCCAGATTTGATATTTGAAGTTCTGGTTTTTGGCACATTTTCTTCTGCTTTTATCCCTGTCTTCACCAAGGCGCTTAAGAAAGGAAATTCTGATGCTTGGGAAATAGCTGGGTATGTTACAAACATAAGCCTTTTGATTTTTGGAAGTTTTGCTCTTCTGGCTGGTATTTTTGCAAATAATTTGTATGCCATTTTTGCGCCTGGTTTTGGACCGGCCGAGAGAGTAGAGATTGTAAAAATTGCTAGAATACTTTTCGCAGCCCAAGGCTTTTTCGTAATAAGCTATGTTTTGACTGGAGTTTTAGAATCATTAAGGCGTTTCTTGATTCCTGCCCTGGCTCCTCTGTTTTACAATTTGGGAATTATTTTGGGAACGATACTTTTAGTGTCAGACATGAAGCTTTTATCTCCGGCAATCGGTGTTTTTGTTGGGGCGGGTTTGCATTTTTTGATTCAATTACCATTGGCGATAAAGCTTGGTTTCAGGTTTATACCATCGATTCGTTTGACTAAAGATGTAAGAAAAATCGGAAAGCTCGCGCTACCAAGGGTAATAGAACTTTCCTTTTTGCAAATATCTAAAACAGTTGAGCTTTTCTTGGCATCATTAATATCGACTGCTTCATATACGTACTTCACTTTTGGTAACTCTTTACAGCTCTTGCCTGTTGGACTTTTTGGAACCTCTATTGCAAAGGCCGCTCTTCCTACGTTGGCACGGCAGGCAGAAGACAAAGCGCAATTTAGACGAACTCTTTTTAATGCGCTTTATCAAATTGTTTTTTTGGTGTTGCCCGTAGCCACGATCCTAATTGTTCTAAGAATACCGCTAGTGAGACTTGTTTTCGGCACTGAGATATTTGATTGGGAGGCAACTGTGCAAACCGGCATAGTGGTTTCTTCATTTGCGATGGGGGCCGTTTTTCAGGCAGCCAACTCCCTGCTTGCCCGGGCGTTTTATGCATTGCATGATACAAAGACCCCAGTTATAGTTTCGATAAGTGGAATTATCATAATAGTACTCGCCGACTTTATTTTTATTAAAGGATTTGGACTGCCTGTTTGGGGGTTGGCTCTTGCCTTTTCCATCGGAAGTGCCTATCAAGCAATCTTACTCTTTTCCCTTTTAAGCAAGAGGGTGGGGAAAAGCTCTTTCATTAAACTAGCTGTCCCCATTTTAAAATCCGGAATTTCTGCTGTTGGGGCTGGTTCTGTTATGTATTTTGTTCTTAAAATTTTTGACAGATCAGTTTGGGTCAAAAGACTGTCGTTTTTGGGAAAAATAGAGGCTACGTCAGTTATTCCTTTTGAAAAATTTGTTTTAGATACGCGCTATACGGCCAATTTATTGATTTTGACAATTGCGGTTTCTTTAATGGGAGCCTTTGTCTATTTAGGAATAGCCATTTTGTTAAAACAAAAAGAAGTAGGGATATTTTTTGACTTACTAAAGAGAACTTTTATAAAGCACAAGATAACCCCTATTCCGATCAAAAAACAAGAACAAATTACTCCAACACAGACAGATACGACCTCTATTCAATAAAAAGCAAAACATGCTTGACACGAATTAGCACTCATGCTAATCTTCTGCTAATGACTGATGGAATTACAGCAAGACAAACACAAATATTAAAAAGCCTAATTGATGAATATATCGAAACGGCAGAACCTGTTGGTTCAGAGGCGTTGGATAAAAAATATAATTTAGGAGTATCTCCTGCAACTATAAGAAATGAGATGGTTTTGCTTACTAAAACCGGTTTTTTGAGACAACCCCACACTTCAGCCGGTAGAATTCCCAGCCCAAAGGCAATGAAGTTTTATGTAGAACAGCTCATGGAAGAAAAGCAAATGAGTTTGACCGAAGAGGTGAAAGCAAAAGAGGAAGTTTGGGATTCAAGGAATGATCTGCCGCTTCTCTTAGAAGGAGTAGTCCATGCCTTAGCCGAGCGAACGAAAAGCTTGGCAATTGCCGTTATCGATGAAGGAAAAGCCTCATATTCTGGTTATTCAAACATTTTCCTAAGCCCGGAATTTGCGGATTTGGAAATTTGTGCAAATATATTTACTTTTCTTGAAGAAACCAAAAGACTCCAAGAGCTTTTCTTCGAGAGAGTGCAAGGGGGATCTCCGGTCGAAGTTGTTTTCGGAGAAGAACTTGGTTGGATTGGCATGTCCCCTATAGGAATAATTGCAACTAGATTTAATGCTGGGGAAAAGCGCGGAGCTCTCGGAATAATTGGACCAGTAAGGCTTAGTTATCCGACGATTATTCCTATTTTGCGATATTTTGGAAATTTGGTGCAGGAGATTTCAGAATGAAAAAACAAAAAATAACTAAAATTAACGAAAAAGAATTAGGAAAAGTAAAAAATCAGCTGATGCGAGCTTTGGCTGATTATGATAACTTAAGAAAGAGGATTGAAAGAGAAAGAGAAGGGTTTGAGAAGATAGTGAGTGCCAGGTTTGCCACCAAGATACTGTCTGTTTTTGATATGATTGAAGAGGCACAGAGGCACTTGAAAGATTCTGGAATTGCCTTAACATTAGAAGAGTTCAAGAAAATCTTAAGCGAGGAAGGAATTGAAAAAATTATGGTAGGACAGGGGGATAAATTTGACGAGAAAGTATGTGAAGCGGTAGAGGTTGTAGAAAACGGCAAGGATGGTAAAATCGCAGAGGTTATTTTGACTGGTTGGAAGTTTAAGGAAGGGCCAGTAATTCGCCCAACGAAAGTAAAAGTATCTAAAGGAAAATAAAACAAAATGTCTAAAATAATTGGTATAGATTTAGGGACAACGAACTCAGTTGTTGCCGTTATGGAAGGGGGAAGGCCAAAAGTTATCCCTGCGGCCGATACTGGCCGAAATCTCACGCCAAGCGTTGTTGAGCCAATCAAAAATTTAGTTGGAGACGTGGCCAAACGTCAGATGATTCTTAATCCCAAAAACACAATTTATTCCATTAAAAGACTTGTTGGGAGAAGAATTGGAGATGCAGAGGTTGAGAAAACAAAGAAAATGGTTCCGTACGAGATAGTAGCAGGAAAAGATAGTACGGCCGCTGTTTCAGTTGAAGATAAAACATATACATCTCAGGAAATCTCAGCAAGAATATTAATGAAGCTCAAAAAAGATGCTGAAGATTATCTCGGAGAAAAGGTTGAAAAAGCGGTGATTACCGTTCCGGCATATTTTGACGATGCTCAGCGTCAAGCAACTAAACAAGCCGGGAAAATTGCTAACCTTAAGGTTGAAAGAATAATTAACGAGCCGACGGCAGCCGCTCTGGCTTACGGGCTTGACAAGAAAAAGGCAGAAAAAATTGCGGTTTATGATCTTGGCGGTGGAACTTTTGATATTTCAATTCTTGAATTAGGAGAGGGTGTTTTTGAAGTGAAAGCAACAAATGGTGATACGCACTTAGGGGGAGATGATTTTGACGAAGCGATTGTTGATTGGATCGTGGCAGAATTTAAAAAAGATAATATTGTAGACCTTAAACAGGACAAGCAAGCACTTCAGAGAGTAAGAGATGCGGCCGAAAAGGCAAAAATAGAATTGTCAGCGACTCAGGAGGTTGAAATTAATCAACCCTACATCACTCAAAGAGATGGACAACCTCTCCATTTAACAATGAAATTGACCAGAGCAAAATTTGAGAGTTTGGTTGAAGATTTAATTGAAAGAACAATGAAGCCGGTTGAGGCCTGTTTTAAGGACGCAAAGCTTGATCCACACAAGATAGACGAAGTTATCATGGTTGGCGGAATGACCAGAATGCCAAAGATAATTGATTTGGTTAAAGAATATTTTGGGAAAGAGCCAAATAAATCTGTTAACCCAGACGAGGTTGTTGCTGTAGGGGCGGCAATTCAAGCGGGAGTTTTAGGGGGAGAAGTAAAAGACATTCTTCTCTTAGATGTAACTCCTTTAACCTTGGCAATTGAAACTCTAGGAAATGTCGCCACGCCCATGATTCCTAGAAACACAACTGTTCCTACAAGTAAAACCGAAGTTTTTTCAACTGCGGCTGACAATCAAACCCAAGTTGATATTCATATAACCCAAGGTGAACGGCCAATGGTAGCCGACAATAAGAGTTTAGGGAGGTTTATTTTAGACGGCATTCCCCCAGCACCCCGAGGGGTTCCGCAGGTAGAAGTTTCGTTTGACATAGACGCTTCTGGAATTTTAAAGGTTACTGCAAAGGACAAGGCTACGGACAAAAGCCAAAACATAACAATAACGGGGGCAATTGGTTTAAGTGACGATGAGGTCAAAAGAATGCAAGATGAGGCAGAGAAACACAAAGAAGAAGACGAGAAAAAGGCGGAACAAATTAAAGCAAAAAATCAAGCTGATGCAATGGTTGCCACTGCGGAAAAAGCATTAAAAGATGCTGGTGATAAAGTAAAAAAAGATGTTAAGGAAAAAGTTGAGGAAAAGATAAAGTCCTTGAAAGACATTATGGACAAGGGAGATAAAGAGGAGCTTGAAAAGAAAACACAGGAATTGTCAGAAGAGCTTCAAAAAATAGGTCAGGCTATGTATGACGCACAAGGTTCTCCTGAAACTGGTGAACAGAAAGAGGGCAAAAAAGATGAGAGTAAAGGATCGAAGAAAAAAGACGCAAAAGAAGAAAAAGACGGGGAAGTTGAAGAGGGAGAAATAGTTGAATAAAAGTTGTGTCGATTAGCATAGAAAAACTTCAAAAAGTTCTTGCCTCCGACGATATAGCTACGCAAATATTAACCTCGAAAGATAGAGACCTTCTTATCAAATTTGATGAAAAGGTTGATAGATGGAGGGAAGTAAACAGGATCCCCTCTTTTTGCGACGAGCCGGAAGAGATAATAAATGAAGCTTTTCGATTGGTGCCAGGTTCAGAGAGAGTTTTAGAGAAACAAATGGAAATATTGGACTGTATTTTTAAAACAGGATTGGGATAATCTTCGGATAAATAATTTTTTAAGAAAAGAGATAATATTAAGTTATGGCAGCAAAATCAGATTATTATGATATTTTGGGAGTCTCCAAAGGAGCCTCTCAAGATGAAATTAAAAAAGCCTATCGTAAACAGGCTCTTGAGTGGCATCCTGATAAACATAAAGATAACAAAGAAACTGCCGAAAAACGCTTCAAGGAAGTAAATGCAGCGTACCAGATACTTTCCGATCCCGAAAAGAAACAAGCATATGACCAATTTGGACATGCCGCTTTTTCTCCAGGAGGTATGCCGGGGGGCCCTGGACGAGCTGGCTCTCCTTTTGGCCAAACAGGTAGGCAGGGTCCATTTACATATACTTATACAAATACAGGAGGGAGTCCCTTTTCTGGCTTCGATTTTGGTGATCCATTTGAAATATTTTCTCAATTTTTTGGAGGCGGCGCTTCCTTTGGAGGACCAAGAAAGCCTCGCTACTCGGTTACGATAGATTTTATGGAAGCCGTTGAGGGGGTAGAGAAAGAGGTAGAAATAGAAGGCAAAAAGAAGAAAATAAAAATTCCGGCTGGTATAGACGAAGGTTTAAGAATAAATTTCAACGATTTCATTCTTTCAGTTAATGTCAGGCCCCACAAAGTTTTTGAAAGGGATGGGGAGAATATTTTTGTAAAATTAGTAATTCCTTATTCTTTGGCTTCCTTGGGTGGCGCAGTTGAGGTGGCGACAATTGACGGGGATGCAAAAATTCGCATCAAGGCAGGAACGCAGTCAGGAACAATGATTCGTCTTCGGGGTAAAGGGGCACCTCGGTTAAGAGGGAGAGGAAGAGGAGACGAATACGTGCGTGTGATTGTCGCTGTTCCTGATAAGTTAACGAGAGAACAAAAAAAGACAATAGAAAAAATGAGAAAGAAGGGGCTCTAAGAAATGTTTCCTAATTTATAGTTGATGGCAATTCCTTGCTCTGTACCAATGGGCAAAACAATAGAGACCCCTCTTATTCCTAATTCTACTTTTTTATTACCCACTTCCCATTCGGCCTTGAAAAGGCTTCCTTCGTGTTTTGTGGTTATCATTTCCCCAGGTTGGAGAACAGCAATTCCTTTAACGTCGGCCTCTTTGTGGGTAAAATCCTTGGTATAAACGTATCTAAAGTGATCTTCATCTGGGTATGAAAGAGATAGTTTCAAAGACTTATTGCCTTTGTTCATCACATTTACCCAACCATCAACTGCAAGCTGGAGAGAAAGTTTTGGCCCTTCAGGGTCTGATGGAATATCAACTAAATTTACGTGGGCTGAAGAATCCCTTTTTTGTTTTTCACGCCTTGATCCAATAATACAAGATCCATATCCAAGATTAGACCAGGAGAGCCTAAATGTTTCTCCGTTTTGTATATCGAGCTCTTTTCCAAGAAGAGCCGTTCTGGCTTCTTTTAATTGTGTTTTTAATGAAGCTTCAACACCTTCCATTAGCAAAATCTTAGCACAATTGACTTAGCTTTTCTTCTGGGTTAAAATATCAGCAGAATAGAGAGGAAGAAATGGTGGGATATTAGCCCGCCCTTTTTTTTAGATTATGGTACAAACACCTAGAACTGAATTTGCGCAGGCTTTAAAAGCCATCTCGACTGAGAGAGGGCTTGATGCAGATGTGATACTAGAGACAATTAAACAAGCGATAGTTGCAGCATATAAGCGTGATGTAAAAGAAACGGAGGGAGAAGAAGAAGAAATAGAATATGATGTCGAGCTTAATTCAGTAAGCGGTGAGGCAAAAATTTTTGCTTGGCCAGAAGGAAAACCTAAAGAAAAAAAAGATGTAACACCACCAGGTTTTGGGCGGATTGCTGCTCAAACTGCCAAACAAGTAATTCACCAGAGAATAAGAGAAGCAGAAAAAGATTCAATTATGGATGAGTTTTCAGGGAGAGTTGGCACTTTGATTTCAGGGATGATCTTACGTTTTGATGGCCCCGATGTGAGAATAGATTTGGGTCGCTCAGAAGGAGTGATGCCGGCAAGCGAGAGAGCTCCAAATGAACGACTGTCTGCTAATCAAAGACTTACATTTCTTATGAAGGATATTGTTGAAACACCGAAAGGTAAACAAATTATTCTTTCTCGAGCTGACCCGGAATTTGTTAAAAAGCTTTTTGCGCGAGAAGTTCCAGAAGTTTCTTCGGGCAGCGTCGAAATAAAAGCTATTGCGCGAGAAGCTGGAACAAGAACAAAAATTGCCGTTCTTTCAACACAATCGGGAGTTGATCCTGTCGGCTCTTGTGTCGGGCAAAAGGGAATCAGGGTACAAGCAGCAACAAATGAGCTAGGAGGAGAGCGAATTGATATTATCCCTTGGAGCGATAAGACTGAAGAGTTAATCGAGGCGGCACTTTCACCAGCGGAGGGTTTGAGTGTTACTTTAAATAAAAAAGAAGAAACAGCACAAGTTGAAGCACCAGAAGATCAACTTTCTTTGGCCATTGGAAAGGATGGTCAAAATGTGAGGCTTGCATCAAAATTGACAGGCTGGAGAATAGAAATAGAACATTATGCGGGAGTGAAAAAGACTATCAAAAGAAAAAAAACTAAAGTTAAAAAGACGAAAACAAAAAAGATTGTTAAAAAGGATGAAGATATTGACAGTCAAGAAAAAGAAGTAAAAACAAAACAAGTGGGAAAAAAGAAAAAAGTGGCATCGAAGAAAAGTTAAAATGAAAACTTTACTTGGGTACAAATTGCCGCCAATTGAATTAAGAAAAGAATTAATATATGGAAAAATCTCGACAACCAATAGTTACAGTTCTAGGCCATGTAGATCATGGGAAAACAACACTTCTTGATGTTATAAGGAAGACTTCTGTAGCAAAAAAAGAAACTGGCGGAATTACTCAAGGTATTGGGGCTTCTATGATAACGACGAAAGAAGGAAAAAAAATTACTTTTATTGATACTCCTGGACACGCCGCCTTTGCTCAAATGCGTTCTAGGGGTGCAAAATTGGCTGATATCGCCATATTGGTAGTTGCAGCAGATGATGGAGTCAAGCCTCAAACAAAAGAAGCAATTGATTATATAAAAAAAGCGGAAATCCCCTTCATTGTTGCTATTACTAAGATCGATATTTCCTCCGCTTCCATAGAAAGTGTAAAAGGACAGATTGAGACAGAGGGTATTTTGTTTGAAGGAAGAGGGGGAGATACTCCGTTGGTACTTCTCTCGTCAAAAGAAAACAAAGGAATAAATGAACTTCTGGAGATGATTCTTTTGGTTTCTGAAGTCAACGAGATTAAGGCGGATGAAAAAGCAGATTTGGAAGCGGTTGTTATCGAGACAAACAAAGATGCAAGGGGCTCACTTGTCTCAGTTGTTGTAAGAAATGGAACACTCTCTGTGCGAGACGAAATTTCAACAGATGAAACTGGCTGTAGGATAAAAGGCTTGTTTGACAAGGAAGGAAAGCCTATGAAGAAGATTTTCCCTGGAGAGCCGGGGTTAATATTGGGTTTCAAAGAGCTCCCGCTTATAGGATCGCAAGTGAGACTTGCAACTGGAAGCAAAACAATAAAGGAAGAAAAAAGAATGGGAGCAAAGCCTTTTTTGGTAAAAGAGGAACAACTACCAGCCGTTTTTAAGGCTGAAAGCGCAGGGGCACTAGAGGCACTTTTATTAAATTTACCAGCGGATGCAATAGCTGTTTCTTCTGGGGTTGGGCCAATTAACGAGTCCGACGTCTTTTTTGCAAAATCAGCGGGGGCAGCTTACATTTTTGGTTTTGAGGTAAAAACAGCTCTTTCTGTTAAGAAACTAGCAGACACAGAAGGAGTGAAAATAGAAACTTTTGACATTATTTACAAACTTCTCGAAAGATTAGAAGAGCTAATTAAAGAAGGGCAATCGGTAATACTAGGCAAAGCAGAAATTGTGGATTCCTTTCCTTTTAATAATAAGAAAGTGGCGGGATGTAAGGTTATTTCAGGAAAGATTAGCATGAAAGACACAGCTGTATTAATGCGAAAAGATAGTGAGTTGGGTAAGGCAAGGGTAGTTTCATTACGGAAAGAAAAAAGTACCATTCAGGAGGCTAAAGAGGGTGAGGAATTTGGAGTCATTTTAAGTCCGCAACTTGATTTTGAAAAAGGGGATATGTTAGTATCCGTCAAACAGTAAATTGCCCTATTAAATATATGGATAATTCCTTTGGGTCAATAATAAATTCTGCCAACTCGGTGCTTATCTTATTGCCAACAAAACCTTTCTTTGATCAAGTTGCTGCAGGTCTTTCTTTGTATTTGAGCTTAAGAGAGAAAAAGGACGTCTCAATTTCTTGTCCTTCGCCAATGGTTGTTGAGTTTAATAGGCTAGTTGGTGTTAATAAAATAACCCAGGAACTTGGAAACAAGAACTTGGTGGTGAGACTAGTTGATTACCCGGCAGAAAATATAGAGAGAGTAAGTTATGATATTGAGAGTTCCGAATTTAGGCTCACTATCATACCTAAACCGGGCTTTCCCTCTCCCTTAAAGGAGCAAGCAAATCTTAGTTATTCTGGTGTTTCAGCGGATGTAGTTATATTAATTGGGGGGGCAAACAAATCGCATTTTCCTGCTGTTATTTCCTCAAAAGAGTTAATTGGAGCAAAGATGATACATATTGGAACCAGGGCTTTGCCTATTTCACCCGAGAAAAGTATTATGTCGTTTGCGAGACCAGCCTCTTCTTGTTCGGAGATTGTAGCCGATTTAATCAAAGAAAGTGGTTTTGTCTTAGATGTTGATGTTGCAACAAACCTACTGGCAGGAATAGAAGAAGGAAGTAATAAATTTTCTAGTTCTGAGGTTGTGGCCAACACTTTTCAAGCAGTTGCTGATTTAATGAGAGTTGGTGGAGTAAGGAAGCAAAAGTTTTCTCACCAAAGAGAGGCTTTTCCTCCAGGGTCTATTCCAGGGGAAAAGGTTGTTGAAGAAAAGAAAAAAGCCCCAAAGGATTGGCTAGAACCAAAAATATATAAAGGGACATCAATTAGCTGAAAATCCTTCTGGGTTGTCAAGGAAATATTTTCGTGATATCATAATCCCTGATGTAAAACCGGGTTCTCCCGCCACCTTTGGTTAAGGGGATTACTCAGTTTTTCATGACGCTTATGGCACTATCAAAAGAAGACAAACAAAAAATTGTAAAAAAATTTGCCCGAGAGAAAAGCGATACTGGTTCTCCAGAAATTCAAGTAGCACTACTCTCCGTACAAATAGATAAATTGGCTGACCACCTTAAGAATCATAAAAAAGATGTTCATTCAAGAAGAGGACTTCTTTCTATGGTGGCAAAAAGAAGAAGATTATTGACTTATCTTCGCGATCGTGATGAAAAACGATACAGAAGCCTCCTAGAAGAATTAGATTTAAAAAAGTAAAAAATATTAAATGAAAAAAATCGAAAAAAGTATTGATTTGGGTGGTAGAAAACTGACCCTTTCAACAGGACAACTTGCACAACATGCGAGTTCCGCAGTTTTGGCTACTCATGGCGAAACTGTTGTGTTGGCAACAGTAGTTGCTTCTGAACTAAAAGAAAGTATTGGATATTTCCCTCTTTTTGTTGAATACCAAAAGAAGCTATACGCTGGTGGAAGAATTAAGGGAAGTCGCTGGGTAAAGCGAGATGGTAGGCCTACCGATGAAGACGTATTAGTTGCTAGGCTTATTGATAGGTCGATTAGACCTTTGTTCCCAAAGAATTACAAAAAAGAAGTACAAGTAATTATTACAGTACTCTCCGTAGATTTGGAAAGTACGCCTGACATGGTAGCAGGATTGGCTGTTTCTGCGGCATTAGCAAGTTCTTCAATTCCTTGGAATGGACCAGTATCAATGTTAAAAGCTGGACTAAAAGATGGCAAATTTATTGTTAATCCTGTGAGATCTGATCTCCCAACATCAGAGATGGAACTGGTTGCTTCGGTAACAAAAGATGCAATTGTGATGATCGAAGCAAAAAGCAATGAAGTTTCAGAAAAGAAAATGATTGAGGGAATTGAATTTATTCAAAAAGAAAGCAAAAAAGTAATCACCTTAATTGATGATTTTGCTAAAGCAGTTGGAAGGAAGAAAGATGTTTTATTAGAAGAGAAGAAAGACTTAACACTAGAAAAGAAAATTGAAAAACTAGCCAGCGATAAGATAAAAGATTTAATAAAAAACATGTCGGTCATGAAAGCTGGCTACTCTGACCTTAATGCAGCCAAAAAAGCCATTATGGATTCAGCCGATGAGATGGAAAAAGAGAAATATGGTGAGATTTTTGAAGAACTGTTCACAGCAGAAGTTAAAAAAATGATTCTTTCAGGCAAAAGACCTGATGGTAGAAAGCCAGAAGAACTTAGAGATCTTTCTGCTGAGGTGGGAATTCTTCCTAGAACACACGGTTCAGCTCTTTTTAATAGGGGACAAACTCAAGCACTTTCAATTGCTACGCTGGGGTCCTCATCCTTAGAGCAACTACTTGAATCAGCTGAAGGAGAAGAATCAAAAAGATATATACATCATTACTCAATGCCCCCATTTTCAGTTGGTGAAACAGGAAGAATTGGCTATCCTTCAAGAAGAGAAGTTGGGCATGGAGCATTGGCTGAAAATGCATTACTGCCAGTAATTCCTTCCAAAGAGGATTTTCCATACACAATTCGCGTTGCTACAGAAATATTAGGCTCAAATGGTTCAAGCTCAATGGCTTCGACTTGTGGATCTACCCTATCCCTAATGGATGCGGGTGTTCCTATAAAAGCACCAGTCGCGGGTATTGCCATGGGCTTGGTAATTGAAAACGAAAAGAAAAGCGTGGTTTTAACAGATATTGTGGGAATGGAAGATGGGAATGGAGATATGGATTTTAAAGTAGCCGGAACAAAAGAAGGCATAACCGCTTTACAGCTCGATGTTAAAACATTGAAGTTAACAGCTTCAATTCTTGAGAAAGCTTTCAAACAAGCCAAAGAAGCAAGATTAAAAATCTTAGAAGTAATGCTTAAGGCGCTTTCTGAATCACGCGAAAAAGTATCTACATATGCTCCAAAAATAAAGGTAATTAAAATCGATCCAGCGAAAATAGGGGAAATCATTGGTCCAGGAGGCAAGATGATAAGAAAGATAATTGCAGAAACTGGTGCACAAGTGGATGTTGAAGATGACGGAAGCGTGAGTCTTTCAGGTACGAAGGAGGAGGAAGTAGCAGCTGCTATAGAAATGATTGAGGGCCTAACAAAAGAGGTCGCTGCAGGTGAGATTTATGAGGGAGAGGTCAAAAGGATTCAGCAATTTGGTGCCTTTGTTGAAGTCTTGCCTGGTAAAGATGGGCTGGTTCACGTCTCGGACATGAGTAAAGATTTTGTTAAAGATCCTTCAGATATAGTTAAAATAGGCGATAAAGTTCAGGTTAGAGTTAAAGAAATTGATAATCTAGGCAGAATTAACCTTTCAATGTTACTTGATGGCGACAAGGATAAAAAATCAGATAGCAAACCTCCTTATAGAAAGCCAAATAAAGATTTTGACCGAAAGAGGTCTTTTCAAAGAGGAGGAACAACGAATAGGAAATCCTCAGGGCCACACTTTCCGACTAGTAGATATTTAGAGGAAAAAAAGAAAAACTTCTAAATAGTTGCCACTTCGTGATACATTTTAGTAAGGAAATCAAAATATGGACTCTGCCGGCCAGGAATTAGTTAGCCTCAAAGAAAAAGTTAATGCCTTATCTCTTCCTGAAAAACTTAAAGAAGGAATAATGATTCGTTTGGACCAATTAGTAAAACTTACCAACTCACCGACTTTCCTGCCAGAATACGATAGAATTGGCCGCTACATAGAATGGATTGCTTCGATTCCTTGGAGCAAGAAAACAAAGGACATTCTAGATTTGGAGCGAGCTAGAGAAATTCTTGATAAAAACCACCATGGGCTAGATGAGATTAAAGAGAGAATTTTAGAATATATTTCAACAATGAAGCTAAAGCAAGAAAAAGGAGAAGGAGAAGACATTATGAGAGCGCCGATATTGTGTTTTGTTGGTCTTGTGGGTACAGGGAAAACCACAATAGCAGACTCTATTTCTCAAGCTTTAGGTAGACGACTTGCGAGAATTCCTTTTGGAGGAATGGGCGATGCTCTAGATTTAAGGGGTCAATCAAGAATGCATCCAGAGGCAGAGCCAGGGAAAATAATTAAGGCGCTTATTTCTTCCCAGAGTAAAAATACGGTTATTCTGCTTGATGAAATAGACAGGGTTACTGATGCTGGGCGAGCTTCAATAATGGGAGTTTTGGTTGAACTTCTTGACCCTGAACAAAATCATGCTTTTATTGATCATTATGTTGATTATCCGGTTGATCTATCTGAGGTTTTGTTTATTGCCACGGCCAACAATACTACCAATATTTCGACCGCTGTTTTAGATAGACTGGAGCCTATTTCCATGCCTTCATATACAGACGCAGAAAAGATTATTATTGGAAGAAAATACATGCTTCCCAAAGTATTAAAGGAATCAGGCGTAGACGAAAGAGCTTTGACCATTGAAGAAAATGCTTGGGCGCTAATTGTTCGACCTATTGGTTATGACGCTGGAATAAGAACATTGGAAAGAACAATTGAAGGAATTGTTAGAAAAATCGCAAAATTAATTGTTGAAGGGAAGGGTCAGGCTTATAAAATAACATCAGAAAATATTAAGGAATATTTACCTCAGTAAGAAGTACAAAGTTAAATGACAAAAGAAATAAAAACAAAAAAGTTAAAAGAATTGTATATAAAAATGAAGGCAGACAAAACACTTCCGCTTCAGGAAGAGGCAGCAAACTTGGTATTTGGAACAGGTAATCCTGCGGCAGAAATTATGTTTATTGGCGAAGGACCTGGGTATTGGGAAGATCAGAAGGGGGAGCCATTTGTTGGAAATGCAGGCAAGTTTTTAGACCAATTACTTCATTCGATCAAACTACCTCGAGAATCAGTATTCATTACAAATGTGGTTAACTATAGACCCCCTGAGAATAGAGATCCGTTGCCCGAAGAGATTGCTGCCTTCGGGCCATATATAGACGAGATGATTGATATAATAAAACCGAAAATTATTGTCACACTAGGTCGGTTTTCCATGGCGAAATTTATTCCGGGCGTAAGAATAAGTGATGTGCATGGAAAGAAAAAATTAATAGATTGGAAGAAGCGTAAAATAACAATCATTCCAATGTATCATCCAGCGGCGGGTTTGAGGAATGGAGAGGTCAAAAGAAGAACGATTGATGACTTTGGTAAGATTCCTGATATATTAACTGAAGTTGAGCAAACGGAAGTTGTACAAACTGAGGTTGAACAAATGGAGTTGATATAGGATTATTAATATACGATGGCAGGCCTAAAATTTATTGCCCTTTCGGGGACAACTGACGTAACAGAAAATTTATACGTTTACGAATATGGGAACGATATGATTATTGTTGATTGTGGAATAGGTTTCCCAGAAGCCGAAATGTATGGGGTTGACTTAGTGATTCCGGATTTTAGTTACATTGTAAAAAACAAACACAAACTTCGAGGAATACTAATTTCCCATGGACATGAAGACCATCTTGGCGCATTGCCATTTCTTCTTAAAGATGTCCAGGCCCCTATTTATGCTACAAAGCTAGTTGCAGGATTTATTCAAGACAAATTCTCCGATCACAAAATGAAGGGGGTAAAAATTAATGTTATCGATCCAGACAAAGATACTTTGTCGCTAGGTGTTTTTAAAATACAAATGTTCAGGGTTTCCCATTCAGTTCCAGATGGTGTTGGCTTTGCCATAGATACACCAGAAGGGAGCATCTTCCATGTTGCTGATTACAAGTTTGATTGGACGCCTGTTGATGGAAAGCCTTTTGATATAGCTAGAGCTGCTACACTGGCTTCTTCGGGGGTTTTGGCAGTAGCCTCTGATTGTTTAGGCGCAACGACTCCAGGCTACACACAAAGCGAAAAAGAGATAGAAACACAAGTGGGACAGATTGCAAGAGACGTAAAAGGTCAAATTTTTTTTACCACAATTTCTTCGAATATTTCAAGAATGCAGCAAGCAATAAATGTAGCCAAGATGTTAAATCGCAAAGTTGTTTTTGTTGGTCGTTCAACTGAAGCGAAAGCGCAAATTGCAAAAGACCTCGGATATTTGCACGCTCCTGAGAATTTAGTAGTACCCTTCAAAAAAGCAGGGAAGATATCGAAGCAAAAAATCATGTATATTATTTCTGGAAGTTACGGTCAGCCTGGCAGTGCTCTTTATAGAGTGGCTAACGCAGAACACGATTTCTTGTCAATAGGTGAGGGCGATGCTGTAATCTTTTCTTCTGATCCAGCCCCACCAGGATCAAAGGCGAATGTTGATGGAGTGGTAGATAGATTAATTGAGATTGGCGTAGATGTGCATTATTACGAAATGCAAGAAGATCTCCATGTTTCGGGGCATGGTTGCCGAGAGGATATTAAAATGCTTTTTGCGCTCCTGAAACCGAAATATTATATCCCCATCGGTGGAACTATAAGGCATATGCGGGAATATAAAAATATTGCGATTAGTATGGGCGCTGCATCAGAAGCAACATTTGAGCTTATGCCTGGAGATATTATTGAGTTTAATAATGCTAGAGGAGTGCGTGCAGGGAAAATCGACGTAAAAAGTGTTTTGGTAGATGGATTAGGGGTCGGAGATGTTGGCAATGTGGTGTTAAGAGATAGAAAGAAACTGGCGAGGGATGGGGTTGCTATTGTTCTTCTTCAATTAGATAGGTTGGGCAATAAGCTCATTGCCAGCCCAGAAGTGATAAGTCGTGGCTTCGTGTTTGAAAAGCAAGAAAAAGATTTTTTAGCTGAATCAGCAAATCTTCTTGTAAGAGAATTGGAGAAAAAAGAACGTCTCGATAGACATGTTGTGAGACGTATTACTATCGACTTCTTAGAAAAGTATTTCTTCAGACAAACAGGTCGTAGGCCCATGATTCTTCCAGTTGTGGTCGAAGCTTAATTGTTAAGATCAGCACGGTTTTAGACAAGATAGTATGGGTGGCATATAATGTATTTATGGCTAAAAGGAAGCATAAAAAACGAGCAAAAAGCTCTTTCAAGTTAAAACTTAAAAAAGGAACGATTCATTCTATTGGCCAGATATTTTTTTTCTCTTTGGCGGGTTTAATTATCGTTTCTTTTGCCAGACAAGGAGTTGTTTTGGTGAAACTAAACGATTTTTTGGTCTCTTATCTCTCTTGGACAACAATATTTTTACCGTTTGTTTTATTATCTGCAGGTTTTCTTTTAACTAAATTTAAAATCCCTTTTGCTCAGGCAAACGTTTTGGTTGGAAGCCTTTTGTTTTTTATATCAACACTAACGATAACAAGAGCTGGAATTTTGGGTAAGTTTTCTTGGGACGGAGTAGCAACTCTTATCACATCAGTTGGTGCCTTCATTGTTCTTTTAGGAACAGGCATAATCGGTCTCATTATTCTTTTTAATACATCAGTCGACCAGGTGGTCACTTTTTTTGGGGTTTTACTGGCTCAGATAAGGCGCTACTTGGTTGGAGATAAGGCAATAAGGAGAGCTGAGAGTTTAGCAAAAAGGAAATTAAAAGTGTCTGGGAGTCAGGCAACATCGACAGCTTCTGCAAGAACTCCAGGGAGAGATGCAGCACAAGAGGTTTTGGAGCCAAAATTAGTAAGTAATATTCCCGGCGAAAATAAAGTGTGGAAACATCCTTCTTTAAACATTTTGTCAGAAACACAAATAGGCAAGGCTGATAGGGGCGATATAAAGGGCAATGCACACATTATTGAGCAAACATTAGAGTCTTTTGGAATAACGGCTCGTGTTGTTGAGGTAAATCTTGGACCGGCTGTAACCCAATATGCTCTTGAGGTTGCTCTTGGGACAAAATTATCAAAAATTACCTCCTTGGAGCGTGATTTAGCTTTGGCTCTCGCCGCTCCAACTGGAACAATAAGAATTGAAGCGCCTATTCCTGGACGCTCTCTGGTTGGAATTGAGTTGCCCAATAGAAGTCCGGAGTTTGTTCCTTTGAAAAAAATGCTTCAGGCAGATTCCATGCGAGAGGCGAATTCGAAATTAACTTTAGCTTTGGGTTTGGATGTTTCCGGGAAATCTTTGGTAGCCGATCTTGCCCTTATGCCGCACATTCTTATTGCAGGACAAACAGGCTCCGGTAAAAGTGTTTGTATTAATACTTTTCTCTCAACTCTTCTTTTTCGAGCCGCACCTTCAGAGGTGAAGCTGATTATGGTAGATCCGAAGAGAGTCGAACTTACTGGCTATAATGGTATTCCACACCTTTTGTCTCCCGTGATTGTTGATCCGAAGAAAGTAATTTCTGCCCTGAGGTGGGTTCTTTCGGAAATGGACAGGCGTTATAAATTATTTGCCCAAGCAGGAGTTAGAAATATGACTACTTATAATGAAATGTCTGGGTTTCAGGCGCTTCCACATATTGTTGTTGTTATTGATGAACTTGCTGATATTATGCTTTTTTCCCCGGTTGAAGTAGAAGATGCAATAACTAGAATTGCCCAGATGAGTCGAGCTACTGGAATTCATATGATTCTTTCAACTCAAAGACCATCGGTTGACGTTATCACGGGACTTATTAAGGCTAATATTCCTTGCAGAATTGCTTTTGCGGTTTCTTCGCAGGTTGACTCAAGGGTAATACTTGATATGCAGGGGGCAGAAAAATTATTAGGAAAAGGAGACATGCTCTATTTGCCACCTGATCAAGCGAAGCCGATAAGAATTCAAGGAGCATTTGTATCAGACAAAGAAACTACTGACCTTGTTTCTTTCCTTAAAAACCAGGGCGTTGAACCTCAGTATACTGAGGAAGTTGTTTCGATGCCAAAACCGGGCACAACTGTTATTCCTGGAGTTGATGAGGAACTAGATGAGTTGTTTAAAAGCGCAGTTGAAGTTATTTGTCAGTATGATAGGGCGTCGGCTTCTCTTCTTCAAAGAAGGCTGTCAATAGGGTATGCTAGGGCGGCAAGAATTATTGATCAATTAGAAGCGGCCGGTGCGATAGGGCCGGCAGAAGGATCGAAGCCCAGGGATGTTTTAATTCAGAGTCCAGAAGAATTTTTATCGGCCCCACCTCCGGGAGGACAACCTGCCACATAAAGTAAATATTTAAGATGAAGACAATCGGCATTTTTATAAAAGAGGCTCGTATCAAAAAAAGATTTTCGCAGGATAAAATTGCGAAAGAGACAAAAATTAAAGAAGAGTTTGTTGTTTCTATTGAAAAAGAAAATTGGGAGACTTTGCCGGAATACCCTGTTGTTATTGGTTTTGTGAAGAAAATTTCCAAGTATTTGAAGCTTGACGAAAGACAGGCGGTTGCATTCTTAAGGCGAGACTACCCGCCAAGAGTCCTTCCAGTTAACCCAAAACCAGATGTTGCAAAGAAGTTTGTATGGAGCCCAAAATTGACATTTGTTATTGGGATTGCAGTTATTGCCATTGCTGTTTTGGGGTATCTTGGTTTTCAATACTCAAGCTTTGTTAGCCCGCCAAAACTAGTGGTAGATGAGCCACAAGAAGAACAGGTTATTAAACAGAAAAATTTAATCGTGTCGGGAAAAACAGACCAAGATGCAACTATAAAAATAAATAACCAGCCAATACTCGTTGAGGAGGATGGAAGCTTTAAAGCGGAAATCGAAATATTCGAAGGAACAGAGGAGATAGTAGTTAAAGCTGTTTCAAGGTCTGGTAAAGAAACAACAATTCGTCGTAAAATATATCCAGACTTGGAATAATAATTATGGACCCTGTTCAAAAGCTTTTAATTGCAGTGGTTGTTTCATTAACAACGCTTCTTGTTATTGTTGGAGCCCAGGTAATATTAATAATCATTGATCTCAGACGAGCATTAAAAAGATTAAATAGTATTTTAGAGGATGCCATTTTAGGTGGAGGTCTAATTCGCCCCGAAAAATTAACGGGAGTAATGGAAATTTTGAGAAGAAATAAGAAGATGAAATCTCATGGTCAGGCTTTTCGAGAGCCCTCTAAGGAGCCTAGGGAAGTTTGAGTACTTTTCTAGCGAAATTTTTAATTCTTCTTTTTTTGTCCTCGATTTTTCCCTCTCTTGCCCGGCGGCTTTGCCATGCAACGATGCGTCTGAAATCGATACGGTTTTCATTTTCGCGGCAACCTTGAAAGTAATCTTCAAGAGAGATTTCTCCTCTCAGGTATCCAATATTTAATTGTCTTAGTTTTTCTTCCCTTTCGTCGACTCTGTCAACCGAGTCATTTCCCAGCATTCTTTCTCGCATGGACACCATTATAAGGTGCGTTAAACTTATTGTCTAGATAAGGCTAACAATAAACGATATAATTTGGGCATGACCTCAGATGAAGTTCGTAAAAAATATATAAATTTCTTTAAATTAACACCAAAAAACCACAAAGAAATTAGCCCGGCACCTCTTGTGCCCACCGATGATCCCACCACTCTTTTTACGTCCTCGGGGATGCAGCAACTTGTCCCATATTTAACTGGAGATCCTCATCCCGAGGGCAAACGATTAGTTAACTCCCAGCCCTGCTTAAGATTAGAGGATATGGATAAGGTGGGAGACAATCGCCACACAACGTTTTTTGAAATGTTGGGGAATTGGTCGTTAGGAGACTATTTTAAAGAGGAGCAACTTGTATGGTTCTGGGAGTTTTTGACAAAAGAATTAAGTCTTCCCAAGGAAAAACTTTGGGTAAGTGTTTTTGAAGGAACAAAAGAAGTTCCAAAAGATGAAGAATCAGTCAAAATTTGGGAAAAAATCGGAGTACCCAAAGAGCGAATCCATTTTTATGGAGTGAAGGAAAACTGGTGGTCTCGCTCAGGCCCACCAGATAAAATGCCGGTTGGTGAAATCGGGGGTCCCGACTCAGAAATATTCTTTGAATTTACCCAGGTTAAACACGATCCAAAATATGGGAAAGAATGTCACCCGAACTGTGGATGCGGAAGATTTTTGGAAATTGGCAATTCAGTTTTTATTGAATACATCAAAAAAAAGGACGGGTCTTTAGAAGAACTGCCCCAAAAAAATGTTGATTTTGGAGGGGGATTAGAAAGAACAACAGCGGCAGTTAATAATAATCCAGATATTTATCAAACCGATCTTTTTAAACCAATGATAGAAGCACTAGAAAAACACTTTGATATCAAATATGGAAGTGAAAAGGAAGTAGACGAGATGTATAGGACTGTCGCCGATCACATTAGGGCATCTGTATTTTTGGTGCAATTCGGAGTTAAGCCAGGCAACAAACTTCAAGGATATGTTTTAAGAAGGTTGCTCCGTCGAAGTGCGACAAAGACTTACCTTAAAGATCGAAGCTTTAAAGATAAAAGCTTCGATAGTAAAAAGTATAAGCTTTTGGTAAGAAGGGTGATTGACAGCTATCCAGCATTTTTCAAGGGAGCCGATCAAGAAGAAATTGAACAGGAGATTGTACGCGAGCTTCGAAGATTTCGAAAGACTATTGAGCAAGGGATAAAGAAACTTGAAAAAAGAATGAGCGATAAGCAAAAGATTGATGGGAAATTTCTCTTTGATCTTCACCAGACTTATGGAATTCCATATGAAGTGACTGAAGAAATTTTTCAGAAAGCGCGCGGCAAAAAGCTGACAGAAAAAGATAGAGAGGAATTCGACAAAAAATTGGAGAGCCATCAAGAACTTTCCAGAACAGCAAGTGCTGGAATGTTTAAGGGTGGGTTGGCTGATTCATCGGCCGAGGTAACCAGGCTTCACACAGCCACTCATTTGTTGCATGCGGCACTTCGGAAAGTTTTAGGAGAGCATGTCCAGCAAAAGGGCTCTAACATAACGGCTGAGCGGTTGCGCTTTGATTTTACTCACCCACAAAAACTGACAGAAGATGAAACAAAAAGAGTGGAGGATTTGGTAAATGAACAAATTCAAAAAGACTTGCCAGTAAGTTTTGAAGCAATTAATCTTAATAAAGCCATAAAGGAAGGCGCTCTCGCCTTTTTTGGGGAGAAATACGACCAAAAAGTTAAGGTTTATACTGTAGGCGACCCAGAAGGCAAATGGTTTTCAAAAGAAGTGTGTGGCGGTCCACATGTCTCCTCCACTTCTGAAATTGGGCGTGTTAAGATATTTAGGCAAGAGAAAATTGGTGCAGGGATAATGCGGCTATACGCAAAAACAGAATAATAGTTCTGTGAAATATATATGGATTTAAAAAGTTTTTTATCAACAAAAGAAGATAAATCGGTTGAATATTACTGGGCTTTGGTTATAGAGCCGGAGTGGGTGCAGGCTGGAATTTGGGAAATTGTGGAAAATAAAGCTCGGGTCATTGCAGTTAGCCCCCCAGCGGCGTGGGCTTCTGAAGAAGAATTGACAAGCGCTTGTGACACAGTTCTTTCTTCTGCTGTTTCCTCTTTCCCGGAAGATGCGAAAGAGCCTTCAAAAACTGTCTTCGGCGTATCTTCAACTTGGGTGTCAAAAGGGGAGATAAAAGTAGAATATTTAGAGACTCTAAAGAAAATTTGTGCAGAGCTTTCTCTAACGCCGGTAGGCTTTGTTGTTTTACCGGAAGTGATGGCTCACTTGATTAAATCAGAAGAGGGGTCTCCGCTCAGTGGTGTGGTTTTGGGGGTTGGAAGTCAAAACATTGAACTCTCGATTTTTAGATTGGGGAATTTGGTTGGTACCGCGAATATTGCAAGAAGTGTATCTGTGGTTGATGATGTAGCGGAAGGTCTGACGAGATTTGCAGACGGAGATAATTTGCCTTCACGATTTCTTCTTTATGACGGAAAAGAAGGAGAGCTTGAAGAAACAAAACAAGCTTTACTTAAAGCAAATTGGAGTAATTATGAAAAGATAAAATTCCTTCATACTCCTAAAATTGAGGTTATTACACCCAAAAGAAAAGTTCATGCAGTATCTTTGGCTGGAGCATCGGAGATTGCTGATGTTTCCTTTCTTGAATCAAAGAATGAGGAAAGACAGGAAGAAAAGGTTTCTTCGAAACCTGACCTTATGTCCACGGCGGTAAGTCCCGCAAAACCTGAAGATGTAGGGTTTGTGATTGGACAAGACGTGGTTTCTGCACAGGGACGTGAGCCCGCGGTCGATGCGATTGAGAAGTCAGCTCAAGTAGAAGTACAAAAAGAATCGATAGAGAACATACGAGATAAGAAGGTGACGCAACAACCTGGAGGATTCAAAAGTAATTTTGTTTTAGATATTTTTAGAAAAATGAAACTAAATATTGCTTCTCTTTCGGCAAAAAAACCAAAAGTAAAAATGGGTGGCAAGAGAACGCTTGCCATTGGGGGCGGGTTTCTTGTTTTTCTCATACTCATCGGTTTTATCTCTTGGTGGTTCTTTCCCAAGGCAACGGTTACTATTTATGTTTCTCCTAAAAAACTTGATGAAAAAATGACAATTTCCGTAGATTTAAATATTTCTGATTCCAACTTTTCGAAAGGGATACTCCCTGGAAACATAATTGAAACGACCGTATCGGGTGAGAGAACGACACCGACTAGTGGGACAAAAACAATTGGAGAGACAGCCAAAGGGAGTGTGACAATTCAAAACGGAACTGCTCAGGCGTTAAAACTTCCAGCGGGTACTTTTATATATTCTGCGAATGATTTAAAATTTGCCCTTGCAGCTGAAGCTTCGGTGTCTGCCGCTCTTTCGCCTAGCTCACCTGGGACGGATACTGTTGAGGTCGAAGCAGCCGGTATTGGTGCGGAATACAATTTAGCGAAAGATGAGAGTTTTTCCGTTGGGAATTATCCTAAGGCAGAAGTTGATGCGGTGGCGATATCAGATTTTTCAGGAGGGTCAAGCCGCCAAATATCAGCTGTTTCAGAAGAAGATATGGATGAGTTAGAAAACGATTTAATAGAGGAGCTTCTTGAAGAAGCAAAAAATGAATTAATAAAAAAAGCTTCAGAAGACCAATATTTAATTGAAGAATCTATGGAAACTACTCCTTCCACAAAGAGTTTTAGTAACAAAGTGGGCGATGAGGCAGACAACCTAAAGCTGTCTCTTTCCTTGGATGTAATAAGTTTGGTGGTTGAAAACCTAGCACTTTCAGATTTTGCAAAAGAGGTTCTAAAAGACAAAATTCCTTCGGGATTTGTTTTAAGAGAAGATCAAATTGATATGCGTTTTGAACTGGAAGGAGAGGACGATGAAGTATATGAACTAATTGTTTACATGGAAGTAAACCTTTTGCCTGAGATGAAACCTGATGAGATTGCCAAAGAAATCGTAGGTAAAAGAACTTCTCTCGCGAAAGATTATTTGACCTCAATCTCAGGATTTACGAGAGCAGAGATAAATTTAAAGCCACAATTACCCGGATGGCTTGGTACGCTTCCGCATGTTGTAAAGAATATAGAAGTAGAGCTTGCTGCTGAACGGTGATAAAATCCTTCCGGAAACATGGACAATAAACTTTTAAGAATCGCCGCAATTATTTCTGGAATTTCAGGGATAGTAATTCTATTTTCTGTTGTTCTCCCCATTGTTTCTTACCAGTCGATTTCAAATCAGAAATATCCATCCCTTTTAAGCCCTATTGTTCAAAGTACTTCAAAGGTCACCCTAGAGGAAGTTGACTATACAAAGGCAAGTAATTGGTTTATTGACAACAAAGACACGAGTTTTTCAACTTCAAGTATTTCTCACTATGTTATTTCTATTTCTAAGTTGGGAATAAAAAAAGCAACGGTTACAATTGGGGGAGAGGATCTGTCAGGAAGCCTTGTTCAGTACCCTGGTACCGCCTTGCCGGGAAAGAACGGGAATGCGGTTATTTTTGGTCATTCAATCTTGCCTCAGTTTTATGACCCTGAAGATTATTTGTCAATTTTTTCTACCTTGCCAACTCTTGATGAAGGAGACGAAATTCAACTTGATTATGATGGTGTAGTTTATAAATATATAGTGGAGAAAATGTTTGAGGTGTTGCCGTCAGACATAGGGGTTTTAGAACAAGACAAAAGCGATTCATTTTTAACACTTGTGACTTGTGTTCCTCCGGGGCACCCCTTAAAACCAAAAAGATTAATAATTAGGGCTAGAATAGTGCCCATAGAACAAGCAAATGCGAATATTAGCAATTGATTATGGACAGAAAAAGGTAGGAGTTGCTTTGGCAACTTCCCAATTGGCGGAGCCTTATAAGGTGATCCGATTTACTTCAAGCAAAACCCTCGTGAAGGAACTTGGGAAGATCATCGAGGAGGAGCAAATAGAAAAATTAATAATCGGTGTATCTGAAGGAAAAATAGGAGAAGAATCAAAGAGGTTTGGAGAAAAACTAAAAATACAATTTAAATTACCCCTATCTTTTCAAGATGAAACATTAACGACGCAAGAAGCTCAAAAATTATCCTTTGAGGCGGGGATAAAAAGAAAAAAACGAAAAAAGTTGGAAGACGCTTTCTCTGCTGCTTTGATTTTACAGGCATACTTGGACTCTAAGTAAAACTCCCAACAAGCCTAGTTTATGCTATACTTGCTCAATGCTAAAAAATGTGATTGCACCAATTCAAGCGTGGTTTCTTTCTCAAAGCAGGTGTGTTGGTTGTGGGAGACCGTTAGCGGATGGGAAAAAAGAGAAGCAGAGGGATGCAACAGAGAAAATAACCTGTGAGTGCGGAAGAATTTTCATTTATAACTCCAAAACTAAGAAATATCGACGTGCCCTTCTTGAAGAAGTATAAAGTTTGTAGATGAAGCGTCTCATAATTCCGACACTACTAATCACCCTTTTAATTATCAGCGGGGTTTTTTGGTGGAAGCAAAACAGTAAGCCGGTATCAACAAATGAAAGTCTGCAAAGTTTCCTAATTCCCAAAGGATACTCTGCTTCCCAGATTGGAAATAAGCTGGCGGACCAAAATCTTATCAAAAGCTCTTTTGCTTTCAAGCTTTATGTTCAAGTGATGGCTAAGTCTAAAAGAATTCAAGCGGGAGAATATTTATTAGCGCCAAGTTTTTCTTTATTTAAGATTGTTGTTCAATTAACAAGCGGACCTGTTGAAGAGTGGGTGACCATTCCTGAGGGACTTAGGCGAGAGGAGGTTGTTGAAAAATATATTAGTGTTTTGAAAAGAAATGAAACAGATGCCGAGGTTTTTCGACAAGATTTTTTAACAATTACTGCGAACAAGGAAGGTTTCCTTTTTCCCGATACTTATCTTTTCCCAAAAACAGTAAGTGCTTCAATAGTTGCCAACAAGATGCTTTCGACTTTCGACAGCAAAATTAGTGCTCAGATGGACGCAGATATCAATTCTTCAAAATACAGTTTAGATCAAGTTATTGTTTTGGCCTCGATTATTGAAAGAGAGACAAGGAAGGATGAAGAAAGACCTGTCGTTGCAGGGATTCTTTTTAATAGGCTTGAAATAGGCATGGGGCTTCAAGTAGATGCGACAGTCCAATACGCTTTGGCAACGGCCAATTGTCGTGTTGGAACAACCTGTGACTGGTGGCCAGCCCTTACAAGAGACGATATGAGCATTAACTCTTCTTACAATACTTATAAATATGCAGGAATTCCTTCCACACCGATCGCTAATCCAAGTCTTTCATCTATTGCAGCCGTGATTTATCCAACTGATTCTTCTTACTTGTATTACCTCCACGATGAAGATGGAGAAATTCATTATGCAGAAACACTTGATGGGCATAACGAGAATGTAAGAAAATATTTAGGAAAATAGCTTGCGTCTCCATTTTTTGTTGTTTGGAGACATTTGCGGTAAATAATAAGCAGAGACAGGGGTTGACAAGAAAAATTACAGTGCTATAATCCACGCTAGGCGTACACTAGTACGCTAACTAGCTTTGTCCCAAGTTTTCTTGGGCTTTTTCCTTGCAATTTTTTTGCTTTAGAAACTATAACTGATGGCTCAAACCGTACGTCGCGATTTCGGTAAAAATGAGGGAGAATTACCAGAACTCGACCTCTCACTTGTCCAAAGAGAGTCGTGGGGAGGTTTCTTAGAAAATGGCATTGCTAGGCAAATAGCAGAAATTACTCCAATTAGTGATTTTACCGGTAAAAATTGGGAACTTCATTTAGGCGAAACCTTTTTAGGTGATCCTTCAGTAAGCGTCAAACAAGCTTCCGAAAAGGGAATAACTTACTCATCTCCTCTTAGAATTACAGCCACCCTAACAAACAAAAAAACTGGCAAAAAAACCACACAAGAAGTTTTCTTGGGCGATATTCCCCAAATGACACTGAGGGGAACATTTATTATCAATGGTATTGAACGTACCGTAATAAACCAACTAGTTAGATCTCCAGGTGCATATTTTTCTGGGGAACTTGATCGATCTTCTGGTCGCTTACTCCATAAAGCAGAAATGCGTCCTTTACATGGATCTTGGCTCGAGTTTGAAGTTGGGAAAAACGATGTGATTGCGGCAAGAATTGATCGAAGGAGAAAAGTGGTCGCAACGGCATTTTTGCGTGCCATGGGAATTGAGTCAGATAGCGAAATTCTTGCAATATTTAAGGAAGCCGACAAAGATGAAAATCATAAATATATAACGGCAACTTTAGAGAAGGATCCTACGACAAATAAAGAAGAGGCATTAATAGAGATTTATAAAAAAATGCGGCCAGGCGAACCGGCTGTTTACGAGAACGCAAAAAATCTTTTTGAAAACTTGTTTTTTGAGCCCAGGCGGTATGAATTAGGACGAGTAGGTCGTTTTAAAATTAATAAAAGATTAAACTTAACCCTTCCTAACGAAAAGGCAACTTGGGTACTAACGAGACAGGATATAATTGGTGCCCTAAGTTATCTTATTAATCTTCAGAATGGTGAAGGAAGAGTTGACGATATTGACCACTTGTCTAACAGAAGACTTAGAAGAGTAGGAGAATTAGTTGAAACAAACGCTTTCAGGGTTGGATTATTGAGGCTGGAACGATCCGTGAAGGAAAAGATGAGTCTCATTTCACCGGATGACCGGCCTGTTCCGGCGAACTTAATTAATGCGAGGCCGCTAATCGCCTCTCTTAATGAATTTTTCCGAAGCAATCAATTATCTACAATATTAGACGACACAAACCCTTTAAGCGAAATTGACAATCTTCGAAGAGTTTCCGTTTTGGGAACAGGTGGTATAAGTAGGGAGAGAGCCTCATTTTCTATTCGTGATGTTAACTCCTCCCAGTACGGCAGAATAGACCCAGTACGTACGCCCGAAGGTCCAAATATAGGACTGGTAACCTATTTGTCTCTTTATGCAAAAGTTAATGAGTTCGGTTTTATCGAAACTCCTTATAGGAAAACAAAAAAGATTAAAAAAGATAGAAAAACAAAAATAAAAATAATTGATAAAATAATTTATCTTTCTGCTGATGATGAAGAGAATTACCACATTACCCACTCGGGTGTAACGACAGATAGATATGGATACATTATCGAAGAAAGGGTGCCGTTTAGGTTTCAAGGCTCTGTTTCTGAAGGGCCAGTCGAACTTGTTGATTTGGTCGACATAACCGCTAGGCAAGTAGTTGGAACATCAGCATCACTTATTCCATTTTTAGCTCACGATGAGGGAAATAGAGCGCTCATGGGTTCGAACATGCAATGTCAGGCGGTACCCCTGGTCAGTCCGGAATCACCTATTGTAGGAACGGGTATGGAGAAAGTAATTGCCGAGGGTATGGGTCGGGTAATCAGAGCACGTCATTCTGGAACGGTAACGTATGCTGATGCAGACAAAATAGAAATAAAATTAAGCAAAAAAACAGAAGATCATGACAAAAACGAGGAAGTTGAAATAATTGATGGCGGAAAAACGGAGGTTTACAATCTTATGAAATTTGTGAGAACTTCGCAGTCCACCAGTTACAATCAAAGAGTGGTCGTACATCCTGGCCAAAAGGTCAAAAAAGGTGATCTTTTAGCCGATGGCCCATCGATCGATGATGGGGAGTTAGCTTTAGGTAGAAACCTTATTATTGCTTACACTTCTTTTGAGGGTTATGGTTTTGAAGACGCAATTTTAGTGTCCGATAGATTGGTGAAAAGTGATTTATTAACATCAATCCATATAGAAGAATATAATTCTGAAGTTGTTGACACAAAACTTGGCCCAGAAGAGCTTACTCGAGACATCCCCAATGTGGCTGAAACAGAATTGGCAAATTTGGCTGAAGATGGGATTGTTGTTGTTGGGGCAGAAGTTGGACCAAGCGATATTTTAGTGGGGAAAATTGCTCCGAAAGGAGAAACGGAATTAACCGCTGAAGAAAGACTTCTTCGAGCGATCTTTGGTGAAAAAGCAAGGGAAGTGAGAGATACATCTCTTAGGGTGCCTCACGGAGAAAGAGGTACTGTTGTTGGCGTTAAAATTTTAGATAGAGAAAAAGGTGACGAACTGGGCCCAGGAGCTCTTAAGAAAGTTTTTGTTAAGGTAGCTCAGATAAGAAAGATTAATGTTGGTGACAAGATTGCCGGTCGCCACGGAAATAAAGGAGTTATCGCCAAAATCTTACCGATAGCAGATATGCCATATCTAAAAGATGGAACACCAGTAGATATAATTATTTCTCCTCTTTCAATTTTGTCTCGTATGAATTTAGGTCAACTTTTGGAAACACATCTTGGGTGGGCGTTATTTGAAAAAGAAGAAAAGGCAGCTCTGCCTGTATTTGATCGAATAGGTGAAGATGTTGTTGAAAAGGAGCTCTCTTCAGCTGGTCTTCCTATCAATGGAAAGACGAGGCTTTGCGATGGTAAAACCGGTGAACCTTTTGGTGAAGAAACTGTTGTGGGTATTGCCTATATTTTGAAATTGAAACACATGGTGGAAGACAAAACTCACGCAAGAAGCACAGGACCTTACTCACTTGTTACCCAACAACCACTTGGAGGAAAAGCACAAATGGGTGGGCAGCGTTTGGGAGAGATGGAGGTTTGGGCGCTAGAGGCACACAGGGCAGCTTATACTTTGCAAGAGATGTTAACAATAAAATCGGATGATATTTTGGGAAGGGCACGAGCTTTTGAGGCAATTGTAAAAGGCGTTGAAATTCCTGAAGCAACAGTGCCAGAGAGCTTTAAGGTGTTAGTACGAGAACTTAATGCTCTCGGGCTTTCACTAGAGGCAAAAGGAGATAGGTCAGTAAGTGATGATAGTTCAACAGAACAAAAAAGCCCAAAAGAAGGGTTGGAAGAAATAGTTGACGAAAAGGAAAGACTTAATGACACCGAAAGCATTACCGAAATAAAGGGGGTTACGAAATAATATGACAGAACCACTTTCAGATTTAAGAACACTTACCGATTTTCAGAGTTTACGCATTAGATTAGCCTCATCGGAGGAAATGAGAAAATGGTCTCGTGGAGAGGTTACGAAACCGGAAACTATAAACTACAGAACTCTAAAACCTGAAAAGGATGGTCTTTTCGATGAGCGAATTTTCGGTCCAGTAAAAGACTGGGAGTGTTACTGTGGTAAATACAAAAGGATTAGATATAAAGGTGTTGTTTGTGATAAGTGTGGAGTTGAAGTAACTCAGTCCAGAGTTAGGCGTGAAAGAATGGGTCATATAAGTTTGGCAACTCCAGTTGTTCATGTTTGGTTCTTTAAGGGTGCGCCTTCTAAGATTTCCCTAATATTGGGTGTTCCCCCTCGGGCAATTGAGCAAGTGATATATTTTGCAAGATATTTAGTTGTAGAAACAAAAGAAAAAAGTCGTAAAGTTGCAATCAAAAACTTAGAAATTGCTGAAAAAGAGCGAGCAAAAGAAATTGCTGAAATCTATCGAGAACAGAAGGAACAGGTAAGAAATGACGCGAAAGAATCAAAAGAAAAGGCCAAAGGAAAAATAAAAGACAAAGAAAGACTAGCTCTTACAATTTCAGAAATAGATCTTGACCTAAGAAAAAGAGAAGCCTCGGTTAATGAAGAAGAAGCAGAGGCACAAGAGAGAACGGGTCAATTATTTAGTAATTTAACTTCTCTTATAAAAAATTTACAGGTTCTTTCAATACTTAGTGAGGAAGAATATGACGAATTAGCAATTCATGGAGCAACAGAGTTTTTTGAAGCGAAGATGGGAGCAGAAGCGGTACGTGCGGCAATCGAAAAGGTTGATTTAGTAAAATTAGTAGTATCACTCAGGGCAGAACTAGACGAAGTAAAAACAGGAAGTGCTAGATATATTAAGCTCACTAAAAGATTAAGATTGGTAGATGGACTAAGGCGAGCCAAAGTTGACCCTTCCTGGGTCATAATGAAGGTAGTTCCAGTACTCCCTCCGGATTTAAGGCCGATGGTGCAACTCTCAGGTGGCCGATTTGCGACAAGCGATTTAAACGATCTTTATAGAAGAGTTATAAATAGAAATAACCGTCTGAAACATCTAATTTCACTTGCAGCACCGGAGATTATATTGCGAAACGAGAAAAGAATGCTTCAGGAGTCTGTTGACTCTTTGATTGATGCTTCACAAAGGAAAGCAACAAGAAGAGGTAGGGGTAGACAGCCTTTGAGATCTCTTTCAGACATGCTTAAAGGAAAACAGGGAAGATTTAGACAAAATCTTCTTGGGAAAAGGGTTGATTATTCGGGTCGTTCCGTAATTATTGTTGGGCCAGAGCTTAATCTTAACCAATGTGGTTTACCCAAAAACATGGCGTTGGAGATGTTCAAACCTTTCGTGTTGAGAGAAATGATAACTAGAGGGATTGCACCAAATGTAAAAAGTGCTAAAAACATGCTTGAGAGGAAACCCCCGGAAGTATTCGATATTTTAGAAGAAATTACCAAAGACCATCCGGTTTTGTTAAATCGTGCTCCCACTCTTCACAAGCTTTCTATGCAGGCTTTTTATCCGGTTCTTATTGAAGGTGCGGCAATAAGAATTCACCCTGCAATTTGTTCTGGCTTTAACGCAGATTTTGATGGTGATCAGATGGCGGTACATGTTCCATTGTCAAAGAAAGCTATTCAAGAAGCTAGAGAATTAATGCTTCCCGAGTTTAATTTATTGCGACCAGCAGATGGATCTCCTGTTTCAACTCCTGCAAGCAAGGAGATGGCGCTTGGTGTCTATTATTTAACAAAAATAGATACAAAGATTGCACCAAATAATTCAACTTACACAGACACACAGGAAGCAATAACGGCCTGGCAGGCAAAGAAAATTGGATTGAGGCAAAAAATCACAGTCAGAATAAAAGAGGAATTGATAGAAACAACTGTTGGAAGAATTCTTTTCAATGAAACCCTTCCTGAGGGCTTTGATTATGTAAATGAGTCGGCAAATGCAACAGTAATCAAGGCACTATTTACCAAAGCTTATACCTCCGTTAAAAAAGATGAAGTGGTTGAAATGATTGATGCAATAAAGACACTGGGCTTTTATGGCGGAACAATCTCAGGTCTTTCGTTTGGAATAGCCGATGCGACTATTCATCCTCAAAAAGGGAAAATAATGAAGGAAGCAGATAATAAAATAACAGAAATTGAAAAGAATTTTGCTCAGGGATTGATTACTGCGGAAGAGAAAAAGCGTCTTTCTCAAGAGATTTGGATAGAAACAACAGAAGATTTGGCCAACAAAACATGGGACATGCTTGACCCCAACAATACACTTAAAATTGTTATTGACGCAAAGGTTGGACGAACATCGCGTGATCAAGTTAAACAATTAGCTGCAGCGAGAGGTCTTGTTGTCGATCCTCTCGGGAAGATTGTCGAACTTCCAATTAGGAGTAATTTCCGAGAAGGTCTTTCGGTTTTCGAATACGTGACTTCATCCAGAGGTTCGAGAAAAGGGTTAACAGATACGGCCTTAAAAACAGCTGACGCGGGTTACCTAACTCGAAGGTTGGTTGATGTTGCTCATGATGTTTTGATCAGAATGGAAGATTGTGGTGCCGAAGAAGGACTTACAATAAAGAAGTTAATAAGACAAGATTCTTTTGTAAAAAGAATTATTGGAAGAATGGCTGTCGAGGATATTATTGCGCCCAAGGGGAAAAAGGTAATTGTTTCTAAGGGAGACATTATAGATGAAGAAAACGCACAGAGTATTGAAAAAGCTGGGGTAACGGAAGTCGTTCTTCGCTCTCCACTCACATGTTTATCGAGATATGGAATGTGTTCTAAGTGTTATGGTCTGGACCTTTCTAATAAAGAGATGGTTGAGGTAGGAACACCAGTTGGTGTGATTGCGGCACAATCTATTGGTGAGCCTGGAACACAGCTTACACTAAGAACAAAACACACAGGAGGAGTAGTGGGAATTGATGTTACTCAAGGTTTACCTAGGATTGAGGAGCTTTTTGAGTCAAGGACGCCAAAGATTCTCTCACCTTTGGCTGAGATATCTGGTAGGGTAAAAATAGATGAAATGGAGGAAGGCAATAGAGTAACAATTACTTCCGTTGCGACTAAACCGAAAGAGGAAAGAGAATACATAATCCCTAAAACCAGCAAGCTTGCCGTTGAAGAGGGTCAACTTGTTGATGTAGGAACACAACTTGCATCTGGATCTTTAGACATTAAAGAAATTTTGGCTGTTCGAGGACTAAGATCAGCACAAAAATACTTAGCAAGTGAAATTCAAGGCGTTTATGAATCTCAAGGAATTCCTATTAATGATAAGCACATAGAAGTAATCATTAGGAAAATGAGTGATGAAGTAAGAGTTGTCACTTCCGGAGATACACACCTTCTTCCCGGGGAGCTCCTTGAGAAAGCAAGATTCGAGGAAGAAAATGAGAAAGTATTAGCTGCAGGAGGAGAACCAGCTTCAGCCCAACAAGTTATATTAGGAATTACAAGACGAGCTCTCTTTACGGAATCCTGGTTGTCGGCTGCTTCATTTGAACAAACAACAGATGTGTTAACAGAAGCATCGCTTTTGGGAAAAGAAGATTTCCTAAGGGGACTAAAAGAAAACGTCATTATTGGAAGACTTATTCCGACGACTCCGGAAAGAGCCACCTTGTCTCAAGAATAGGTATAATTATAAAATAACAAACACTTATGCCAACAACATCACAATTAGTTAGAAAAGGTCGAAAAAAGACCAAAAAGAAAACCCAAAAGGCTGCTTTGGGAAGATGGTTTAATGCAAAAGATCGTAAGTTTAGTGAGCTATCTGCTCCGTTTAAGCGAGGAGTTGTCCTTCAAGTAAGAACAATGACTCCTAAAAAACCAAACTCCGCATTAAGAAAAGTTGCGAGAGTAAGACTTTCTAATAAACAAGAAATCACTGCCTATATTCAGGGTGAGGGACATGAATTGGCGGAACACGCTATTGTTATGGTTCGTGCGGGAAGAGTTAAAGATTTACCGGGAGTTAAATATAAAATTGTTAGAGGAAAATACGATATGGGTGGGGTTGTTGGTAGAAAGACATCAAGAAGTCGTTATGGAACAAAGAAAGGAGGGGTTGTGGCTCCATCAGTTTCGACTGAGACAGAAGAAGCGGTGCCAGCAAATGAATAATTATGGCTAGACGAGGACGAGCGAAACCAAGAGAAATTAAACCGGATCCAATTTATGGCAACAAAGCTATAACAAAGTTGATAAATAGGAGTATGAAGGAAGGAAAGAAATCTGTTGCTCAAAAACAGGTTTACGGCGCTTTTGAGATTATTAAAGAAAAAACAAAAAGCGATCCTGTTGATGTTTTTTCCAAAGCAATCGAGACAATAAAGCCAACAATGGAGGTTCGACCTAGGCGTGTTGGGGGAGCCGCTTATCAAGTTCCTATGCCTGTGAGGGGTCTAAGACGGGAATCTTTGGCTATTCGCTGGCTTATTTTGGCTGCGAGGGCACGCCCAAATTCAGATTATCATACATACGCTGAAAAATTAGCAACAGAGATTATAGATGCGGCCAATGGTGAAGGTGGGGCAGTCAAGAAAAGGCAAGACATGGAAAGAATGGCAGAAGCGAATCGTGCATTCAGTCATTTCAGGTGGTAATTCTCCACAAAATTTGTTGGTTTAAGCCTAATTGAATGGTAGAATTTTCCTAGGAAACAGGGCGTTTCCAATTTTTTGTGTAAAATATAAATATGGCAGCCGAAGTAAGAAAAAAGAAAAGTGCAATGGTTATGGAGGTCACAAAGGACCGAGACGTTGCATTGGATAAAATCCGAAATATTGGGATTATTGCTCATATTGATGCAGGAAAGACAACGACAACAGAAAGAATCCTTTTTGAAACAGGAAAAACTTATAAACAGGGCTCCGTTGATGAAGGGACCACTGTTACAGACTGGATGGCGCAGGAGAGAGAACGTGGAATTACCATTGTTTCCGCCGCAATTACCACTTTTTGGGAGCTAAAGTCTCCCTCTTCTGTTGAAAACGGCAAATACAGGGTAAATATTATTGATACTCCAGGACATATTGATTTTACCGCGGAAGTAGAGCGTTCTTTGAGAGTTTTAGATGGGGCAATAATGGTTTTTGATGGAAGAACGGGAGTTGAGAGTCAATCAGAGACTGTTTGGCGACAGGCGGACAGATATAAAGTTCCGCGAATCTGCATACTAAACAAACTAAATCTTATCGGGGCTGATTTTGAAGGCTCAATTAAATCAATAGAAGACCGACTTGGTGCAAATGCAACTCCAATTCAAATCCCGATTGGTATAGAGCACGATCTTCGTGGGGTAGTTGATCTTATTAAAATGAAAGCTTACACCTATGAAAAAATAGAAGACAGCAAACTCAAAGAAGAAGAAATTCCTGCTGATTTGAAAGAAGAAGCTGAAAAGTATAGAGAAAATCTTATAGAAAAAGTGGCAGAGTATGATGACGGGGCTTTAGCGAAATATCTTGATGGAGAAAAGCTGACAGAGGCTGACATTAAAAAGGCGATAAGGAAGGGGGTAATTGCTGGAAAGTTTTTCCCAATATTGGGAGGAGATAATCGTACGGCAACAGCACAATTATTGTTAGATGCTGTTTTAGAATATCTTCCTTCCCCAATAGATTTAGCTGCCATAGAGGGGGAAAATCCAAAAACAGGAAAAATTGAGAAAAGAGAGCGCAAGAACGAAGAAGCTTTTTCTGCACTAGCTTTTAAGGTTGTTACAGACCCCCACGTTGGCCGTCTAGTTTATCTGAGGATTTATTCAGGTACGGTTCAGGCGGGGCAGACCGTTTATAATGCAACCAAGCAAAACCAAGAAAGAATTGGGAAACTTGTTCTTCTTCATGCAGACCAACGTGAGTTACTTGATGAAGCTTATGCAGGAGAAATTGTAGCCGCTGTTGGTGTCAAAGAGACGACGACAGGACACACACTGTGTGATGCTGGACAACCAATATTGCTTGAATCAATCAGGTTTCCTGACCCGGTTATCTCTTTGGCTATTGAGCCGGCAACAAAATCTGACCAAGAAAGATTAGGTCTCGCATTACAAAAACTTTCAGATGAAGATCCGACTTTTAAGATTAAGTCAGACCACGAGACGGGCCAAACTATTATTTCGGGAATGGGAGAACTGCAGCTTGAAATACTTGTTGACAGAATGAAAAGAGAGTTTGATGTTGACGCCAGGACAGGTGCACCTCAGGTTGCGTATAAGGAAACAATAAAGACGATAGCTAAGGGTGAAGGTAAATATATAAGGCAGACTGGAGGCCGGGGACAATATGGACACTGTTTGCTTAGAATAGAACCTCAAGGTAGGGGTGAAGGATATGAGTTTAAATCAGAAATCAAAGGAGGAACAATTCCTTCCGAGTATATTCCTGCAATTGAGAAGGGGGTTAGAGAAAAAATGGAGAAAGGAATACTAACGGGTTTTCCAATGGTAGATATAAAGGTTGCAGTATATGACGGATCTTTTCATGATGTGGACTCATCTGAAATTGCCTTTAAAATCGCAGGATCGCTTGCTTTAGAGGAAGCGGCAAAGCATGCTGATATGGTTCTTCTAGAGCCCATAATGAAGATTGAGGTTTCAACCCCAGATGAGTTTATGGGAGACATAATTGGTGATTTATCGAGTAAGCGTGCCCAGATTCAAGGAACGGAAAAGAAAGGAAAGCTGGTTATTATTAATGCACAAGCCCCGCTCGCTGGAATGTCTGGCTACGCCACGAAGCTTCGCTCGATTTCTCAAGGCAGAGCCAGCTTCTATATGGAACCAAGTCATTATGAAGAAGTACCTAAGAATATTACAGAGACCCTGATAAGCAAGAAAATAGACGCAGATCAGGAGAAGAAGTAGTTATTTAAATTAAACCTTGACAGTTTGATTCGTGCCTAGGTATAATACTCCCAGAGCTCAAATAGAGTTAGGGCGTTGACGCCCTTTTTAATTTGTTTAATATATAAATATGGCTGCAGGACAAAAACAAAAATACGAAAGAACAAAGCCCCATTTAAACATCGGGACTATTGGTCACGTTGATCATGGTAAAACTACTTTAACGGCGGCAATTACAAAAGTTCTTTCTAAGCAATCTGGGAATCCAACTACAGCTTTAGATTTCTACGATGTAGACAATGCTCCTGAAGAAAAAGAACGTGGAGTTACTATTAACGTTCATCACTCAGAATATGAAACAGAGAACAGACACTATGCTCACATCGATGCTCCTGGGCACGCTGATTACATAAAAAACATGATTACTGGAGCGGCACAAATGGACGGTGCCATTCTGGTCATTTCCGCAGCTGACGGACCTATGCCCCAAACAAGAGAGCATGTAATTTTAGCTCGCCAAGTTAATGTTCCCGCAATAGTTGTTTTCTTGAATAAAGTAGACACAGTAGATGATCCGGAAATCATAGAGTTGGTAGAGGCAGATATCCGCGATCTTCTCAAGAAATATGAATATCCAGGAGATGAGATTCCAATAATTAAAGGTTCAGCTTTGAAGGCGTATGAAGGGGACGCAGAAGGAGAAAAACAGATTTTAGAGCTCATGGTGGCTGTTGATAAATATATTCCTGAGCCAAAAAGAGATACGGATAAAACCTTCGTCATGCCGGTCGAAGATGTTTTTTCAATAAAAGGACGAGGGACGGTAGCGACAGGAAGAGTTGAAAGAGGAAAACTAAAAGTAAACGAGGAAATTGAAATTATTGGTCTAAAAGAAACCATAAAGACGGTAGTGACTGGTCTTGAAATGTTCAGGAAAACTCTTGATGAGACACAAGCAGGAGACAATGTGGGTGTTTTATTGAGAGGAATTGAAAAAGGGCAAGTTGAACGCGGTCAAGTAATTGCAAAACCAGGTACGGTAAAACCACACACAGAATTTGAGGCTGAAGTATACATTCTTTCTAAAGAAGAAGGAGGAAGACACACTCCTTTCTTTACAGGTTATAAACCCCAGTTCTTTATCAGAACAGCTGATATTACAGGTGAAGTAACTCTGCCTGAGGGTATCGAAATGGTTATGCCTGGGGATAGCGCAAAAATGAAAGTAAAACTTATTCAACCAGTAGCTATGGAAGATGGTTGGAGATTTGCTATTCGCGAAGGCGGAAGTACAGTTGGCGCCGGAGCAATAACGAAGATAATTGCTTAACAAAAGCACCTTAAGGAATATATGCCAGCAGGTCGTCTTAGAGTAAAATTAAAGTCGTACGACCACCGTGTCATTGATGAGGCGGCTGCTAAAATATTGGATGCCGCAATTGCGACCGGAGCAAAAATAGTTGGCCCTATTCCTCTCCCCACAAAAAGAACCCTAATTCCTGTTCAAACTTCTCCATTTACGAATAAAGATGCGAGAGAACATTTTGAGGTTCTAGTTCATAAGAGACTGATTGATTTATTGGATCCTTCAGACAGAACAATTGACTCTCTCTCAAATCTAGATCTTCCTGCAGGGGTATCTATTGAGATAAAGATGTAACTACTTGGGTAGGAAAAAGATACTTCAGAAGACCAAAACTTGAATCACTTGACTTCATTTGCTATACTAACTTAGTTAGATAAAATAAAAGTTATAGCGTATTACGCTCGATGGGAGTGTTTTGCCGCGAATAATGTAGACAAGTAGTACAATGAAAGACAACGATACAGATTATAAAATTAGTATAAAAGGGCCAGGAGTATCTATTGATAAAACAACAAGCAATCCCAATGTGGCTGCTAGTATTTTCTCGTTGCTTATGTCCCCAACGTTACATACACAAAAAGAAGGATTTCTTCAAGAGATTGGACCCGCGAAGACAGAAAAAGCCGTAAGGGAATATTTAAATGAAAAAAGTCCAAAGACAAATTCTCAAAAAATTACAGTATTTGCAATGTTTTTACGAGATTATTTGGATTTTAAAACCATCACACAGAAAGATTTGAAAAGCCAATTTGAAAAATCCCATGAACCTGTTCCGGCTAACTTCTCGAGAGATTTTATGAAAGCAATTAGTCTTGGGTGGCTTGCGGAGAGCTATGAGCAACCGGGAAAATTTTTTATTACACTTTCAGGAGAAGGGGCAGTTAACGGATCTTTTAAAAGCGAAATTAAAAGATCGTTAGCAACGAAGAATAGGAAGAGTGGAAAGAGGCCCAAAGGAACTCTCGTTGCAGCGACAATAAGGGACGAGATAAAAAAAATCGAGCTTATTCCAAACCCTGAAGGATACAAATCTTATTGGGACGATCTTACGACAAAATCAGACAGAGCATTGTGGCTTTTGGCACAGGCGAAAGAGAAAGGAATAGAGAAACTTAATTCAAAAGAATTGTCTACGTTGGCTTCGAAAGTTAATGACAATATTGTTCCAAAACAAATCAAATCTTTATTACTAAGCCACTCAAAGAAAGGATTAGTAAGCCAATCTGTAACGGATGGATTATTAAGATTAACAATCCTAGAAGGAGGGATTAGGCATGTGCAGAAGATCGCGGAAGATTTAGGAGATGATAACTAGGTGGGGTGACCGAGTGGCAAGGTGGTCGGTTTGGTAACCGACTTGTCTTCATCAGGCAAACATGGGTTCGAATCCCATCCCCACCGCTCAATAAAAAAGAAAGGGGCCTTGCGGCCCCAATCTTATTTGTCGGCGAACCGACTAGTCTTCATCAGACGATTTATTATAGCACAAAAGATGGATTTGTCAATACTATGGGTTGCAACTTACGTTAAACTCTGAAAGACATCTTGCCTCACATGGCTTCATTTGATATAATTGCACATCGTGGATAGTTCGTCTTAATTGGCCACGCTAGGAGTCTCGGAAAATGCACTTAATGGGTGCCCCCGGGCGCCTTTTTTCGTGCCTGAAAAAATGTTAAAAACAATTCTCGGAAAAAAGATAAAAATGGGTCAAACCTTTGTCGAAACAACAAGGGTTCCCGTTACGTATGTGGAAGCTGGACCATGTGTTGTTACTCAAATTAAAAAAGAAAAAAAAGATGGATATTGGGGAATTCAAATAGGGTTTGGAGAAAAAAAGATTAAAAATATAACAAAACCAATGCAAGGACACTTACGCGGGGTAACTAAAGACAAAAAGACCCCGCGATTTTTACGCGAGATAAGGCTTGATAAAGAACCAGATTTCAAAGTCGGAGACGAGATTAAAGTTTCCGATATTTTTAGTGAAGGGGACGTGATTACGATTACTGGAACTTCTAAAGGAAAAGGGTTTGCAGGAGTGGTTAAACGCTGGGGTTTTGCTGGAGGGCCAAGAACACATGGTCAGTCTGACAGACCGAGATCTCCTGGATCCATCGGGCAAGGAACTACCCCAGGACGCGTTCATAAAGGAAAAAAGATGGCCGGAAGAATGGGGGGAGAGACAGTGACAGTTAAAAGTATAAAAGTAATTTCAATTGACCCAGAGAAAAACGAGATGGCAGTTTTAGGTCCGGTTCCAGGAGCACCAAAAGGTTTAATAATTATTAAAAAGATTGCATCAGGCAAACTTAGTGACATATCTCAAGAAACAGAGCAACCACAGGCTCAGGTAGAGCAAGAAGTAAAAGAAGAGTCGCCCGAAAAGGAGGACAAAGCTTAAATGACAAAACTTGATGTTTTTTCAGCAAAAGGAGTCAAAAAACAGGCTGTAAATTTGCCGAAGGATTTTATTGAGAAAGAAAATCCGGCCCTTTTGGCGCAGGCAATAAGAGTTTATGAAGGAAGGCTTCATAGTGGGCTTTCTAAAGTAAAAACTCGTGGAGAAGTTGTTGCTTCTAAACGAAAAATATATAGACAAAAGGGTACCGGTAGGGCAAGACATGGAGCGCTTTCTGCACCAATATTTGTCGGAGGGGGCAAGGCTCATGGACCAAAAGGAGTAAAAAGACAACTCGAATTACCGAAAAAGATGCGCAGAAAAGCTTTGGGCGTTGCTTTAGGGGCGAAGGTAAAAAATGGTGATTTATTGGTTGTCGATGGGCTCTCATCTTTAAAAAAGACAAAGGAAGCTCAAAAACTAGTTGATAAAATTCTCAAAAGCAAGAAAAAGGGAGGCAGGGTATCTTTTGTTCTTTCAGAGAAGAGTTTTTCTGCTGTTCGTGCTATACGCAACATACCAAACGCGGAAGCTATTTCTTTTCATAATCTTAACATACATCAAGTATATTACGGCGGAGTGCTCATCTTAGATAAAGAAATATTAACACCTGAAACAAAAGCAAAAACAAAAAAAGAGGAAACCTCTTCTACTAAAACAAGAAAGGTAAAGAAATGAAATTAAGACCAGTTCTAACAGAAAAAAGTATGAGTGAGGCAAAGAAAGGCAATTACACATTCTTTGTTGAGAGAAATATGAACAAAAGACAGATAAGAAAAATGATAGAGGATGTATTTGGGGTGAAAGTTGTGAAGGTTCGAACAATGAATATAGTGGGAGAGGTAAGGAGAACAAACACAGGCAAGAAACGAACGATCAAGCCCAAAAAAAAGGCAATCGTGACACTAGAAGGGAAAGATAAGATTGATTTGTTTGGAGAGGTTAAAAAATAAACGAAGATTATTTTTGTATAAATATAAATATGAAAAAACTAAAAACCATTTTACCTAAGAAATCAGGAAGAAACGCTAGTGGTAAGGTTACTGTGAGACATCAAGGTGGCAGACAGAAAAGATTTTTGAGAGAAATTGATTTCAAGAGAGACAAAAGAGATATTTGGGGACGAGTAGAAGAGATTGTCTACGATCCAAATAGGAATGCTTATATCGCCCTTATTATTTACGTAGACGGAGAAAGGCGATATATTTTAGCGCCAGCTGGTCTTAAGGAAGATCAAAAAATAATTGCTTCTGAATCGGCGCCGCTAGAAATGGGATGTGCGTTACCTTTAGCCAAAATCCCAGTAGGCTCACAGGTTCACAATATTGAAATAAGGCCTGGCAAAGGTGGCCAAATTGTTCGAGGAGCAGGAGCGGCAGCTGTTATTCATGGAAAAGAAGAAAAGTATGTACTGGTTAAACTGCCTTCTAGTGAAATAAGAAGGTTTAAGCCTGAGGTATATGCTACCCTAGGGCAGGTTGGCAATGCAGAGGCACGAACAGAGAGAATCGACAAAGCTGGTAGAAAGAGAAGAATGGGCATTAGGCCTACAGTTCGCGGAACCGCTCAGCATCCTGGGTCACATCCTCATGGAGGTGGAGAGGGTAGGAGCGGGGTTGGAATGAAATACCCAAAAACTGTTTACGGAAAACCTGCAGTTGGGAAAACTCGAAAGAAAAGAAAATATTCTGACAAATTGATAGTGAAAAGGAGAAAACCAGGCAAACATGCCTAAAAAATAGTTATGTCAAGATCAGCCAAAAAAGGACCATATGTAGACGAGCATATCTCTAAAAGAGTGGCCGCTGGTATGGGCGAAAAGGGAAAGCCTATCAAGACATGGGCGAGAAATAGCCAGATTGCACCAGAGTTTGTAGGAAAGTACTTTAGCGTTCACAACGGAAGAACATTCCTTGAAGTTTTTGTTACAGAAGATATGGTCGGTCATAGATTAGGAGAGTTTTCTCCCACAAGGACTTTTAGAGGACATGGACAGGTTGTAAAAAGAATTATTGAAAAAACTTAATAAATTATGGAAATAAAATCAGTACAAAAATTTGTAAAAACGTCGCCAAGAAAATTAAGACTGGTTGCTGATTTGGCAAAAAAGATGACACCGGCAGAGGCTATTGAGGCACTACCTTTCTCTAGAAAATATGCTGCAGAGCCATTAGTTAAGGTAATAAAGACGGCAATGGCAAACGCTAAGGTAAAAGGAGTAAAGGAAGGGGACCTGATTTTTAAGGAAATTCAAATAAATGAAGGTCCAAGATTAAAAAGAGGCAGAGCTGCTTCACGAGGCATGTGGCATCCTTATAAGAGAAGAATGAGCCACATCAGAGTTGTTTTGGAAGAAAAAAAGGGAAAAGAGAAAGCATTGAAACCAAAAACTAAAGTGAAGAAGGAAGAAAAACCAACGAAAAAAGAAACAAAGAAGAAAGGGGAAAAAGCTAAATAGTTTTTAAATAAACATGGGACAAAAAATTAATCCGATTGGTTTTAGAACAGGCGTTTTTTTACCGTGGAAATCGCGCTGGTTTGCGGATTCAAGTAAATATAAAGAATATCTGATAGAGGATATAAAAATAAGAAGAGCTCTTATGGAGAAATTAAAATTGGCAGGAATTATAAGCGTTGAAATAGAAAGGCTGCCAAAAAGTCTAGTAATAATCATGACGGTTTCAAGACCTGGTGTTGTAATTGGTCGAGGTGGAACAGGCTTGGAAGATATAAAAAAACAGATATTAGAAATAATCAAAAAGAATAGAGGGGGCGAAGTTAAAGACTTAAAAATAGATTTACAAGTAAATGACATAAAAAACCCGGAAATCTCGGCGCATCTAGTCGCAACAAGAATTGTGTTTGAGCTTGAGCGAAGAATGCCCCACAGAAGAGTGATTACAAGAACAATGGATAGAGTTATGCAATCAGGCGCGGATGGTGTTAAGATTATCCTTTCCGGAAGAATAGGTGGGGCCGAAATCTCACGAGTAGAGAAATATCATTTGGGGTCTGTTCCAACACAAACTTTAAGAGCACATATTGATTATGCTCAAGTTCCAGCTCTTTTAAAGAAAGGGTATGTTGGGGTAAAAGTCTACATTCACAAAAAGGAGGAAGAGAATGCTAGAACCTAAAAAAAGAAAATACAGAAAAGATTTTCGTGGAAGAAGAAAAGGCAAGGCTTATCGAGGTTCTTCAATTTCCTTTGGAGAGTTTGGATTAAAATGTCTTGGAAGAGGGTGGCTTTCAGCACGACAGATTGAAGCAGCAAGAAGAGCAATTACCCACGCCCTTAAACGTGGAGGAAAAGTGTGGATAAGGATTTTTCCAGACAAACCTGTTTCTTCCAGGCCTGCAGGCCAGAGAATGGGTGGGGGAAAAGGAGATGTGGATAGATATGTAGCCGTTGCTAAACCAGGGAGAATATTATTTGAAATAGCCGGAGTTACCGAAGAATTAGCAGTAATAGCTTTTAAAAGAGCGGCGGCAAAATTGCCGTTCAAAGTAAAGCTTGTACGAAGAGAGGAATAATAGTATGAAAAAAAAGGATTTACAGGAATTAAGAAATAAGAAAGTAGTCGAACTTGATAAAATTGTAGCTAAAAAAAAGCAAGAAACTATAATGGCGGATGCAAAGATGAAGACAGGACAGGAGAAAAAAATAAAAAAAGTCAAAAATTTGAGGCGTGAGATTGCCCAAGTCTTGACAATAATTCGTGAGAAAGAAATATTAGGAGAAAAAGAGAAAAAGGAAGCTAAAAATAATACCAAAACAAAATGAAAATATTTACAGGACAAGTAGTTTCGACGAAAATGAACAAAACCGCAACGGTTGCGGTTGAGCGTATTGTGGTTCACCCGATGTATAAAAAAAGGTTTAAAAGAACCAAGAAGTATCACGTACATGACGAGTTAGGTGTGAAAGTTGGAGACAAAGTATCTTTTGTTGCTTGTAGGCCGATAAGCAAGCTTAAAAAATGGAAAATTATTGAGGTTGTCGATAAAAAGAAAAAGGAAGTAAAAAAACCTGTTTCTAAGGAAGGAAAGAAAAAATGATTCAAATGCGAAGCATATTAAAACCCGCCGATAATTCCGGTGCTAAGAAATTAGCTGTTATCGGAATATCAGCAAGAATTGGAAAAACAGCGACTATTGGCCATATTGTAACTTGTATTGTGCATGGAGCAGATCCAAACGGTGCTGTTTCAAATAGAGAAAAGGTTAGTGTGTTAATTGTTAGGACAAGGAAAGAGATTGGAAGAAAAGATGGTAGCTACATTCGATTCGATGACAACGCGGGTGTAGTTATTGATAAAAATGGACTACCTAAAGGTACAAGAATATTGGGACCAATTGCACGAGAAATAAAAGAGATTGGCTATAACAAGATAGCCTCTTTAGCAAGGGAGGTAGTCTAAAATGCTTAAGTTGAAAGCTGGAGATACTGTTAAAATTACTGCCGGGAAAGATAAGGGGAGAGAGGGAAAGATTGAGAAAATTTTTCCAAAACAATCAAAGGCATTAATTCCGGGAGTCAATATTTATAAAAAACATGTAAAAGGGCAACAAGGTCAAAAGGGGGGGATTTATGATATTCCTCGACCCTTGGATTTTGCTAAAATTGCATTAATTTGTCCAAAGTGCAAAAAGGCAACACGCGTTGGTTTCAAAATAGTTGAAAAAAGCAAGTCAAGAGTTTGCAAGAAATGTAATAAAGAAATTGATACAAAGTAATATGTCATACATAAGCCTAAAAGACAGATATGAAACAGAAATCTCAAAAAAACTTGAGAAAGAGCTGGGTATCAAAAATAAAATGGCAATACCGAGAGTAGAAAAAGTAGTCGTTAATATGGGAATAGGCGATTTAGTAAAAAATAAGGAGGGGTCGAAATCTATAATGGCAGATTTAGCCACGATTATTGGTCAAAAGCCATCTGTCAGGCCGGCTAAAATTTCTGTAGCTGGATTTAATGTGAGGGAGGGAATGCCAGTAGGCTTGTCGGCAACCTTAAGGGGCAAAAGAATGTATGATTTTTTGGAGAAACTTTTTACAATAGTTCTCCCTCGACTTAGAGATTTTCGAGGACTTTCGTTGAAGAGTTTTGATGGAAGCGGCAACTATACAATGGGCATTGTTGAACATATAGTTTTTCCTGAAATTGATATAAACAAGGCTGGTGCTCCAAGGGGGCTTGAAGTTACCATCGTTACCAATACGAATGATATTGAAGAATCAAAAAAAATGCTTATTTTAATGGGTATGCCGCTTGAGAAAGAGGAGGAATCTGAAAAGTAATAATACTTGATAGAATAAACATGGCAAAAACATCAAAAATAGAAAGAGAAAAGAAAAAACTAAAGTATAAAATTAGATATAGAAATAGATGTAGACTTTGTGGAAGACCGCGTGGTTATATGAGGAGATTTGGTCTTTGCAGATTATGTTTTCGGGAGCAGGCCCATAAAGGGAATCTCCCTGGTGTAAGAAAGGCGAGTTGGTAATATGACAAATATTAATTATTCAATTGGAGATTTTTTGATAAGAATAAAGAACACAACTCTTGCTAGAAAAAAAGAGATGGAAGTTGATAATACAAAACTTATCGAAAGTGTCGCCGAAGTGTTGAAAAAAGAAGGAATATTAACTGAAGTTAAAAAGAAAGACGGAAAACTTATAGTGAAACCTGCATATAGGAAAAAAGAACCAATTCTCATGGATTTGAAACTTGTTTCAAAACCGGGATTAAGAATATATATGGGAGCAGATGAACTGTCAGCGATAAGAGGACCATCATTTTTCATTTTATCAACATCAAAGGGAGCGCTGACTTCCCGCGAGGCGATAAAACAACGAATAGGTGGAGAAGTAATTGTGGAGATTTGGTAAATATGAGTAGAATTGGAAAATTACCAGTTATTTTGCCAGAAACCGTAGAAATATCCGTTTCCGACGGGGTGGTTTCTATTAAAGGCCCGAAGGGAGAACTTAAAAGAAAGTTGCCTCGGGAAATTAAAATTGAAGTCGGCAGTAAAGAGATATTAATTAGGCCAAAAGGCGATAGCAAAACTGCAAGGGCGATGCATGGCACTTGGCGCGCTTTAATTGCAAATATGGTAAAAGGAGTGTCAGAGGGTTGGTCTAAACAATTAGAGCTTGTGGGCACAGGTTACAGGGCTGAAGGATCAGAGAGTAATTTAGTTTTGGCTATTGGTTATTCACATCCAGTAGAAATGAAAGCACCAGAAGGAATTTCATTTACTATCCAAAAAACTATTATTACGGTTGAGGGTGCAGATAAAGAATTGGTGGGACAAGTGGCCGCCAAGATTCGAGACATACGCCCCCCGGAACCCTATAAAGGTAAAGGAATAAAATATATTGACGAAGTTGTAAGAAGAAAGCCTGGTAAAGCAGCTAAGGCACAAGGAGCAGCCGCATAATAATATGGAAAAACACAAACAAAGAGTACAAAGAAAAAAGAGAATGAGAACAAGGATTCTCATTTCTAATGATCGACCAAGACTTACGGTTTTTAGGTCAAATAAGTATGTTTATGCTCAAATTATTGATGATAGTAAAAGAAAAACCATAGCTGCGTATTCAAGCAAGGATTTACCAAAGACAAAAATTGGCAATAGTGGCATTGAAATTGCAATGGCAGTAGGAGAAGAATTAGCCAAAAGAGCTAAGGCAAAAAAAATAAAGAAAGTAATTTTTGACAGAGGGGGATATAAATATCACGGAAAAGTAAAGGCGATTGCCGAAGGGGCAAGAAAAGGAGGCTTAGAGTTTTAATATGCAACACAGAAATTATCCAGAACAAATAAGGGAATTTGAAGAGACTGTAGTTCAGATAAATAGAATTTCTAAAAAGACAAAGGGTGGAAATCAAATGAGATTTTCGGCACTCGTTGTTGTAGGAGATAGAAAAGGAAAAGTGGGGGCAGGTTTTGCTAAAGCCCCGGATGTTAGAAATGCCATTAGAAAAGCATTTGCTGCGGCTAAAAAGAAAATGAAGAAGGTGGCCCTTTCTGGGACGACAATCCCCTACTCCGTTACGGAAAAATTTTCTGCGGCAAGAGTTATTTTAAAGCCAGCTCCTGCCGGTTCAGGAATCATTGCCGGAGGGCCAATGAGGGTGGTTTTGGAAGCGGCAGGAATCAAAGATGCCGTTGGTAAAATATTAGGTACCAAAAATAAAATTTCGAATGTTCATGCTACTTTAAAAGCCTTAGATACGATAACTAAATTGAGTGAAAGAAAAACTAAGAAAAAATAATCATGACAACAAAACTAGAGAAGACAGTAACTAAAAGAAAAAAGCGAGTTGGTCGCGGATATGGCAGTGGTAAAGGTGGCCATACGGTTGGTCGCGGACAAAAAGGTCAAAAATCGAGAAGTCACATAGGGGTGCTTTTTGAAGGTATCAAAGTCAAAAAATCTCTCATTAAAAGAATTCCGCTTAGACGAGGAAAAGGGAAATTTAAATCAAGAAGCAAGCCCTTAGTGGTAAAGCTTTCGTATTTAAACATCCTTCCTTCAGGGACAAAGGTAAACATCGAAAGTCTTATAAAACATGGCATAGTTAAACGAGACGATGCTTTGAAATATGGCGTAAAGATATTGGGAGGTGGTAAATTAGAAAAGAAATTAACATTTACTTTGCCTATTTCAAAATCCGCCGCAAAGAGTGTGGAAAAAGTAGGCGGTAAAGTTATTAAGGAAGAAGAAGAATAAATGCTTGAACCAATTGCCCGTTTTTTTTCAAAGGCCCTAAAGTCTGCGGACATTAGACGCAAACTTCTTATTACTCTTGCCATTCTTATCGTGTTTCGCCTCGCCGCCCACATACCGGCAGCTGGAATTGATAGAAATTCTTTGCAGGCGCTCTTTTCGGGCAGTCAACTTCTCTCTCTCCTGGATGTTTTTTCTGGTGGAACTCTTGCCAATTTTTCAATAATGGCATTAGGACTGGGACCTTATATTAATGCTTCTATTATTTTCCAGCTTTTGACATTTGTTATTCCTTCTCTTGAAGAACTTTCAAAAGAAGGAGAGTTTGGACAGGAAAAAATTAATAGGTACACAAGATTTGTAGCCGTACCCTTGGCTGGTCTACAGGCTTTCGCTATGTACGCCCTGTTAAAAAGTCAGGGGATAATCGGCACACTTCCGCCAATTAACCTTGTTGCTTTGGTTTTAACGATGATAGCAGGAACTGTTTTTGCCGTTTGGTTGGGTGAGCTTATTACGGAGTACGGGATAAGTAATGGAATTTCATTTTTGATTTTTGCGGGGATCGTCGCAAGATTACCGGTAACCCTTGGACAAACAGTCTCGGTATATAATTCTGCGGATTTGTTTAAGATGCTGATTTTCCTGACAGCGTCGATAATTATTGTAGGACTAATTGTTTTTATGAATGAAGCGACAAGACAAATTCCAATTAGTTATGCCAGGCGAGTAAATAAAGCTTCAGCTTCTTCTTCCTATCTTCCGCTAAGGCTCAACCAAGCTGGGGTGATTCCCATTATCTTTGCTGTGTCTTTGGTTTTATTGCCTTCACTCATAAGTCAGGGTCTAAGTGGAGCAAGCAATCCCCAGATCGCTCAATTCGCGGTTCGTTTATCTCAAGCTTTTAATCCTCAAACTCTTCTTTATAATATCTTTTACTTCTTGCTTGTTTTTGGATTTACTTATTTTTATACAGCCATAGTTTTTAGTCCTGAAAAAATTTCCGAAAATTTACAAAAAAACGGAGGGTTTGTTCCGGGAATTAGGCCTGGTTCTCAAACTACAAAATATTTATCAGGCGTTTTAAGCAGAATTACTTTAGTTGGGGCAACATTTTTGGGTTTGATTGCGGTGTTACCTTCCTTTTTTCAAAATGCCGTAGGAGTAGCTAATTTGGCAATTGGTGGTACGGGAATACTAATTGTTGTTTCGGTTGTTCTAGAATTTACACGCGAAATTGAATCACAGCTTGTTATGAGAAGGTATGAAGGGTTTTTAAGATGAATATTTTAGTGTTAGGGGCACTCGGTTCAGGGAAGGGAACCCAGGCAAGAATCATAGCCGAAAAGTTGAATCTTTTTTATTTTGAGTCAGGAAAGTTTCTTAGAACACTTGCAAAAAGTGATTCCTCAATTGATGAGAGGATAAATAAAAAAGGAGAGCTTCTTCCCGACGAAGAAATGTTTTCTTTACTAACAAAACATATTGAAAAAGAGAATCCAACAAGAGATAACTTATTGTTGGAGGGCTACCCTCGTTCAATAAAGCAATATGAATTATTAAAAGACTGGTTAGCGGAGAAATCCCAGCGAATTGATCGTGTGATTTTTTTGGAAATTAGTGAAAAAGAAATTATGAAAAGAACTTCAGCACGAAGAGTTGATAGAAAAACAGGAAAAATTTATAACATGATTACAAATCCACCAGGTGCTGGTGTTGATCCGGATGATTTATCTCAGAGACCTGATGACAAACCAGAAGCAATTAAAAAAAGGCTGGAATGGTTCAAAGAGAGTGTTTTGCCCCTAGTTGACGTACTCGAGAAGGAAGGGATATTAAAAAGAGTGGACGGTGAACGCCCGATAAAAACAATATCAGAAGATATTTTATCCAAACTTGGAGGAATCGAAGATGCAAATGACTAAAGGTGTTACAGTCAAAACCTCTTCAGAGATGAAAATAATGAAAGAGGGGGGGAAGAAACTTGGGCAGGTAAAGAAAGCATTAATACAAAAAACAAAAGAAGGAGTCAGTGCAGCGGAAATTGAGAAATTAGCTTGCGCTCTTATTAAAAAACAAGGCGGGACACCCTCCTTTAAGATGGTTCCGGGATATTCATGGGCAACCTGTGTAAATATTAACGAAGGAATCGTACATGGAATTCCCAAAAAAAGTATTGTTTTCAAAAAGGGAGACATTGTTAGTGTTGACCTGGGCATATTTTACAAAGATTTTCATAATGACACGTCATTTACGGTTGCGATAACACCAACAAAAGAAACAAAAAAGTTCTTGGAGGCGGGAGAAAAGGCCCTGGAGGCTGCTATTGGACAAGCAATTCCCGGTAATAGAATTTACGATATTTCAAAAGCAATCGAAGATGTTCTTAAAAAAAACAATCTCCAACCTATAGAAACACTGGTGGGTCACGGGATAGGAAGAAATTTACACGAACAGCCTCAAATTCCATGTTTTATAAACACCGAAAGGGATAAAACGCCAATAATTCCGGAGGGAGCCACCTTTGCAATTGAAGTAATGTACACGATCGACTCACCCGAGATCCAGGTAGAGGAAGATGGTTGGACAATCAAGGTCAAGAATGATAAAATATCTGGGCTTTTCGAAGAGACCGTCGCTATCTCTAGCAACGGTCCTATTGTTTTGACGAAAATCAATTAATTAAGTAGGAAACAGTTCTTATGACAAAAGAAAAAACAGTTAAAATAGACGGAGTTGTAACAGAGGCTTTGCCTAATACGATGTTCAGGGTGGAACTTGCAGATGAAAGAAAGATTTTGGCAACTTTAAAAGGGAAAATGAGAAGAAGATATATCAGAATTTTTCCTGGGGACAAGGTTCAAGTCGAAATGACACGATATGACAAGGAAAGAGGCAGAATCGTTTATAAATATTAATTCATAGGTTGATTTTTCTTATTTGGGAGCACAAATGAAAGTTAATTCGTCAGTAAAAAAGAGATGTAGAAACTGTAAAATCGTGAGGCGTCACGGGGTTGTTTATGTTATTTGCAAAAATCCGAGACACAAACAGCGTCAAGGGTAAATTTATTAATAAAAATATATAATGGCTAGAATATCAGGAGTAGAACTAGAAGATAATTTGAAGGTAGACTATGCTTTGACAAAAATAAAGGGCATAGGCTGGGTATTGTCGACAAAAATACTAGACTCCCTCAAAATTGATTCTTCTAAAAGGATTAAAGATTTGACGAGTGATGAGATATCAAAGATTGTTTCGAAAATGGACAAGCACCCAATAGAGGGTGATTTAATGAGAAAAGTGAGAGAAGATATTGCAAGATTAAGGGCGACCGGTTCATACAAAGGCATCAGGCATACTAGAGGATTGCCTGCCAGAGGGCAGAGAACCAAAACAAACGCTAGAACTAAAAGAGGAAAGAGAAAAACAGTTGGAGCATTTAAGAAAGAAGAACTTTCCAGGACGCAACCAAAGCAAGGTACGGAGGGTAAATAATGGCAGCAAAGAAAAGAACAATTAAATTTGGGAAAATCTATATTTCTGCGTCTTTTAATAACACTTTGATAACAATTACCGATGAAGAGGGAGGAGTAATAAATTGGGGATCTGCCGGGGCATCTGGTTTTAAGGGGACGAGAAAATCTACGCCTTACGCCGCAACGACTGCGGTGGAAAAGGTGATAAATGAAGCAAAAGAAAAGTTTGATTTAAAGGAAGTGGAAATTTATGTTAAGGGGCCAGGACCGGGGCGTGATGCGGCATTAAGAGCAATAAAAGCAGCCAAGATGAAAATTTCTTTGATTGCAGATATTACGCCTATCCCGCACAATGGCCCAAGACAAAAAAAGAAAAGGAGAGTTTAATTTATGGCAAGATATACAGGACCAAAAGACAGATTAAGTAGAAGTGAAGGCTTTGACCTTTTTGGAAAAGGAGCTAAGCTTACTCGTTTGGCCGTACCCCCTGGAGTACATGGACCAAAAGGCTCAAGAAGGAGGCCATCTCGATATAGATTGCAATTAAGAGAAAAACAAAAAACTCGAAGGCTTTATGGTGTTTTAGAGAGACAGTTTAAAGGATATGTAGAAAAAGCCTTGAAATCGAGAGGGAATTCTGGAGAAGTTCTTCTTTCTCTTTTAGAACAAAGGTTAGACAATGTTGTTTTTAGGCTAAACTTTGCACCAACAAGGCCAGCCGCCAGACAACTAGTTTCGCACAGACAAGTATTAATCGACGGCAAGAAGGTAAACATTCCTTCTTATCAAGTAGAACCAGGCGAGACAATTACTTTGACAACGAAAGCAATGGAAATTCCAGCGATTAAAAAATTAATTGAAACAAAGAAGCTAACCATTCCTGACTGGCTGGCAAGAAAAGCCGTAGTCGGAAAAGTTAAAAGATTACCAGTAGTAGATGATATTTCTGAGCCAATTTCGACTCAGGATATAATTGAGTTCTACTCAAGATAGTGGGAGGTGATTATAGTGAATGAACTAATATTTGAAATAAAAAAAGAAGGTAGAAAAGATAATTACGGAAAATTTATTATCTCTCCCTTGGCTCAAGGGTATGGAAATACTCTTGGTAACTCATTGAGAAGAGTATTGTTAACTGATCTTCCTGGTGCGGCTATTACATCTGTTCGAATAACAGGCGTTAAGCACCAATTCTCAACCCTTAAGGGAATGAAGCAAGATATAGTTGAATTTGTACTTAATCTCAAAAAAGTAAGATTTTCTTATGATTCAGATAAGCCTATTAATGCGACCCTTTCAGTAAAAGGTCCAGGTGAAGTAAAGGCAAAGGATATAAAAGTTCCTGCGAATATTCGAATTGCAAATCCAGAGCTGGTTTTAGCCCTTCTTAATAAGGGTACAAAACTTGATGTCAAGATGAAGATAGAATCTGGGGTTGGATATCAGCTGGTTGATGAGTCGAGTAAGACAGGAATCGGATTAATTCCATTAGATGCTTCTTTTTCTCCTGTTGTGAGAGTTAACCACAGGGTTGAAGAGACTCGTGTGGGAAGATTTACTAATTACGACAAATTGATTTTGGAGATTTGGACGGATGGAACGATGAATCCTACTGATGCTCTCAAGAAAGCGTCTGGAATATTAATTGCCTACTTTAATCAAATAGTAACTCCGAAAAAGACTAAGAAAAAAGTGGAAAAGGTAGACGACGGATTAGGAACAGTAGGAAATCTTTCAGTCGAAGAAATTGCTCTTCCGACGAGAGTGGCAAACGCTCTTGTGAAGGCAGGTTTCGAAACGGTTGAAGCCCTTGTTAAGGCAAAAAGAGAGGAATTAGTCAAAGTGAGAAATCTTGGAGAGAAATCTATAAAGATTATTGACGCGGCACTTGCCGAGAAAAACGTAAGGTTGGAAATGTAAACTGCCCTGGGAGAATTTTCAAGATGAAAAAAAGAGTATATGGTCGTAAATTGTCTCGAGAAAGAGACACAAGACGAGCGCTTTTCAGAGCATTGATAAGAGCACTGGTTAAATATGACAAAATAACAACAACTAAGGCGAAAGCAAAAGCAATTCAAGGAGATGTTGATAAGTTGGTGAATTTGGCCAAAGATGGTTCAATTCAAACACAGAGGCGTTTATTTGCCTCTTTAGGAAATGATAAAGAAACAACAAAAGCTCTTGTAGAAAAAATTGCGCCAGTATTTACGGAAAGAAAAGGAGGGTATACAAGAATAGTTAATCTTCCCAGGAGAAGAGGAGACGCGGCCGAAATAGTAAGAATGGAATGGGTGAAGCCTATTCCAGAGAAGGAAGAAAAAATAAAGAGCAAAAAGAAAAGCAATGGAAAAAGTGTTGCTAGTAAGAAAAAGGGAGAAACGACAAAGAAAATTAAAAAAACAACTAAAACCAGTAAAAAGAAATGAAAACATATCAACCAAAACATAAAGATATAAAAAGAAATTGGAACATGATCGATGCCGATGATGAAATATTGGGCAGAATGTCAACTAAAATAACAACATTATTAATGGGCAAGCATAAACCCACATACTCTGACCATATGGATATGGGTGACTATGTTGTTGTTGTTAATGCCGAAAAGGTAAAAGTGACAGGCAAAAAAAGGAAGCAGAAAGTGTATCAAAAACACTCGGGATATCCGGGAGGGTTCAAAGAAGTAGCTTTTGAAAAGATGATAACCGAACATCCAGAGCGCGTAATAGAACTTGCCGTTTCAAGAATGTTGCCAAATAATAGGCTAAGACAAAAAAGAATGCGAAGACTAAAAGTTTTTGCGGGAGCAGACCATTCATTTAAAAGTAAATTTGGAGAGATAAAGAAAGAAAAATAAATGCCTAAAAAGAAAAAAATTAATTATACATATGCAGTAGGAAGAAGGAGATCAGCTTCGGCTAGAGTCAGGCTTTTTAAAGGGAAAGATAAAAGTGAAGTTAATAATGCTCCTATAGAAGAGTATTTTCCTGGTGAAGTATTCAAAGATTATTACACAAAACCTTTTAAACTGACTGAAACATTAGGTAAATATTATGTAACGGTTAGGGTTGTAGGAGGAGGAAAGAAGGGACAACTTGGCGCTACAGTTCACGGAATTGCAAGAGCTTTGGCTAAATTGGATGCGGGAACACTAAGGCCTCCTCTTAAGAAAGCAGGGCTTCTTACAAGAGATCCAAGAACAAGGGAGCGTCGAAAGATTGGAACAGGTGGAAAAGCTAGAAGAAAGAAACAATCTCCAAAGAGATAATTTTCAGTGAGCCTGTGATATAATTTCTCCATGCCTCAAAAAGTAAAAATTGCACTTCCAAAAGGTACGAAAGTGCCAGACCATATTGCCATCATTCCTGATGGGAACCGTCGTTGGGCGAGAGCACGCGGACTTCACACTTTCCAGGGCCATAAAAAGGGTTTTGACGGAACAATTGAATTGGCCAGAGCGGCTAGGAGTTGGGGTGTTCATACAGTGACGCTTTGGGGCTTTTCGACTGAAAATTGGGACAGAACAAAAGAAGAAATAAGTTATTTAATGAAACTTTATAAAAAACTTATTGATGATTACTTAGGAGAGGCAAAAAAGGAGAAAATAAAAATAGTTCATTTAGGTAGAAAGGATAGATTGCCGAAGGTTCTTCTCAAAAAAATTAAACAAGCAGAAGAAGAAACAAAAGATGGCGATAAATACATAATGAATATTGCTATTGATTATGGTGGACACGACGACATTATTCGTGCGACTAGAGAAATGATTAATGATAAGGTGGAGGCAAAAGATGTTAACAAAAAACTTTTTGAGAAATATTTAGACACCAAAGGACAACCATACCCCTATGTTGACTTGATGATCAGAACTTCAGGGGAACAAAGGACAAGTGGCTTCTTGCTTTGGCAATCTGAGTACAATGAATTTTATTGGGAAAATGATCATTTTCCTGATTTCACCCCGGAAAAACTCAAAGAAGCAATATTAGATTATTCGAGAAGGAGAAGAAGATTTGGCGGGAATGATGTGGTTGAGCATATGAATTTTAAACCTGAGGTTACGGCAAATCTAGAACTTGCCTGGTGGAGATTGAGAAACATTCCGGAAGGGACTAGATTCAGAGATTATGCAATCAAACACCTAAGGGAACAGTATGGTCTTTCTAAGGCTTTGGCCAAAGAAGGGGCAAAGCTTATGACAAAGGCTTTAATACAACAAAGAGAGGAAAATTGGGAGGAAGCAAAGAAACCATTAAAGGCTTTTTACAAATTAATTAAAGACGAATTAAAACTTGCTTTCGAACCAGCTTTAGTAGCATCCTTGGAGGTAAAATCGCGGAAAGAGATGGACGACAAAGAGAGTATAGAGGCAGCGGGCGAAGTAGAAGAAACAACAAAAGAGTTATATGCAGAAGTATATAGAATTTCTCTTTTTCAAGCGGCAAAGGTTGCTCATTTAAGAGTTATGGCCAATGTTGAAAGAAATCTCGCAGAAAAAGGATTGGGCGAGCATCACTGGGATAGAGCGGAAGACTATTTGGAAAAATTTTATGCTGCCTTGAAGGAACGTGTTGCTTAATTTTTGTCGGAGAGCCGAGAATCGAACTCGGGCCGAACGGCCCCCAGCCGCTCATTCTACCACTAAACTACTCTCCGAAATCCGTTATATTTTAACACAAAATACATTTGCGTTTTATTTGGTAGTGTGATAAAAAAATACAATGGCACGAAAAAAGAGGAAAGAAGTTAAAAAGGCTGAAAAGAAAGAAGGAGCTTCTCAAAAACTTCAAGCGGTTAAAATCGCCATGGATCAAATTGAAAAACAATACGGCAAAGGCTCTATTATGCGTTTGGGTGGAAAAGCAGAAGATAGACTCAAGATAGATGTTGTTCCCACGGGCTCGATTGCGATTGATATGGCATTGGGAGTTGGTGGTTTACCAAAAGGCAGGATAGTTGAAATTTATGGACCTGAAGCTTCAGGAAAGACTAGCTTGGCATTACACGTTATTGCCGAAGCACAAAAAACAGGAGGACAAGTGGCCTTTGTGGACGCGGAACACGGTCTTGATCCCGCTCGAGCTGAGGCAATAGGTGTTAACTTGGATGATCTTTTGATGTCACAACCCGACACGGGGGAACAGGCTTTGGAGATTACCGAAACACTGATTCGTTCCGGAGCACTAGATGTAATCATTGTTGACTCAGTCGCCGCCTTGGTTCCTAGGGCGGAACTTGAGGGGGAGATGGGCGACGCCGTTATGGGCTTACAAGCGCGTCTTATGAGTCAGGCTTTGAGAAAATTGACAGGGGCAATTTCCAAATCTAAAACGATTTTAATTTTTACTAATCAGATAAGACAAAAAATTGGTATCATGTTTGGTAATCCCGAGACTACTCCTGGAGGACTTGCTCTTAAGTTTTACTCATCGGTAAGGATTGATCTTAGAAGAATAGAAATCTTGAAAGATGGTGACACAGTGATTGGCTCAAGACATCGGGCTAGAATAGTTAAAAACAAAGTGGCCCCTCCATTAAGAGTGGCTGAATTTGACATTATGAACGACGAAGGAATATCAAAATCAGGCGGTCTTTTGGATGTTGCCGTCGATTTAGGTTTAATCGATAAAAGCGGATCATTTTTCAATTACGACGGAAAAGTGCTTGCTCAAGGAAGAGAAGGTTCAAAGAAAGCAATCAAAGATAATAAGAAACTTGCCGTAGAATTGGAAAAGAAAATAAGAGAGATTGTTGCTTCTGGTAAAAAAATTCCTAAAGAAATAGGAGAAGAAAAGGACGAATAACTTCGTGCCGATAATTACAGCCCTAAAACCTCAAAGAAACAAAAAGAGAGTTAATGTATATCTTGATGATAAATTTTCATTCGGAATTGATTTGGAGAATTTAGTTAAACTCGACCTCAAGATTGGAAAAGAATATTCAGAAAAAGAAATAAAGGAAATTATTAAAAAAGCTGAATTTCAAAAAACTTATGACAAGATCATTAGATATTCAACATTAAGACCTAGAAGCAAGCGAGAAGTTGAAATGTGGCTTAGGAAATACAAAGTTCACGAAAGCTTGCATGAAGAGCTGTTTAATAAACTAAAGCGATTGGAATTACTGGACGATGCAAAATTTGCAAAATGGTGGGTCGACCAAAGAATGGCTTTTCGGCCTAGAGGCAAGAGAGCTTTAACGGCAGAACTGAGGCAAAAAGGAGTAGATCAAGAGACAATCAAAGAAGTATTAGTAAAAATTGAAATAGATGAAACAAAGGTGGCCAAAGACTTATTGAAGAAATATCAATACAAATGGGAAAAACTACCAAAGAGCGAAAGGAAAAGGAAAATAAGTAGTTATTTAGCTAGAAAAGGATTTGGGTGGGAGACGATTAAACAGACTGTCTTAGATTGATTATTCCTTCATATAAAGGTAAAATACAACCAGAGAAAAGGAAATATGGCAAAAGGAACTTATTCAATTTCTTCTGCAATCGGGATCTTTTTATAAGGTTCTGACTTCCTTTCCTTCTTATTAATAAATATGACAAAAGATGATTTAAAGGTATTAGTTGAGGATTTAAGAAAACAACGTACTTCTTTAGAAAAGAAAGAAAAAATTATTAAAGAACGGAGCGAAGAGTTGACAAAACGCCTCGAGAGGGTTTCAAAAACGACAGTTGAAGAAGCAAAGAAAATGCTCCTGGATGAAGTTCAAAGGGATATCGCTTCTGATGTGGCTAAAAAGATTAGAACTGCGGAAGAAAGAGTTAAGCAAGAAGGTCAAGAGAAAGCGGCTGAGATACTCGCTGACGCGATGAAACATGGAGCTACGGACTATGTAGCTGAGTACACAGTATCAACTGTCTACGTGCCAAATGAAGAAGTTAAGGGAAGGATTATAGGGAAAGAGGGAAGAAACATTAGGGCTTTTGAACGTGCCACAGGTGTAGAAATTGAATTGGATGAATCAAATGAAATCAAGCTTTCGTCTTTTGATTCCATAAGAAGAGAAATTGGGAGGCGATCATTAGAGCGTCTTATAAAAGACGCCAGAATTCAACCCTCAAGAATTGAGGAAGTTGTTAAACAAGTAAAAGAACAAATGGAACAAGTATTGCTTGAAGAAGGAAAAATAATTGCTGAAAAATGCGGCGTCTTTAATTTACCAACAGAAATTATAAATCTCATTGGTCGTTATAAATTTAGAACATCTTATGGTCAAAATCTAGGAATACACACAATTGAGGAAACGAAGATTGGTGTGTCAATTGCCAATGAATTAGGAATAGATGTGGAAACAGTCAGAATAGGGTGTTTGCTTCACGATATTGGTAAAGTAATTACCGAGGAAGAGGGGACACACGTCGAAGTTGGAGTGTCCGCTCTTAAAAAGCATGGGTTTTCTAAAGAAGTGATCGCAACGGTTGCAGAACATCATGAGGACAAACCTTTTTCTTCTATAGAATCCGTAGTTGTTTGGATTGCTGATGCTATTTCTGGTTCTCGTCCAGGTGCACGTTACGAACCCCACGAGACATATATCAAGAGGATGGGAAAGATTGAAGAAATTGCAGGAAGTTTTTTAGGAGTAGAAACAGTTTATGCTTTTCAAGCTGGGCGAGATGTTCGCGTTATTGTTAACCCGGAGGAAGTTGATGACGATAAATTGACAGTTTTATCTCGAGATATTGCAAAGCGCTTGGAAAAAGAAGCGGAGTATGCGGGACAAATAAAAGTGACTGCAATCAGAGAAGTAAGAGTATCAGACACAACAGCCGCGAAGTAAGTTTTGTCTTGAAAACAATCTCCTAACGTACTTAAGAGAAAACTGCAAACCTCAAAAAATCCCAAGGACTTGACATTATTGGGTTCTTACACTATTCTTTGAAGCGTAAAATGACCAAGCGACAATTAATAGATCTTGTTGCCAGAAAAGCGCATTTAACCAAACGAGGTGCTAATGAAGCGGTTGATGTATTTCTCAGTGAAATTGGCCGTGTTCTTTCTAAAGGAGAGAAAGTAGTTCTTTCCGGGTTTGGAACATTCAGAGTTATTTCAATGAAGGGAAAAACGGTTAAAATTCCAGGAACTGAGAAGTTAGTAACAATAAAGCCCCATCGTTCTCCTCGTTTCACCCCAGGCAAAAAACTAAAAAGACAAGTTTTACGATAAAAAATAGAACCACTAGTTTAGGTAACCCGTGCCCGAATGTTATACTCTGGCAAGATGGATAAGGCAATAATTGTCGATCATTTAATTAAGAATTTCGAAGTTACTGAGAAAAAACAAGGTATTATGGGTGCGTTTTCGTCATTATTCTCACCCAAAAAGAAAACAGTGAAGGCTTTAAGAGAAATTTCCTTTTCAATTAAACCAGGGGAGCTTGTTGGTTTTATTGGCCCAAATGGGGCTGGGAAAACAACGACTTTGAAGGTATTGTCTGGACTTCTTTATCCCACGTCCGGTTTTACTCAGGTTTTAGGTTTTGATCCATGGGAAAGGAACCCGAAATTTTTGAAAGACATCTCGCTTGTAATGGGCCAAAAAAATCAGCTTTGGTGGGACTTACCGGCCATTGAAACTTTTGAATTAAATAGGGCAATCTACGAGATACCTCAGAAAATATACAAAGAATCTTTGAATGAATTGGTCGATATGCTGGATGTCAAAAAAATTCTCAATACTCAAGTGAGGCGTCTTTCCTTAGGGCAACGAATGAGACTAGAACTTGTTGCCGCCCTTCTTCACAAACCCAAAATGCTTTTTCTTGATGAGCCGACAATAGGCTTGGACGTAGTGGCGCAGGCTAAAATGCGTGATTTTATTTACGACTATAACAAGCGTTGTGGGGCAACAATTCTTCTTACTTCTCACAACATGGATGATGTTATTAATTTGGCAAAAAGAGTAATTGTTATCGATAAAGGAAAAATTCTTTTTGATGGAGATTTAAGAGAGTTGGTTAGTCGTTATGCGAAAGACAAAATAATTAAGGTTTATCTTTCTAAAGAATATGACGTTAAACAACTGGAAAAAATAGGCAAAGTTAAAAAAATAGATTTTCCGCAGGCCGTTTTGGTCGTTCCTCGAGCAACGGCCGCCGCCGCAGCTGCTGAGCTACTCCATCACTTCCCTGTTGCTGACTTAACAATAGAAGAGGAGCCAGTAGATGAAATAATCAGGAAGGTGTTTAGCGGAGAAGTAAAAGTTAGCAAAAAGAAATGAAGAAATATTTGTCTATTTTTAAAATTTCCTTTGCACAAGAGTTTGCATACAGAGTCAATTTTATTATGTGGAGGGTGAGAAATGTTCTGCAAATACTATTAGTATTTTTTCTTTGGAGCACTGTATTTACAAACCCCCAAACAGAATTATTTGGATACAATAGAGAGAAGATTTTAACTTATGTTTTTGGAATTTTTATACTTCGAGCCATAGTTTTATCTTCGAGGGCGGTTGATATTGCAGGAGAAATCGCGAGGGGAGATTTAACAAATTATTTACTTAAGCCTTTAAATTACATTAAGTATTGGTTTACTAGAGACATTTCAAGTAAAGCTCTTAATTTGAGTTTTGCAACAATTGAAATTACGATACTGTATTTTTTTCTGAGACCTACCTTTTTTATTCAAACAAACCCTCTTCAGATTCTTTTATTCTTGACTTCGGTTCTATTTGCGATAGTGATGTTTTTTGGTCTTTTGGTTTTAGTTAATTTCATTACTTTTTGGCTGCCGGAAGGTGGTTGGGCGTCTCAGTTTCTAGTCATTGTTATCTTTACAGAATTCCTATCCGGGGCGGTTTTTCCCATAGATATTTTGCCGGAAGCAATTCAAAACGTTTTGTATGCTCTTCCTTTCCCTTACCTTATGTTTTTCCCTCTTCAGGTATATCTTGGAAAACTTTCGATGGCAGTGATGCTGCAAGGTCTTTTTATCTCCGGGCTTTGGATGATAGTTTTGATTATTGCTATGAACAGAATGTGGGCAGGGGGGGTTAAAAAATATTCAGCTGTTGGTCGATGAAAAAATTTACTTATTATTTAAAAGTTTGGTGGATGATGAGCAAGAATGCTTTTCTAGCCATGCTTAATCATAGAGTCGGTGTTGTTGTCTTTACGACAGGAAAAGTATTGAGATTTGCTTTTTTTGGAGCGTTTTTATATTTTTTGCTTTCCAAAACAAACACCCTTGCCGGTTATACACTTCATCAAACACTCTTTTTCTTTTTGACTTTTAATTTAATAGATGTAATTGCCCAGTTTTTATTCAGAGAGGCATACCGGTTTAGACCCCTGATTGTTTCAGGGAGCTTTGACCTTATTTTAGTCAAACCCATAAACGCCTTGTTTAGATCCCTAATGGGAGGTGCAGACATATTGGACCTTTTTTTAATACCACCCCTGGTTTTCGCCGTATACTACGTGGGATCTCTGTTGGACCCATCGGCAAGTCAGGTTTTTTTATATATCGTTCTTGTTGCCAATGGTCTTGTGATCGCAACCGCCTTTCATATAGCGGTACTTTCCTTAGGGATTATTACTTTAGAAATTGATCACACAATCATGATTTATAGAGATTTGACAAACTTAGGACGACTGCCAATAGATATTTATGGGCAACCACTAAAGGGAATTCTTACTTATTTGGTCCCGGTAGGGGTAATGATTACTCTGCCGGCCAAAGCGATGATGGGCTTAGTAACACCAGTAGGAGTGACAGTATCTTTTGCTTTAGGTTTCTTAATGATCATACTCACCCTTAGGTTTTGGAAATTAGCGCTAAGGCAGTATACAAGTGCGTCAAGCTAATAATTAGGCTATAACTAGAACAATGAATAAATTATTAGTAATATGCGGACCAACGGCAACAGGGAAAACTAAACTGGCGCTTCATTTGGCCAAAGAATTAACTTCAGATAAAAAAGGTCTTGGCTTGAAGGGAGAATTAGTTTCAGCAGATTCCAGACAGATTTACAAAGGTTTAGATATAGGTACAGGAAAAGATATACCAAAAAATGCGAAATTTATAGTGCCCAGAGGCAAACGAGGTTTGAAATTAGGGGGTTATTATCAAGTTGGGCAGGCAAAAATTTGGGGGTATGATTTGACAGGCCCTAAACAGGAATTTAGCGTCGCTCAGTATGTCAAGATTGCAGACGAAATTATTAAGGATATTTGGTCAAGAAATAAAATACCGATTTTAGTAGGGGGCACGGGATTATATATAAAAGCCATTGTTGATGGTATTCCTACGATTTCAATCTCTAAGAATATAAGATTGAGAAAATCTCTTGAGAAAAAGAAAAGAGCCGAGCTTTTTGAAATACTGGCTCGAATAGGTCCGATGAAAGCTGCTGCCATGAACTATTCGGATAAAAGAAATCCAAGAAGATTAGTTCGCGCAATTGAAGTAGCTCAATGGGAGTTAAAAAATAAGCTTAAAGAAGACGATTCAAGAAAAAGATTTTCTACGCTAATTATTGGTCTGAAGATAGAAAAAAGAGTTCTTGTCGAAAGGATTAATAAAAGAGTTAAAGCAAGAGTCGAAATGGGCTTAGAAAAGGAGATAGAGCGATTATTTAAACAGGGTGTTACTTGGAAACATCAATCAATGGAGTCTTTAGGGTACAAGCAGTGGAAAGACTATTTTGAGAAGTACTCATCATTGAAAATGACTATTCCAGAGAGAAAGATAGATAGAGAAAAGGTTATGAAAAAATGGGAAAAAGAAGAAGGAAGATATTCCAAGAAACAAATGACTTGGTTCAGGCGCGATAAGCGGATAAAATGGTTTGATATTGCAAGTCCTGGATGGCAGAAAAATGTGGTAAAATTGGCAAAAGAATGGTATAAGAGTGAGGGGGCTTTAAACAGCGATGCCAAAAAAAATTGAAATTTCGCACAAGACTATTATATTTACTGTTTTATTTCTAATTCTTCTTGCCTTTCTTTATTTCATTAGAGATATTATTTTGCAATTTTTCGTTGCTCTTCTTATTATGACGATCCTTAATCCTTTGGTAGTAAGACTTTCAAAATTCAAAATTCCCAGGGCAGTATCAATTCTTGTTGTCTATATATTAATGCTGGGAGTAATTGGGGTTGCGTTCGCGGGAATAATTCCTCCGCTAGCTGACCAAACCACAACTTTTGTAAATAACCTTCCGGAATATATAGAAAATTTAGCTGTGCCCAATATTGTTATAGAACCGGTAATTAATCAGCTTTTTTCTGCATTAGGGGAATTGCCTACCCAAGCGGCGAAAGCGACAATCTCGATTTTTTCAAATTTGGTAAACGTTCTTTTGGTACTAATATTTGCTTTTTATCTCCTTCTGTCTAGAAGTAAACAAGATGAGCAATTGGAGGTACTTTTCGGGAAGGAAAGAAGTAAAAAGATAGTAAACATAATAGATACATTGGAGATTAAACTTGGCGGTTGGGCAAGAGGACAATTAACACTAATGTTTTTGGTAGGTTTCATTACATATATAGGGCTAAGGCTTTTGGGAATTCCATATGCGCTACCCTTGGCAATACTGGCTGGCTTACTAGAGATAGTTCCTTATGTTGGTCCAATAATTGCCGCAATTCCGGCTGTGATAATTGGTTTCAGTATCTCGACATTAATTGGGATAGCGGCAACAGCTTTAGCTTTTCTTATCCAACAACTTGAGAATTACTTGATTGTTCCCAAGATAATGGCAAAATCAGTCGGAGTAAGTCCGATTGTTATTCTTCTTGCCCTAACGATAGGATTTAAGATTGCAGGCGCCATGGGAGGCTTGATTTCTGTTCCAGTCTTTATCACTCTTCAGGTTTTTGCGAAAGAATACATAGATTCAAAATAATCTTCAGAAAATGGAAAAAATTGTCCATTTTTGATATAATATTTCCACTCTGGAGGAAGGACAATTGCCCCCCACTGCGTAAAGCTATGAGGGGAGGAAAGTCCAGGCTGCAGGAAACAGGGTGCCCAGCGTAAGCTGGGACGGGTAACCGCTAGTCAGAGCCACAGAGACTACGACTCACCCCAATCTTAAAAAGAAAGGGGAAGAGGGTGAAAAGAGGCAATCCTCCCCGCAGCAACCTCCGACAGGGACGCCATTAGGTGTTTCCCCGATTCGTCTTTTGACGAAGCGTTCCGAGGTGAGGGCCTAGAGAGATAATTGTCTAAAACAGAACCTGGCTTACCACCCTCCAGAGTGAAGAGCAACCGACCTAATGGTCGGTTTTTCTTTTGCGTACACACAATCTTGTAACTTTTGGGAAATTAATTTTCGTGTCCCCTTGACTTTTGTGTGAAAAATCACACACAATTAACTGAAGACATATAGAAGGGGGTGATAACTTTGGAAGCATTATCTACATGGCAAACTGCACTTATTGGCTCTTGGGGCCAGGTTTGGCTATCCTTTTTAGGAGTCATTCCTAGTATTTTGGGTGCGATTATAATCTTTGCCGTCGGTCTGATTTTGGCTTTTTGGGCAAAGCGGTTAGTTATAGAATTTCTTAAGCTGATTCGTTTTGAGAAACTTGTGAATACTGCAGGAATTGACCGTTATCTCAAAAAGGCCGATTTTAAACTGTCCCTTGTTGACATATTAGGAACGATTGTTGAATGGATCGTGATATTAGTATTCTTCCTGGCCGTGGTTGATATTTTAGGTTTGAGTGCTGTTTCAGTCGTTCTGGCGACAGTATTAGGATATATTCCCAATGTGTTTGCTGCAGCTTTAATTATTGCTGTAGGTTACATGATTGCAGGGATAGTAGAAGGTTTGGTACGAGGAGCTTTGGTTTCTATTGACCACGATATAGCAAAACCAACAAGCAAATTTGCTCGCTGGATTATCATGATTGTTGCCGTTTTTGCAGCAATAGACCAGCTTCAAATTGCGCAAGGACTGATCGCGACATTTTTCCAGGGATTAACTTACACAATCGTGTTGGCTGTCGGATTATCATTTGGACTTGGAGCAAAAGACTTAATAGCAAGAGTATTAAACGATTGGTACGACAAGATTCGCAAGTAAGTGATTTATTGAAATACTAATGCCTTGAATGAAAGGGTATTGGTGAGTTTGTGAAAAATGGCAGCTATCTTCTAAGTTGTCATTTTTTCATTTAAGTTGAAAAGTCATGGAGTTTTTAAAAAAGAACTTGAGATATTTAGATTTGTGTATATAATACAGGCATGGAGGAACAAAGTAATCCTTGGAAAGGTGCTTTTTGGGTTTTGATTACAATTATTCTAATTGGTACCGTCGGTGTCCTCGCATACCTTTTGGGAAAAGGAAATTTGGGTTTTTCGAAACTTGTTTCTACTTCTCCTTCCCCTTCTCCAGCATCACAACTTCAATCTCCTCCGACTTTAGCGCCCGTGGTGGACGAAACAGAAGCTATTAAGGAAGCAATATATGTACTTGTTGGAAGTGATGCGACAAAAGTTAATGTAACTATAAGTGAAAATACTGGTACCCACGCTACTGGCGGGGTAGTAGATTGGAGTTCAGAGGTTGGAGGAGGATACTGGATTGCAGCAAAAACAGGCGGGGAATGGGTTGGAGTTTACGGAGGGCAATCTCATCCTACATGCAGTCAAATTGCTCCGTATAATTTCCCCACAAGCATGGTTCCCGAATGTCTTGATGGACTTGGAAAAGTAATTACACGATAAACAGGTCTTCTTTTTGATTTTCCCACACATTTTCAATATAATGCATACGCTCGTTTAGTTTCCGCAGGAAATGAATTCGCATTCTTTTTTGTGGTGCGAGCGCCAACGGGGGTTGGCAAGTACATTCAAAACATAAGAGGAGAAATATGATGTCTAAAAGTAAGCTATTCGTTCTGTTCCTAACTGTGGTTTTGCTTTTTGTTCCAATGGGCGTTGTTTTCGCCGACGATCCGCCTGAACGACCCTCGCTTCCAGCAACTTGTGGCACAGATGGTCAACCAGATTGTGTAACTATCCAAAGTGGTGAAATTCTCACCGGTGAAGGCGAGGTTATCACTACTGGCTTTGATGAATGGGGCTACAATTACCAGGGACACCTGTTCAATGGTATGTATTGTGATTCCTATCGCAATGCTGAGTGGTGCTGGCCATACGCGGATGTAAATTTGGACATGAAGTGGAACGATGCCTGGCTTTCTAACAAGGACTGTGATGGTGATGCATTACTGGATCGCCACTACGGTTCTGACAGCTATATCGACTCCGGCGCATGGTTAACCAATCATCAGTCAGGGGAGTATGAACAAGAGGAAGCGACTTGCAAGTGGAATTACTTTGTCAAGATCGTTGCTGTTCCCGGGGATGCGTATGTGTCCGACGGTGTTTGGTACACAGCTGGAGGAACTAGAATAGGAACGGTTATTTGGGGAGCTTTTGCAATAATTCAGCAAGTGGAGAATGATGCATGCGCTGGATTGCATGGTTTGCAATACGTAAGTCCGGCAGGAGCGGGATTGGGCACCTGGCAGTAAGGTTTTTCGAACGGAGAGTCAAGTTTATTTTTTGAACAACAAACTTGCCAACCCCCCTCCGTTTTTTTCTGCAAGTTAAGATATAATTAGTTATGAAAAGGATTGTTTTCTTTTTTGCTTTTATCTTTCTTCTTATTTTTCCTTCTGGTGCATTTGCTCAAACTTCAAGTTCATATTCGATAGAAAGTTTTCATGCAAAAATTGATATTGAAAAAGATACCTCATTGATTGTTGAAGAAACAATTAAAGTTAATTTCCCTGGAGAGAAACATGGAATTTTCAGAATCATTCCGGTTATCTATTCGGTCGGCGGTAAAACAGTCAGGGCGAATTTGAAATTAGTATCCGTCGTTGATGAAACTGGTACACCATATATATATGAGATTAGTCGTTATAATCAAAGTGAAAAAATTAAGATTGGCGATCCAGCCAAAACCATAACTGGGGATCATACATATGTAATAACGTATGTTATGTCTCATGTTCTTTTAGAATTTCCTGAGAATGCAGAGCTATATTGGAATGTAACAGGATCTGAATGGGATGTAGGAATTTCTAACTCCACGGCAGTCGTAAATTCTCCACATGCTTTGATAAAAGAGGTGGGCTGCTTTGCGGGAGACGTTGAAAGTGGAGAAGAGAATTGCGAGACAAAATTTACAGACAATGTTGCCGAATTTGCAGCAACGGAAATTCTCGGTCTGGAAAAAGATTTTACAATTGTAGTTGCTTTTGACAAGCAAAACTTTGTTTTCCCAGGGACGATAGAAAGAATCGGCAAGTTAATTAGTGATAATTGGGGGTATGTGGTTTCATTATTGCCGTTACTGGCAATGGTTTATATCTGGTTTAAAAAAGGAAGAGACAAACAAGGCTTAACGGAAAATGTTTATACAAAACCTGACAAAAAAAAGACCAAAACAGTTCCGCTTTTTGCTCACAAACACCTCCCGATGGTTTACTATCCGATTGAAGGGCTTACTCCTTCGGAGGTAGGAACAATTATTGATGAGCGTGTACACACTTCAGACGTTGTTGCAGAAATTGTTGAACTAGCCAGGCTTGGTTTTATAAAAATAAAGAAAACGGAAACAAAGGCAATATTAAGTAAGAAAATTGATTACACCTTGGAAGATTTGAAAAAAGATACAAAAGATTTACGGGATTATCAAAAGTATTTACTGGAAAAACTTTTTGAAAAGGCTGATGCTGACAATATGGTAAAGATCTCATCGCTCAAAAATTTCTATACACATTTGGCCGAATTTAAAAAGAAATTGTATGAGCATTTATCTAAGACGGAAATATTTGACGGGAATCCGGAAAAGGCGCGAATGAAATGGATAGCGATGTTTATGCTCATTGCTTTTACGGGTCAGTTTCTAACTTTTGTATTCAGTATTCAAACATATAACTTCACACCGTTAGTTTTTTCGTTGCTTGCTATACCGCTCGGCATAATATTAGGAAACTCTATGCCAAGAAGAACGGCTCGGGGCTATTCATTATATAGACAAACAATAGGTCTAAGGTTCTATCTGAAAAAAGGTAAATGGAGACACGAAATTGCTGAGAAGAAGTTGTTTATCGAGGAGATCCTGCCTCTTGCCATTGCCTTGGGTGTTGTTAAGGAACTAACGAAACATATGAAAGAACTAAATGTAAAGCCTCCCGATTATTTTGCCGGAGTAACAACAAGTGCATTTTATTCCGATATAAAAAGCTTTAGTACTTCAACGGCCAGCAGTATAGGGGTTGGTGCACCATCGGGGCGTTCCTCATGGTCGGGTGGTTCTGGCTTTAGTGGTGGAGGATCTTCGGGTGGTGGCTTTGGTGGCGGTGGCGGCGGAAGTTGGTAAAAACTACTTAAATTGCTTCAGAGAAGGTATGCAGTGTAAAATCAGGCATTAAGAAATTTATTGATATGGTGAAGGATGTAACAATTTTTGAAGCAGTTAAAGAAGACAGAGAAAAAAGGGAAGTCATTAATAGTGAACCGCCTAATCCTGCTAGCGACATATCGTCACAAACGGATACAGGAATGCTCTCCAAAGAAGCTTTTGGGTTGATTAATGTCTACGAACAGGAAACGAGAAAGATTGAAATAGGAGAAAACAAGCCAGCTATAAAAGTGGGTGAGGTTCTAGGTTCTGTTGCTTTTGCATATGAACGGGTAAGAAATGCGCTTGATTACAAGGGAGAACATCTTTTGAGGAGAAACGCAATTGAAAGAATATTGAGAAGACAAATTTGGGAAAGGCCAGGAAGAGATGTTGACAATATTGCCAGCGCTTTGATAAAAGAGCTCATTTGGGCTCGGTATTTAAGAAACGAATATATTTCTAAAATGAAAGTCAAAGAAGTCTCAAAAGTAATTGAAAAACATTTTAGATTTTTGGCTCTTATAACGGATTTCATAACAGACAGAAGAGAGGCAAGAAGAACAAGAGAGTGGTTTTTGAGTACCGCTTCTTGTGAGATAGAAGAGATATTGGATCCTAAACTGTTTTCGATTTACGCCTTGAACAACGCCATGTTTTCTTGGTTTAAGAAAGCATTTGAATGGGAGGATAATTTAAGTGAACAAGAAAAAAATACACAGCTTTTTATTGCCGTTCACAAAAGTTTGTCAAAATCGGATGATGCAAGAGTGCGTTATCACTTTTTGAAAATTTATTATCCTGACTGGGAAACAGCTTCAGTTGAAACAATAGACAAAGACTTTGACCGGATTGTAAAAATCAGTCAAGAAATTGACGTTCTCATTAACTCACCGATACAGCCTCGCATATATAGATTTGTTCAAAAACACGCGGCTGCTTTTCATATATTAAAAGATGTTATTGAAGATGATATAAGTGAGGCAAGAGAAGTATTTGAAGATGAAGAACTATTGGAAGATAAGGTGAGAGAAGTATGTGATGATCGATACGAAGAGATAAGAAGAAGAGTTAACACTGGAATTATAAGAAGTATTATCTATATTTTTACCTCGAAAGTTCTTTTAGCTTTATTAATGGAGATTCCTTTTGAGCTTATATTTTTAGGCAGACTAAACTATTTAACGATTGGAATTAATACAACTGTTCCTCCGGCTCTCATGTTCTTGGTTGGGCTAAGTATAAAAAAGCCGGGAGAAACAAATACAGAAAGAATAATCGAAAAAATTAAGAGCTTCATGTACAAAAAGAATAAAGATGAAAAAATAAGATTTTCTTTAATTTCGTTTGACAAACATAGATTGCTTTATAGAATCTTTTTTGCCCTGTACGGGATATTTTTTCTTATAACCTTTATAGGGATAAGTTATTTCTTGATTAGACTTCATTTTAATATCTTAAGCGGGATGATATTTTTTGTCTTTTTGTCTCTGGTTTTACTATTTGGCTATAGAGTCCGGTTCACGGCGTCGGAATTGAATGTTACTGGAGAAAAGGAGGGCTTTCTTTCTTCTATCATCACCAACTTTACGCTTCCGCTTCTAAGTCTGGGAGTTTGGGTATCTCAGGGTTTGGCAAAGCTAAGCTTTCTCATGGTGATTATGGATTTTTTGATTGAGGCTCCTCTAAAAACAATTATTGGTGTGATAGAAGAGTGGACTTCGTTTATCAGGGAAAGAAGAGAAGAAGTGGTTAGCGTCCCCATGTAATAGCCTTTGTGGTTATTCTTCTGAGTGGTGGGTTATAAAAAATGTAAAGCCGGTAATTTAAGAGACTAGTTGGGGAGTGCCCAAAAGTCTGTGTCTCAAACGACCGGCGATGATTTTGTTCGGGGAGATCAAGGGTTTGTGGCCGTTGCCCTGGAGGGAGAAAAACACAGGCTGTCCACGCGCAAACTTGACCTCCCCTAGTCTATCCGAGATCACACCTCGGCAAAGACCGGGTGGTGGAAGAGCTAGGCTCCGAATAGAGAAAGGCCTCAAGCTGTTTCCAGAGCTGCGCTCTTCCACCTGATCGGAAGCGGGAATTAGGTTGCCCCACCTACACTTCCCTGCTTCTTTGGAGCAAACCGGGGTTTCCCGGAATCTCCTTAAATAAATTAATGTACTTCCTCGTTTTATCGAGCTTATTTACCGAGCATTTCGGTAGAAGCCCGTTATTTTTTGTCACAGAGAAGGCGGTTGCCCTTGATCCCTCTCTGTGACTAAGGAGGTTGAAGAGATTAAAATGAAACGCTCTCTTCTCGTATAGCGATTATACCAAATTGTTATAAGTTTTCAATATATATAGCTTCAATGTATTTCTGTTAAAATATTCTCATGCGCTTGGTTATACAAAGAGTTAAAAAAGCGAAAGTTCTTGTTAAGGGAAAAGATAAAATTGTAGGGAAAATTAATGAAGGACTTTTTATATTAATGGGAGTAAAAGATGGGGATTCTATAGAAGATGCTGAAAGATTAGCCGAAAAAGTTTCTAAGCTAAGAATTATGGCAGACAAAAAGGGAAAGATGAATTTGTCGATTAAAGATGTTGGTGGGGAGGTGTTGGTTGTCTCGCAATTTACACTCTACGCAGACACGAGTAAAGGAAACAGGCCATCATTTATAAAAGCAGGCGTTCCTGAGTTGGCAAAAGATATTTACGAGCATTTTATCGCTCAACTAAAAGAAAAGGGGATTAAAGTGGAAACAGGAGAGTTTGGAGCATACATGGAAATCAATACAGAGTTGGATGGCCCCGTAACAATTATTCTTTAGATAGTCTCATCCCAAACAAAAGGGCTCCTGATAAAACAGGGACCTCCCTTTTGTAGCAGTTCAAATTTAGATAGCGGTTAGCCGCCTATTCTAAACATGGTTGTACCGCAAACTTCGCAAACACCCTTCTTGGCTGGTTTGCCGTTTTTCATGGTAACTTTTTCTATATTCTTACCTTCTCTCTTCTCGCGGCATTTTACACAATACATCATTTTTTTTGTCACCCCCCTTCGTTGGCAGCATAAGATAATTTAAGTATTTTTTATGCTTGCCAAGCTAAGTATATCATCACTTCTATGCCTAGGATGAGGCTGGCGAGCAGGAGGCTTTTTACAAGCTCTTTCTTGACTTCAACAATATTGCTATCTTTAGCCGAATCCATGGCTTTTTTTGAGGTGAGTGGTAGTTCGTGCCTAGCTTTTTTATTGGTTTTAAATTGACCCTTGACAACAGGCTCAAAGGGATCCTTTCCAAGGGAAATTTGATGAGCTTTGGCGAAGCTGTGTTTAGCCTTTTCCTTCTGCTTTCTTGTTCTTTTTTTGGCCATGGTTGCATTTTAAGTCAGATTGTTAACATTTGCCAATACTTTGTATTGACATCAATTACAATAGATGCCTAAAATACCTGAGCAAGAATAAATATGTTTGAGTCTTGGCAATATATTATTTGGGGAGCCGTAGGGTTTTGGCTTTTTGTTTTGTCTATTGGTCTTTTTATCATTCTTAGATTTTTCAACCGACTGGTCAAGAGAGCTGATAAAGGAGACCTAAAGAAGGTGTTGGAGAAGGTACTGGCTGTTGAGGTCGAGAACTCAAAGGCCATAAAGATGTTGGAAAAAGAAATAGATAAGCTGGAAGATGATGGTAGGTTTCATGTTCAGAAGGTGGGACTGGTTCGTTTTAACCCCTTTCAAGAAACCGGAGGAGATCATAGTTTTTCTATAGCCCTTTTGGATGGTAAGGATACGGGGTTAGTATTAACAGGATTGCATACAAGAGAGCGAACGAGGGTTTATGCAAAAACGGTAACAAAAGGTAAAAGTGAACACGAACTTTCGAATGAAGAGAAAAAGGCATTTACAAAAGCCAAAAGAGCAAGTTAAACTAACATATGCAAACAAAGATAGCTAATTTTTTTTCGTCTAAAAAATTTCTGGTAGTCGCCTCTTTCCTGGGGCTTTATCTTTTTTCGGCTGGCGCTTCCTGGGCAATTTTTTCTTATTTAGGCGGCTCGGAAACAGGTTTTTCCTTAGGGGGCCTGGGAGAATCTCGTTCCAAGATAAATCTTGATTTACCTAGAACAGAAACATGTCCTTTAAACGGAGGCATGTTTACAAAAATAGAGAGTAATATTTGGGAAACCAGGCGACCAATTGCTATTGTTGTTGAAAACCATGCTGATGCCAGGCCACAATCAGGATTGTCTAAGGCAGATATTGTTTATGAGGCAGTGGCAGAGGGTGGGATAACTCGTTTCCTCGGAATATATTATTGTGGTGCCGCTGCAGAGGATGTCAAGGCTTCACCGGTCAGATCAGCTCGAGTGTACTTTGTTGATTGGGCTGCCGAGTATGGATTGAATCCAATTTTTATGCATGTTGGCGGTGCTAATGACTTCGCAGGCTTTGGTGATACCACCAAGCTAGCTCAAGCTTTGGAGCTTCTGGCAACTTTGGGATGGAGATACCCGGGAGGGAATGATTTTGATACTACTTATGATTCAGGATTTCCGGTGTTTTGGCGAGACTACGAAAGACTGGACCGGCCAGTGGCTACAGAACACACCATGGTTGCCAGTTTAGATGCTGCTTATGAAGAAGCCAAAGATCGTGGTTTCAATGCAAAAGACCCCGACGGAGACAAGTGGGATGAAGATTTTGTTAAATGGAGATTTGCAGATGATTCTCCAAGTAGTAATCCTACCGCAACAAAGATTGCCTTTGAGTTTTGGAGCAACCAGAGTGATTACGATGTAATTTGGAAGTATGACAGCGGAGCTAATGCTTATCTTCGCGAAAATGATGGGAGCAAGCATGTTGACCATGAGACTGGAGAGCAACTTTCTGCTAAAAACGTAGTGATACTTTTCGTCAAGGAGAAGGGCCCGGTTGACATAAATAAACACATGTTGTATACAACTACTGGAGAGGGCGAAGCGATTGTTTTTCAAAACGGCGAAGCGATTGAGGCTACTTGGGAAAAAGATACAAGGACCGACAGAACGAAGTTTTTTGACGAAAAAGGAAAAGAAATCTCGTTTGTCAGGGGGCCGATTTGGATAGAAGCAGTCCCGGCTGGAAATACGGTTGACTATTAATAAGGAACTTGCCCAAAAATTCCCGCCTATGCGCGAAGCCTCGGTGGGTAAACCTGCCCCACAAAAATGGCTGACTTAACGGACATCATTACTTCAAAAGTAAGAATTAAAATTCTAGAACTATTCTTGTCTGATACAGGCGAGATGTATCATGTTAGAGGAATTGCGAGAGAGATTAAGGAAGAGATAAATGCCGTCAGGCGCGAACTAGGACGTTTAGAAAAAGCAGGAATTTTTAAAAAGGAACCTCGCGGGAACAGACTCTATTACTGGGTGAGGCCTGACTACCCCTTTTTCGGAGACCTTCTTTCAATAGTTGCTAAAACAACCGGTTTAGGTGCGGCTATTATTGAAAACAGAAGTAAGATAGGCAAAATATCTTCCCTCATGTTTTCCGGTAAGTTCGTGAGAAGAAAGGCAAGAAAAGGGGAAGAAGGAGTTGATATTTTAGTGATAGGAGAGGCCAATCTGCCGGAACTTGCGAACATTATTCGCGTTGAAGAGTCGAAAAGGAACAAGGAAATAAATTACACGGCAATGAGTAGAGATGAATTTACTTTCAGGAAAAAGCGCCGAGACCCATTTCTTCTTTCCATTTTGTCTGGAAGTAGGGTTATGATAATAGGTGACGAGGAGGATTTGGTAGCCTAGAAGATGAACCTTACTGCCGGCAAGAAACTCATTCTAATTTTCCTTTTGACTTTAGTTGCTTCTTTTATCAGTTTGCCCAAAGAGATTCCGGTCAATATTCATCAAGGCCCTATTAATATTGAAAGAACCTTTCACCGACCTGATTTAAATTTTTCCATCGGTAAACTTAATTTTTCCAAACAATTTGATCTTGTCTTAGGACTTGATTTGGCTGGAGGCAGCCATTTAGTTTTCGAGGTAGATACGGAGGGGCTTTCTAAAGAAAAGAAAGAGACAGCCATAACCAGCCTGCGTAATGTTATTGAGAGAAGAGTAAACCTTTTTGGTGTTTCAGAACCTAATGTTCAGTCTTCTTCATTTGAAGATAAGGATAGGATAATAGTTGAGCTTCCCGGAGTTAAAGATACGGAAGAAGCAGTGGGCATTATTGGTAAAACTGCCCAACTGGTATTTGCTGAGTTAAGTGATGAAGAAGGAGGGGGTTTAATTCCTACGGAGTTAACTGGTGCGTTCTTAAAAGATGCAAGTGTTGTTTTTGATAGAAATGTCGGTAAGCCAGCTGTGTCAATTGAGTTCACTCAAGAAGGCTCAGAACTGTTTGCAGAAATTACCGGAAGAAATGTTGGTAAGCCACTAGCAATAGTATTAGATAATATGCCGGTTTCGGCACCCATGGTTCAGGAACAAATAGTGGGTGGTTCGGCCCAGATTACTGGAGAGTTTACTCAAGAGCAGGCCAGAGATTTAGCCATTCAGCTTAATGCTGGAGCCCTTCCCCTTAATATAGAACTTATTGAACAAAGGACTGTAGGAGCTACTTTGGGAGGAGAATCTGTTGAAAGGAGCATTAAGGCAGGACTTGTAGGCTTATTAATGGTTCTTATCTTTATGGTTCTAGCCTATGGGAAATTAGGCTTCTACGCTGATTTAGCCTTGGTTGTTTTTGGGGTTTTAACCCTAGCCTTATACAAGTTAATACCAATAGTACTCACCCTGCCTGGTATTGCTGGATTTTTACTTTCCGTGGGTATGGCCGTGGATTCAAATATTCTAATTTTTGAGAGGTTTAAGGAGGAAAAGAAGAGGCGTGATTATGCCAACGCATTAGAGATTTCCTTTGGAAGAGCCTGGGATTCAATTAGGGATGCAAATATAGCCACCTTGGTCACGGCGTTTATCTTAGCCAATCCCCTCGATCTCTCTTTTCTTCACACTTCGGGTCCAGTGAGAGGTTTTGCTATCACTCTGGCCTTGGGAATCGGTATCAGTTTGTTTACAGGTATAGTTGTTACCAGAAACCTACTTAGGGTGTTTGTTAGGGAAGGAAGAGAGGAAAAGGGAAAGGAAGGTAAAAAATAATGATTAATTGGTTGAAATACAAAAAAATATATTTCACTGTTTCCGCGATCTTAATTGCGGTTTCTATCTATTCTCTTGTCACTTGGGGCTTAAAGCTGGGAGTTGATTTTAGAGGCGGGACAATCATTGAGTATAAATTTGCCAACCAATTTTCAACAGAAGAGGTTATTAAAGAGATAGAAGAGAAAGGATTAGAAGTTACTTCAGTTCAACAAACAGGCGATGATACTTATTTGTTTAAATTGCCTCCGATTAATACTGAAGACAAGATAACTATTGAAGGGGTGCTCCTAAATGTTACCAATGCGGAAGAAGAAACGGATGTGGATGAATTAAGATTTGAGACAGTTGGCCCTTCTGTTGGTCCGGAACTTATTAAAAAAACAGTCTATGCCATTCTGATTGCGGCAGGAGCAATGCTTCTTTGGATTGCTTATCAGTTCAAGAGTTTTAAATTTGGAGTATCAGCCATTCTAGCCATGTTCCATGACAGCTTCATCTTAATTGGCTCTTTTGCCATCCTAGGCCATTTCATGTCTGCCGAGATTGATTTCCTTTTTGTTACTGCTCTTCTGACTACTCTTTCGTTCTCGGTTCATGACACGATTGTTGTTTTTGACAGAATTAGGGAAATTAAGAAAACACAAGGGGGAGAGATGGTTGATGTTGCTAATAGAGCCTTAACGGAAACAATGGTCAGGAGTTTGAATAATTCCTTCACCATTGCCTTCATGTTGATGGCCCTACTTCTTTTGGGTGGAACAACAGTTAAATGGTTTGCAGCGGCACTATTAATAGGAACAATACTAGGAACATATTCTTCTCCTTTTGTGGCTACACCCCTTCTTATCAGTTGGGATGGGGTTGGTGAAAGAATCAAGTCGATAAAAATAATGAGAAAGTAAGGGAAACAAGAAATTTCAGATCACGACTACGCCGTGAACGTTGTCTTATAAGCGTTGGGAAAGGATTGCGTAGAACTAGCAAACGTTAAAAAAGATTGCTAATTCTCCCAAGCGATTGAGAAAGAAAAGAAGTCAAAAGAGTAAAAATTTAGTGGATATTGCGCAAGGACTTTAAATTTGACATTATTATATAGAGAAGTGATAATACATGACCGCCCAGTCTAAAATGACACTATCAAGGTTTAATGTTGTTTTTAACTTGCCCACTAGATATATAACCGTTAATAAAAAAATATCAGGCGGACAACCCCTTTTGAGAGGCACTAGAGTCCCAGTTGATTTAATATTCGACTTCATTGTTAAAGGATGGAGCATAGGAGAACTTCCTGCACATTTTCCTGGAATAGACACTTCTTTGGTTGAAAAACTTGTACGATATCGTTCCATCGAATCCTCACGAGATGAACTCAAAGAGAAAAGAAAATAAAGGAACACTCGTTTGGGATGCAGGCGCATCAAGATTACTACAAGAAAGCGCACGAAATGCTGGATATAAGATAATAGCAGTTAATCCTCTTGATAAAACATCGGGTGATCGACTTATTGCTTCCAAATATGCACAGGGTAGATTTCCCGTTGTAACTAGCGATAGGACTGCATGGAAAGAGATGCTTGTTGAGAAAGGAGCTACAGCCATTGTGTGTATCAAGAATCCCAGAAAAGAAGATTTTGGAATAATCAAAAAAAAGCTGGAATCATTTTTAAAGAAAAGCACAGCAAATAGTCTAAGGGGATATATTTGGACAGTTTCTGTAACCAAAGTTGATAAAAAGAAAATATAGTCTTTTGTACCCTATGTATTTTACCCAGCCTATGATATTACATAGCTTTCATGAGTGTTACTATCATAAAACGAAAAATGGGTGTCGCCCTCTCGGGCGCTCGCCGACTGATTGACCACCAAACAACCGATTTAAGGGGGTGAGTAGGATGATTAAATTTAATTCAACACAAGAATTTACAAAAACCAATATAAAGAAATTGCCTACCAACAAAGCCATTATTTACAAAATAAAAGACAGCAAAGGCAAAAATATATATACTGGCATAGCTGGAAGAGGGGAAAGTCAAAATAGATTACTTGCTCACAAGGAATTAAAAAAGGATAAAATTCCAGGAGCGAGTAAATTTCAAATTAAACAGGTTAAAAATAAGGATATTGCCAGAAGAAGTGAGAAACAAATAATCAAGAGCGAAAGACCTAAATTTAATAAACAAGATAAATAACCCAACACGAAAGCCATCTGCAAGTTATGGCGATTGAATAAGATTATTAGTGTTATCTAAAAAAATAAAGAGTGGAGTGGAATTAATGAATAAGAAGAAATTAAAAAAATAGAAAAGTATGGGAATAAATATGTCAAAGAAATACTGGAAACCCAATACAATAATAAACAGAACCTTAGACGCAACTGGTATAAGGGATTGGAATTTTTTTTCTCAAAAAGCTTTTATAGAGGAAGAAAAGATGAAATATCTGATGTATTTCAACAAAGAGCACTGGAAACAATTAAGGAATTTGACTTAAAAAAGAATATTGGAAAGTTTTCCTCTTCAAGTTTTACCAACTTACTTCAAAAAAACGGAGTAAATAACAATATGGATCGACGGATGGTTTGTGAAACGATCCAGTTAGTAAAAGGTGATGCTAATAAAAATATTGTTTCCTACTCGATCAATAAGATAAAAAAGGGAGAGGTTGGTGAAATTTATGAAGAATTGTGCAACATATATGGAATCGCAGATAAAATCGCATGTTTCTTTTTGAGAGATGTTTCTATTACTTTTAATTTAGATAAAATGATCGACGAAGAAGATTATAAATATTTTCAACCGATTGATACTTGGGTCAATCAAACATCCAGCAAGTTGGGGATCATCGGCCCAGAGTACAATAATGTTCAGGAAATCAAATCCAAAATTATAAACTCATGTCTTAATAACAAAGTATCACCTTTACTGTTTAATGCTGGAGCTTGGTATGTAGGAAAACACGCATTTGACATCTTTTTTGAAGAACCATTTAGGTAACCCCTATTTATACTGTTTCATTTGTCTCGTTTAGTTTTAATGTGAGACAATGGTGTTAATGTTTTATACATATATCATACGCACGACGGGGAACACTTTGTACACAGGTCAAACAAATAACCTTAAGCGAAGAGTAGAGGAACACACAATCCACGGCAAGCGGGCTTCTAAGTATTTGAAATCATTTTTAGGTTGTAAGCTTGTTTACTATGAAATTTATCCTATCCGAAGCGAGGCAATGCGCCGAGAGGCTGAATTAAAGAATTGGTCTCATGATGAAAAGGAGGATCTTGTTAAACAGTGTCAATTTCCGCTGACAGAATTTAATGTGGAACAAAAAGTTCCAATATAGTCCCAGATGGTCAGCCCAATTAGGCACCCTAGCGACCCAGGTGTCTAGAATAACCCGGAAGTTTTTGTTAAAACGCCAGTTAAAACCTCAAACATTCGTACCACATCCTCACTGTCCGGAAATTTCTATTAAAAATGGTAAAATTGATCGAAACAATCAATAATGATGGAAAATACTGTTAAAAACTATATTCAGTCAATCTCCTCAAAATTCTCTTACGAGGAAACTAGCGAGATGGGGTATCGTACTGATTTTGAAATATTGCTTAAAGAAATTTTCAAATCAATCAAGGTTACTCGCTTTGATCATGATGCGAGAGCCAGACAGGGCAATAAACCGGATTTTGTTGTAGTTAACAATAGCGTGCCTATTTTGTATATAGAAACGAAAGATATTGGAAAGTCTCTAGATAAAGTTGAGAAATCAGAACAAATGACCAGATATTTTGGGTATGCCAATCTTGTTCTCACAGATTACACAGAGTTTCGTTTTTACAGAAACGGTATTAATTATGGTGAGCCAATAAAAATTGCGGATTATGATATAAAAGATCGAACAATCACTCCGAACCCGAAAAATTATGAATACCTAGCAAAAACCCTACTTGATTTTACTAAGTCCCACAAAGAACCAATCCGTTCGGGTAAGCACCTTTCAAGAATTATGGGTGGCAAAGCTCAGAGAATTCGTGATAACACACGCCACTTTTTCTCCAATGGGTCGAAAAAAGATACAGATCTTGTCAAATTGTTTGAAACCTTTAAAAAACTTCTCTTACATGATCTGACACCAGACTCTTTCGCTGACATGTATGCACAGACTCTTGTATATGGTCTTTTTGTCGCGCGCTATCACGATAAAACACTTGGTAATTTTTCAAGACAAGAAGCTCGTGAGCTCATCCCAAATTCCAATCCTCTTTTGCGTCACTTTTTCGATCATATAGTTGGAGCAGATTTTGATAAACGACTTAAATACATTGTTGATGAGTTGTGTGAGGTATTCTCACATGCCGACGTAGCCAAACTCATGGAGGAATATTTCAAGGAAGATTCCCAAAATGGACAAAAAGGCCCAGATCCAGTTATCCATTTTTATGAGGATTTTTTAAAGAAGTATGATCCAGATTTAAGAAAAAAGATGGGAGCTTACTACACTCCACAACCTATTGTGCAATTTATCGTTTGCTCAATCGACTATTTACTCAAAAAAGAATTCGGACTTTCAACTGGCCTTGCTGATACTTCAAAAACGACAGATAATATTCATCGCGTTCAGATTCTTGATCCGGCAGTGGGAACAGGAACATTTATCAGTGCAGTTATCAGAACAATTTATAAGAGACTATTAAAAAAAGGGCAAAAGGGACGATGGCCTGCATATGTCCACAATGACTTGCTTCCACGCCTGCACGGTTTTGAGATAATGATGGCTCCATATACAATAGCCCATTTAAAATTAGGTATTGATTTTAGAAAGACTGGATTTTGGGATTTCCATCGTCGTTTGGGTATTTATCTTACTAATTCACTAGAGGAAAGTAGTATCCAACAGCAAGATTTATTTGCATTTGGTTTGGCAGAAAGTATCGCTGAAGAATCAAAAGAGGCATCAGTCATTAAGAACAAAACTCCAATTATGGTTGTAATTGGCAATCCACCTTATAGTGTTAGTTCATCAAATGTAAATGCATATACAAAGAAATTAATAGAAGTATATAAAAGAGGCTTAAATTTAAGAAATACACAACCGTTATCTGATGATTATATTAAGTTTATAAGATTGGCTGAAGTTTTAATAAATAAAAATAAAAGTGGAATAGTTGCGTATATTTCAAACAGATCTTTCTTGGAGGGTATTATCCATAAATCAATGAGAGCGTCACTTCTTGGTTCGTTTGATGATATATACATTGTTGACTTAAACGGTGATGCGACAATCAATCAAACAAGAGATAATCCTGATAATGATCAAAATGTTTTTGATATAAAACAAGGTGTAGCAATATCAATTTTTGTGAAAAAGGTAAATAGTGTTACAGAGAAAAAATTAAATTATTTTAGTGTTCGTGGCAGTCGATTATCAAAGTTTGATTTTTTAAGTAGCACAAAATTAAGTGATATTGATTTTTCTGAACTCCAACCAAATTCAGAATTCAATTTTTTTGTTGAAAAAGACTTAACTAATGATGAGTACGTAAAATTTATTTCTCTAGACGAAATATTTAATGTCCATTCAAGTGCAATAGCAACATCTGATGATAACAACTTGGTATCGTTTACAAAAAGAGACGAATATAAAATCCCGTTTTCGTACAGACCCTTTGATCAGAGATATATCAATTATGATTTGAAGAAAGTAAAAGGTAATCGTTATAATCGTTTGGTTAAATTTTTAATAAATGAAGAATTTAGTGAACTTTTTGAAAATATAAGTTTGGCTTGCTCAAAAAATATCACAACAGAAAGTTTCTCTAGTGTTTTAGCTAGTAAATCACTTATTGAAAGGAAGTTTTGTGATTATTCAAGAGGCCCACATGTTTTTCCTCTTTACATATACAATGGCAAGGAATCACGTATCTCAAATGTGAACAATAATTTTACTGCTAATGTATCTCGAATAGTTGGTGATGTATATCCTGAAGATATTTTTGATTATATTTATGCAGTTTTATACTCACCCAGCTACCGTGAGGAATACAGGGAATTTTTGAAAATTGATTTTCCAAGAATTCCATATCCTAAGAATAAAGAAGGTTTTAAAAAACTTGTTTCGCTCGGAAACGAATTAAGAGCACTTCATTTACTGGAATCGTCGAAGTTGAATCAATTCATTACTACTTATTCTATTGATGGGTCTAATATTGTAGAAGAAACAAATTACCAAAATGGGAATGTTCGTATCAATGAAAATCAATATTTTGGGAATGTTCCAGAAATAGCCTGGAATTTTCATATCGGCGGGTATCGACCAGCTCAAAAATGGCTAAAAGATCGCAAAGGTCGAAAATTAATCAATAAAGACCTTGAACATTATCAGAAAATAATTGTTGTTTTGGTAGAGACGGTAAAGATTATGGAAGAGATAGATAAATTTTACAATTTGGTAATAAGTTCCTCAAAAAGCCAATGAGGTACCAAGGTTGACTGGAGGCTCTTTTAGCGGAATGGACCAGTTGTATTTTGCTCACAAAAACCTTCTGTTAAAGAAAGTTAGGCAGCGAGAAAATAGCAGAAATATGGAAATAACGACACAAGCTAAAGATGGCTATGAACAACGTATTGGTTGGATAGAATTTAAAAACAAGGTAATGACAAAAGAGAAAATTCTATTGTACAACTGGTTGCTTTAACAAAGAGCTGGAACGATGGGGGAAGCAGGTGATCATTATTATGAAGGCACTTGGCAGATGGTTTGAAATCATGAAACCTTTTGTTTAAGGTGGGCCAATAAAGCTTTTTTCTTGTTTGGAATTTTCTTTTCTTCAACTTCTTCAAAAAGTTGTTCTAATATTTCTCCTACTTTTGGTCCAGGTTTTAAGTTTAATTCCTTCATGACATCATTTCCTGATATTTTTAGATCATGAATGGTGAATGGTTGTTTTTGAACTTCAATTATTCTTTTTTTGAATTCTTCTAATCTCCACGAGGTTTCTCTGGCTCCACCACCCAGTCTGTCTCCTACTCTTAAATCAATCATGTCTTTAATGTTTTCTTTACCTACATTTTTAATAAATCTTCTTATTGCTTTGTCCGTTTGTTTTTCATCAACAGTGAATTGATGCCACTGAACAAGAGTGATTAGCTTTTCTGATTGTTTTTTTGATAATTTCAATCTTTCAGCTATTCTTTTGGCAATCCTGGTACTGACAACCTCATGGTTATAGAAAGTAATTGTTCCATTTTCTAGTTTTCTGTATGTTTGCGGCTTGCCAATATCATGAATTAAAGTAGCGAACCTAACGATAGGGTCAGTGCTTTTACAATGTTTTAGAGAAAGGAAACTATGCGTACCAACGTCATGAACGTGGTGTCTGCCCGGTGATTTTTGTTCTACGCCAAAAGTTTTTTCAAGTTCAGGAAGAATTTCTTCCAACAATCCAACTTCTCTAAAGATAATCATGCCTTCATATGGATTAGTAGAGGCAAGAATTTTAATTAATTCATCTTTTGCTCTTTCTTTGGCTATCTTGTTAATGAGTGGGGCATTTGTTTTTATTGCTTCGAGTGTTTCCTTTTCAATTTTAAAATTAAGTTCTGTGGCAATTCTCACTGCCCTCATCATACGCAGGGCATCTTCCGAGAATCTTTCTGAAGCTTCTCCCACGGCTCTAATGAGTTTCTTTTCTAGGTCTTTTTGACCATCGTAGGGATCAATAAGTTCATACTCATCTTTCTTGCCCTTTTTTCTTTTAAGAGCCATGGCATTGATGGTGAAATCACGTCTTTTAAGGTCTTCTTCTAGTGTTTTTCCCCAAACGACCTTGTCTGGACGACGCTTGTCTGTATAGCCTGATTCGTGCCTAAAAGTGGTTATTTCATACGGATGGGGCGATGATTCATGACTAATACCGACAGTACCGAAGGTATTGTCATAGAAACCGTCTGGAAAAATCTTAAGAATCTCTTTTGGAGTAGCGTTGGTGGTGAAATCCCAGTCTTCAGCGCTCTTTTTCGTCAATAAATCACGCACGGCTCCTCCTACAAGATATATTTCAAATTCTGCTTTCTCGAATTTTTTTAGAATTTCTAATACGAATTTTGGTAGCTGGACATCCACTGCGCTACTATTATACTTCAAGAAAGGAGAACCAATGAATACCCAAACTAAAAAATGGGAGGTATTAAACAAATTACCTAAGGGTAAAAAGAAAATTACCAGTAATGATATTATTAACACTCTTCTTAAGAGTCGAGGGATAACAACCCCCGAAAAAAGAAAAGAATTCTTCAATCCGGTCCTGCCTGAAAAAATTACCTTACGCACCTTGGGACTCAGCAAGGTGGCTGTTGAAAAGGGGATAGCGAGGATAAAGAAGGCCAAAAAGAACAAAGAAAAGATTATTGTCTATGGAGATTATGATGCTGATGGCATAACCGGTACAGCTATTCTCTGGGAAACTCTTTTTGCCTTTGATAAAGAAACACTTCCATATATCCCTGACCGGTTTACTGAAGGATATGGTTTAAATCCCAAAACTATTATTAAGTTAAAAGAGGAATATCCCAATTTAGGATTAATAATCAGTGTTGATAATGGTATTGTGGCCAATAAAGCGGTCACTAAGGCCAATAAGCTAGGAATGGATGTCATTATTACCGACCATCACAAAAAAGCAAAAACAATTCCTAAAGCACTAGCCATCATTCACACAACTGAGATCGGTGGAGCGGCCGTTGCCTGGGTTTTTGCCAGAGAGATTAGGAAAAAACTTCGAATGCCGAAATCTGAGTTTAAAATGGGAGACGGATTGGATTTGGCCGCGATAGGAACAATTGCCGATCAAATTTCTTTACTAGGCTCAAATCGTTCTTTTGTGAAATATGGCTTGAGAGCTTTAAACAAAACTATTCGACCCGGATTACTTTCTCTTTTTAAAGAAGCAGCTATTAAGAGAGGAGCGATTGGTACTTATACGGTTGGTTTTATTGTTGCCCCAAGAATTAATGCTATGGGTAGACTTGAACATGCGATGGATGCTTTAAGACTTCTTTGCACAAAAAAAAGAGTTCAAGCAGAAGAGTTTGCTCATTTTTTGGGAAAAACTAACAACGAAAGACGAAAAATAGTTGATGAAGTAACTATTCATGCAACCGAGGCCGTTAAGGAGACAATGGAAACATCAATCCTTGTTGTTCATGAAAGTTATCATGAGGGTGTCATTGGGCTTGTTGCTTCCCGTTTAGTGGAAACATTTTACAAACCAACCATTGTCATTTCTCGAGGAAAAGAAATTTCTAAGGCTTCTGCCCGTTCAATTCCGGGATTTAATATCATTGATGCGATTAGAAACCTGGATAAATTAACCATTGAGGCGGGAGGTCACCCAATGGCGGCTGGGTTTAGTATCAAGACAAGCAATATAGATAAATTTACTAAGGAATTTGAGAAAGAAACAAAACTTGCGTTAAACGGGGAACTATTAACAAAAAAATTAAAAGTGGACATGGAATTGGGTTTTGATTTGTTGAGTAAAGAATTAGCGGAGATAATTTCAACTTTTGAACCAACCGGAACAGGGAATTATGCTCCGGTTTTTGCGACCAAAGGAGCAACGGTTATTGAAGCAAGGGTTGTCGGCAAAACAGGTACACATCTAAAGTTAAAGTTGCAAGAAAACGACAAGATACTTGATACGATTGCTTTTGGCTTTGGCCACTTGTCTCCTAAACTTTCTTTGGGAAGCCTTGTTGATGTTGCTTATAATCTAGAAGAAAATGAGTGGAACGGTAGGAAGAGTTTGCAGCTCAATGCAAGGGATATAAGAATAAAATGAACAGGAAATTAGAAAAAGAATTTCAAGATTTAATAAAAGTTGTTAAAGAGCATGATGAAAAAGCGAATATCGAAAAAATTAAATTTGCCTGGGAATTTGCCAAGATTGCCCATACGGATCAGAAAAGATTAAGCGGGGAGCCATTTGTAAATCATCCCTTGCAAACTGCCAAAATATTGGCTGAATGGAGACTCGATTCAACCTCAATTATCGCTGCCCTCCTTCATGACACGATTGAGGATGGGGGAGCCGTCAGAGCAGACATTGTCAAAGAATTTGGGGAAGAGGTTGCTTTATTGGTAGACGGAGTGACCAAAGTGACTGCTCTTCGTTTGAAGGGGAGTAAGGAGGAAGTGTATACCGAAAACTTAAGGAAACTACTGTTGGTGATGGCAAAAGACCTGAGGGTTGTCTTAGTGAAGCTCGCCGATAGGTTCCACAACATGCGGACATTATCAGCTCTTCCTGCAAACAAACAAAACGAAAATGCGATAGAAACGTTAGAAATTTACGCACCACTGGCCGAGAGAGTGGGGGTAGGAGAAGTCAAAGGACAACTTGAAGATTTAGCTTTTCCCTTTGCCTATCCTAAAGAATTTAAGAAGACGATAGAAACCTCAAAGACTCATTATAAGGAAGTGGAGAGTTATATAGGGAAGATGAGAAGAGTCTTGTTGAGGAAGTTGACCAAAGAAGGCATTAAGGCAAAAATTCACGGTAGGAAGAAACACCTCTACTCATTGTGGAAAAAACTTAATCGTCCAGAGATTAATTGGGACTTCGATAAAATACATGACGTTGTGGCCATGAGGATTATTGTCAACAGAATTCCTCAATGTTATACGGCCTTGGGGGTTGTCCATGGTACATACAGACCTGTTCCCAATATTGGGGTTTCGGATTTCATTGCCCAACCAAAACCAAGCGGTTATCGATCAATTCACACAAAAGTGTTTGGTCCGGGAAGAAGAATTGTTGAAATTCAAATTAGGACAAACAAAATGCATGAGCAAGCCGAGTTTGGCATTGCTGCCCACTGGGCATACGGAGAAGCGAAGAGTAGAGGAGTGAAAGATGTGATATTGGAAGCGATGGGGGTAAGAACAGATGAAAACAAACTTCTTTGGGTTAAGCAACTGATTAATTGGCAGAAAGAAATTACGGACTCGAAAGAATTTTTAGAGGCAGTTAAATTTGATGCATTTCATCATCGGAATTTTATTTTCTCTCCCATGGGGGATGTTTATGATCTTCCTGATGGTTCCACGCCTGTTGATTTTGCCTACGCAATCCATTCTGATTTGGGTAGTTACACTAAAGGTGCCAGAGCGGATGGTAAGATGGTCCCGCTTGATTACAAACTAAAAAGCGGACAGGTGGTTGAAATACTAAAATCAAAAACTCCGAATGTGAATGCAGATTGGCTAGGTTTTGCAGTAACTACAGTAGCTAGACGAGAAATAAAAAAGTTTATTCAAGGCAAGACGGAGGCTCCAAAGGTTGACGATAATAATAGGCATTTGAGCAACAAGGGTAAAAAAAGGTAGAATCAAGACTAGATGGAAAGAATCTTAATAAAAGAAACAAAAGAAAAAGTAGGCGAAAAAGTTAAGGTGGTGGGCTGGATCAATAGCATTCGTGATCATGGCAAACTGACTTTTATCGATCTTCGAGACAGAACGGGTTTGGTTCAGTTGGTGGGCAAAGAATTACCCAAGATAAGCAATGAAAGTGTTGTAGAAGTAGTCGGTAAGGTCGCTAAGCGTCCTGAGAAGCTGGTTAACTCGAATCTTGAAACAGGCGGGATTGAAATTCAAATTGAGAAATTTGAAGTAATATCCAAAGCTAAAGAGATACCTATTCCTCTTGATACGGATGGTTATGATATTGAGGAAGGGACAAGATTAAAATATCGCTACCTCGATCTTAGGCGAGAAAGATTAACGAAAAATATAAGAATAAGAAGTAAGGCCATTAATTTTATTCGTAACTGGTTAACCGAAAAGGATTTTGTTGATATTGAGACTCCAATTTTTACAAAGACAACTCCTGAAGGAGCCCGTGACTTTTTGGTTCCTTCTAGACTCCAGCCTGGAAAATTCTATGCATTACCTCAATCTCCTCAACAGTACAAACAACTTTTAATGGTTTCGGGGTTTGAAAAATATTTCCAGATTGCACGCTGTTTTAGAGACGAAGATCCTCGAGCGGACAGAGCCTATGGAGAATTTACTCAATTGGATATCGAAATGAGCTTTACCGATCAGGAAGAGATATTAAAGCTTACAGAGCAACTTTTTACGGATTTAATTAAAAAGGTTTTTCCCGAAAAGAAAATAACCAAGGAACCCTGGCCTCGACTCACTCATGCTGAGGCAATTAAAAAATACGGAAATGATAAGCCGGACTTGAGAAAAGATACGAAAGACCCCAACGAGTTGGCTTTTGTTTGGATAGTTGATTTTCCTCTTTTTGTAAAACAAGAAAAAGAAGATTTCTATCATGGAATAGGTAAAGCAAAATATGCACCTTCTCATCACATGTTTACCGCTCCTCACCCTGATGATATTTCCATGTTGGATAAAGATCCCTTAAAGGTTCGCGGATTACAGCACGATATGGTATTAAACGGACACGAAGTTGGAGGGGGAAGTATTAGGATTCATCAAGCAGAAATACAAGAAAAAATATTTAAATTGATTGGCTTTGATGACAAGCAAAAGAAGCAATTTGAACATCTTCTTCAAGCTTTTGAATATGGTGTTCCTCCTCATGGTGGAATCGCTCCCGGCATTGATAGATTTTTGTACACCGTTTTGGGTGAGCGAAGTCTTAGGGAAGTGATGGCTTTCCCGATGACAGCCGGTGGAACCACGGCCGTTATGGATGCCCCCAGTCGGGCAGGAGAGGAACAGTTGAAGGAATTGGGAATTAAGGTTACAGAAAGCCGTGACAAGAAAAAATGAAATCTCTTCTAGGTGGAAATCGTAATCTATTATTTTTGTCTCTATTTTCATTTGTTTTTATAGCATCAAGCGCACTTGCTATTTCAAAAGGACAGGAAATATATTTGGAGAAGAAAGCAACTGTTTCAAAATCCTTTACCCCAATCCCTGTTTTGTCTGAAGAAGCAGGCTTTCCGGTTCTTTCCGCCCAGGCGGCTTTAGCAATTGATATTGGTTCGGGAATAACTCTTTATGAAAAGAATCCGGAAAAACCTTTACTTCCGGCTTCTACTACAAAAATTGTTACGGCCCTTGTCGCTATGGATTATTATCCAATGGATACGATTATCAAGGTAGGCAGAGTAAATATTGAAGGGCAGAAAATGGGTCTGGTTCAAGGAGAAGAGATAACAGTCCAAGATTTGCTTTATGGTCTTCTGATTTACAGCGCCAATGATGCGGCAGAAGTTTTGGCGGTCAACTTTCCGGGCGGAAGAGAAATGTTTATCACAGCCATGAATTTAAAGGCAAGTCAGTTACATTTGGAAAATACTTCTTTTTCAAATCCCTCAGGGCTTGACGGAAACGGGCATCACTCAACGGCAAAGGATTTAATTAGAGTGGCGGAAGTGGCTATGAGAAAACCCGCATTTCGGGAGATAGTGGCTATCAGAGAAAAAGAGGTTGCCAGTGTTGACGGAAAAATAAAACACAAACTAGTAAATATAAATGAGTTGTTGGGAAAAGTTGAAGGGGTTTTGGGAGTAAAAACAGGCTGGACGGAAAGCGCCAGAGAAAACTTGGTTACTTACATTGAGAGGGATGGGAAGAAAATCATGATTGTTTTGCTTTCAAGCCAAGACAGGTTTGGAGAAACAGAAGAGCTTATCAACTGGATATTTGAAAATTATGAATGGCAGGAAGTGAAACTGTCTTTTGAAGAAATTATTCTCCGTAGTAATCACTAGTCACTGCCGGTACGTAAGCTGAGAATCCTCTGTCTCCCTCAAAGACGATGATTGGTTGGTAAAATTCTGCTGAGACTCCCCCATCATAATAGGCGAGATAGACACGTCTGATAACAATATTGCTTTCGTTATCGACGCCTTGACTGGCAATAAATGCATTTCCAGCTTTAAGTTCTTCCCAGGCGGATTCGGCGAGTTTGATGGGATAAGTTGCGGATTTATCTTCGTCTACTGGGAAGTAATGAAATTCAGAGGCAATAATTTGTTTTTCCCGTTCTCTCGATCCGCTAACCATAAACCAAGTGTTGGCTTGACTCGGATTTGGTGTAAGGCTGGGGAAATTATCATAACTTTTTCTAAAAAGGTAGACCTTAACCAAGTCAGCTTCGGAAAGTGAAACTGCGTTGGCGAAACTTCCCTCCTCTATTTTAAGGAATTGGTGAGTGGTCGGGCCGGTTAAATCTACTGGCAAAAGGTTTGCAGAAGAAAGATATGACCTAATTTGAGATGCGGCTATTTCAGGTGAAGGCGGTCTTTGCTCTATTGGAGAAGAATCTTTAGATAAATCATAACTAATAGAGAAAATGCCATTAATAATGTTCATATCTAAAGTTGAAGGTGCTCTTTGATGTTTAAAACGATAGAGTGTTTGGGAAACTTGTTCTCCGCTAGGGATAAAACCGAGATTAGTCGCTTTATCTTTCGCCAGCTCTAAGTTTAATTGGGTTTGAACAGGTTTTGGCATAAAGTATACCTTGGCCTGAGTTGAGAGAACGGGAATACTTCCTTCAGGCGTTTCAAGAGTATAACTAGGGTTTCCAGCAACTTCTTTTTTTGGGAAGGGAATCTTTGGTAATTTTCCAAAGGCAACTGTTGGCGGAGGAGGCGGTTCTGGGAAGAAGTGTCGATAAACACTAATACTTGTAGAGAGGGCAATTTTTCCGATAATTAAGGCAATCACCCCATAAAGGCCGTATCTTATTATTTTCCTGGTCATAATTGCAGTTTGAGTCAATGAGGCCATTTTTAGTTTTTCCAGCTGTTTTTGCTTGTTAGGCTGCTTTGAGTATAGACTTTGTAGGTGGTAGAATTCAATTACAATGGTGGCTTCTGAGGGTAAAAAAGTAAGAGTTAGGATTGCACCTTCTCCAACGGGATTTGCTCATGTGGGAACTGCCTATGCCGCTCTTTTTAATTACGCTTTTGCGAAAAACAAGGGTGGGAAATTTATTATCAGGCTCGAGGATACAGACGTAAAACGACATGTTAAAGACGCCGAGCAGGCCATTTACGATGGTCTTGCCTGGCTGGGTTTCTCTTGGGACGAAGGACCGGATAAAGGTGGGGAGTATGCCCCATATAAACAGTCGGAGAGGCTAGAGATATATAAAGAGAAAGCAAAAGAGTTACTAGAGAAAGGTAAGGCTTACGAGGAAGATGGCGCCATTAGGTTTAAGAACCCTGGAGATGATGTTGGTTGGAAGGATATTGTGAGAGGAGATATAAATTTCCCAGGCGGTGAAGTAACCGATTTTGTCATTATGAAGTCCGATGGTTTCCCTACTTATAACTTTGCGGTAGTAATAGATGATTTATTAATGAAAATAACCCATGTTATCCGGGGAGAAGAACACATTTCCAATACTCCCAGGCAACTTGCGCTTTACAAAGCCTTGAATGAGAAAGCGCCGGAGTTTGCTCATCTGCCCACACTGAGAAACAAAGAAAGAAAAAAACTTTCTAAAAGAAAAGACCCTGTCGATTTAAGGATCTACCAAAAGGAAGGATATTTGCCGGAAGCATTAGTTAATTTCTTGTGTCTTCTCGGCTGGTCTCATCCGAAAGAAAAAGAAATATTTTCATTGAGTGAATTTGTTAAATCCTTCAGTTTGGAAAGGGTAAGAAAGGCGGGGCCAATCTTTGATAAAGATAAACTAGATTGGATAAATGGAGAATATTTAAGAAAACTAGATGATTCAGAACTTGTAGATAAGATTTGGGAATTTTATAACGGAAAATATTCAAAAGGAGAAATTGCAAAAATAGTTCCACTCATTAAAGAAAGAATTAAAACTTTTTCCGAGCTAGAAACATTGGCCGGATTTTTCTTTGAAGAGCAGAAGGTTGACAAAGAATTATTTGGTAAAGGTTATAAGGAACATATTGACAAGGCCGTTGAAACATTGGAGAAAGTTGATGAGTGGAGTAAAGAAAATATCGACAAAATGCTTTTGGCTAATGTTAAGAAAAATAATTTTAAGACAGGGAACTTTTTTATGGATTTAAGAATTGCGATTACGGGAAAGAAATTTACACCACCGATTAATGATTCAATTGTCATCCTTGGGAAAGAAGAAACATTAAAGAGACTAAAGAAATATAATAAATAATATGGGAAAACCTGCCTCTAAAAAAACAAAGAAAAAAATATCTTCTGAGGATCTGCGACAAAAACTAAAACTTAAACATTTAGAGACTAAAAGAAAGTTTTCAGAAAAATATCCTGATGTAGAAAAGTTTTTCGAAGACAAAGGGATTAAATTAGAAGATGTTAGAAAGCACTCAGCTAAAATAATCGGGGCAGGGGCGATAACCGGAACCCTTCTTCTAAACCCTTCCGGAGATCCGCAAATATTACCGACTCCAAATGAAGTAATTGAAAAGCTCAAAGATCAGGGTAAGGTAGAAGGGGTCGACACTCCGCAGAAATTATTGGTTGATACCCTAGATTCTGTTTTACCAAAGGAAGTACAGTCTTTAACTCGGGCAGAAGAAAAATTTTTAGAACAGCTTTTTCAAAACATATTGGGTGTTAACACTCGGGCAACACTAGAAGGTGAGCATTTAAATACGACATTTGGTCGCATTGGGGCAGAACAGCACTTAAGAAGATACCCAGGAGATGTTCTTCTCAATCATGGCTCAGGGGATGTTCTTACGGAAGGAATTGCTCCCGGTCTTGGTGCTTGGGGATATTTTGCGCCTACTAAGGCTGCGTTTACCCCGGATTTGGAAGAAACCGAAAGATGGTATGCAGTTGTTCAAACTCTCTATTTACCAGACTGGAACACAAGACAGCCATATTTAAGGGATTGGTACAAACACAGAAAGGTATTGATAGTTAATACCGATAATGGCAATGCTGTTATTGCCGCTATCGCCGATTCTGGGCCGGCCGCGTGGACGGGGAAGCATTATGGAGGCAGTCCTGAGGTAATGGACTACCTTGGCGGGCCAAGGTACAAGAAAGGTCCAGTTATTCTGTTCTTCGTTGACGATCCGGAAAACAATGTGCCATTAGGTCCAGTGGAATATAATAAATTAAACTTACCAGCAGGTTCATTGCACGAAATATGAGTAAAGTATATTACGATCATTTAATTGTTCTTGATGATATCGAGAACAAAATTAAAGATATTGCCGAGACACGAGAAGAAAGAGAAGAACTTTGGCAATTAGTTGATGACATTATTCACCGCCGAGTATTGGCTTGTGTATTAGACAATCTTCCTAAGGGCAATCATGAAGAGTTTCTGGGAATGTTCCACGAAGCTCCGCATAGCTTAAGCTTGATGGATTACTTAAAAGAAAGAATTAAAGATAATATTGAAGAGTTAATTAAACAAGAAATTGGTGGTTTAGCCACGGAACTTCTAGAGGAACTTCAAGCAAAAGAGTAGTTGTTTTTCGAAGGTGGTACTGGGGACTGGCTAGGAATTGGTAAAGTTGTTGTGATGTTGATGCTGGTATCGGTCTCACTTGGATAGGTCTAGTCGCCGTTGATTGTTTGGAGCAAGGAGGTAGGATTTTTTATTAAACAGCATATGCTGTCCCTCCTCCTGCGCTTTGTTCGGCGATCCACCCACACCCTTTACTTGATATTCAATTGTAGGAAACTTTAGACGCCCAAATCGTCATGTCTCCTGCTTTCTCTACAGATAAGCCAGTCCCCACCGGCTGTCAAGCTTCGAACGAATAAGCAATAATGGTTCGTCAGCCTGACTTCTAACTCATAATACCACAGCTAATATATTTTTCACAAGTAGTTGATATACTTTGAACATGGAGAGAAATTTTGGGGGAGTAGTTTGGACAAATCATGCCTTGAAAAGATTAACAGAAAGAAATATTTCTCAGGGTGATGCTTGGGCAGCCTTCAGGCGTCCAGAGCAATCAGAGTATGCGAAAGCAAAAGGTGCCTGGATATATTACAAAACCTATGGGAATCAAAGAATTGAAGTTGTTGCCAAGCAAAATGAAAAAAAAGAATGGATAATTCTTTCTGTTTGGTCAAGGCAAGTTTTCAAAAAAACAAAAAAAATGGATTCTCTTGCAAAACTGCTTTGGAAGAGAATTTTTAAGAAATAGCCTTATCTTTGGTATAATAGGGTTCTTCAATGCGGGATGGTGTAATGGTAGCACGCTGCTCTCTGGAAGCAGAGATTGGGGTTCGAGTCCCTGTCCCGCAGCTAGTTTGGGCACCCTATTGACCCATATGCCTCGAAAAGCCCATGTTTCTCTTCAAAACTATCGATCATACTCCCAAACATTCGTACCACACCCTCAGCTTCCGGATTTAATACCCCAATTTCCATTGTTGTGTTAAAATCGGAATAAATATGGCGGATTTCAAAATAACTCTGATTCTTGGAACTGAACTGGCAGGCATAAGAAATCTTATTGATCAACTCGAAGGCTTGCATTTCGGAATATTAATAAATAGCCTCAGATGGGAAAGTCAAATCGAAGGAGAAAAAAGAAAAAAAGAATACTATAAATCGATAAAGGAAAATGTAATAAAGATTAACAAAAGAATAAAAGACTTCAATATTCTTCTAAAAAGAGCATTTGATACCAAATACTACACGTTCAGAAAACTTGAACAAATAAAATTAAGTAGTCTGGATAAAATAATTAAGGAACACCGTGGTGAATTTCCTCGTAACAAAAAGGAAGAAAGTTACATAAAATATGTAATGGCTGAAGACAGCTCACCTTCTTCCCTCGCTAGAAAACACACTTCTGTTCTCCTAAGTAACGCTCTCCTTCCGACCAAGTTGTCTATTTCAAATTTCGCAAAGGGATTTGACAAGCTTTACGAACCGTTTGGTGATTATAATAGTTTAAATATCCGTTCTAAAACTATTAACGACATCACAAAGGCTGAAGTTTGTTATACAAACGGGTTGGCAGAAGAAGCTGTTTTCATCCTCGGCAGGACAGTCGAGAGATTGTCAATAGATTGTCTAAAACATCTAAAAAAATTAGGTAGAGTAAATAAAACTTATAGTGAAATTGACGAGCTCAATTTTGAAAACAGTATTAACTTACTCTCAAGTCCTAAAATAAAAGTTTTTAGAAAAGATCAAAAACCCAAAGCTCTCGCATTAAAGTGGGATAGAAACATTTATGGACACAAACGATCTTCACCCTCAAAAATGAAGGAGAAAGACATGGATTCCATGATTAAAATAGGTATTAATATAATTGAAAGATTAGAAAAAAAATTAAGAAGCTAGGAATACTGAGACAAATCGTGTGTACATGACTATTGGGGATCAAATAAAGGAAAATTTCTACAGAATAGCCTCATCACTGGCTCCTAATCCCGTTGTAAAACGTGTTATACCAGAAAAATTGAAAAATTATCATGTAGTATGGGACGCTGAAACAGTAGAAGAACTCTCAACCGGTAAAAAAATTTCACGAGATAACTGGGCGCGAAAGAAAGCGAAAATCAATGGCTTCTATGACGATTTTTTGAAAGGGAATATCGAAAAGACCCAGATACTTGTAGTAAAAGATTTGGATAATCCAACTATGTTGATTGTTGATGGTATTCATAGGTCAGTGGGTTTTTATACGGCTTACCTCGAAAATCCAGAAATTGCTTCAAAAACAGATTTCACATATAAACTTTTTGAGTCAAATAAAATAAGAAAGATGTATGATTACAAAAGGTTATTTAGTTAGAGTTCTATGGTTTAAATTATAAGGACTAGAGAGGCCTAAGCCCACAAGCTCAGCCAAATTGGGCACCCTAGCGACCCATGTGCTAAGAATAACCCGAAAGTTCTTGCTTAACCTCCGTATTATTTCCAAAACATTCAGTTTACAATGCTGAACCTCACATTTTAGTGTTTAGAGGTTTGAAGAGATGATTTTGAAGCAGTCACCTGTTGAAACACCCAATCCATACTGAAATCCGTCTCCCTGGCTTTCACTGGAAGAAATCGGTAAATTGATCTCAAAAGCACTTCCGGGCTCGAATTCATATTCTGGACCAAGAACTGCAGGATTAATAGTCAACAAAGGAAGTTTTTTGTTAGGAAATACGGGCGACAAACTAAGGGTGATATATTTGTCTAAAGGAGCGTCACTCACAGATCTTTCAAATGTAACCTCATCATCATTGCGGTCACGAAGACGAATAGTGTTTAAATCTCCATCAAAAACATTGATTCTATAAAAGGAGTCAGGAACGTCATTACTTTTATCTCCATAACTGATAAAAAAGGTTGGATTTTTATTGTTATCTGTTTTGTCTTTTAATGAGAAAGTTATGGAAACCTCTCTGTCAACTAAATATTTATTTGCAGTCCACATAACCCATGAGGGAAAAGCGGGGTTCTTGGGGGGGCAATAAAATCCCTCTTTATCAGGTGTCATTCCACTTGCAAATAACCAGTTTACGATATCAAAACTTTTACCCAGCTCATTGCCAAATTCTCCCTCGTCGCTTACTGATAAAGTGGAGCCAGTCTCGCTAGTAATAACTGTTTGACTTTGTTTTTGAACATTTGAATTTTGTACTTGAAAATCAGACCTCAAGCTAGCTATGTGCGTGTTTGCAGTATTAATTGCTGCAAAGTAGGAGAAAAGCCCTGTTATCAGGGCTGGTATAATCGCGATAAACCATCGCGAGTTTATTAACTTCCGAATTTTTACTGACCACTTATTCTTTGAACTTTTGGGGGCAGTGTTTTTCATTTATCTCCAATATATTTTTACCTCGAAGAGTCCTTTCTTGAATTCTTCGAAATTACTTTTAACATTGTCGGAAAGAGTCCAGAGTTTATCTCTATCACCAGTCAATCTAATCAGAATTTCATTTCGAAGTAATCCACTGAGTGTGGCGCCAATGGACTTTCCATACTCTTCAGAGTCAGTAGAAAGGTAAGACTTTACGTAAGGACGGAAAACTTTAGCAAAATCTGAACTTGAAAAACTGAAGTTTTTTTCGCTAGAATCCTTCATTCTCAAAATGGCCCATAAGGCTACTTGTTGAGAAAGTGGAAAGGATGTTACCGTGTTTTTTATGTCCATAGCTCATAAGTATACCATAGAACCACAAGCAAAACAAGTACTGTTACCATGACCTCTCTTTTAGCCTCAACTGTGGTACACTCAGAGTAATTGGTTATGGGCTCGAAAGGTTCTAGACCGACATGCTCAATTATCTCGGAATCAGAACCCCAGGCACGACATCCAGTTATGGGACTGGAAGGGTCTAGACCAGAGAGCTCAGCAAAGATTTTTAGTCTCTGTTTTACGGTAAAAGTCAAAAAATATATTTTCAATATTTGCTATAATTAACATAACAGTATGCAAAGTGAATGGTATCAGCAACTAATTAGACCATCATGGTCACCGCCTTCTTGGCTTTTTGGCCCAGTTTGGACTTTTCTATATCTATTAATTGTTGTTTCCTTTTTTAAAGTATTTCAATTAACTTTTCAAAAAAGAATCTCATTTATTATCGCTCTCCCGTTTATTCTTAATCTCATTTTTAACTTCGCATTTACTCCTTTACAATTTGGGTTAAGAAGCAATATCCTGGCGGCCATTGACATTCTTCTTGTCCTGATCACTCTTGTCTGGGCGATGAAGGCAATCTATCCTCATGCAAAATGGATTACTTATATCCAAATCCCATATTTGTTGTGGGTTAGTTTTGCGACTGTTTTGCAGTTAGTCATTACTTATTTAAACCGTTAAGATGTTTTTAAAAGCATATTTAATCACCCTGCCAGTTTTTTTGGCAATCGACTTGGTTTGGCTCAGTCTAATCGCCAGGAAATTTTACGCTCAATACCTGGGTTATTTGATGAAGGCAAACGTCAATTTTATAGCAGCCGGTCTATTTTACTTACTGTTTGTGGTTGGCTTAGTGGTTTTCTCAGTTTTACCGGCTTTGGAGAAGAACTCTTGGACCCAGGCTCTTTTTTTAGGAGCTCTGCTTGGATTTGTATCTTACGCCACCTATGATTTGACAAACTTAGCCACTATTAAAGACTGGCCGTTGATAGTCACGATTGTGGATATGCTTTGGGGGACAGTCTTGGGGGCTTCAGTCTCTCTGGTTAGTTATTTTATTGTCACAAAAATTTAAAAAGTTCCAATATCGCCCCACATTCTCAGCAAAAATTATATTATCTGCTATAATTTCCCCAGATTTTGCTCGGGAATAAAGATGCCATATTATTATGTTATTAAAGGTCATACGTATGTTGGAGGGCGGGAGGTTATACATGAGGTGCTCGATCGTCGTATTTCTTTTTTGGAAAAATTGAAAGTGGGCAGAAGAGAATACGGCCTTTTTGGCTCTAAGGAAGTGGAATTAGAAGTTGATAGTCACGATAGAGTGAGAGTTACAGCCCTTAGAGATACAACCTTAATCTTAAAAATTCACGAAGAAAATCCAGATCAGGAGGATGTTGTTGATTTAAACCATCCTCTTGTCCCAATAGGTAGTGAGTCAGGCGGAAACCAAGAATATAAAGCAATTAGATTGACAAAAGGTTCTCAGCTTGCTTTATATAGAACCTCCTTTATGGTTGGAAATAAAACTGATAGACAGATTAGGTGGGCTTCAAGCGATGACGGCTTTCAAGATGAATTATTTTCGGAATTTTGTATAAAAACACTTAATGAAGGTGGTTTTTAGAATAATAACACTATTAGATTCTAGACCCACTCGTTTAACTTGCTGGGAATAGACTGTAAGTAAGGGATCAAGTAGTTCTAGACCTGTATGCTCAGCCACATAACACACTGAGGATTTTTTAGCTAAACTCCTGCGCTAGCCACTTTTTAAATTTCTCTTTTCTTTCACCTTCTAAAACAGAATCTATTGTTTTTATTATTTCAATTACAAAGTTTGAATATTCTTTTGATAGTTTTTCACCAAGGTACTCCTCACCCAATATCTCCTCGATCTTTTTAAGAGTTTCTAATGCCTCCTCAATCTCAATTTTCTTTTCTCCCTCTTGATCAAACAAGTTTTTTATTTGATCTTTTTTTATCTGGTCAAGCTGAGTATCTGAAAGAATTTCAGAAAAAACATTCGTGAAAAATTTCTCTTGGAGTTGATTGTTGAGTTTGGTTTTCGCCTCATCGTCACTAGCTGCCAAATCAACGAATACGGTAAGTAGCTTAATTACTGAATTATAAAAGCTTTTAGGTTTGTTATCCATTTTACTATTTCTCAATCACTCTCTCGCTTGAAGCCATTTTTTTACGTCCTTTTCGGCACTTTTCATCATTTTGTGATGCTTAATATCTTCTGCCACATTTTTTACTAGATTGGCAGAATACTCACCAGTCATAGCTCCTAGACCCCCAATAAGTCCTACTCCCAGCGTCGTCAATGGAAATATAATCAAAGCAAACGCACCCCCTCTCGTACCTGCATGAACAATTTCTTCAAATATCTCAGGTTTTACGAGAGTGCCGTGAATCACTGCTCCTGCGGAAGCGATAATTCCTCCTACCAACTTGGCTTTCTCTATAACATCTTCACTGATTACGTCTTCTTTAAATCTTGTGTACCAATCTTTATTAAACACTTTTTCGCTCAGAGCTTTTCGAACTTGTTCACGATTTTCTCCAATAAAATCTTCTGGTATTATATGTTCAGGGATTTCAGTAAATTCTTTAGAATTAATATTCATTTCTTCACTTGACTTAATATCAACATTTTACTATACAGATGAAATAGAAACAATCTAGTTACGTATTAAGTTCGAAAATCATCAATTAGTCTCAGCCAAATTGAATGTCTAAATTAAGAAAAGGATTATATGACAACAGAAGATAGAGAAATTCAAAATTTACTACCTGAAGCAAAGGAGTTTGTTCACGAAGTTAAAGATGGGGTACATAAATATGCAAATAGAGAATATGGGCATGCTGCCAAAAACCTCGCACTCATATTAGACGGGTGTGCTGAAGAAGGTGTTTCTCGGGAAACCCAAAGAATATTAATGAAAGAGTTTATAGAAAGACAAATAGAAGAATTTGGTCCAAACATAATTGATTTTTTAAGAGATGAGTTAAAACTTGTAATAGAGAATGAAGATTAAAGGCAGCAAATAATTGGGGGTATGACAATAAGAGTGCTTTGGCCGACCCGCTCAGCCAATCTTCCCAAAGATGACAACATCTTTGCTATAATTTTCATCATGCAAAAACTTCTTGCTTCAGACAAGGTATATATTAGTAAATCAGGAATTCTTGATGCCGGTAGGGGAGTTTATGCAAGACGTGATATTAAGAAAGGTGAAATGATTGAAAGGTGTCCAATTATTGAAGTTTCCAAAAATGATACATCCAATCTGAAAGAAAGCGTTCTTGTAACTTATTTCTTCTATTTTGGCAAAAACAAGGAACGGTTAGCGATAGTTTTAGGTTTTGGATCAATATATAACCATTCATACAAACCTAACGCAACTTATAAAATGAAATCTCGAGAAAAGACAATTGATTTTATTGCCATAGACGATATCAAGAAAGATGATGAGATTACATTTAATTATTCCAATTGCAGCAACCCAAAAGGTAAGGAAAACCCATTGTGGTTTGAAGTAAATAAATAGTTTGTTTGCTAAAATGTATTGTGTTTACTGTATATATCTTAAGAACCGATAAGAACACTCTTTATACGGGGCAAACCAAAGACCTTGTGGCTCGCCTAGGAAAACATACATTAGGAAAGGGAGCAAAATACGTAAGAGGATTTAAATCTTTTGAGTTGGTTTACACAGAAAAATTTAAAACTCGTTCAGAAGCCTTAAAGCGAGAGCATGAGTTAAAGAAATTATCAAAACAAGAAAAAGAAAATCTAATAGCTGCCCTATAGTTTCTTGACAAATGTTTTTAATCTGTTACACTGACATCTGTTCCGTTAACTCGGAACCAAAGACTGTTTTTTTAATTTGATTTAAGTCGGTAAGTAAGGGTACCCCAGAAACTACTTTTAACACGTATCTTTCCTTCAAACACTTGCATTCCCATTAATATAAGCAGTTTCGTTTGAAACTAATGTATAAACAAAGAAATCATTCGCGTTATTCGCGAAGAAGGAATTTTGGGCCCAGAAAGGCCAATATTCGTAGCTTTGATCCAAGGACTGTTATTGGGAAAATAACCAGTCCTATTTCTGATGTCTGTGAAATTAAAAACAAATTTTCAGACTTTGTTCTTGACGGGCGACTTTCTGGAAATATCGCAGCTCACAGATTTAATGCGCCTACTCCTATCCAAGATCAGGCGATACCTGAAATCTTATCCGGTCATGATGTGGTTGGTGTTGCCAACACAGGTACGGGTAAAACAGCTGCTTTTTTAATCCCCCTTATTAATAAAATAGTTCTTAATGGAAGATCTAGAGTTTTAATCATTACGCCTACACGCGAGTTGGCTGTTCAAATCGAAAAGGAATTACAAGGTTTTTCCAGTGGTATGGGTATATATTCTGCCGTTTGTATTGGAGGAGTTTCCATTCATGGGCAAATAAATAAGCTTCGAAGAGGCCCTCATTTTGTGATAGGCACTCCAGGGAGGTTGCTTGATTTAGAAAATCAAAGGAAGATTAATTTTAATAGCTTTGATTCAATTGTTTTGGACGAAGTAGATAGAATGCTTGATATGGGATTTATCAACGATATGAAAAAAATTATTTTAAAACTTCCAAGAAATAGGCAATCACTCTTTTTCTCAGCTACTCTTGATGAGAAAGTAAAGGGCGTAATGAGTCAATTTGTTTCGAATCCGGTCATGATTTCAGTTAAAGTCGCAGATGCCAGCACAAACGTACGTCAAGATGTCGTTGAATTGAGAGGTAGAAACAAAGCAGACGTTTTATGTGAACTATTAGATACAAAAGAAGCGTCAAAAACTCTTATATTCATGAGGACTAAAAGAAGTGCGGACAAGCTGCACAGAAGTCTTACAGATGTTGGGTTTCATACAGCGGTTATGCATGGAAACAAGACTCAAAACCAAAGACAAAGATCTCTTGAGCAATTCCGTCATGGTAGGGTAAGCGCTTTGATTGCGACAGACGTTGCCTCAAGAGGAATAGACGTCGATGATATTACTCACGTTATCAATTACGATCTTCCGGAAGACTATGATACTTATATTCACAGAATTGGGAGAACAGGTAGAGTAGACAAAAAAGGAATCGCTCTAACATTTATAGGCTAAGTCTGATACAATAAATTTATCTTAAAAAACAACGACATGGGAGAAATTATTGAGAACTTCCTCAATAAGGGTGGAAGAATCAATAAAAGGTATCTCAAAAATTCTTCAAAAGGACCAGTTTTGGTTTTTTATAAACAGTGGTTTCGTGGCAGAAATATACGTGAGGCAATCTCCAGAGCATTAGCAGGATAGTTAATATATTCTTCAGTTTCATTTCCGCGAAAACAAAACTACGCGCACTCTTTTTTCAAGATAACCCCTTTGCAATTTTTAGGCGTGGTCGTGCTCGTCTGCCATTGCCTCCTCTTTAGTCTTATGAATTGTTCCGTCTTTGTGTTCAGCTGGAGTATAAATGGTGTAAAGCTTTAACTCTTTTTCCTGAGATGTATTTATTATATTGTGTTTTGCTCCTGCGGGGATAACTGTGGCCCAGTCATCCTTAATTTCTGTTTCTTCTCCATCTAGAACAACCTTGGCTTCACCTTCTTCGATTCTAATAAATTGGTCGACATCACTGTGGATTTCTTCTCCAATGTCTTCGCCTGGTTTGAGACTCATGACAACTAATTGACTGTGTGGCCCCGTAAACAGAACTTTCCTAAAATTTGTATTTTCTTTAGTCTCTTTTTCAATGTCTGTTATATAGCCTGCCATACTGATCACCTCTTTTCCTTAATAATTTATAGCGCTAATAGAAATATTTATCAACTCCACAGGAAGTTTCTATTATGCGGATGAGTATAGACGGATATAAACGTGAGCGGCTTTTGAAGTTGGAACTCAGGGATGAGAAGTTTGGTCTTTTTTTGACCGAACCTATTTATTCTCACCCCTGATCTTTTGGTACTTTCTTGGTAACTTATATTTTAATCATCTCCTGAGGGTATTTGGGAATTAGCTTGTTTAAATATATTTGCAGGCTGTTGCCCCTAAGATCTTTTAAACACTCTAGAAGTCCAGGTTGAGCTTCGGGTCGGATTTTTCGAGCCCACTTTCTAAAACTTTTTCTTTGCTTAGCGCTTAGTTGGGATCGAAAATGTTTGTCGGAATCGACATACTTAAGAAGAATAGTATATGTTGGTATCAAACCAAGTCCATGATACTTATTTATTGTCGCACATGACTTAGGGGTCAGATGAACTCCTCCACCTTTGTCTTGCTCGATAATCTCAAGTTCCAAGAGGGGACGAGTATCCGACCCATTTTTCAAAAGGTTTGCCCTACATATCATTCTGCCATTTTTCTTAAGAACCCTCCTGAGGAATACTTTTGAACAACCGGGCACAGCATTATTATCAAGAATCGTGTACAGCTCTCTCAGACACTTCATGCCACCCTCCTCGGTGTGATGATGTTTCCCTTTCGGGACTGTGTAAAGGAACAATTATTACCAAGAGTTTAAAAAAGCAATCTTTCGATTGCGATGTGCCTATTATACATATTTTTCGATTTTTTTCAAAAAGATGTTATAAACTAACTAATTAACGATGTTTCTTTTAATAAACAAACCAAAAGGTATTACTTCGCACGATGTTATCTATTTTGTTCGAAAAGTAACAGGAGAAAAAAAAGTTGGGCATGCCGGAACACTAGATCCTAACGCGACAGGCTTATTGATTGTGGGAGTAGGGCGCAATTCAACCAAAAAACTTGGTTGGATAGCAAAAGATACAAAGAAAATGTATGAAGCAGAAATATTTTTAGGTGAAGAACGAGACACTGACGATTCTGAGGGGCAGATCATTTCCAAAAAAAATGATTTTCCGGCCCCAAATATGGCTTTACTTAAAAAAACGTTGAAAGGCTTTAAAGGTAAACAAAAACAAAAGCCTCCTGCATACTCTGCTCTTAAAATAAAGGGGAAGAAAGCATACGAACTTGCCAGGAAAGGAGAAAAGGTGTTTCTCAAAGAAAGAGACATAACAATTTACTCAATTGAATTATTTCAGTATAAATATCCTGTTTTGAAAATAAAGACGACTGTTTCTTCCGGAACTTACATTCGGGCCTTAGCTCGGGATATCGGCGAGCAACTTGGTTGCGGTGCGTATTTAAGAAATCTCAAGAGAACAGGGATAGGCAACTTCGATCTTAAGGATTCTATAGAGATGGACAAGCTAACAGCTGATAACTGGAATAATTTTGCGATTGAGATAGATTAGATTAAAATATTTATTGTGAACCTAATATCTTCAATATTTCTAGGGATTCTTCAGGGGCTCACTGAATTTTTGCCCGTTTCTTCCTCAGGTCATCTGGTCATTGTTCAAAATCTAATCCCTGGTTTCACTCAGGACGGTGTTCTTTTTGATGTGTTCCTTCACGCAGGAACGGTTTTGGCTGTACTGTATTATTTTAGAAAAACACTTTTAAAATTAACCCCAAAATATTTGTTTCTCCTTTTAATAGGAACCATTCCAGCAGGACTCGTCGGTGTATTTTTGGGATCATCGATAGAGAATCTTTTCAATGGGGTATATATAGTGGGATTTGCCCTCCTTTTTACGGCTGTCTTGAATTTTCTTACAGATAGAGCAAAAACGGGATCTAAAGAAATTTCAATCAAGAAAACTATCTTGATTGGTATGGCTCAGGCCTTGGCAATAATTCCCGGTATTTCCCGCTCGGGTTCTACTATCTTTGCAGGAACTAGTTTGGGTATTAAAAGGAAGGAGGCGGCTCAATTTTCATTCCTGCTTTCTGTTCCAGCCATTGTCGGTGCCAATGCTATTCAGTTTCTAAAATATGGCTCCGAGGTAACTGGAAACATATTGTTTTATAGTGTCGGATTTATAGCCGCTTTTATTTCAGGAGTAATTGCGATTAACTTCGTCCTCAAATTTTTACTGGCCGGTAGATTCAAATTATTTGCGTATTACTGTGTAGTTTTGGGGGTATTGGTTTTAACTATTTTATAGAAAAAGGAATATTTTTGGCAAAAACAGAAAAGTCCCGACGATTATAGAAAAGAATGCCGCCATAAGGACCACTGCAGCTGAAACATCCTTCGCAATTTTTGCTTCAGGCCTTAACTCTGGACTGACCAGATTTACAAGGGCTTCGAGAGCGGTGTTTAATAATTCGAAAGTCATTACTAAGAATATGGTGAAAACAAGAATGGTCCATTCAGAGAGAGTGAAATTTAGAAAATATGCCGCAACGATAGTTATGATGGCAACAAAAACATGGATACGAAAGTTTGGCTCTCTTTTGACGGCACTTTTTAGTCCACTGAAGGCAAATCTGAAACTTTTTGTGATTGGATATTTTCTGCTCACATAACTATATTAACCTAAATAAGAGAGGTTGTTCAAAGAGAAATGTTTGTGTTAGCATAAATTAGATTATGGCCAAGCGAAGAAGAAAGAAATTTTTCATATTTTTGGCTCCAGCACTAGCTCTTTTGGGGCTGTTTGTTATTACGACAACATCAAAAAGAGTAACGGCGCCAACAGGGTGCAACATAGATGATTACTCCGGGCAATTTAGCGAAGGAGAGAAAATTGCTGTCTTTGAAAATAAGACAATTTCTATTCCCGATCTTGCTACTATTCCTGAAGGAAAAGCAGTATTGGGTACGGCTTCACCAAGTGAGCGTTGGATAGAAGTGGATTTATCAGAGCAAAAGCTAAAGGCTTGGGATGGAAATGCTCTATTTTTGGAAACGCCAATTTCTACCGGTCTTCCGTGGTGGCCGACACCTAAAGGAGAATTCAGGATTTGGATTAAACTTCGTTTTACTAAAATGGAGGGTGGAGAAGGCAAATATTATTATAATTTACCCAACGTTCCCTATGTTATGTTCTTCGAGAATGAAAGTGTGCCTGGGTGGATAGGATATGGACTGCACGGGACTTATTGGCATAATGCCTTCGGGACTCAAAGAAGCCATGGGTGCGTAAACCTTCCGACCCCCATAGCGGAAAGGCTTTTTTATTGGACAACACCCGAGCTAGGACATAATAAATGGGCGGTTTATGCCTCAGATAAGAATCCGGGGACAAGGATTGTTATTCACGAATGAACTTTTATTTAAATCAGCAGGCCGTGCTTGGAGCTACTAGTACGACTTTTATTATCACTTTTTTGGCAAGTTTTCTGATTTGGTTTATGTTTGCCGGATTAATTATTCTCTGGTTTGTGGACGGAAGAGTAAAAAAAGAACAGGCGCTTCGTGCTTTTGCGGCCGCACTATTGGCCTGGGTAATTGCTCAGATGTTAAAAAGCCTTCTCCCGTCTGTTCGACCGTTCCTTATAAATGGGGAATTACCTTTAACTTTAACTTTTCATTTTGATAATGCGTTCCCCTCATCACATACAGCCATTGCTTTTGGCTTGGCAATTACACTTTGGTTGCATAATAAAAAATTGGGGATTGTGTATATAGCATTAGCATTCCTTGTTGCTGTAGGGCGAGTGTTTGCTAACGTTCATTATATTTTAGATGTTGTAATCGGAAGCATGATCGGAACAATGGTGGCTGTTGTTGTTAGCAAACTCCGCTTTTTTAGATTACTCAAGACAAAGAAATAGATAGGTTAATTTATCTGGCAAGCCCAAGGCTGGTTAGCAGTAAGCTGGAGGTTGACTTCTAGCAGTTAAATTGTTAGACTGCTAAAACTGAATTCAAAAATGGGAAAAAGCACAAAAATTATACGAAAAGTCCCAGTTGTTGCTATCCGCGGGTCAGTGGTATTTCCTTATACGGATACGATCTTATCTTTTGGAAGGCAAAAGTCGGTAAAGGCTGTTAATGCGGCGTTTCAGGAAGATAAAGTCATTGCCGTATTTACTCAAAAGGACGCCAAAACTTCACATCCATCTCAAAGAGATTTATATGAAATAGGGACAATTGCCACGATTACACAAATGATGCAATCCGATGGTGAAATTCACGCCATAGTCAAGGGACATAATAGAATCCGATTGAATAAAATAGTGCCTCATGAGGCTTATTTAATTGGAGAGGTGGAGGAAATAAAAGAAGACAGAGTGATATCTCCAGAGGTTGAGGTTCTTGCAAAGAAACTTACGGAATTATTTAAAAAGGCGGTAAATCTCGGCAAACAGGCAGAAATTGTAACAGTGATGAAACTTGTATCAGGACAGGTTGAGCCGGTTGAACTGGTTGATCAGGCGGCTTCACTTTTGGACATAAAGACAAACGAGAAACAAAAGCTTCTTGAAACACTTACCTTAAAATCAAGAATGAAAAAGGTTTTAGAAGCTCTTGCCCGCGAGATTAACATTTTGGATTTGGAAAAGACGATTTCGCAGAAAACACAAAAGAGATTTGAAGACCAAATGAGGAAGGCAATGCTCAGGGAGAAGAAGAAAACTATTGAAGAGGAGCTTGGTCAAGAGGGAGGAGAGTTGGGCTTGGAAGAAGTATCTGAATACAAGAAAAAAATTTTAGAAGCAAAAATGCCCAAAGAGGTTAGAAAAAGAGCCAAAAAGGAACTTAAAAGACTTTCTCAACTTTCCCCTCACAATCCGGAGGGTGGTTATATTAGAAATTATTTAGATTGGCTTACCGACATGCCTTGGAGCATATCAACAGCCAACAATGTCTCTATAAAAGCGGCCGCAAAAGTACTTGAAGATGATCATTATGGTTTAAGGAAAGCAAAGGAAAGAATATTGGAGTATTTGGCTGTAATGAGGGTAAAAAAAGATGCCCTTGAAAAAATAAAGACAAAATTAAAAATAAAAGGAAAAGATAAAACAATAAAGAATGAAGAGAGTCAGCCAACCATTCTTTGTTTTATTGGCCCTCCAGGTGTGGGCAAGACTTCAATCGGTAAATCAATTGCAAGAGCCTTGGATAGAAAATTTGTAAGAGTGTCTTTGGGAGGAATTCGTGATGAGGCAGAAATAAGGGGACATAGAAGGACATATGTTGGTGCGCTTCCTGGACGCATTATTCAGGGAATTAAAAATGCTGGAACAAAAAATCCTGTTTTTATGCTTGATGAGATAGACAAGATAGGCATTGATTTTAGAGGAGATCCATCTTCTGCTTTACTTGAAGCCTTAGATCCTGAACAAAACAGGGAATTCTCCGACCACTATCTGGAAGTACCCTTTGATCTATCAGAGGTTATGTTTATTGCTACGGGGAACGTTTTAGACACAATCCCTGTAGCCTTGAGAGACAGGATGGAAGTTATTAGTTTTCCAGGTTACACAGAGGAAGAAAAATATAATATTACAAAAAAATTCTTGTGGCCAAAGCAGTTAAGACTTCATGGTTTGGCGGATGAAAAGATTAAATTATTGAGCGAAGCAATTCGTGAAATAATCAATCGCTATACAAGGGAAGCAGGGGTTAGAAATTTGGAAAGAAATTTGGCTGGGGCTTGTAGAAAGATAGCGCGACTAGTTGCCGAGAAAAAGAGATATACGAAAGAAATTAAAATAACTGATGTTCGAAAATTCTTAGGGCCTCAGAAGTTCTCCTCTCTTATTGCCGAAAAGAAAGATGAAGTAGGTATGGCAACCGGTTTGGCGGTTACTCCGACAGGGGGCGACATTATTTTTATTGAAGTGGCCTTAATGCCGGGTAAAGGAAAGCTTCTTTTAACAGGGCAATTGGGAGATGTTATGAAAGAATCAGCAAAGGCTGCTTTTACATGGACAAAGGCTCATTGGGAAGAATTGGGCTTAAAGGAGGATTTTGGTAATGCTTTAGATGTTCACATCCATGTTCCAGAAGGAGCTGTTCCCAAGGATGGTCCGTCGGCAGGAGTAGCCATGGCCACCAGCTTAGTCTCAGCCCTTGCGGGTATCCCTGTAAAAAGAGATGTTGGTATGACTGGTGAAATAACCTTAAGAGGGAGAGTTTTAGAGATTGGTGGAGTGAAAGAAAAAATTATTGCCGCTCATAGAGCTGGTTTAAAAACCGTAATTTTACCCAAAGACAATAAAAAAGATTTAGAAGATGTTCCAGCAAAGACTAAAAAAGATATTAAGTTTGTATTTACGAACAGATTAGAAGATGTTTTAAAAACGGCGATAAAGAAGTGGCCTCCTAAAAATGTAAAAAAAGTTCGAAAAACCCTATCAACACCTTCATACATAGCGGCAAATTAATTATTCCTGGCTTTAGGTCTTTTTCTTGAAAATTGTATCTCAGCCTCAAATAGAGTAAAATATGTGATTCAGGCCCCATCGTCTAGTGGCCTAGGACACTGGGTTCTCATCCCAGAAACCGGGGTTCGATCCCCCGTGGGGTCACAACAAAAATACCCGCCTTCAGTTAAACACTGGAAGGTGATAACTTTTTACCGACTTCAACTAATTAATACCCTGACAGGATGCGGTTTAACCAGCCAAAAAGGGAAAAGCCCTGAAGTTCCTGATTAAGTTCGGTTTCCAAGGCATCTGCCTCTCCTTCTAGGTTATCTATAGCATCTTGCATTTCTTCTTGGTCAGACGCGTAAGTTAACTCTTCTTTAAACTTTGCTAGATCCTCAGCGTCGCTTCTAAATTGAGCTGCTTGAGCCTTTACCTCTCCTGCGTTTTGATAATTAGCCCCAAAAACGAATTTTAGGAGTTTAGAACGGGAACGCATGCTAGATAGTGCTGTGTTAATTTTTTCCTGAGATCGCGTATGGTTCTCAGTCATCGTTCTAACTTGTTCTCCAGTCTCTGGGTTATTAAAACGCTCAGACACTCTGGTCAAGGTTTGTATCGCATTTTCTAAACCAGCTCTAGGGCTTCCGGCTGAACCTTGCCCGTTACCAGTGCTGTCTAGATCTGCCTCTACCACGTCTCCATCATGAGTTGTTGGATCCTGAACCCTATTTTGGTCTTGACCCTTTGCACTGATTGGAGATGAAATCCACAGGCCGAGAGTGACGATAAGGAATAAAGATGTTAATAAAAATTTAATATTTCTTTTCAAAGTTATCACCCCCTTTCAAGGTATAAATATATGATACAGAAAGAGAGAAATAATTACATCTCGAGTAAATAATTTCACAATTTCAATGATGATAAGAAATGTGGAGTAAAATATTTCTTGACAAAAGAATTAGTAAAAAGATACAATTCCCAAACGATATATTAATCCTCCCTTCTTCTCGTTTTACCACACGCTAAAAGGTTGGGTAAACGGAGAGAGCGAAATTTTTAACGCTCTTCCGAAAAAGGAGGGTAATTTTTTTGATAAAGAACACATGAGTCAAGACAAAATAAATAATATACAAATAACAAAACAAGGTTTTGAAAACCTGGAGAAAGAGCTCGATGGATTGGTTAATACAAAAAGACCAAAACTAGTCGAGAGACTTGCTAATGCAAGAGGTCAGGGGGATTTATCCGAAAATAGTGATTATCAAAACGCAAAAGAAGAGCTTGATTTTTTGGATGGAAAAATATCAGAGCTCGAAGGTGTTATTCATAATGCAGAAGTCGTAAGTGGTAAAAATAATAATGGAGAAATTGCTGTCGGGGCTGAGGTAACGCTTAAAATACAAGACGAAGAGCATGTCTATTATATAGTAGGCGAGTGGGAAGCTGATCCAATTAGCAAGAAAATTTCCCACAGTTCTCCTCTGGGTTTAGCCTTGGTTGGAAAGAAGATAGGAGAGAAAGTAGAAGTAGAAGCTCCTGCTGGAAAAGTGGTATACGAGATTTTGTCAATTAAGTAACAAACTTCTTTTTGTAACTCCTATTAATCTTAAGTTATACTTAATCTATGGCGGAACAAAGACTTGAAGAAATTCGAAAAATTAGATTTGAAAAAGCAAAAAAGCTGAGAAGTCTGGGCATCAATCCTTATCCGTCTAAAGCTCCTAGTAAGCCCGAGAAGATAAGTAATGTGGTAAGTACACTTGGTAAAGAAGCAGTCGTTGCTGGGCGTATTTGGAGCGTTAGAGAGCATGGTAATTGCTGCTTTGCCGACGTTAAAGACGAAACAGGAAAAATCCAGCTATTTCTACAAAAGAAAAAATTAGGAGAAAAATTCAAATTAGTAGATCTTCTTGATATTGGGGATTTTGTTTGGGCTAAAGGGGAGGTAATTAAAACAAAAGCTGGTGAAATCTCACTTGATGTTGCTGATCATGGAATATTAACAAAATCTATTCGCCCTATCCCTTCAACCTGGTATGGATTAAAAGATATGGAAGAGCGTTATCGTCAAAGATATATTGACTTACTTCTTAACGATGAACTAAAAGATCTTTTCAAGAAAAAGACTGTATTTTGGCAAAGCATGCGCGAGTTTTTATACGAGAAAGGTTTTTTGGAAGTAGAGACTCCTATTTTGGAAAATACGGTTGGTGGAGCTGATGCCAACCCTTTTGTAACTCACCACGATGCTTTGGATATAGATCTCTATCTCAGAATTTCGATGGGAGAGCTTTGGCAAAAAAGATTAATGGTTGCCGGATTTGAGAAAACATTTGAAATTGGCCGTCAATTTAGAAATGAAGGGATTAGTCACGAGCATTTACAAGATTACACCCAAATGGAGTTTTATTGGGCCTATGCGAATTATGAAGACTCGATGAAATTAGTGGAAGAAATGTATAAATATGTGGCTAAAAAAACTTTTGGCAAACTTAAGTTTAAAATTAATGATTTCGAAATTGATCTCTCTAAGACTTGGAAGAAGATCGATTATACAAAGACTCTTTTAGAACAAACAGGTGTTGATATCTCAAAGGCAAAGACTGACGAGATTAAAGCGAAGTTGAAAGAACTTAAAGTGCCATTCGAAAAGAAAGCGGCAAAGGGAAGGTTAATTGATGCACTTTGGAAGTCAATTAGAAAAAACATAGCGGGACCGGCGTTTTTAGTTGGGCATCCGGTTGAAGTATCACCTTTGGCCAAAAGAAAAGAGGATGATCCAGATTTTACCGAAAGATATCAAGTCATTATTGCAGGAAGTGAGATGGGTAATGGATATTCAGAGCTTAATGATCCAGCAGACCAGACAGAGAGATTTAAAGAACAGCAAAAGATGAGGGATGAAGGAGATAAGGATGCTCAGATGCACGACCAAGATTTTGTAAAAGCTTTAGAATACGGAATGCCGCCGGTAACTGGTTTTGGTGTTAGCGAAAGACTGTTTTCATTCTTAGCTGACAAGCCCATTCGCGAAACTGTACTGTTTCCTCTTCTGAGACCAAAAAAATGAAGAAGAGATTGGTTAACTCGTTGTTAAAGGTTGGGAAATTAAAATCCTTAAAGCGCACGGGCTGGGTGCGGGAAGGTATGCCTGACCCCGAAAGTGTAGCAGAACATACTTTTAGAGTATGCCTATTGGTTGTCTTCTTGGGAGAAGAATTGAAGGTCTCGATGGACAAACTTCTAAAAATGGCTGTTCTTCATGATATAGAAGAAGCTGCAACAGAAGATCCTGTTACACAGAGAGGGACAGAAGATATTGATGATCATGATCACGAGTCGGAGAAACATATTGTTAGAGACTTAGTTTCTGAAGCTTCGGCGCCACAAGAATTATATCAATTATGGATAGAGCATTTGGGAAAGAATGCAAAAGGGGGTTCTCGAGAAGCAGATATTCTTTATCAATTAGGGAAAATTGCCACAGTATGGCAAGCTTTGGAGTATGAACTTGACGGAGCAGATCCTAAAAAACTTGATGAATTTTGGGAGAACGCACGAGAACATACAAAGGAACAATTGTTAATAAATCTATTAGATTCCTTAGAAAAAAGAAGAAAATGATAATAAGAAAAAACGCCTTGGAACTTCTGCACAAAAACATGCAGAACATTAATCTAAGAAGACATTGTTATGCTGTGGAGGCGACGATGTGTGCTTTGGCAAAGCGGTTTAAAGAAGACGAAGAAAAATGGGGGATGGTTGGACTTCTTCATGATGGGGATTACGAAAAAACCAAAGAGATACCAGAAAAACATACTCTTTTAATGGCGGAATGGTTAAAAGAAGCCGGTGAGGGTGATAAAGAGATATTGAGTGCAATATTGTCTCATAACTACGCTCATACAGGGGAAAATCCTCCCAAGAACAAGCTAGAATGGTCTTTATACTGTTGTGATGAATTAACTGGTTTTATTGTTGCCGTAGCCCTTGTCAGGCCGGATAAGAAATTAGCTTCGGTCACAGCCGATTCTATTTTGAAGAAGTGGAATCAAAAATCTTTTGCCGCCGGCGTAAAAAGAGAGCAAATAGAAGAGTGCGAGCCTAGCTTAGGAATACCGTTAAGGGAATTTGTTGAAATAACTCTTAACGCTATGCAGGGAATTTCAAATGATTTAGGGTTATAATAATTCAATGATAGACATTAACTATATTAGAGAAAATCCGGAAAAGGTGAAAAAGGGGATAGAGGCAAAACAGCTTGATCCAAAACGAGTTGACGAAGTTTTGGAGTTAGACAAAAAAAGACGAGAGCTATTGAGCGAAATTGAAACCTTGCGCGCAGATAGAAATAGGGTTGCGAAAGAACAAGATAAAGAAAAAGGTAAAGAGATAAAAACAAAACTTCAAAAACTAGAACCAGAATTGGCGAAAATTGAAAAAGAATACAAAGAAAAACTATACCAAATCCCAAATCTACCGGCAGACGATGTGAAGACGGGCAAGGATGAAAGTGAAAACGAGGTTATTAGGGAATGGGGAGAAAAAAAGAAATCTTCTGCTAAGGATTATTTGGAATTAGGTGAGGATTTAGACATTATCGATATTAAGCGTGCCGCAAAAGTTTCCGGGAGTCGTTTTGGTTACTTAAAGGGCGATGGCGCTCTTCTTGAGCTTGCTCTGGTTCAGCTCGCAATGGAGTTTTTGGTTAAAGAAGGATTTACCCCTGTCATTCCTCCCTCCTTTATTAAAAGGGAGTCAATGCGAGGAATGGGATATTTAGAACACGGCGGAGAAGAGGATATGTACGTATTTGAGAAAGATGATCTAGTCTTAGTGGGCACATCAGAGCAATCAATTGGACCGATGCATATGGACGAGGTTTTAGAAGAAAAGAATTTGCCCAAGAGGTATGTTAGTTTCTCTCCATGTTTTAGGCGGGAAGCAGGCTCCTACGGTAAAGACACAAAAGGAATATTAAGGGTTCATCAGTTTGATAAAGTAGAGATGTTTTCTTTTACTAAGCCGGGGGACTCTGAAAAAGAGCATGAATATTTGCTTTCTTTAGAAGAAAAGTTTTTTCAAGCCCTAGAAATTCCTTATCAGGTAGTGAAAATGTGTTCAGGTGATTTGGGAGCGCCAGCCGCAAAAAAATATGATTTAGAGGCTTGGATGCCGGGGCAGGGGAAATATGTAGAGGTAACTTCGACCTCCAATGCAACTGATTTTCAGGCCCGAAGGCTTAATATTAAATACCAAGATAAAGGTGAAACAAAATTTGTACACACATTAAACGGTACGGCATTTGCTATCGGTCGCACAATAATTGCGATAATAGAGAATTATCAACAAAAAGACGGGAGTATTCTAATTCCTGATGTTCTTCAAAAGTGGGTTGGAAAAGAAAAAATTACTAAATAAACCAGAAAATTAATTATTCTTTTTCTTCGTAGTATTTTTTATCTTTTAATCTCTCTGGCAACAAGCTTTCTTCTGGATAAAGCTCATAATCTTTACCGTAATCAAGATCCTCCATTAATTTGGTAACAGGGTTTCTAATTTTTAAAGGAACGGGAAGATTGCCATATTGTTTTACATCCCCCAAAGCTTTCATGTAGGCTTCGTATGCTGATCTGTTCTTTTTTGCTTGAGCTAGATAAACAGTTCCTGCTGCTAAATTCTCTTGACATTCAGGGTAGCCAATCATTTCACAAGCTCTAAATACGGAGTTGGCGACCACTAAAGCAGTTGGCGAGGAAACATCTTCGGAAGCAAACACAACCATTCTCCTTGCTATATAAAGAGGATCCTGTCCCGCTTCAACCATTCTGGCTAGATAATAAAGGGCGGCATCAACATCGCTTGCTCTCATTGATTTTATAAACGCTGAAATTACGTTGTAATATTCTTCACCTTTTTTATCAAAAGTAAATTGTCTTCTTTGAAGAGCTTCTTCCAGGTCTTTCAATGTGATTTTCTTTGACTTAGAAAGATTAGTGGCAATTTCCAGAACATTTAACATTACTCTTGCATCACCATTTGAAGATTCAATAAGAAAAGTTTTCATTTCCTTATCTAGTGTGATCGTAAGGAATTTAATGGCTTTGTTAAGGATTTTATTTAAAGCCTTTTTGTCTAATTGATTAAGCGTTAAGATTCGGGATCGGGAGAGCATTGGTCCGATTACTTCAAAGGAAGGGTTTTCGGTCGTTGCCCCGATTAGTATTATTATTCCCTTTTCAACATGAGGAAGAAGTTTGTCTTGCTGTGCTTTATTAAATCTATGAATTTCATCGATAAAGATAATTGGAGCGCCTTTTTCTTTTTTCTTTTTCGTTTTTTTAACCAGTCTCATTTGCCCTGGTGCACCCCTTAATTGGATGATTTTTGTGATTATTTCTTCGACATCTTTTATTGAAGTGTTAACAGCTGAAAATTCAAAAAACTCTCGGTTTAGTTTATTGGCAATAATTCTTGCTAAGGTTGTTTTCCCTGAGCCGGGTGGTCCCCAGAAAATTAATGATGGGAAAAAACCCGTTTGCTTGGCACCAGTAATGAGTTTTTTAATGACTCCTTCTTTTCCAGTTAGATGTTCTTGGCCAACAAAACCGGTCAATGCGGGCGGTCTTAGCTTTTCAGGTAGAGGGATTTGGTCCATGGACATATAATAATCCAAACAAAAGACGAAGAAAAGGGGTTTCTTGGTTAGCGTATAATAGTTTAATCATGGGAAAGCTAGAAAATTTTCTCTCAGGCTCGAAAATATTAGAAGAGGTCGTGTCTCCTATTAATGGTAGGCTTACGGTTATTCGTGATTTGGCATGGGGTGTCCACATCAAAGCTGGAGGGTTAACTCAATCGGGTGGGGTTGCCGAAAAAGTTTGGTACGCTTCGCTAAAGGAAGTGGAGAAAGCAAAAACAAAAGTTAATAAATGTCTCATCCTCGGGTTAGGGGGAGGCGGAGCGGTAAGAGTTGTTAGAAAATATTGGCCCAAGACGGCAATAACTGGTGTAGAAATTGATCCGATTATGATTGATCTCGGGGGAAAGTATATGGGACTAAAAGAGGGCGAAGTAGAGGTTGTAATAGAGGATGCGATGAAATATGTAAAAAGGCAGACAAAAAAGAAGGAAAGGTACGATTTAATTTTGGTGGATTTATATATTGGAGACACTATTCCGGAAAAGTTTGCATCACCTGCTTTTTATACTTTGATAAGAAAACTTTTAAGGAGAGGCGGAGCGGTAGTAATTAATAGGTTATATTATAGCGAAAAGAGAAAATTGGCCGACATAACTCACCAAGAACTGAAAGAGATTTTTTCAGAAGTTGTGGCTGTTTACCCCGAGGCCAATATAATGTTTGTGTGCTCAGACTCTGATAAGATGAAGGTATGTTAAATATATTTTCTAAACTATTAGATTTAAATCAAAGGGAGCTTGACAGGCTCTCCAAAATTGTTGGCAAAATTAATTCTTTAGAGCCAGAAATAAAAAAGCTTAAAGACGGCGATTTTATCAAAAAGACCGAAGAGTATAAAAAGCGACTTAAAGAGGGAGAAGTAATTGAAAATATATTACCGGAGGCTTTTGCTCTTGCAAGGGAGGCTTCATGGAGAGCGATTGGTTTAAAGCCGTATGATGTTCAACTTCAAGCTGCGATTGCTCTTTTTGAAGGTAAGGTTGTTGAACAAAAAACAGGGGAGGGAAAAACCCTGTCTGCTGTTCCCGCACTATATTTAAGGGCTCTTGTCGGGAAAGGAGTCCATCTTGTTACTGTTAACGATTACTTGGCTCGCCGAGATGCAGGTTGGAATGCGCCCGCTTTTGAGATGTTGGGGCTCTCAGTTGGAGTAATCGTTCAAGAAATGAAATCTTTTGTCTACGATACTAAACATGAAGACAAAAGTCATGGGGATGAGCGTCTTGCCCATTTAAAACCTGCCCAAAGGAAGGAAGCATATGAAGCTGATGTTACTTATGGGACGAATAACGAATTTGGATTTGATTATCTTCGAGACAATATGGTTCAAAGCCTCGAGCAAATGTCTCAGAGAAGTCACTATTTTGCCATTGTTGATGAGGTGGACTCTGTTTTAGTTGACGAAGCAAGAACTCCTTTGATTATTTCGGCCCCCGACGCAGAGCCAACCGATAAATATTACAAATTTGCGGGACTTGTTGAACAGCTTAATCCCGATACAGATTATTCAATGGACGAAAAAGCCAAAAGCGCAACTTTAACAGAGCATGGTATTACCAGGGTGGAAAAGATATTAAAAACACCCAATTTATACGAAAAAGACTTTGAATCGATACACCATATCGAAAATGCCCTTCGCGCCAAAACATTATTTTTGAGAGATAGAGAATATGTTGTTAAAGACAACAAAGTAACCATTGTTGATGAATTCACGGGAAGATTGATGGTTGGCCGCCGTTGGAGTGATGGACTTCATCAAGCGGTTGAAGCAAAAGAGGGAGTTGTTATTCAACAAGAAAGTAAAACCTTGGCAACAATTTCTTTTCAGAATTATTTCAGGATGTATGACCATCTTTCCGGTATGACAGGGACAGCCGCAACCGAAGCAGAGGAGTTCAAGAAAATTTATGACCTTGATGTTATTGTTGTTCCCACAAATGACCCAATGGTCAGAAAGGATCGTTCTGATGTAATTTATAAATCTCTACGAGGGAAATATGGAGCCATAGTAAAAGAGATTGAAGAGAAACACAAAAAGGGACAACCTATTTTAGTAGGTACCACCTCTATTGATAAAAATGAAATAGTTGATACATATCTTAAGCGCAAGAAAATTCCCCATAACGTTCTTAATGCTAAGAACCACGAAAAAGAGGCATCGATCATTTCTCAGGCGGGAAAACCAGGTGCCGTTACTGTTGCGACAAATATGGCCGGTCGAGGTGTTGATATTGTTTTAGGAGGAACTCCTCCAGAGATACCTTCCGGTATGAGTAAAGAGAAATACAAGGAAACTAAAGGATACAAAGAGTGGCAGAATGCTCATGATGAAGTGATTAAGGCAGGTGGGCTTCATGTAATAGGAACTGAAAGGCATGAATCGAGAAGAATAGACAATCAGTTGAGAGGTCGTTCTGGTCGACAAGGAGATGCAGGATCTTCTCTTTTCTATCTTTCATTAGAAGATGATTTGATGAGAATTTTCGGAGGAGAGCAAATAGGGGGAATAATGGAAAAATTGAAGTTGCCTGAAGACCAGCCAATTGAAAATAAAATGGTTTCAAGAGCAATTGAACAATCGCAGGTTAAAGTTGAAGGATTCAACTTTGACATGAGGAAGAGATTGGTCGAATATGATGATGTCGCTAACCAACAAAGAGAAATAGTTTATGGTTTGAGAAGAAGGATATTGGAGTCGAAAGATCTAAAGAAGGAGGTTCTTGAAAAGTTAGAACACAGGATTGACAGGATCCTATTATTGGCCTTTCCCGAAGACGGAGGGAAACCAAATCACGAAAGAATTATTGTTAGCCTTCTTGAGATAATTCCTTTTGATGATGTTTCCAAAGAAGCGGTTAAAAAACAACTTGCTAAATCAGATGACAAAGACAAAATTAGAACGCTATTAATAAAGGTACTAAATGATGTTCACAAAACGCGGGAGAAACAAGTGGGCGAAACAGTAATGAGACAGATTGAAAAGTATGCCTATTTGGGATCGATTGATCACCTTTGGATCAATCATATTGACCACATTGATGGATTAAGAGAAGCGGTTACCTTAAGAGCTTATGGACAAAGAGATCCCTTGGTTGAATTCAAGCAAGAGGCGTTTGATCTTTTTGAGGGATTGATAGATAAGATTGACGAAGAACTTTCAAGAAGAATATTTAGGGTAGGGGTGGCGGTTCCTCAACCGGAAATTCCTTTAGATCAAGCCAGGACAAATATAGATAAAACTGACGCCATGGGCTTAGCTCAGAAAGGTACTGATGAAACAGCTCAAAGTGGAAGTAAAGCCTTTTCTGGCAGTAAGGCTACAACAAAGAAAAAGGTAGGTAGAAACGACCCCTGCTGGTGTGGGAGCGGCAAAAAATGGAAGAAGTGTCACTATCCTCAGCAAGGGGAATAGACACCAGAGATATCAAATTGCCTCTTGTGGCCGATTTGTTAATATGTAAAAATCGCACTTGTGGAAGAAGAAAATCAGGATAATGTTACCCAAAATAAAATAATGATTGGTTTGGGGGTCGTAGCTTTTGGGGTTTTTGCCTTAGTTTTCTTTGGAAATTTCGGTACGCCCAAGAAACTGGACGTAGAAGTAGAGGGAACTAAGACAGAAAAAGAAAGCTTGCAATTTGAGATTGAAGGGGAGGATGAAGAAATGACAGCAGAAGAATTACAAATAGAAGATATTGTTGTCGGCAAAGGAGAAGAAACAGCTTCTGGCGCCAAAATAACAGTTAACTACTCAGGGACATTAACTGATGGAACTAAGTTTGACAGTTCCTATGATCGAGGTGAACCTTTTACTTTCCTTTTTGGTGTTGGCCAAGTTATCCCTGGTTGGGATAAAGGATTGGTTGGAATGAAAGTTGGCGGAAAAAGAATATTAACAATTCCTTCTGAAATGGCTTACGGAGAAGCAGGGGCAGGCGATGTTATTCCTCCTAACGCAACTTTAATTTTTGAAGTAGAACTTCTAGATGTGGAACTTCCAGAGACAGAATAGCAAGAACATGCTCCAGTAGATAGAAAATGATATTATTGAGGTAATGAACCTGCCTTCAGTTTTTAAACAAACGATAAATTTTAACCTTGGAAATATTTCGTTTTCCCCTTCATATATTCAAGCAGGTGGGATTATCTTCTTGCTTTTTCTTTTAGTATTAACTCTTGCCAGAGTCAGAAGGTTGTATGTTAATTGGAATCTAAGTAGTGCAGGGTCAATGTTGTTCATAGGCTTTGTTTTAGCTTTGATATTGGAAGGATTTCTAATATTAGGTGGGAGAACGATGTTGACAGAAATACTAGGGTGGGAAAATGCCCCTAAGCCACTTCAGAATGCCTTGGTTGCAGGAAGGGAAAGAATGGCTGAAGTTTTGGGTATAACGGAGGAAATTCCTGATACTTATGCAGAGGGCACTCTTGATTTGTATGATGTTGTGACTGAATTTCAAAGCTTAAATTCCGAAGACGCGGAAGAATTTCGCTCCATGATTTGTACTCCCGAAGAATAAGGCTACGGATCGCTCCTCTTTTGATATACTTAAGCTTGTTATGCAAGATCTAAAACAAAATATTAAGAGAATATCCTCTGATTTTAATAAAATTAAGGCATCGCTTAATTTAAAAGAAAAAGAGGAAAAATTATCAAAACTAGAAGCTGAATCAACAGATACTAATCTTTGGGATAATCAAGAAAAGGCGAGGAAATTGATGCAGGAGATTGGAGATATTTCGCATGAAGTTAAAAAGATTAAAGATTTACAAAGCGAAATTGCAACCTTGAACGAGTTTGCTAAAGAAGGAGAATTGTCATCGGATCTTAAAAGTGACGTTGAAAAATTAGAAAAGCAAGTTGAAGAACTAAAGCTCTCCTCATTTCTTTCAGGAGGTTATGATGGAAAGAACGCCATTGTATCTATTCATGCCGGCCAAGGAGGAACGGAAGCAATGGATTGGACAAGTATGCTCTATAGAATGTATACGAAGTATTGCGAGAAAAGGGGATGGAAGATGCAAGTTATAGATTTATCTTCGGGTGAAGAAGCAGGAATAAAAAGTGTCGTTTTTAAAGTTGCCGGACTTCATGCTTATGGATATCTAAAGGGCGAAGCGGGGACACATAGATTGGTGAGGCAATCCCCTTTTAATGCTGACAAACTTCGTCAAACATCCTTTTCCTTGGTAGAGGTCCTTCCAGAAATAGATGAAGTGGATATGCCGGAATTAGAAATGAAAGATGATGACCTTGAGTGGCAGTTTTTTAGGGCCTCTACACAAGGAGGCCAGAATGTCCAGAAAGTATCGACGGCTGTGAGAGTAAAACATAAACCGACAAATACAGTTGTGACTGCACAACGGGAGCGATCCCAAATACAAAATAGGCAGATAGCCCTTGATTTGCTTCGCGCAAAGCTTTGGGTATTGGAGCAAGCAAAAAAGGATGCCGAGGAAAAAGGATTAAAGGGTGAATATAAGCCGGCCTCCTGGGGAACACAAATCCGTTCATATGTCCTGCATCCATATAAAATGGTTAAGGATTTGAGAACCAAGGTAGAGACAGCTGATCCGGAATCAGTACTTGATGGGGGTCTAGATGAATTTATTGAAGCAGAGCTAAAATTATCAGAAAGGGCTATTGATACTTGATAGTTTTTCCCTGGCAATGATATATTGAGAAATATGGATCCTCAAACAAAAGAAACTCAAAGCCAACCGGTAAGCTCAACCACTAGCCAACCAACTCAACCCACAGCAGGGCAGGCTGTGGCAAAGACTCCAGTACTTAAAAAATTTCCTAAAAAGATATCAAAAAGAACTGCCTTTTATGCTTTAGCATCACTATTAGTAGTACTGCTTGGAGTGGGAACCGGTTGGGCTTTATCAGGTACGAAAAACACGGGTGAACCTACCTCAGCAGGAGCGCCAGGTGCTGAAACAGGGGCCAAAGAGGCAGGGATTGCTGATGAAGCTACTTTTAGAGACTCGGCGGAAGGATCTTTGGTAAAAGGAGGGATAGATGGAGAAGGTACACACCACCTTGAACGTGAGGGGGGTCCCACAAAGTATGTATATCTAACCTCAACCGTAATTGACCTAGAAGCATTTGTTGGGAAAACCGTTACGGTATGGGGTGAAACTATTTCAGCCCAAACAGCTGGCTGGTTAATGGATGTGGGTAAAATTAAGGTTTCAGAATAGGTCCCCAGATTTTTCATATTTAAGAAACTGATTAAGAACTAGCGATATTTCGTTTAATTTGTTAATCTAAAGATTGAACTTAAACTGTCATGATTAGCTTAAAAGATGTCACAAAAACTTTTGGAAAAATAAAAGCCATCGAAGATGCTACTTTCTCGGTCGATAAAGGAGAGTTTGTATTCTTGACGGGACCATCTGGTGCCGGCAAGACAACCATCTTGAAGTTGATTTTAAGAGATTATCTTCCGGATAAGGGGAAGATCTTTTTTGAAGGTAAAGATATAGTGCGATTGCCAGATAAATATATTCCTTCTCTTAGGCAGCAAATTGGCGTGGTTTTTCAAGACTTTAAAGTTTTGCCGGAAAGAACAGTTCGCGAAAATGTTGAAGTTGCTTTAGCAGTTAAAGGAACGCCGCTTTCAGAATGGAAGAAGCGCGTGGGTGATGTTTTGAATTTAGTAGGTTTAATTGAAAGATCTAGTCTTTTTCCTTCACAGCTTTCAGGAGGAGAGCTTCAAAGAGTTTCTCTTGCCCGAGCCTTAGTGATTAATCCTAAGATGATTTTAGCGGATGAGCCTACAGGAAATTTAGATTGGGATACGGCAGATGAATTAATGGATTTATTTGAAAAGATTAGCAAAGAAGGGAAAACTGTCATAATGGCTACACATCATAGGGGAATTGTTGATAAACTAAAGAAGCGGGAAATAAAGATAGATAATGGCAAGATTACCGGAGACAGCGAATCTCCTAAGAGAAAAGCGAAAGCTAAAGAAAAACCAGTAGAAAAAAAGGCTGAAGAAGAGAAAACGAAAGTAAAAGCAGAAGTTGAGGAGGTTAAAGAAAAGAAGGAATAAAATCTGATGGCAAACATTCATTTTAGAACTGCTTTGGACTACGCAAGAAGGTCTCCATTTCAGGCCTTAGCAGCAATTTTCGTATTGGCGCTGACATTTTTTGTTGGCACTCTTTTAGCGGTATTGGTTTATTCATCGGGCAAGGCCCTCTCTCATTTCGAGACAAGACCACAAATTATCGCATTTTTAAAGGATGACGTAACCGCAGAAGAGATTTCTTCTTTTCAAAATACACTTAATAAAGATTCACGCGTAAAAGATGTTGCCTATGTTTCAAAAGAAGAAGCTTTGGAGATTTATAAAGATGCAACCGCCGACAACCCGCTTTTATCGGAGTTGGTAAGCCCGTCGATATTTCCTGCAAGCTTAGAATTTTCGTTGACCGACCTTAATTTTGCCGAAGAAGTTATAAACGAGGTAAAGAAAATAAGTCTCGTAGATCAAGTAGGTTTTACGGCAAGCTTAGGAGGAGAATCAACTTTGGGTGACGTTGTGACAAGGTTAAGGACAATTACTTGGTATGTCAGAATTGGCGGGGCGGTTTTTGTAGGACTTCTTGTTGGAACATCTTTATTGGTTCTTTTAGTCATTATCACTATGAGAATAACAACAAGAAGAGGAGAGATGGAAATTCTAAGTTTAATTGGGGCCACTAAAAAGTTTATTAGAAGTCCAATAATTATGGAGGCTTTAATTTATGCTTTTGTCGGTGTTTTCCTTGGCTGGATTTTTGCTTTGATATTAGTTCTCTACGCAACACCAGGCATTGTTTCATATTTTGGAGAAATTCCTGTTTTGCCAAGAGACACTGTACAATTATTCATTCTAATGGGTATTATATTGGCGGTTGAGATTGTAGTAGGTGTATCGCTGGCATTATTCGGAAGCACCCTTGCAATCTCAAGAGTGCGCCGACGCAAATGAAAAAAATTAACCCCAAGAGGTTGTTCTTCGCAATTCTATTCTCGCTCCTATTAGCAGCGGGACTCTTTAAGGTTGGCTCCCATTTTGTTGTAGCTCAAACACCAGACGAGAAATTACAAGAACTGAATGATCAAATCAAGCAATATGAAGCCGAGCTTTCTCGTCTGAAAAGCCAATCAAATACTTTATCTAATCAGATTGCCCAATTTGATGCCCAGATTAGGCTAACAACCCTTAAGATTCAGGAAACCCAAGAAAAAATATTATTACTTGGTGGCAGGATTGATCAACTCGAGGTTTCATTAGAAGCTTTAACCGAAGCTTTTTCTACTCGAGCCACAGAGATTTACAAGATGACTCGGTTGGGGGATTCTTTAATTTTACTTATCACTGCCTCTGATTTGAATGAAGCAGTATCCAGATATTATTACCTTCATAAAATTCAAGAGGCAGATAGGGATTTATTAGTAAGACTTCAAGAAGCACAAGATGTGTATGAAGAGGAAAAAGTGGACCAGGAGGATTTACATGCTCAGTTGGAACAACAAGGCCAAGTGTTGGGTGCCCAAAAAGCTGCTAAGGCTAATTTATTGGCTGTTACCAAAAATGACGAGAAGAAATATCAAGATTTATTGTCTCAAGCGGTTGCACAGAAAAATGCGTTTTTAAGATTCGTTTCAGGACAAGGCGGGGCAAGTATCCTTGAAAACCAAACTACTCACGATGACTGGGGTTATTATTACAACCAGCGGGATTCTCAATGGGGAAATAATTCTTTGGGCCTGAGTGGGCTCTCTGTTGCTAATTACGGGTGCTTAATTACTTCAGTTTCAATGATTGCCTCTCATCATGGAATAAATATTAAACCTTCAGACATTGCATCTAATCCGGATGCGTTTTTTGGTAGTACCGCTTTTATGTTACACCAATATGAAGTGAATAATGTTGATGTCCGAGTACAGGTTCCCTCAGTGTCCATATTAGATAGTGAGTTGGCTGCAGGCAGGCCTGTGATAGCAGGTCTATATAACGAATATTCTCCTGAGCACTTTATCGTTATATTAAGAAAAGAAGGAGATCAATATATCATGCACGACCCTTTCTTGGAAAACGGGGCTAACCGTCTATTAACAGACAGATATAATGTTTCAGACATAAAGACCTTGCGTCTTGTTAGTTTTTAAGTAACACAAAACCTGCCTGATGCGGAACATAATATTCTTTTTTCTTATTTTTTTTGTTTTTACTTTTATCTTTACTTCTAAAGTTTCCGCACAGGTTGAAATAAAAATAAATGAAGTTTTGCCGAATCCTTCTGGGGACGATAAAGAAGGTGAATGGATTGAAATATATAATTCTAGTGATACGCCTTTTGTAATCGATGGATATAAGCTTAGTGATAGAAACGATAAACAAATTGTTCTATCTGGCTCCGTGGAAAAATGGTTGGTAATTTATCCAAAAGGGGAGAGTGGGTTTGCTGTTGCGAATAGCGACAGCACAACGATTACATTACTTGGGCCAGATGATAGCGAAATAGATAAATTTATTTATGTAGGATCAAGCGAGGATAAAAGTTGGGGAAGGATTCCAGATGGGGGTGGAATAAATTCCGAGAAACTGAATCCAACTCCTGGTGGAGCGAATGAAGCGCCACCAATTCCAACTCCCACTTCAAATCCCACACCAAATCCAACATCAACCCCTGTGCCAACCGAGAGTCCAACACCAAAACCTACAGTTTTAGCGGTTGCTACCAAAAGGCCGACAATAACTCCACGACCTGTTGTTAATAATAATGAAGGAGATGACGGTGATTATGTATTGGGTTTGAGAGATGGGTTATCATCTCCTTCTCCAGATCCCGAAGAGGAGGTTGAGAAAAAATTTCCTTTTATGGCCGGCCTTTTTCTTGTTGGTGGTACAGGCTTAATTGGTATTGCTGGATACACCTTTATTAAAAATGGGAAGAAAGAATATAATAAAGACAGCAAAAAAAAGAGAAATGATGGATTCAATAAAATTGAAATCAAAGGAAACGATAGCAAGGAAAGTTCTTAAGTATTGGTTTCCAGTTGTTGTTTGGTCATTAGTTATCTTCTATTTCTCTTCTTTGCCGACTGCACCAATAACAAAAGTGTATTGGAGAGAATTTATTATTAAAAAATCGGCTCATGTTTTTGAATATGCGATATACGCCGCATTAATGTACCGTGCGTTGAAAGAAAGTGGAGTTGAAAAAAGAGAAGCCGGTGTTTATTCAATTATATTGGCCATCGTATATGGAATTTCGGATGAGTTTCATCAATCTTTCACTCCAGGAAGGGATCCGCGATTGCGCGATATCATTTTTGATACAATAGGAGCTTCACTGGCTATCTATACAATATGGAAACTATTACCAACAGCGCCCAAGAAACTAAAGACTTGGGCAAAAAGACTGCAGTTAATTTAAAGGGTGGCGAGACGTTAGCTCTAACAGGTGAGCTGGGTAGCGGAAAAACAACTTTCATTCAGGGATTGGCGGAAGGCTTTGGAATAAAAGGACGAATAATTTCTCCTACCTTCATACTGATGAGAAAGTATGTGGCTTCAAAGTTTGACTTTTATCATATTGATTTTTATAGACTTGAAGATGGTTTGGAAAACGAAGTTAAAAACTTAGGAGTCGATGATACTTGGGGAAAGAATGATAATGTTGTTGCGATAGAGTGGGCGGAGAAGATTGAGAATGCCTTACCGCAGGAAGTTATTTGGATAAGGTTTGAAAATTTAGGCGAGGATAAAAGAAAAATATTGATTGAAGGTATATGAAAAAAAAGATATTAGTAACAGGTGGAGCTGGATATATCGGGAGCTTCATTGTCCGGGAGCTTAAAAATGAGGGTTATGGCGTGGTTATTGTAGATAATCTATCTCAAGGTCACAAGGAAGCCGTTCCGGGGTTTGAATTTCATAAAATTGATCTGGTAAGGGAAAAAATAAAACTAGAAACATTATTTAAAAAGAATAAATTTGTTGGCGTCATTCATATGGCCAGTTTTATTCAAATGGGCGAGTCATTTAAAAATCCAAATAAATATTTTCAGAATAATTTAATTGGGGTGATGAATTTACTGGACGTAATGTTAGAAAACAATGTTAATAAAATAGTTTTTTCTTCCTCCGCTGGTGTCTATGGTAGCCCCAAAAAATTGCCTATCAAAGAAGATGATCCTAAAAACCCTGAAAATCCGTATGGAGAAACAAAGTTGATGATCGAAGACATTCTTCGCTGGTTTGATAAAGCATATGATTTTAAATCCGTGAGCATTAGATATTTTAATGCAGCTGGCGCAGCTTTGGACGGATCAATTGGAGAAGCACATCCAAATGAGAGCCACATTATTCCTTTAATATTAAAGGCAGTTCTTGCAGGAAGAGAGTTTACTCTTTTTGGCGATGATTATGATACTCCGGATGGCACTTGTGTTAGAGATTATGTTCATGTTTTAGACTTAGCAAAAGCACATACGGCGGCTATTCAATATTTAATTAATGGAGGAAAAACTAATCAATATAATGCCGGGACAGGAGGGGGTTACTCAAACAAAGAAATTGTTGAGGAAGTTAAGAAAGTGGCTGGAGATTTCAAAGTCAAAATGGGGCCACGCAGACCAGGAGATGCCGATACTTTATATGCTTCAATAGATAAAATTAAAAAAGATTTAGGTTGGGAGCCAAAATATAAACTAAAGGATATAATCAAGACTGCTTACAAGTGGCACAAAAGCCATCCAGATGGCTACAAAGGTAAAAAATGAAACTATATATAGACACATCGGACGGTAAAAAAATAATAGTTGGTGTTGATGATGAGAAGTTTGAAACAGAAGCAAGGAAGGAGAAGTCTCAAAAACTTCTTCCTTTTATAGATGAACTTTTAAAGAAGCAAGGAAAGAAAATAAAAGATATAACGGAAATAGAGGTTAATACGGGACCAGGGTCTTACACTGGCCTAAGAGTAGGAGTATCGGTTGCTAACGCGATTGGGTGGGCCTTAGATATCCCTGTCAACGGTAAGGATATAAAAAAGGGTGATACGGTAGAAATAAAATACGAAACTTAATAATAGGCTCCGTGAGTGGATTACGTTGACAAGTACCATAAGACAGTGTATACAGAGGGCACTACTCAATATAATGTCTGACAAGATTTTATTTAAAATATTGTCTGCTGTGGCTTGTGTCTCATTGCTTCTTAATTCTTTTTTGGGAATTTTATTATACCCACAAACCATTTTTGCTGAAGAGGTAATCGAGAGTACAGAATTGGAATTGATTGAAGAGGTGGTGTCAACTCCTGAGGCAAACCCGACGTCGTTACCAGCTTCTGACACAGATGAAATAGAAAAAGAATTACCTGAAACATTAGAGGTAGAATTAGAGGAAAGCCCTGTGGTGGAAGAATCAGCTAGTTTGGTAGTTTCACTTTGGATTGAAAACGAAGATGGTTCAGTTACTACCAGTTCAACAGTTGGTGAAGGGGTGGAGTACTATTATAAAGATACTCAAACAAAAGTTGTTTTTACAAAACTTACAGAACCCGGTTACTTAACTATTAGAGAATTTGATCCTGAGGATGCTGAAGAATTAGGAATTTTAGGAAAGGCCTACGAAATCACTTCCGATATGCAGAATGGCACTTTCCTATATGATTTGACGCTTCCTCTTTCTGAAGAAGTGGGGGATGATTTTGAAATTAAATATGCCGAGAATGGAGATAGTTTAGATAATGCGCAAGTTGTTGAAGAACTCAAAGAGGAAAATGAGAATACAGTAACAATACGAGGATTAGACCATTTTACTGTTTTTATTGTTACCGATGATGAAGCAGATTATGATGGCGGGACATGGATAGATTACGCTACACAAGGTTATTATAGTGACGGCGTTCATTATCCACTTACGGTTCCGGTTGGGCAAACTGCAACCTGGACTTTTTCTGGGATCACACCAGGAATTTACTCTGTCTATATTAGCTGGTCAACTGATATTAACAGAACTACAGCAGCGCCTTATACCCTTAATTATAGTGGCAGCTCAACATCTTTTGAGATAAATCAAGAATTACTTGCAGATCAATCAACTGTAGGGGGAGTGGGTGAATGGTCCGGCTGGTATTCTCTAGGGGAATACTCTTTAGATACTAGCTCAACACTTGTTTTAGCTTCGGTTGAGAACTCTTCCGAATTGGATTATGTAATTGCTGATGAAATTTTAATAAGCCAAGCACCGGTTATTGTTTCTCCTTTAAATAATTCTTTTCTTAAAACATCTGAATTACTAAAAATAGATTGGACAGACTCAGTTGGGAATGGACCTTTTACCTATCGATATCAAGCATTTTCTGATGAAGGTTATTTAGTAAATCGGTATGGACCGACTGCCTGGTTTTCTGGCTCTGAAATACCGACTCCAAATACTCCAGAGGGTGTCTACTATGTTCAGATTCAGGCTAAGGATGCAAATGGAAATGAGACTGATTGGAGCAATGGAGCGGGTGATCCTTATAAAATCACCGTTGACAATACTGCCCCGTTAATTACTTGGGATATGCCGATTGATGGCTCAACTCATAATGGGGCAATACATTTGAAAGCTCTTTGTAATGAAAATTGTGATTATGTGAATTTCTGGTGGAGAGAAGAAAGTGAAACATACAGTTCATCATTAAAACGATACCACTATGTTTATGTAGATGGAACAGAATTTGAGTGGGACCTGAATACGCTGAATGCTGAAAGGGCGGACGGCACATTTTATCAAATGACAGATGGGACATATTACCTATATGCGGCTGGAAAAGATATCGCAGGAAATTGGGCCAGAACGCCGGATATTCAAATTATTGTTGACAATACGGCTCCGACAGCTGATTTAATTTTCCCGATTCCAGGAGCTTCTTCCACTTCTTTTGAGGTAACTTTTAGTGAAAATGTTGTTGTTAGTGAAGCAGAAAATCCTGCTAACTACTTTTTGAATAATTGGCCTGGAGCTGGAGGATCAGGAGATCTCTCTGGAGATGTATCAATTGTTTATGATTCTTCAACAAAAACATCGACAATTATATTTATGAATTCTTCGTGGTATATTTCAGCCGAACAAGAATGGGGTGTGCAGAATATTCACGATCTAGCGGGTAATTTGTTAAGTCCAAATCCTACGATCGAAACTTCGACACCAATGATTAATCCCGATATTCCTGGGTTACCAGTTACCCTACCCAATCCTACTAATAATATTAGCCAAACTTGGAATTGGATGCCATCAATTGACCCGGGAGGAGTTTTTGCTTCTGGGATAAAAGGATATTATTCACGAATTTATGATTCATTATTAAGTGGTTTTTCGGGTGATTGGGTTTATATAGGAAATGTTTTAGGAACAATAACAAATCTAAATGAAGGAAGCTGGAAATTCTATCTTAAATCCGAAGATAGAGCTGGCAATCAAAGTGGAGAAGTTGAATCTGAAAACTTAGTGATAGATACCACTGCTCCAGCCATGCCGACTGGCCTCAAATTTCAATCACAAAACAGGACACAAAATTTTGCTTGTGGCGCGACCGTTCCACTGCAAGTTGCTATTCCGGACTGGGATGATATAACAGGGGATCCAACATTTTCTCATTATGAATACACTTCTTTTCACCCCAACGGAAGTATTGGATTAAATGAGCAAGTTTTGACTGTATCCGAACTCAATAATTCATGGATGCCGCCGGCAGATGGTGCATATGGATACGCTGTTAGATCGGTGGATTTTGCAGGCAATAAATCAGATTGGGCACTTTCAGCAAAAACATTGGCGGGAAGTTGTCGGATAATTTATGATTCGACAGCTCCTACTAAGCCTGTATTTACTGCACCGGCAAATAATCTTTTCACAAATGTAAACTTTGTTACCTTAACCTGGTCTGAAGGTGATGATACAGGGATAATTCAATCAGGGATTAAGGGGTATACAATCCGTTACGATTTTGTTCCTATGGGTGGCGGATTTACAATTGCTTGGACTTCTAATCTCATAGCAAATGGTAATCCCAAAACACACAGTGGTATTTATGGACATGGACAAGGCACATATACTATCTATGTTTCCACGACAGACAATGCGGGAAACGTCAGTGCTGAGAGCAATCCTCTAACTCTGAACTATGATGCAACGGCTCCCGTTGTTACATGGACCAGTCCAGCCGAAGGCGTTGTCATTTCAGGTTCGACAGTTGTTGGTACTGATGCCACTGACAGTTTCTCTGGTGTTAAGTCTGTAACCTATTCTTATCAAAAAGTAGGTGAAGGTACCTGGTCTGCACTAGATATCAAAACAAGTTTTCCCTATGAGACCATTTGGGACACAACTGGTCTTCCACTTGGCGATTACACTTTAAGAGCTATTGCTGAAGATAATGCTGGTAACAACAGCACAGAAATATTCCGCTCTGTTGGTGTTGCTGCTGTTATCTCAGGTGAATTTTGGAGTCGGCCAGGATGGGGTGAAATTACTATTAATTGGACCACAGACAGACCAACTGATGGCAGAGTTGTATATGACACAGTAAGTCATCCAATTAACCTTACTCATCCTAATTATGGATATGCCAACACCAGTGGTACAGTTGATACTTCTCCAAAAACTTTAAGTCACACAGTAATTCTATCTGGACTTTCAAATGGGGTGACATATTATTGGCGTACCGTTTCCGCTGGATCACCGACGGCAATTAGCGCCGAACGTAGAGGTGATACCTTCAGTATTCCAGGAGGAAGCACAGGCGGAGGAGGAACTGTGGTTGGGCTAGCCACAAGCACAACACCCTTTGCTTATGATGCATTTGAAGTAATTACCGCCACAGAAGAAGAGAATTCTGGAGATATACTAGGAGAAGAAGCAGAGATTGTTACAGAAGAGCCCGAAACAGCCTTTAATGAAGCCGTAGACACTTTAACAAGGACGACTAAGGGTAGAATTGCAGCTATTGGTGCTTTTGTGATTGGTTTAATTCTTTTCTTCTTCACTAGGCGCAGGCGTTAATTTTTTCAACTTGCATGTAGAACGATTCTAAAGAAGTCGAAAGAGCAGGTAAAAAGTATAGCTAACCCTCAAAATTGACAACAAATTCTATTATGGGATATAATGTCGTGTTCATTAACAACTTGCGGAAAAGGTTGTTGTCAATAATCCGAGTAGTCACACACAAGACAAGGAGGAAACCATGTCTGATAGAGGACCCAACTGGGTTGATTATGCAAATTTGGGAGCCAATATTGTTCAAGCAGGTCAGTTGGCGGGAGTGCGCGACAGGCTTAGTGAGTTGGCCCGCATAGAGACAAATCGAGAGAGACGGATTCAACTCGAAAACGAACTAAGGCAGTTTATCTTCGAGATAGAAGAGGGGATTGAACGTCTCACGGGTTATCTCCAAGAGGCACCTTTGGGTGTTTATATTACGGCGCACATACTAGAAAATATTTTTGATGAAGTGGGCGTCGAGCCGGCTACTTTCCAGCAGTTTACGGATAAGGACCGAGTTAAGCAGGTTCGAGCAGCAAATTCCCTGATAACGGAAAATGCAGCAAATGAGTTAAGTGAAAAAGAAGTTGAAAAAGTGCGTTTTCACTTAAAACTCTCTGATCGTTTTTCTGATCTCGACTTGTTAATTTCTCATCTTAAGGCTTCCCAAAAACTACCAGATATGAAAAAGAAGTTGGAGAAACTTTCCGATGAAAAAAACAGAGGTGTGAAATATTGGGTATTGCTTATAATAGGGGGATTTCTTGTTCCGCTATTTGCACTTGATTATTTAGGTCCCAATGTCCTGTGTTGGATTGGTTTGATAGAAGTAATAGGGTTTGCTGGTCTACTCTACTCGTCGTCGTCGGAAGAGTATAGAAAAGTAAAAAACGAGGGGGAAGAACTTCGAAAAAAGATTCTTTCATCAGAGAAACTTCATGTACTCTATGAGGTTTTTGGCGAAGGCTTAACGATCTCCCAATACGAAGAGATAGAGAAAGAGACGAGGGATTACATAGGCCAAGCAACAGAGAAGGATAAGGATGGGAATTCTCTCCCTAAGTCTTTGTTCGAATTAACATTTCCACCACAGATATTTGAGCCGGAAAAAAGCTTGGACAAAGTAGTACATACCCGTGAAAATTGGTTATGTCCCAAATGTGGTGGTGGTAACCCCGGCAATCGAACAACTTGTTTGGGTTGTAACACCGAGAGAAGATGGTGAGGGATTTAAACGAGATGAATGGGAAAATGTTTATTTTGATTATTCCGTCACCAGATAGAGAAAGTAACTTTCCGCAAGATTTAAGCCCTCCAATCGTAAGAAGATTGCCTTACTGTTGCACACTTTGTGTGTTATTACAGATAGGTAATTGAGATTGGAGGGTTTTTTATTTGGATTACTTTTATGAACCACTAGCGCTCAATAATTATTTCTTCAGCTTATAGATAAACAAACATAGAGAGATCTTAAAGATGAGCAAGAAGGGTAAAAGCTCTAAATTGACAACAAATTCTGTTATAGGATATAATACAACGTTCTTTAAAACTTGCGGAAAAGATTCGATCCGAATACGCGGAAAGCCCATATTAAAAAGGAGAAAGCCAATGTCTAACAGAGGATCCGACTGGGTCGGTTACGCAAATTTGGGAGCCAATATTGTCCAGGCAGGTCAATTGTCTAGAGTGCAACGAAATCTTGAAGGCTTAGCCTTGATAGAAATCGCCAGGGAGGAACGCGTCCGACTTGAAAATGAATTAAGGCAATATATCTTCGAAACAGAAGAAGGGCTCAAGCGCCTGAGGAAATATATTGACAAAGCTCCCTTAGGAGTTTTTACTGTTACTTCGCAATTAGATAGTTTCTTCAGGGAGATACGACTTGAACCCGAAGCTTTCCAGCAATTTGTCGATAAAGACAGGGTACAAAGTTTGTTTAGATCAGTTGAGGAGATCTTTGAAGAAACATCAAAGTTTTTGGACCAGAATGTAATGGAAGAGGTAAGAAGCAAGGTTGAACTTGTTCAGAAACTGCTTGGTTATCTGAAGATTTTACCTAAACTGACCGAAACTACCAACGAAGACAAGAAACTGGAGAAAAAAAGAGCTTTTGTCATCACCATGTTGTTGGGAGTAGCGATATTTACATTGATCGCTTTTGGTTTTGATACTCCTGGTAATTGTATCTGTGGTGGGTCGGGCGTGGTGTATTTAGCAATCTTGATGTTCGCACTCGCCAAAGGTCCATATGGAGATAAGAAACGGGGAGTGAGAATTAAACAGCTTGAGGAACTTCAGAAACAAGTGAGCTTGCTAGCAAAAGAAATTAATAGTATTGCTGGTAAAGAATTGACGGAGAAGAAGGAATACGAGCAAGTTCTTGATGAGGCGCAGACGCGTTTGAAAATGTTGACACAAGAAGATAAGGATGGAGAACAGTTCGTTGAATCTTTGTCTACGATTCTTTTTCAACCGCAGTTCTCGAAAACAGCGCAAGACGAGTAGTGATTTTCCGCAAGGAATGAGCCCTCCAAATCATCGTTATGATGATATGTTTTGAGGGCTCTTTTTCTTTTTCGCCAGACACAGATAGTAATTTCTCCAGCTTGCAGACAGCTTCTGAGGCGTTTAAGATGAAATAGATACAGTTATACCCTTATTGGGGTTTATTGAGTATGCCTAAGAAACTAGATAAAGTAATAAATAGAGCAATTCACTTATTTCTTCCTTGGCATACCAATAATCAGAAGGCCAGACTTATTCATCCTCAGATAATAATACTGTTTGTAATAAAACTTATTGTTCTCCAAGTAGGCCTTCAATTTATACCTGCATCTGGACTAAAGATACTTGGATATGCTGCCAATATTTCACCAGATGAAGTGATAAGGATTACTAATGAACAACGGGTTTCAGTTGGGCTTCTTCCTCTTGAAGCGAACCCGACTCTAGCCCAGGCAGCCCAAGCCAAAGGTGCAGACATGTTAAATAATAATTATTGGGCTCATGTTTCCCCTGATGGAACTCAACCCTGGAGCTTTTTTGTAAATGCTGGCTACAGTTATCGCTACGCTGGCGAGAATCTTGCCCGTGATTTTACGAATCCGGCATCTGCAGTTGAAGCTTGGATGGCCTCTCCAACCCATAAAGACAATCTTCTTTCTGCGAATTACAGAGATATAGGTATCGCTGTAATTGAAGGAGATTTAGATGGGGTCGATACAACCATAATAGTTCAGTTTTTTGGTACTAAATATACAGATACAGTTCCTTCTGTTCCAATTGCGGAAGCCCAGCCTGCATCAACAGAAGCGCCACAATTTAGCCCATCTCCTGCTCCAGTTGCAGCAACTTTCCCAAGTCCATCACCAGAGAGTTCATTAGTAGCCGTACAAACACCAATTGCGGAAGCAGGGCCAATAGGAGGACGAGTGTTGATTTCTCCATTTAGTACAACTAAAGGGGTTTCTCTAGTTGTAGTGGGCCTTCTTCTAAACGTGCTGGTTTTTGATGGTCTTATTACCAGGCGAAGAAGGATTGCTAGGATTGGAGGGCGCACTTTTGCCCACCTCTCTTTCCTTGGAATGGTTTTGGCGATAGTATTAATATTAAAAGCAGGGCAAGTTATATGATGAAAAGAATAGCAAAACACTTACCTCACTATTTGTCTCTTGCGGGCATACTTATTGCGGGAGTTGTCGGCTTTTTAGTTTTCTCATATGAGAGAGCCTTTCAGATAGCCGTAGCCATAGGGCTGGCCTTAGCTTATGTAGCTTGGGGGATTATTCATCACGCAATCCATAGAGATCTTTATCTCTCTGTTGTTGTGGAGTACATAGTGGTTGCTTCCTTGGGCTTGGTTGTTATTCTCTCATTGATCTTTCGAGCGTAGCAAAATAGCTTCGAAAAAGTTAATTTTTCCTCTAAATGGTGGTATAATTCGCTCATGGCTAAGGCTAAGAACAGGATTTTTATCAATCCAACCAAGGGAAAAATATCGAGCACAAAGATGGTGGAAGCGATTGCTGATTTCGTGGAAGAAGAGCCAGATAGTTTATATCGACTAATCATCGGTACCGACTCTCAGGCACGAAGGAAGAATGGGAAAGCTGAAATAGATTATGTAACCGCCGTTGTTGCTCATAGAATCGGTAGGGGAGCTCGTTATTATTGGAGAAAAGAGAAAAAGAATAAAATACCAGTACTTCGGGATAAAATATACACAGAAACTTTAATGTCGCTTGATGTAGCTCAAGAAATCGTTCCTTGTCTTCGAGAAGCAATTTCCCCGACAAAGTATGATTTCGAAATCCATATTGACGTGGGACCACTGGGACCGACAAGGGATATGATAAAAGAGGTTGTTGGTATGGTAAATGGCAGTGGATTTGAAGCTAAAACTAAACCTGAATCGTGGGGAGCTTCTTCAGTTGCAGACAAACACGCTTGAACTAAAAAATTAATTACTTGAGTTTATTTCGTAAGGAAATTCATCATCCTCAACATTTGGAGCAGTGGCTACAACCATTAAGATAGCATTGCGATCTTTCGCAATAACTTTGTGAGCAATTCCGGGCCGAACAGAAAGGGCCACATGATCTTCAGCTTTTAGTTCAACAATTTCATGCTTCTTGTTTTGTGGATTTTGCATGTGAATCTCAAAACTACCAAAGATAGGATAAAAAAGTTCAAACTTAACTTTATGATAGTGGTTACCGGCTTGATTGCCTATTTTTTCGAAGATAACTGTATAGAGATACTCTGACTTGAAATCTTCAATAAGAGGAAAGCGCGAGTCAAAAAGTACACGCAAAGACCTACCAGGCTTTTCTGGTCTTTGTCTTGGTTTGAGAATGAATAATCGTCCTAATTCTGTATTTCTTGCACTTATCGGATGTGAATATTCATCCATTGGATTAGATGATTCTTGAGATTTTTCTTTCATGTTATTTGTATTTCACTTAATACGTTTTTGATATTATATACTTTTGCGCTGATGTGGAAAAACGATTGGTTACCACCAGTTGAGGGTTATGGCCTCATAAACTGGTGGTAACCATCTGCAGGAAAACAGAATTTAGTTATCGGGTTCGAGTAAGGATGCGGGGAGAATACCTTGAGCAACCGCTCGGGTCACCAAGATGTGGAAATACGCATCGTCATTCGCCATGACTGTGTCGCGCATCCTCTCCACGGGCATGATGGTTGGACCTATGGAAAGTTCCCACGGATCCGGATTCGGAAGTTCACCAATCAACTCAGCTTGGCTGGCATCAATGATGGCAACAAATAGCTGAGGATGATTGTTGGTCATACCCGCATCAGGAAGAATTCTGCCGAGATTGTGGATTTTTTTAACGATAAGATTTTCCGACAATCCCAATTCTTCCTTAAATTCCTCCTCGAATCGAGCGAGCATGCCGCTTACGCCTTTTTCATCGGGGGAAGCAAAACCTCCCACAACATCGAAGGCGTCGCCGCCAACAGCAAATTTGCTGCCGCGCAGAATCACGAAGTGGGTGATGCGATCTTCAGCATCAGCGATAAGAACCAATCCTTTGGCCCCACTCAATGGTCCATTTTTCCAGCTGACGTACTCGTAAGTGTAGACCTTTTCGGCTTGAGGCTGGCTGACTTCGAAGAGAGTGATGATGGCGAAATTTCCTCTCTTCAGGTCAACGATCTTATGAATTTCCAAATTGCCGATTTGATCAGGTCGGTTTGCCAGGTCCTCCAGATACCCATCGTGATCTTCGGGCATGGTGGTAAGCTCAACCCATAGATTGTGATCAGTTGCTTTAATCCACGACCGTTGTTCCAGTAAATCAAGAACCTCGTCTCTAGTGAGCATGTCTCTTCTCCTTTGATAAGATTTTTCCTGCAGGGTTCACTTTTAATAAAAGTGACCACAACAGAGCAAAAGATGTAAAAGTACTAAGTGATTTATAGTAATTTACTATAATTGTTCTATTATGTCAAACGGAACGGGGTATCTGCGTAATTCTAGGAGATACATCTTATTATAGGTTTAATAGGTTTTATAAAAGATTTGATTTTCTTTAACTCTTGTGATATATTTCAATCTGTTAAAAATATTATGAAAGGAATAATTTTAGCAGGCGGTTTAGCCACAAGGCTTTACCCCCTAACTCACGCAACCAATAAACATCTGTTGCCGGTCTACGACCAACCGATGATTTATTATCCTATAAAAACCTTGCTAAAAGCTGGGATAGACGAGATATTGATAGTCACTGGAGGCCCACATGCAGGTGATTTTATTCGAGTTTTAAAAGATGGTAAGGATTTGGGAATAAAACATTTGGAATATACTTATCAAGAAAAAGCTGGAGGAATAGCTGATGCCTTATCTTTGGCAAAGGACTTTGCAGATAACGAGCCGGTTGCAGTTATTTTAGGAGACAACACAACGGATATTGACATCAAACCTTATGTTGAATCATTCAAGGATGGCGCGATGATTTTTCTTAAGAAAGTCGCTGATCCCCAACGTTTCGGCGTGCCTGTCTTTACAAAACCTCGAAAAGGAGCAAAAAAGAAAATAACAAAAATTGAGGAAAAACCAAAAGAACCACAATCAGATTATGCAGTTACCGGGTTGTATTTTTATGACAATGAAATTTTTGATATTATAAAAACGATTAAACCTTCAGATAGAGGACAACTTGAGATAACAGATGTCAACAATATTTATCTAAAAAAAGACAAACTTAATTGGACAGAGATAGATGGCTTCTGGACGGATGCCGGGACTCCCGCCTCGCTATTTAAAGCAAATGCTTATTGGTCAATAAGAAAAGGAGTTAACTTAGAATGAATATATTAATTACTGGAGGAGCAGGTTTTATTGGCTCAAATTTTATAAGCTACATTTTAAATAAATATCCAAAATATAAAGTTGTTAATTACGACAAACTTACTTATGCTGGTAATCTGGATAACCTTCGCGATGTTGAGCTTAATTCAAATTATAGATTTGTAAAAGGCGACATAGTAGATAGCAAAAGAGTAAATGAGGTAATTAAAACATTCGGAATTACGCATATTGTAAATTTTGCAGCTGAGTCTCACGTAGACAGATCAATTTTGGGACCACAAGTTTTTATTGACACGAATGTTGTTGGAACACAAGTTTTATTGGATGCAGCCTTAAAACATGGAATAAAACATTTTCATCATGTTTCGACAGATGAAGTTTTTGGTTCGCTACCCCTAGATTCAGAAGAGAAATTTAATGAAGATACAAGATATGACCCTCGAAGCCCTTATTCTGCTTCAAAAGCAGCCTCAGATCATTTAGTAAGAGCCTATTCTGAAACTTATGGTTTGCCTGTATCAATTACGAATACGGCCAACAACTTTGGGCCATATCAGAATCCTGAGAAATTCTTATCCCGGGCAATAACGAACTTAATAGATGGTAAGAAAATTCCAATGTATGGTGATGGAAAGTATGTTCGTGACTGGTTGTATGTTGAGGACCATTGCAGTGCGATAGATGCAGTGTTACAAAACAAGAAAAAGACAACTTACCTTATTGGCGGACTAACAAATGATATTAATAATTTGGAAGTCGCTCAAAAATTACTAGAAATATTCGGAAAAGATGAATCTTGGATAAAATTTGTAAAAGATCGTCCTGGACATGATAGGAGATATGCAATTGATTGGAGTAAGGCAAAGAAAGAACTGGGCTGGAAGCCCAAACACAACTTTGACACATGGCTAGTTCGAACAGTAAAATGGTACAAAGACAACGAATGGTGGTGGAGACCACTCAAAGAAGAATCAGAGAAGTTATATGAAAAAACCGGACAAAAATAAGGCTGGGATATTTGCAGAACACGCAATTAAAAAGACTTCAATTGACGGACTTCTAATAATTGAGAGACCAATCTTTAAAGACGGGAGAGGATTTTTCAAAGAAATATTTCGTTTAGACGCGTTGGAAGAACAAATAGGAAAAAAGTTTCATTTCAAGCAAGCTAATCATACATTTTCAAAACCTGGTGTTATTAGAGGACTTCACGCGGAAGGCTGGAATAAGATTATAGCTCCCCTCAATGGTAAGGTTTTTATAGCCATTGTTGATATCCGGCCTGAGTCAAAAAATTTTGCCAAAATTGAAACATTGACTGTGGATGAAAAAAATCCAAGAGCTTTGTATATTCCCAAAGGCTTAGCAAATTCATTTTGTGTTTTAGGAAACAAACCTGTGGACTATATATATTTAGTGGATGCTTATTATGATGGGAGTGACACGACAGCTATTGCATGGGATGATCCGGACTTAAACATTAATTGGCCAATCAAAAATCCAGTTATTTCTGAAAGGGATAGAAATAATCCTACCATGCGGGAAAAGTTTCCAGGAAAGTACAAAAAAAAATGAAAAAGTTTTTAGTTTTCGGCACCCCAGGGCTGGTTGGTTCAAGATTCGTAGATCTCCTCGCTGCTGAAAGACAGCCTATTACTCCTGAAGTTCATGAGGTAGATATTACCGATAAAACATCTTTGTTAAATTTCTTTGAGAAGAAAAACAAAAGTTTCGATGCAGTTGTTAATTTTGCGGCTATTACTAATGTTGATGAAATTGAAAAAGAAAGAGGAAATGAAAAGGGTTTGGCATGGCAAGTGAATGTTGAGGGTGCTGCGAATGTTGCAGATGCGGCTAAAAAATTTGATAAGTTTTTAGTTCATATTTCAACGGACTTTGTTTTTTCAGGAAGTAAAGATAATCCTGGTCCTTATACCGAAGACGTGAAATTGCCCGAGGACCCAGATGAAATCAGCTGGTATGGGTGGACAAAACTTATGGGGGAGAGGAAGGTGACAGAAATTGGCGGAAGGGTGGCGATTGTAAGAATTTCATACCCTTATAGAGCTCACCACACACAAAAGATGGATTTCGCAAGAAATATTTTATCTTTATATGATGAAGGCAAGCTTTATCCAATGTTTACCGATCAAATAATGACACCTACCTTTATAGATGAAGCAGCGAGTGTAATAGAGGAAATATGTGAATTGGAAAAAAGCGGAACATTTCATTTAGCTAGCAGCAACGCAACCACAGCATATGAATTTGCAAGTTATTTACTTGAAAAAGCCAGAAAAGTAAAAAATGTGGTAAAGAAAGGGTCTTTAGAAGAATTTCTTAAAACCCCCGGGAGAACTCCAAAACCGGCAAGGGGAGGTCTTGACACCCGAAAGACTCAAAAGATTTTAGGAATGAAATTTAAAACTTGGCAACAAGCAGTAGATGAATTTGTCGAGCAAGTTAACGGTTAGTCTTCTTTATAAGATCGGGGCGGGCCTTTTTTGTTTTTTCAATTGATTTTTCCTTTCTCCATTTTTTTATTTCAGCATGATTTCCTGACAAAAGGATTTCTGGAACTTTCCAATCCTTGAAATCAGAAGGACGAGTATATTGAGGATAGTCTAGGAGATCTTTTTTAGAAAAAGATTCATTTTCTTTCGCTTCTTTGTCAAGAACCCCGGGAATTAGGCGGACAATCGCATCTATGACAGTCATGGTTGGAAGTTCTCCGCCGGTTAAGACGTAGTCTCCAATTGATATTTCTTCATCAATCAGGTTTTCGCGGATTCTTTCATCAAAGCCTTCGTAATGTCCGGCAATCAACACCAAATGATCCAATTTAGCTAATTCTTTGGCTTTCTCTTGAGTAAAGGTTTTTCCTTGTGGAGACAAAAGAATGGTTTTTGTCTGGTGAGTTTTAGCTTTGGGGGCGATTGCCTTTAATGCTTCAAAAATTGGTTCTACCATTAAAACCATTCCTTTGCCGCCGCCGTATGGCCTGTCATCAACTGTTTTATGCTTGTCCTTGGCCCACTTTCTTAAATTGTGCATTTTTATCTTTACAAGTTTCTTTTCTTTTGCAATTTTTACAATGGAGTCATTAAATGGACCAGCAAACATTCCAGGAAAGAGAGTAATAATATCTATTTTCATTCTTCTTGTATTATACATTTTGATATAGATTTTTGGTAAGATAGAAGGTATATTCAAGACTGCGATGAACAACGACGAAAAAGAAAATATTATTACCAAAATCTTCAAAAACAAAAAAATTAGACTGTCAATTATTGGTGTTTTGCTCTTGATTTTGATTTGGAGAGTAGCAATTGCTCCTAAAAGTGAAGATTTTGAAACAGTCGAAGTTAAAAGAGGAACAGTGGCAGAAGAATTAATATTATCAAGTGAAATTAAAGCGAAAGAACATGCATTACTAAAATTTCAAGGTTCAGGAGAAATAGGTTGGTTGGGTGTATCGGAGGGTCAGTGGGTTAAAAAAGGGCAATTGCTGATCAGGCTGGACACAGCCAATCTATATGCTGCCTATGAACAGGCCGTTTCTGCTTTGCGATCTGCTCAGGCTACGGCAGACAGGGCGCTAGACGACGTTAAGGACAGAGGAGACGAAGAAACTTTTACTGAGGCAGAAGCGAGAACTATTGCTGAAGCAGCCAGAGACAGGGCTTATCGGTCGCTGACGATTGCTCAGGAAAATCTTGCCAATGGGGGCATCAGGGCTCCTTTTGATGGGATTATTACTGGTATTACTAATCCTTTTAGTGGAGTTAATATCAGTTTTTCCGAGAGTCAGATTGAAATTGTTAATCCAGAAACACTGTATGTTGAAGTGTTTGCCGACCAGAGCGAAGTAATTGAGCTTAGCGAAGGCCAGAAAGTGATAATTGTTCTTGACCCCTTTGTTGATGAAGAAATTCAAGGAGAAATATATTATATAAGCTACACTCCCATGGTTGGTGAGATAGGAGCAACTTATAAAATAACCATTAACTTAACTTCTAATGTAGACCCAGGTAAAGTGAGAGTAGGCATGACAGGAGACGCGGAGTTTGTTCTCTCTGAAAAAGAAGATGTTTTGTATGTTCCGAATCAATTTGTGAATACAGATAAAAAGGGCAAATATGTGCTCAAAAATAGCAGCAAGAATAAAGTGTACATAGAAATTGGGATGGAGGGAGAAGAAAGAATTGAAATAATGGGAGATATTAAAGAGGGTGATGTTTTGTATGATTAAACTTCAAGATGTTTCTAAGTCTTACTATCTGGGCGAAGAAGAAGTAAAAGCGGTCCACAATGTTTCGCTTGAGATAAAAGAAAAAGAATATATTAGCATTTTAGGTTCTTCCGGATCAGGCAAGTCAACCTTGATGTATCTGATTGGTCTTTTGGAGCATCCAAGTTCGGGTAAGATTTTATTAGAAGGAAAAGACGTTTCGCATTTTTCTGACGAGAAACTTTCAACAATTCGAAATAATCACGTCGGTTTTGTTTTTCAGTCTTTTAATTTAATAAATAAATTTACGGTTTTTGAAAATGTACTTCTTCCCACAAGATACGCCAAAGTGAAAATTGATTTCAGTCCTCAAAAAAGAGCAAACGAACTTTTAAAAAGATTGGGTATTTATGAAAGGAAAGATTTTTTCCCTAACAAAATTTCAGGTGGAGAACAACAGCGTGTTGCTATCGTACGCGCTCTCTTGATGAAACCAAAGATAATATTAGCTGACGAACCGACTGGAAATTTGGATACAAAAACAGGAGACGAAATTTTAGATGTTCTTGAAGATTTAAATAAAGACGTTGGTGTTACTGTTGTTTTGGTTACTCATGAAAAAATTGTTGCAGATCGCACTAAACGAAAGATTTACATTAAAGACGGCGAAATTGTCGATAAATATTTATGAAAATACAAAACGGATTTACGCATTTAGCAAAAACAGCGATAGCGGATTTCAAAAGAAATAAAGTAAGAACAATATTAACCTCTTTAGGCATCATGATAGGAGTGATGTCTGTAGTTTTATTAATCGCTTTGGGATTAGGCCTCAAAAATTATATACAAGAACAATTTGAGAGTTTGGGGGCAAATTTAGTTGTGATTATGCCAGGAAGCGGTTTTTCGGGTGAAGGTGGGGGCTCTTTCGGACCGGGTTTTGTTGGCGGCATAGAGTTTGATGAAAAGGACTTAAGAAGTCTCCAAGGAATAGCTGGTGTAGACTATGTCGTACCTTTATTTTTCAAAACAGCGTTAATTGAAGCCGGAAGCGAAAAAGAGGGTGGTTATATAGAAGCTACAAACGAAGAGGCTTTTGAGGTATTAAATTTAGAGCTTCTAGAAGGGGAAGCTTTTACAAAATCCGATGTTGCTCGAAAAGCGAAGGTAGTAGTTTTAGGGTATGTAGTGGCTGAAAAACTATTTGGGGATCCGGCTGATGGAGTGGGGAGGACGGTGCGTGTAGGAAATCAACGTTTCAAAGTGATAGGGGTCAACAAGAAAAAAGGAGACCCGGAAATGGATAATTCGGCCATTATTCCTTATAAGACTTCCTTTGGTGGTTTAAATCCGGACAAAACATTTTTTACGATTTACTTAGGTGTGGCGTTGGAAGAGGACATCCCTTTCGTAAAAGAAAAAGCAAAAGAGACTCTTTTAAAAAGATATGACGAAACTGAATTTTCAGTTACCGAGCAAGCAGAGATTCTTTCTACAATCAATCAAATCTTTTCAATAATAAATAGTGTATTGGTGGCCATAGGTTCAATCTCTTTAATAGTAGGAGGAATTGGAATTATGAATATTATGTATGCATCAGTTACTGAGAGGACAAAAGAAATTGGAATAAGAAGAGCCGTTGGTGCTACTGAACAGGATATTTTGAATCAATTTCTTACAGAGTCGGTCATATTGTCTGTTTTTGGTGGGGTGGCGGGATTAGCTCTCGCCAGCCTAATTGTTTTGGGAATTCGAGTGTTTTTCCCGGCTTCAATAAATCTTTTGTCTGTAGTCATCGCCTTAGTTATCTCATCAGCGATTGGAGTATTTTTTGGAGTATTTCCTGCAAAGCGAGCGGCAAAGCTACCCCCAATTGAGGCTATTCGCTATGAATAATAAACACAAGGTTGTTTTCACGGCTTGCTTTCTGATAAATTAGGAGATATGGAAAAAGTAATCATCATTATGCCAGCTTGGAACGAAGAGGATAATATTCGGAGAATGATTGATGAGCTTGTAGATAATGAATTTCCAAAAATTAAGCAAGCTGAAATGCATCTTCTTGTTGTTGATAATTACTCAAAAGATAAAACAGCCAAAATAGTTGAAGAAGCCTCAAAGACTCGTAAGAATGTTCACGTTATTCAACAAGGGGAAAAATCTGGTTTAGGGTGGGCATATATCACAGGGATGAAATACGCAATAAAAAAATTAAATGCAGACGCGGTAATAGAAATGGATGCTGATTTTCAACATCCGCCGAGGTTTGTAGGACCCATGGTTCAAGCATATCTTGATGGTGCAGGTTATGTTATTGGTTCTAGATATATACCCGGTGGATCTGTTCCAAAAGAATGGCCATTATTTAGAAAAGCGATAAGCTTCTTTGGGAACTTATTTATTAGGATAGTTCTTACGAAACCGAAACTTCATGATTTAACCACAGGTTTTCGTTTAACAAAGGTCAAAGGAGTGTTAGACAAGATAGCTCTAGATAAATTAATGGAACCACACAGATTTGCTTACAAGGTCGATTTGCTTTATCAAAGCGTAAAGAACACTAAAAAGGTAGTTGAAGTACCTCTTCAGTTTGCGTCAAGAAAACAAGAAAAATCCAAGTTTAATACAAAAGAGATGATATCTACTTTTAAGGTGGCCATTATATTGGGTATTAAAGACAAGCAAAGATTTATTAAATTTGGAACAGTCGGGTTTTTAGGTTTTTTGGTTAATTTCTTATTTTTAAGAGTCTTTAGGGGATTAGGACTAGTAGAAATACTTACTTGGTTGTTTTCAACAGAACTTGCGATTATTAATAATTATGTTCTCAACAATATTTGGACGTTTAGGGAGGCAAAAATTGGGGGAATTGGTAAGACAATAAGTAAATTTTTACAATTTAATTTAACTTCGGCTGGTGCGTTGGTTATTCAGTCTTTCTTTGGACCACTAGGTGTGAAGTTTGTCGGTGTGGAATATGATTGGCTTGTTTTGATATTTGTTGTTGTATTTCTCGTTCTTCCATATAACTACTTCATGTATAATGCGGTGATTTGGAAGACCTGGAAACTACCATGGTCTAAAAAGAAAAGGACCTGACACTTAAAATGTCAGAAAAAAAATTATCCCCAGAAGAAAGAGAGCAAGAGTTTTTGGCCCATTTAGTGGCTGAGTATTTAAAATATGGTTCGGTTGATGAAGTATATAGAATACATAAATATGACCTTCCAATTTCTTACCCGGGATTTCAAAGAGTTCTCGATAAATGGGGAATAGTAAAAGCAGCCGGACCCAACAGCAAGTTATCAGAAGCTCTTTCATTTTTTGTTCACTTAGCGGAAGAACAAATACCGCTTGAAACACTATATAAAAGGATGCCGCCCAGTTTTCAAACTTCTATGGGCACGCTTCATAGGATACTTTCGTATATAAAAGAAGGAGTCACAAGGCGTGCGGGAACCGCTCTGGTTATCACTCCTTATAGTAAGTCTGATTTTGTCTTGGTGGGAAATGATATTTCAACTCCGAGGGTCGAATTGGGGAAACCTTTTGGTTCAGTTTCTTTACCTATGGGTTTTTCCAGAAAAAGAGACACAAAACAAAAAGCAATTCTACGTGTTTTGCAGCAAGAGGTATTTACAAAGCAAGCAATTGAGCAAAATATGCCGATGGAAGTGATTACAGAGCATATAGATCCTTTTATGTTTCTAGACATTGCTGATGTAAGGGTTTCGGTATACCACTTAAGCTTGTCGAAAGAATTATCAAGTTCAAAGAATTTTTCCAGTTTTAAGCTCGAGAATCACAGGTTCTTATCTATTGGGGACATTGTTAACGGAGACTCTGATCACTATAGAGTCGGATTAATAGAAACCATTCTTGGATATCAAAGAAGACTCGAAATGATCGATAAAAATGTGATTGCCAATCCGATTTTTGAAATATCTTCTCTTAATCACGAACTCGCGGCTTTGGCGTACGAATATTAGATTGAAGAATTGTCGCCACTTATCTCAAGCGGCGGTCTGAATTTATACCCATAAACGAGGATTCCTTTATCGCCTTCCGATTTTAATCTCCTTGTAACCATTTCTACCGACATACCAATTTCAACTTTGTATTCTTGTATACCATCTATCCATTCATACTCCAAATCAGTGAGTTGGGCTGTTACCATTGGTCCTTCTTTAAGCTGAATAAGGGCTAGGACATATGGAGCTTGTTCTTCATATCCCGGGGGCGCTTCATACAAAACTGTGTATGAATAGACCTCACCACGACCACCAAATTGATATTTTTCAGGACTCATGTCTTTAGCTAACTGAGGCAGGAATTTTTATTTCTCCACTGATATTTATCGGCTTGCGACCATTCCCGTTGTGGCCATTTTCGCCCAGTGGCATATGTGCCTGATAAACAATGATTCCTTTAAGTGGGTTTTCATCTTTATGATGACCATTAGGGCGTTCATGCCAAGAGACACCATTTATACTATACTCCACAGCGCCCTCGGGAGTTGTTCTTGTCTCACCCTCAAGGCACAATCTGTGCTTTCTCATTCTCCAATGTTCGACAGAGCTCATCGTAGAAGACATTTTATAGGTTAAATTCTTTCAAACACTCTCAACTTTAAAGAAATGGAGCCCAATCGGAGATTTGCATAACGTTTTGAGAGATATAGGCAAGTGAGAAGAGATATATAGGGATGACAAGGACAATCATTACAATCTTAAATTCCTTTTGGAGAATAGTTTTTGAGAAAGCGAGAATAAGGAAGGGTATGATTGGTAAGGAGTATCTGATTATATCTCGGTGAGAAACGAAAAGAATTGATGTAAAAAAGATTCCTACAAACCACGCAATCGCTTCACTTTTTTGTTTAAATAATTTTATTACTCCCATTAAACCAATAAGATAGACAAATATTATTTCTTCTAACCAAAATGTTCCCACCCATGGCGCGCTGTAGTTAAAGATTTGAAAGGGTGGAAAGAAAAGATGAATATTGTCGCCGGAGTTGAAATAAGCCCAAAAATCATTAATAGCAAACTGATAATAAATAAATATACCCAATAGGGAGATTGGGATTAGAACAAGCGGGTAGACCCTTTTTAGATTTAATATATTTGCCCACTTTTTAGAATCCGTGGTTGCTAACTTTTTGAGATGGGGGACAATGAGGGTGAAGACATAAGCAATAAATAGAAGTATCCCTGGAGATTTTATAAGTTGAGCAACAGCACCCCATATTCCTGCGTACCAATATTTTTTCTTCCTGAAATAATAAACGGAAGCAATAATGGCGGCAACAAATAGCGGTTCGGCCGATCCGACGGAGCGTACGATTAACCACCTTGCGGGAAGGATTGAAAAAACAAATGTCAACCAAAGTGCGTCGTCCTTCTTTACAAATTGAAGGGCTAATTTTTGAAAGAAATATAGAGCCAATATGGAAGAGGCAAGGGTTATTCCCAACATGGTATAAGGATAACCAAAGATCGGTGAGAAGATTTTAATTAGGAAAGGGAATAGAGGGAAATGTGCCGCGTAATACTCTACGGGTAGTGAGAATGCGTAGTTGGCCGTAATAAGAGCTTTGCTGTAGAAAGTCTTTGCAATTACCAAATACAAGGGCCCGTCGTAGTTAGCAACAATCGTCGCCATTCCGTTTTGAGGGAGTGGAATCGTCCAGAAACTCTCAAGTCTTAAGAAAAAAGGAAGCCAAATAAGAAGTGTCGGTACGAGGGACATAAGAATTATCGGCCAAAAGGCTTTTAACTTCGTCTTCATTTGTCAAAATGATATAACTTTTGGTCTTGTTACACAAGAAAATCGTATTTTTGGGCATCATGGAAGAAAAGCCCTTTCTTGTGTTAGACTTATCGTGTTATACCAGGGAAGTGAAAATATGGCTAAATTAATCCAAGAAGTTTCTGTTTTCTTTCCTGCCTACAATGAAGAGGGCAATATTAAGAAAACTGTTTGTGATGCTAAGAAAATATTGCAAAAAACAGCTGAGGAATGGGAGATTATTATTGTTAATGACGGCTCAAAGGACAATACTCTTAAAATTGCTCAAAAGTTAAGAGAAGAAGATAAAAGAATAAGAGTAGTAAATTATAAGGTAAACAGAGGTTATGGAGCGGCCGTTAAAGGTGGTTTATATAACGCCAAGTATCCTTGGATCGTTTTTACCGATTCAGACGGACAATTTGATTTTTCAGAAATAGGTAAGTTTATTGGAACTCAAAAGAAGACAAAAGCGGATCTTGTTATTGGTTACTATTTGAAACGTAAAGTTTCATCCATGACCATCGCAACTTCTAAGTTGTGGGAGCTTGTAGTTTTTCTCCTTTTTGGTCTTAAGGTTAAAGATATTGATTGTGGTTTTAAACTAATTTCTAAAAAGGTGGTTGATACAATTCCAAAACTTGAATCCGAACGCGGTGCTTTTATCTCCAGCGAATTTTTAGTCAAGGCAAAGAAAGCGGGTTTCAAAATAGTTGAGAGAGGGGTTAAACACTATCCACGCAAGGAAGGGGAAGCAACAGGAAGAGATTTGAATGTTATTATTAAGAGCTTTACAGATTTAATAAAGTTATGGATAAAATTAAAAAAACAATAAAAAAAGCAAAGATCTGGATCAAGCAAAATCCCAAAGAAGCAGCAATTCTGGCGGCAATTCTTATAGTGGGAGCTTTCCTGAGACTTTACAGAATAGGAGAATACATGACATTTTTGGGGGATGAAGGAAGAGATGTAATTGTTGTTGGGAGACTTCTCACAGAAGGAGATCTAATACTGGTTGGCCCTGGCACTTCAATTGGAAACATGTATTTAGGGCCTCTTTACTACTATATGATGGCCCCGGCACTGTTTCTCGCAAGATATTCGCCTATAGGGCCCGCGATACAAATTGCTTTACTTGGTATTGCAACAATCTTTTTTGTTTGGCTTGTTGGCCGTGAGTGGTTTGGCAAAAGGGTTGCTTTCATTGCAGCCTTTCTCTACACAATTGCGCCAACGGTTATTATTTACTCCCGATCTTCTTGGAATCCGAATATCATGCCATTTTTCAGCCTTCTCTGCATTTATGGTTTATGGAAAATATGGCAGAAGAGTGAGTGGAAATGGTTGGTAATTACAGCAGTCTCGTTTGCATTTACTCTTCAGTCTCACTACCTGGGACTTATCCTAATTCCGATATTGGGAATTTTTTGGCTACTTACCTTTTTAAAGAGCAGAAAAACAAAAAAAACTAAATCTTTTTTACGACATACGGTTCATGCAGTCATACTTTTTGCTGTACTAATGTCTCCTTTGATTGTTTTTGATGCGAGACATAATTGGCGCAATTTTTCGTCAATGAAAAAATTCTTTACTGAGCGCCAAACCACAGTATCAGCTCGTCCTTGGACAGGTCTTCCAAAAGTGATACCGATAACTCAGGAAATCAACACGCGGCTGTTGGCAGGGCATGATGAAGAAGTGGGGAAGTGGCTAACTGTAGGCATTTTTGCAGGCACTTTTTGGCTTGTTACTATTAGATGGAAAAAAATCAAAAAAGGAGAGAGGCAGGCACTTATCTTGATTGGAACATGGCTGGTCTTTTCGGTGATTGGTCTCGCTACATACAAACAACATATTTATGACCATTATTACGGATTTTTCTTCCCAGCTCCGTTCTTGTTAGTAGGAGTAATAGCCAAACATGTTTCTGATAAATGGAAAACATTTGGAAAACTGGCAATTATTGTGGCCCTAGGGTGTTTGGTGTTCGTTAACTTGAAAAATTCACCTTTAAGATACTCACCAAACAAACAGATGCAGAGAAGCGAGGAGGTTGCAGAAAAAATTATTAATGAAGCAGGTGATGAAAAATTTAACTTGGCAGTTATTGCAGAAAGAAATTATGAGGGGGCATATCAGTATTTCTTAGAAAAAGAAGGTGCACCGATTATTATGATTGATCCTCAAAAAGCCGAAGAAACTATTACAGAACTACTGTTCGTTGTTTGTGAATTACCGGATGAAAAATGTAATCCTGTTAATAATCCTAAAGCAGAAATTGCTAATTTCGGTTGGAGCAAAATAGATGAGCAATGGGTGGTTGCCGGAACCATTTTATATAAACTTGTTCCCGCACGATGAATTACAAAGAATCCCGACAAATATTGGAAGAGATAAAAAAGGCAAAGAAAATTCTTATTAGCTGCCACAGAGGTCCGGATCCCGACAGTATTGGAAGCTCACTGGCTCTTTACTATTTCCTTACCAGCTTAGATAAAGAAGTTAAAGTTGTTTGTTTAAGTGATGTTCCTGATTATTGTAATTATTTACCTTCTTTTGAGGTTATAAGAAGAATTGATTACAAAAGGTTTGATTTTTCTAAGTATGATTTGTTTATAATCCCTGATTCCGGTAGTTGGGATATGGTAGTTGGAAGTGACTCGATTGAGCAGCCCCAAATAGCATCATTAGTAATTGATCATCACAAAACAAACAAAGGTTTTGGAAAGATAAATCTTATAGATGAGAAGACATCTTCAACTGCTGAAATATTATATTTAATGTTTAAAGATTTAGATATTAAAATTACACCTGATATTGCCACGGCGTTACTTACAGGAATAATTGGTGATACTGGGGTTTTTCAATTCGAAGGGGTTGGCGCCAAGACATTGGATATTGCTAAGAATTTAATGGAATTAGGAGCCAATAAAGATGAAATTGTATTAAATATTTATAACTCTTATGATTTCAAGCTTCTTGGATTATTGGGAGAAGTGCTTTTGAGAATGGAAGAAGATAAAAAGTACAAATTTGTTTGGTCGGCAATTCCCTTTGATATTTATAATAAACACTCTCGGCCTGAAAGCGCAAAAGAGGTAGCGGCAACCATGTTTTCTAGGATTGTAAAAGAAACAGATTTTGGTATGGTAATGATAGAAATTAAAGAAAAATCTTTGGCGATTAGCTTAAGAACGCGAACAGGTTTTGATGTATCAAAATTAGCGGAGGCCTTGGGAGGAGGAGGACACAAGAATGCGGCTGGGGCGATAATTGAGGGAAAAGGGTACGAAGAAGCCGTCGAAGAAGTTTTGCAGGTAGCTAGGAAATTAGTTAAGAACAAATGAGAAAACTTTTTAATAAATTTAAAAAAAGTACTACAAAAGAGGCAAAAGCACATCCAGTAATTTACATTTGTCTTTTCCTTGTACTCTTGATTGCTTTATTTGTAAGGGTTTATAGAACAGAGGCCTTACTTGGTTTCTATTATGACCAAGGAAGAGACGCGATGGTCATTTGGCGGTTATGGCAGGACCATAAGTTTTTCATGATTGGTCCGGTTACGGGGCTTGCTGGAATATTTTTAGGACCTTTTTATTACTATCTTATTGCACCTTTTTATCTTATAAGTGGCGGAGATCCCGTCCTTCCCGCTGTATTTCTAGCTTTTCTTTCGACGATAGCCATATATTTTCTTTATCTTCTGGGCAAAGAATTTCAAGACAGAATTACTGGTCTTATCGCTGCAGTAATTGCAGGTTTTTCTTATTACATTGTTCTTGCTGGCAGGTGGTTATCTAATCCAACCCCAATTTTATTAACCAGCGTGTTATTGCTTCTTTCTATGTGGAAGATTGTTAAGGGTGAAAGCAAAAAATGGTGGATAGCCATTGCACTTCTCATTGGAATTTCGCTGCATTTCGAAGCCGCCAGCGCAGTTTTCTATTTGCCTATGATTTTGGTGTTTGCAGTATGGCAGAAGAAAAATTTTCCAGATAAAAAAGTCTTTCTGATTTCTTCGGCTGCATTTATTGGGACACTCTTTCCTCAAATTTTTTTCAACTTTCGACACGAAAACATACTGTTTAATGGTTTCAAAGAAACATTTGTTGAACAGGAAAGCTTCAAGCTTTCTTTCCAGCAGGTTTTGGGCACTCGTTTAAATTATTTCTGGGCTGTCTTTCATTCCAAGATATTGCCGGGATTGGAAACTTGGGTTTTGGTTATTTCTGCGATCGTTTTGGGAATCTCTATTGAAAGGAAAAAAGAATTCAATAGGAACGCTCTTACATTATTGGCCATCTTTATTGGTATTCCTATGCTTGGTTTCATCTTTTTCCAGGGTAATTCTGGGAATATCTATGACTACTACATGACTGGCTATTACCTTCCTATTATTTTACTGTTCTCTATGGGGCTAGCAAAACTTCTTAAAACTAATCTAGGAAAATTGATAATATTGATCTTCTTTTTCTTATTTTTTACAAGGAACGGGGAGTTTGTGAAGAACCATATAGCGGCAGGATTTGACGGACCAACCCACATTACTCTTGGCAATGAATTACAAGCAGTAGATTGGATTTTTGAAGACGCAAAAGGAAAAGGGCAATTTAATGTCGATGTTTATGTGCCACCGGTTATTCCTCATTCGTATGACTACCTGTTTCTTTGGCAAGCAACAAAAAGATGTGGCGACAGTCTTTGTGAGATGAATCTCGTCGAACAGGTTTCACTTCTTTATACTTTATATGAGGAAGACCCACCGCATCCAGAAAGACTTGAAGCTTGGCTTGCACGGCAAAAGGGGATAGGGGAAGTTGAAGAGGAATCTAGTTTTGGTGGGATAACTGTTCAAAGAAGGAAGAGGCTTTAATATGGATTTATCTATTGTCATTCCAGCTTATAACGAAGAGGGGAATATTAAGGACGGAGCCCTCAAAGCCGTAAATGATTATTTAATCAAAAAGAAATATTCATGGGAAGTGTTAATAGTTGATGATGCTTCGAAAGATGAAACTATAAAACTAGCAGAAGCATTTGCGAAAAAACATTCTGGTTTTAGAATTTTGAAAGAACCACACAGAGGCAAAGGGGGCACCGTTATTGCTGGAGTCCTTGCTGCTAAAGGAGAAATAGTTCTTTTTACTGATATGGATCAGGCAACGCCTATAAATCAGGTTGAGAAACTTCTTCCAAAATTTAAAGATGGATATAATGTTGTTATCGGCTCAAGGGTTGGAAGAAAAGGTGCACCAATTTTAAGAAAAATAATGGCTTACGGTTTTACACTTTTGAGAATAATAATTTTGAGACTTCCTTATAAAGATACACAATGTGGTTTTAAAGCTCTGAAAAAAGATGCGGCGGAAAAGGTTTTTAAAAGAATGAAGGTATTTGGTGAGAGAGCCAAAGTTAATGAGGCGGCCGTTACGGCTGGTTTTGATTTAGAGCTTTTATACATTGCACGAAAACTAAACCTTAAAGTGGCAGAAGTGCCGGTCGTTTGGCACCACAAGGGGACAGAAAGAGTCAGCGCAGTGAAAGATTCATGGGAAGGGCTCAGAGATATGATACAGGTTAGAACAAATGCACTATTAGGAAAATATAAGGATTAAATATGAGAAAGTTCTGGCACAAATGGAGAAGAGAAATACTCATAGGGTTTGGGATAATTGTGCTTGCAGCCATTCTTCGGTTAGTGAATTTAAATAGCTTACCTGTTTTTGCAGATGAAGCAATTTATGTCCGATGGGCTCTAGTGATGAAGGAAAATGCTGCATTTCGCTTTTTGCCTTTAACGGACGGCAAACAACCTTTATATATGTGGGTTGTCATCCCTTTCCTAAAAGTATTTTCAAACCCTCTTACTGCGGCAAGATTTGTTTCGGCAATGTCAGGGTTAATTACTCTAATTGGGGTGTTTATTTTGACATACTTGATTTTTAATTCAACAAAGGCGTGTCTTGTTGCAGGTTTAATATATGCCATTTCTCCATTCACTCTGTTTTTCGATAGAATGGCTTTGGCAGATGCCATGTTGGCAATGTTTGGGGTTTGGACATTTGTTTTATCAGTTATTACAGTTAAAAGACTTCGTTTAGATACAGCGATGCTTGCGGGATTTGCTTTGGGAGGAGCTTTGCTAACTAAATCTCCTGCAATATTTTTTGCTCTTCTATTACCACTAACTGCTCTATTAGTGAGATGGCCTAAGAAGGGTAGGAAAATAGCGCTTTATTTGGGGAAACTGGTGTTTCTATGGGGAGTAACAATTACTATCGCTTACGGCTTCTATAATATTTTACGTCTTGGTCCGGAATTTCATATGCTTGCCATAAGAAATAAGGATTATATTTATCCTTTTAGTCATTTATTAACAAGCCCACTAGATCCTTTCTTGCCGTATCTTGATAGAAGCATTAAGTGGTTGTGGGCCTTGGGCCCAAGTGTTTTACTGGTGCTTTTTGTTTCGGGTATAGTCTTAAATCTCAAAAAGTATTTTAAAGAAATAATATTACTTGTTGGATGGGGAGTAGTCCCAATTTTGGTTCAGGTTGAATTTGCCAAAGTTTTTACTGCTCGCTACATCCTTTTTACTTTGCCGTTTTTTTGTATTGTGGCTGCAAGCGTTTTTTTGGTGAAGAAAGAAATCTTAAGGAGAATTATTGTTGCAGGTTTGATTGTATTTGTAATCCACAGTTTGTCGATTGATTACTTGTTTTTAACACAGGTTGAAGCAGCGCCTCTTCCTCGGGGTGAAAGATCTGGGTATTTAGAGGAATGGACAGCAGGCCAAGGAATATATGAAGTATCAGAGCTTTTAAGGGAGGAATGGGGAAGGGCGCCGGAGGGTCAAATGGTGGTAGGGACGGAAGGGTATTTTGGAACGCTTCCAGATGGACTACAGGCGTATCTAAATGATATTAAAGAAATTAAAGTGATGGGAGTAGGCGTAAATATCTCTGATGTTCCGGAGCAACTTCTTAATTCAAAAGAAGAGGGGAATAGAACTTATCTTGTTGTGAACAATACAAGGTTTTCTGGGAACCCCGAAAATTTAGGTCTAAAACTTCTTGCGGTCTACCCCAAGGCAGTAAGACTGGATGGTAGTAGGGAAGCTCTTCTATTTTTCGAGGTTACGGAAGAAGCGGTTAATAATAATTTGTGATACCATCAAAAGTATGAAATATCTCAGGAAGTTGAGAAAACACCCCAATTTTTGGCCACTGGTAATTGTTACCTTTTTCGCAATTTTGGCGGGGAGATTTCTAATTTTCCAATCTGGATACTTTAACATGCATGATGATCTTCAAATGATGAGACAATTGGAGATGGAGAAGTGCTTTTTGGATGGCCAAATTCCTTGCCGCTGGGTACCTGATATGGGTTATGGTTTTGGTTTTCCTCTTTTTAATTTCTATCCACCGCTCCCCTATTTGATAGGGGAGGTAATAAGAGTCTTGGGGGCAAGTTTTGTGACAACGGTCAAGCTAACTTTCGCTCTCTCGTTTGTGGTGAGCGGTGTCGGAATGTATCTTTTGGTAAAAGATTTTTTTGGTCGTATTGGAGGAGTTTTGGCTTCTGTCTTTTATATTTGGGCTCCATATCACGCTGTGGACGTATATGTTAGGGGGGCAATGAATGAGGCTTGGGCCCTAGCTTGGTTTCCTTTTATCTTCTGGACGGGTTACCGCTTAGTTAAAGAAAAGAAAAATCAAACGAAATGGATAATTGGACTTGCCCTATCATGGTTTGCACTTCTTACGTCGCACAATCTAATGGTATTAATCTTCGCACCTCTTTTTGGTGCCTGGATATTGCTACATTTATGGAGGGAAAATTCTTGGCGCAAAATCCCCCAGTTGGTAATGTCGGGTATTTTAGCTTTTGGTTTGGCTGCATTTTTTACGCTTCCGGCACTTTTAGAGAATAAGTTTACCCAAATAGAAAGTGTTCTTGTCGGCTACTATGATTTCACTGCTCACTATGTCAGCATTGGCCAACTTCTTTTTTCTCGCTTCTGGGGCTACGGACCTTCTGTGTGGGGCATAAAGGATGACAGAATGTCATTTCAGGTCGGATATGTTCATTGGATATTGTCACTACTCATTGGAGCCCTAATATTTATCAGACTACTTAAAATTAAGAAGAAAAAGAAAGATATGGTAAAGGAAATCAAAAAGGATGTTTTGTTGCTTGTTGCTTCCTTCTTTTTTGTTTTCGGTTGGGCAATAACCTTTATGGCTCATCCCAGATCAACTTTTATTTGGCTAGCCATTCCTCCGTTAAGACTCGTTCAATTTCCCTGGAGATTTTTGGCTATTGTCATTTTTGCCTTTTCATTCCTCATTGGTGCTTTGCCTGGATTACTTGAGAAATTGAAAATATCAAAAAGATTTTTAACAAAATTTATAGTTACCTATTTTCAAATAATCATATCTTCAATTTTGATTCTGATACTTGTTGCTCTTAATTGGAATTACTTTAAGCCGGAATATGGCAAGATGGGACCTTTAACAGATAAAGAGAAGTTTTCGGATGCTGCTTGGGAACTTCAACAAACAGCAGGAATATATGATTATCTTCCAAGCACTGCCAAAACAGCACCCAAGGAGCCAAGGAAAGATTTAGCCGAGGTTATGGGGGGCGAAGGAGAAATAACAAAAGTGGAGGAAGGTACCTATTGGGCAAAGTTCAACGCCAATATTGAAAGCGATGAGGCATTTATCAGGATTAATACTTTCGAGTTTCCAAACTGGAAAGTCACTGTTGATGGACTTGAAGTAGAAACCTATATTCACGAGAATGAAGTGTGGGGTAGGATGTATATTGATATTTCCAAAGGAGAACATCTTGTTTATGCTCAGTTGTATAACACCTGGCCAAGAACAGCAGGGAACATAATTTCGCTAGTTTCTTGGGCTGGTTTAATAACTTTCCCCTATTGGCGTAAAAAACGAAAGTGATGCTACAATCTAAAGCGTGGCAAGTGCTACCGTCTTTATCAAAAAACACCGCATGAAGTTAATTTTTTGGCTTCTATTAGCTCTCGGGTTAATTATTAGAATTATTCTAGTTCCCCATTTTGCAAGCGGAGATTTATTGATATATCAAGAATGGGGAACAAAATTTTGGGAATTGGGTACGAGAAATTATTATTTTAGCGAAGTACTTTGGAAATATACTCCTCCAAACTACCCACCCTTAGCCTCTTTGTTATTTGGTGGTTCCTATTGGCTTTTTGAACACAAGTTTTGGTTTGCCCAACTTCATAATCTTATTAAAATTCCTCCTGCGTTTTTTATTAGATATTTTTATGAACATGGGTATATTTTGCTTTTGAAATTGCCTTCATTTCTAGCTGATCTGGGCCTAGGAGTTATTGTTTATAATTTGGTTTTGAAATTTACAAGAAACCCAAAAACTGCTCTTGTAGCTCTTGCGGTTTTTGTCCTTAACCCTGTTACGATTTTCGTAAGCAGCATTTGGGGTCAAACTGATAGTTTAGTTTCCTTTTTTGGAATGATGGCGTTTCTGTTACTTTTATCAAAGAAGCAATTTCTTTCACTCCCTTTTTTGTTTATAAGTCTATACCTTAAGCCCAGCTGGGCGATATTTGCTCCTTTGTATCTTTTCTTAATTCTTCATAACAGAATTAAAATAAAAAAACTTCTATTTGGAGCCTCAGTTGCTTTTGCTATATTTCTTATAGCCACATACCCTTTTTCAGGGAATGATATCTTTGGTTTTACGGTGAAACTTTTTAACGAAAGGCTTCAGATTGCGGTAAAGGCAGATACAGTGGCGTCGGTTTCAGCATTTAATTTCCACTCGCTCTTTCTGAGGATAGATAGAGATTTCAGTAGTACCAAGTTGTTGGGTATTTCTGCGAAGACAATTGGATCTTTGACATATATTTTTCTCAATATTTTTACTTTTCTTTTTATCGCAAAGCAAAAAGACAAATTACTGGGGCTTATTACAGGCATTTTTGTTATCGGCTTTGGAAGTTTTCTATTTTTAACAGGAATGCTTGAAAGATACTTCTTTGTCGGCTTTGCACCTTTAATTATTTTGCTTTTTACTTATCCCAAAATACTTGTTTATGGATTACTTATAAATTTTGTAGTCATGGCAAACATGATCTGGTCTTTTTTCAGACGCAAATATGATGAGGTAGATCGCCCATTTACCAACAATAACTTTTCCCTAATTAGAGTTCTTTCTCTTGTCGGTTTAATTAGTTGGGCCTCTATCCTTAAACATCTAAAAGTTTTTAAAAGGTGAGCGATATCTCTTCTCGTGTTAAAATTTACCTGTGCCAGATTTACATGAACAAGAACACCTAGATCCCACAGCGGAGATTACATTAGAAGCTGTAAAAAAAAGAGCAGTGAAAGGTGTCGTTGTTTTGACGGGGAGAACTTTTTTGTTAAGCGTTCTTTCTCTTGTGGCCACAGGGTTTTTGACGGTTTTTCTTGAACCAAGTGAGTTTGGAATTTTCTGGATAGTTTCAGCGATTGTTAACTTTTTGGCCTACTTCAGCGATGTTGGATTGGCAGCCGCCCTTATTCAGAAAAAGGAAAGAATAACAGACAAGGATCTAAAAACTACATTTACTATACAACAGGGCCTAGTTCTCATTCTTCTTATAGTTCTTTTTCTAGCCACACCGCTTTTTACAAAAATTTATGGGCTTTCCTTTGAAGGCAAACTACTTCTATATTCTTTGGGAATTTCGCTATTCTTTTCTTCCTTGAAAACGATTCCATCTGTTCTTTTGGAAAGAGAGCTTGATTTTGGAAAACTGGTAATACCGCAAGTATTAGAGAATTTGGCATACAACCTTGTGGCAGTATTTTTGGCGTGGAAAGGTTTTGGTATCAGGAGCTTTACTTATGCTGTTTTTATAAGAGGAATAGTAGGCTTAGTTGCAATTTATGTTCTTAGGCCTTGGATGCCGGGATTTGCTCTTTCCAAAAAGTCTTTAAAAAAACTTCTTACTTTTGGCCTTCCTTATCAATTAAATACTTTCCTTGCAACAATGAAGGACGATGGAATGACGGTTTTCTTGGGAGGCATATTGGGCACAGCAGGAATTGGATTCTTAGGTTGGGCTCAGAAATGGGCTTATATGCCTTTAAGGCTTTTTATGGACAATGTTCTTAAAGTTACCTTTCCTGCTTTTTCAAGGATGCAGGATGAGAGGGAGCACCTCAAAAGATCGGTGACTAGGAGTATTTTCTTTGTTTGTTTCCTTGTTTTTCCAAGCGTCGTCGGTTTAGTTATTTTATCCCCGATTTTGGTAGAGATTATCCCGCGATATGATAAATGGGAACCAGCACTAATTCCTTTGTTCTTGATAAGCATAAATACAGTTTTTGCCGCGGCCACGACTCAATTAACTAATTTGCTCAACGCCATTGGAAAGATTAAAACTACTTTTAAATTAATGATTATGTGGACAGTTCTTACTTGGGTATTTATTCCTGTTCTGGCAATTAAATATGGTGTAAACGGGGCGGCTTTGGGATATGCATTAGTAGGGTCAAGTTCAATAATTGCTATCTATATTGTCAGACGACATGTGAAGTTTTCATTGATTGAAGGAATCTTTAGGCCAGCTTTTGCTGCGGCCTTAATGGGAGTGGTTCTAATTTTAACAAGAAAGATTTTGCCAGTGAATCTTTACTCTATTGGCTTACTAATTAGCTTAGGTTTTGCAGTATACGTTATTACGATTTATCTTTTGGTTGGTCCATCTATTATTTCCGATGCTAAAAAAAGTTTCTCAGCGTTTTTCTCAAGATAAATCTATAATTCTTTTACTGCTAATATCAATTGTATTAATTGGTATTCGATTTTTATGGCTTGATAGGTTTCCGGTGGGAATTAATCATGATGAAGCAGAGGTTGTTCTTAGCGCAAAAACGTATTGGAAATATGGAACGGATATTTCTTTAACTCCCTTTCCGAAGTCTATTTTTACTAACGAAACATCAGGTGGATTAAGCGGCTTGCCTTCGTTTTTACTAACACCTTTCATTGGTTGGGCGGAACTTACTTTGCAGGTGGCAAGATTGCCATTTGTTGTTCTTAATATAGCCTCCTTGGGGTTATTAGCATTAATTGTCTGGCAATTGACAAAAAATATAGTTCTGACTTTTTCTACTATTTTCGTAGGATTGATAAATCCTTGGTTATTTGCTTACTCCCGAGCGACAACAGAGGCTCCGTTTGCTCTTTTCTTTATTCTTTTGGGTATTTATTTACTTTTTAAATATCAAGGCAAGAAAGTTTTATACTCTATTATTCCTTTTATACTTGCCTTCTACTCATATTTTGGGGCGAAGCCTGCAGTTTTAGCTTTGGTGCCACTACTTCTTTTCTTGCACTGGCGTTTTTTTGGAAAAACTAATAAAAAAATATATTTATTA